>NZ_JAAFGM010000001.1 GCF_012931985.1 Candidatus Roseilinea sp. NK_OTU-006
TTGCGCTGTGTCGTCGCCCTGGTCTCTTTCATGGCACACCTCCCGGATATAACTGTCCTCGCATTATGCCCGCAGCGGCCTGCGGCTTGTCGTCCCTCGCTGAGATGCCGGTCTGTCAATCCACGACGACGTCCGTGATCTTCGGATGTTCACGCGGGCGAGGTCAATCTGCGCGCTTTTTGAGTGCGCTCCTGCCCCAAAACTGAAATGCACCCTGCAGCGCCGGAGTGCTTGACAGGGCAGGCGCCCTATTGTAGTATTGTCATGACATTACAACAAAGTGGCATGGTGATTGATCGCAATTCCCCCGTTCCGCTCTACTACCAGCTCAAGCAGCAGATGCTGGAGAAGATCGAGAAGGGCGAATGGAAGCCCGGCGACAGTGTGCCGACCGAGCAGGAGCTGCAGCAGAGCTACAAACTCAGCCGGACGACCGTGCGCCAGGCGCTGGCCGAGATGGTGATGGAGGGCCGGCTGACCCGCCAGCGTGGGCGAGGCACCTTCGTCGCCCAGCCCAAGTTCCAACACGACCCGCTGCGTCATCGCGGGATTGGGCAGTATTTGCTAGAGCAGGGGCTGATGCCCGGCTGGAAGGTGCTTGACGAACGTCACATCGTTGCGCCGGCTGAGATTGCCGCCCGGCTCCATCTGCCGCGCCACGCGCGCGTGTACTGCTTGCAGCGCTTACGCTTGGCCAACGACGAGCCGATCGGTTACCTAGTCTCGTATGTGCCCGAGGTGCTGGCCGAAGCGATTGACCGCAGCGCGCTGAACAAGGGCGGCTCGACCGACTATCTCAAGCGGCTGCCGCAGATGGGCGATCACTGCATTGAGCGCTCTATCGAAGCCGTCGCGGCTGGCGAGCCAGAGGCCAAGCTGCTGCGCGTCAAGCGCGGCACGCCGATGCTGTCCATCGAGCGGCTGATCGTGGCGCGCGACGGCACGCCGATTGAATTTTTGAGGGCGCGCTATCGCGGTGACCGCATGAAATACCAAATCAATTGCTCATGAACTAAACGTGACTATGCGAGACTACGGCACACCGCAACTCAAGCCCTATCAATGCTTTATGGGGCGTTGGGAAGGCTTATGCAAGACCTTCGGCCCAGACGGTGTATTCATCGAGTCCACGGCCGTACACATGGACGTGTACTGGACAGCCGAGGACACATGGCATCTACACGAGGATTTTGAGAACCTCTACGGCGTCGGCCGGCAGGTGTATGACAGCGACTTCCGCGTTGTGGGCAAGAACTGCTATGCGGAGAACGCGCTGATCAAAGTCGTCGGCACCGAACTTACGCCCTACAACTACAACTTCATCATTGACAGCGCCGTCACCCAGTCCATCGTCTTTAACAACCATTACTTCCTCGACCCCAACACGCGTCGGATCATCACGCACAAAATGCGCGACGGCAAGACAACCGTCTTTCAGATACAGGACTTCGTCCGAGTCGGCTAGGCCAAAGTCCGTCCACGCAAGCCATGATCGTCCAGTCTGCTCCCCCCGGTTCGCCGCACTTCGTGATCACCCAGGTCGATCACGCGCGATTCAGCGGGCAATTTGCGCGTGCATTTGGCAATCGGCAGTTTGCTGCGCCGCAGCCGCGCGAACTGATGACATATGTGACGGCGCATCACGACGAGGGGTGGGCTGCGGTAGACGCTGCGCCGAAGCACGACCCGCGCACAGGTCTGCCTTATCACCTGACGCAAACGCCCATGCCCGACCTGCTGCGCACCGGCGCCGGCTCACCCGACTTCAACCAGCGTCGCCATCCGTTCTGCGGGCTGCTCTCCTCGATGCACACCTATGGCCTATATCACGGCCGATACGGCCTGAGCGACACGATCGTCATCAACCGGATACCGCCGGAATACCAAGCGGACGCGCGGCGCATGTTGCAGGGCGAGTTGGAGCGCCAAGCGTCGCTGAAGGCGCAACTGCGCAGCAATCCCGAGACGGCCGAATGGGCGAGCGATGCCTTCCTGTTCCGTTGCTACAAGCTGCTGCAGTTCTTCGACATGCTCGCCCTCTACTTCAACACCACCCATGCGACCCAGCGGTCGTCGGTGACGCTGACGCATGTGCCGGCCGGACCGGATGAAGACAGAGACATCACGATCACGCCCGTCGGCGACGCCTACGCGCTCTCGCCCTTTCCGTTCGCCGAGAGCGGCATGACCTTCTGGTGCGAGGGGCGCTATCTCAGCCCGCGCGCCGAAGAGACCGACTGGGGCGCTGTGATGCGCGAGACGCCATGTCAGCGCGAAACGGTGAAATTGATCGCGCACTGAAGCAGGAAGCGCAAAATGAGACGCTCGAACCGATGACGCTTTCACTCTTCGGCCAGTGGATCGGCAACGCTGAGGTGTTCGCCGGCGACGGCCGCTTCGTGGGGAACGGCATGGATATGCGCCGCGTCCAGCGGGTGGACGATTGTCGCACGCGCGTTGATGTCGCGTTCATCGGTCCGTTCAAAGTCAGCGGCCACTACTTCATCCGCGATTGCGGCGATCATCGCATTTACGAGGGGCCGGTCAACGTCGGCTATGCCGAGACGCTGTGCGAGGGTGTGGTGGATGCGCATGCCTACTGGCCGGCGCTGGGTCTGAGCCAGCGCTTCCTGCTGGCCGTGTTGCCCGACGGCGATACCCAGGCGTCCCTTGCCCTGATGTCGCGCGGCGATCAACTGGTCTATGTCGTGGTCGGCCAGAACCGGCGCGTGGTCGGCGAGGCGGGATTGCCGGAGCTGGTGTGCGGCACGTCGCTTGACCTGGCCGATGACCCCACGGCCGGCCGTTCGGTGATGCTCCTGCATCGCCGAGGCGTCTGGCAGGGAGAGCTGGTTACATTGGATGCGCAGCGTCGCCTCATCGGCCGGGTGGCCTATTGCGAATCATTCTCCGCCGATGGCCGCGTCGCGATGACGGGTGGGTATTTTGACCCGGCGCATCGTGAGTTCTGTCTGAAAACCAACGGCTGGCAGGCCTGGACGATGCCTGATGGTGAGGTCGCCGGCAGTTGCGGCCTGGCCGGCGGACGCGCTTCTCACGGCTATTTCCATCATCTGCCGGTTCAGTTGCGCGCCTGGCGCCGCGAAGTCGTCACGCTGGACGGGACGCGCAAGGTGCTGCTGCGGCATTGGTATCGCGGCGGGGAGCGCATCGGCAGCGAGTTCGGCGTGCTCGCGTTCAACCCTGGAGGATGAGCGATGGCGGGCGACGCTTTTCTGGGCCGCTGGCGGGTGACCGAGTATGTCTTTGACGACCTCGGCGCGCTTGTCGGCGTGAATTACCAGCAGCGCGAGCTGGAGCGCCTCGCTGAATCGCGCATCCGCGTGACGCAGCGCTGTCGGCCGGACGCCATGTTGGCGCAGCATCCCATGGCGGCCTTCGCCGGCGAATGGGTCTTTGATCTCGCGCTCGAAGGCCGGGTGCGTCGCTATCTGGGGCCGGACGTGGTGGGCGCCGCGGTGCGCTGGGGCAGCGACGCGATGACCGGCCGCGGCGTTTGGCCCCGCTTCGGCCACAACTTCGTTTCGTGGTCCGTGATGGTGACCCCGCGACGGCAGTTGACCGGTGGGCGATTCTTCCGCGCCGGCGCGTGCGTGGCGCACATCATCGGCGTCGGGCAGGCGCTGACGCCCATAGACGAGCCGGCGGGCTATCCCTCGCTCGATCTCGCGGCCCGTCCGGAATCGTTGGCGCACGAATGGCGCGGCGCGCGGACGCGCTTTGATGCCGATGGTGACTGCCTGGGCGAGGAACCGCTCGCGCGCTGCTATCACGCGAACGGTTGGCGCGAGGACGATTGGCCGGTGGAGTGGACGGCCTGCGGCGACGATCTGCGCGTCGCCGGGTTTGGCCTGGATGCCGTGGCCCGGCGGGTGGGGCCGTCGTTCGAGTTGGAAGGCGCGCTGGCCGATGGCGCGCATATCTCGATGCTCGAAGTGTTAGACGCCGCGACGCGCACGTTGGTGGGCATCCATCGCGTGATCGAAGCGGAACGCTTGCAGCGCGTGGCGGTGATCCGGCTAAGCGCTGTTGTGGAGGGAGAGTGACATGCTGAAAAACTTTTGGTGGCCAATCGAATTCAGCGAAGCCATCACGCGCGAACCGAAGCCGTTGCGCGTGATGGGCAAAGCGTTCTGGGCCTATCGCCAAACCAATGGTCAAGCGGTGATCATGCGCGACCTGGATATGGCCGCGCGCCGGCCGTTGGGCGCGGTGCGCGTCGAAGGCGACGACCTGGTCGCCCAAAACGGCCGGCGCTACGCATCCGATGGTTCGGCGGGCGAAACGTATGCGCTGGCCTATCCGACGCAGGACCGCTACGGCTGGTGCTTCGTCTTCTTCGGCGACCTGCCGGAGTCTGAACGCATCCCGATTCCCCACTTGCCTTACATCGAGGACACCGCCACTTACAAGGTCGTGCATGGCAACTTCGAGTGGAACGTGCATTACGCTCGTGCGTTGGAGAACGGCGTGGATGCCGCGCACACGCCGTTTGTGCACGGCGGCGCGTTCGGCAACCCGGACGAACCAGAAATTGAGGATTACCAAGTCGAATCTACCGAGACCAGCGCCATGGCGACGATCCATCTCAAGCCCACGCCGGCTAAAGGTCTGTGGAGCCGCATCTACACCAGCAAGAAGCGCGATACGGTGGTGAGGACCGTCGTCGGCTGGTGGATGCCGAATATCTCCATCCTGGAAGTGCATCTGCCGATGGGCACCCTGATGATCTACAACGCCCACGTGCCGGTGGATGATATGAAGACGGTGAGCAAATATATCGGCCTGCGCACCTTCTTCAAGGGCAGTTGGGCCGATGGCAACATGCACCAGCGCGTGATCAAGATTTTTAAGCAAGACCAGAAAGTGGTCGAGGCGCAGCGCCCGGAGATTCTGCCCTATGACTTGGGCGCCGAATTGCACGTGCGCAGCGATGCGATTCAGATCGCATTCCGCAAGACCCGGCAGCGCTTCTTCGACCGAGGCTGGGGGCTGTATCCGCGCGGCAAAGCGCAGGACGACATCGAAATCCCGTCGCCCTATCGGCTGGCGTTGCGCCAGGATGCTGCGCGTTTGGAAAGCATGGCTGCTTGAGGGGGAGGCCAGGGCAGGGGGTGGGCGAGGGCGCCGCCTTCGCCCACCGGCTCACTTGAGGAATGTTGCGCCGATGATTCGCTCGCTCTACACGGCCGTCAGAGCTGAAGGCGCGCCGGCGCCGTTCGACACCTTGCACCTCAAGGTGTTCTATCCGGCCGCGCCGACCGGCGGCGCAGCGGAGCGCATGACCGGCGTCCTCCCGGCCGATCTGGCGCGCGGGCGGATGCCGGTGGTGATCTTCTTCAACGGCATCAACATCGGGGCCGAGTCGTATGCCTGGTTGGCGATCGCGCTGGCGCGGCAAGGCATCGTCGTCGTGTTGTTCAACTGGGTGGGCGAGACCCTGCCCGGCGTGATCGGCCTGACCAACGGGCTAGACCTGACGCGGGTGACGCCGCAAACCTACGGCAGCGCGCCGACAGCGCCGGCCATCGCGCCGATGCTGGACGAGTTGGAACGGCTGGATCGCTCTGGGCCGTTGCAGGGTGGGTTGGCGCTGGATCGCGTGGTGCTGGGCGGCCATTCGGCCGGCGGCACGGTTGCGCTGCACAACGCTAACCCGCGCTACTTCCCCCACGTGGTCGCCGGCTTCAGCTACGCCGGCCACACCATGGCGGCGACGATGCTGGGCTTTGCGCCGGGGACGGTGCTGGCCTGCGCGTCCGACCTGCCGTTGTTGCTGATGGGCGGCGGGCGCGATGGCGTGATCGCCGCCAGCGGGGCGCGTTACGGCCAGGCGGGTGATCCCGTTGCGCCTGTGCGCCGCACGTTTGATGAGGGCATCGCCGGCGCGCGCGGCGATCGCCATCTGGTGATCTGGCGCGGCGCCAATCATTTCACCCTGGCACATCCGCTCGACGAGACGGCCGGACGCAGCTTCCTCGATTGGCCGCCGGAGGGCGATGAGTCGGCCATGCGCGCGCGCATGGCCGAGGTGATCGGCGCATTCATCCTGTCGGCGGCCTGCGGCGATGCTGCTGCGTCTGCGCGTCTGCGCGCGTTATCCAACGATGCGTCCGTGGAATGGCGCACGAAATAAGCGAGGTGAGATGAAATGCTCAAGAACTTTTGGTGGCCGCTGGCCTTCAGTAAGGAAGTCAGCCGTAAGCCGATGCGCGTGACGGCGCTTCAGGAAGAGTTTGTTTTGTATCGCTTGCCCGATGGCCGCGCGAATGTGCTGAGCGATTTGTGCGTACATCGGGGCGGTGCGCTGAGCGACGGCTGGACGCAGGAGGATCGCATCGTGTGTCCCTATCATGGATGGGAGTTTCGCGCCGATGGCGCCTGTGTGCGCATCCCTGCCAATCCGCCCGGTGCCCCTGTGCCGCGCAAAGCGCGCGTGGACGCCTATCCGACGGTCGAGCAGATGGGATGGGTGTGGGCTTTCCTCGGCGACATCCCCGCCGCCGAGCGTCCGCCGATGCCGACGCTCCAAGATGCCGGCGCGGCGATGATTTTGAGCGGGGCGATCACCTGGCGTGCGCCCTACGAGCGCGTGATCGCTCACCTAGTCCAGCCGCCCATCGCTATGCTGGCGCTGGATGGCGAATTTGCGCCTGAAGCGCCACAGCTCAGCGCGCTGCACGCCGCTGAAACGCCCTGGGGGGCGCGCCTGACGGCCGTGTTGACTCCGCCGCCTTACCTTGTGCGCGGCTGGCTTGGCTTAACGCGGCGGCGCGTGCCCGCCTTATCCTGCGAGGCCTTGGTGGCCTTTCACATGCCCTGCATCACGCTCTACCGCGCCGGCGACGATCACATGATGATGGCGCACGTTCCGGTGAACCCTGAGACGACCACCACCCGTTGGATGGTGGCGCGGCGGTCAAGTCAGACCAACGCTGAAGTCGCGCGCCGGCGCGTGATGGCGGCACTGGAGCGGCTGCGCCCTGAGGTGGAAGGTCAGCCTGCGCCGGAAACGCTCCTCTTTTGTGCCTTCCGCCGCCTGTGCGACGAAGCCATCGCCCGCGGCTGGGGCATAGATGCGCACCTGATTCAGGCGGAATACGCCAACATCAAAGCCGTCGTCATTCCCTCGCCGGCGCGGCGCGAGGTGCCCGAACTGGCCGCGGCGTGGGTGATGAAGGAGGCGCCCACCATCAAGCCGCACGACGCCTAACACCGACGAACGCGCAACCATGCACACCCGACACCCATGTCACTCGCCCAACAACTAAGCCATGAGACGCTGGACAAGATCGTCCGGCGGTTCGCTTTGCGCGAGATCGGCGATCCGTTCATCGCGCTGACCAGCCTGATGGCGCCGCAGCCGGTCGGCGCGTGCCGACTGTTCGCCCCGCCGCCGGAGAGCGCCGCCGATGGTGCGGAGCGCGTGCGCAAGGTGGTGTACATCGGCATCACCGTGCCGCCTATCGGGCTGGACTCGCACATGTTCTTCGCCTTCACGCCGCCGGAGAGCGCCGTGCCGCATTTCACGCTGGATAGCGTGCTGGCCGGGCCGAGCTTCGCCTTCCATCTGGACCTGATCCCCCGCGTGGACTTGGGGGCGAATCTGGCTTACATGAATGAAGTCTTCATGCCGCTGACGGCAAGCTTCGAGCAGGCGAAGCAAATCGCAGGGTTGATGCCGGCCAGCCTCTCGCCGCGGCAGTATGCCCTGATGTCGCCGTGGATGTTGGCCTACCGCGCGACGGAGGAAGCCTATGCCCAATGCGCGCCGCACATCGAGGCATACCTGCGCCACTGGTTTAGCTTGGTCGAAAACGGCATTCGCGCGCCGATCGCCATGACGCCAGCGCAGTTGGCCGAACGTGACCGCGCAAATCGTCGCGCCATCTTCAGCTACGAAGTGGATCCGGTATGGAGCCAGATCGAACGGTTGCTCGGCAGAGCGATGAACCTGCGGCTCATCGAAGTGCTGCGCAACCCACAAGTCGAATCCTGACGACACCATTGCTGCCCATGTCTCAGCCCAGCGAGTTCCAAAAGCGCATCAGCGGTGAATGGCACGGTTATCCGAGCACGTTCGACCGCGAAGGCAATCATTTGGGTTACAACAAGGTGGATCGCCAAAGCATCTTCGATCCAGCGACCGGCGCGACGACTTACATCATGCACACGCGCTTCCACGATTTGCCGTCGGTGGACTTCCATCGCTTGGCGACGCCCGACGGCTTCAAGTTCGGCGTGAGCGACGGCGACCGGGATCGCGTTTACCTGGGGCCGGATTTCTACGGCAGCGGCCAGCCGTATGGCAGCTTGGTCAACTCGCGCTACTACTCCCCATTTTGGTGCTGCGACCTGAATACGCTGAACTGGGTGCTGGACGATGGGCAGACGCAGGTGTATTCCTCGTTGCTTTACGAAGGGCCGACGCTCAAATACGTCTTCAACGGGCTGTATCGGGTGGCGCATGATTACCACACCAACCCGGCCACGCGCGCCGAGATAGACGCATTTTGCGAGCGCGAGCGCGTCAACGGCCCACAACCGCATGTGCTGCCCGCCAAGCGCCACGGCAGGTTTGAGGGGAACATGCACGTCTATCGCGCCGATCAGACGCGCGCCGGCGATGCCCACGTGCGCATCACATACGCGCCCACCAGCCTGCTGACGGCCGCGCAGACTGTCGAGGTCGAAGCGCCGGTCGAGACCGGCCTAAGCCGGCGTTACACCTTCCATCGCGCCCGCGAGGTCAACCGGCACACCTTTCACGGCCCCGACGTGTTCGGCAACGGGCTGGCTTACGGGCGCGCGCTTTTCATCTCGCAACATTTCGCCAGCGCGCCGCTGCGGATTGAGGGGCGCGAGTTCCTGTTGGATGAGCGTTACACGTTGGCTAACGTGTGGATGGTGCATCAGAGCAATCGGCTGGCCTACGTCATGTTTGGCGTCTTGCATTGGACGGAGCAGTAGTCCCCATGAGTCGCTACGGGCTGTTCATCGGCGGCCGCGAAGTCGCCGCGAGGACGGGCGAGGCATTCCCCAGCGTCGCGCCGGAGAGCGGCGACGTGCTGGGCTATGCCGCCCGCGCCGGCTTGGACGACGTGAACGCGGCGGTTGAGGCCGCGCGCGCGGCGTTCGCCGCTTGGGCGGGTTTGCCTCCCGGCGAGCGCGAGCGCATCCTGCTGCGCTGCGCCGATGCCGTCGAGACGGCCGCGCCGCGCCTGCTTGAGCTGGTGATTGACGAGAGCGGCTCGACGATCACCAAGGCGCGTTACGAAGTGCAATACAGCGCGGCTGTGCTGCGCGCCGCGGCCGGCGAAGCGCGCCGCCTCTACGGCGACACCTTCCCCAACGATCGCCCGCATCGTCTGTCGTTGGTGGTGCGCGAACCGCTGGGCGTCGTGGCCGTCATCTCCCCGTTCAACGCGCCGTTGGCGCTGCTGGTGAAGATGATCGCCTTCCCGCTGGCCGCCGGCAACACGGTCGTCGCCAAGCCCAGCGAGGAGACGCCGCTGGTGGCGATCGCGCTGGCGCGCGTGTTGCATCAGGCCGGCCTGCCGGCGGGCGTCTTCAACGTGATCACCGGCTATGGCGAAGAATGCGGCGCGCCGTTGGTGAAACACCCCGACGCGCGCGGCGTTGCCTTCACCGGCTCCACTGCCGTCGGCGCGCGCATCGCCGCGCTGGCAGCGCCGCACATGAAGCGCCTGCAGCTCGAACTGGGCGGCAAAAATCCCTTGGTTGTGCTGCGCGATGTGGATGTGACGCAGGCTGCTGAGGTCGCCGCCGTAGGCGCGTTCTATCACGCCGGCCAGATTTGTATGAGCAGCGCGCGCGTGATCGTCGAGCAACCCATTGCCCGGTCGTTCGCCGAGGCATTGGCGCGCAAGGCCGAAACGTTGTACTTGGGCGACCTACGCGACGCGCGCACGGCCTACGGCCCGCTGATCCATACGCGCGCCGTTCAAAAGGTGCATGCGCACGTGCAAGACGCCCGGGCGCGCGGCGCGACGCTGCTGTGTGGCGGGAGCATCCATCACGGCAACACCTACCGTCCGACTGTGCTCTTCGAGCCGCCACGCGCTGGCCCGGCCTGGTGCGAGGAGACGTTTGGGCCGGTGGTGAGCGTCGTCGGCGCTGCCGATCTGGACGAGGCGATCGCCCTCGCCAACGACAGCGCATACGGCTTGAGCGCCGGCGTGCTCACGAACGACCTGCGGCGCGGCCTCACGGCGGCGCGGCGCATTCGCGCCGGTTCGGTTCACGTCGGCACGCACTCATTTTGGAGCGATGCGCTCGCGCCGATTGGCGGCTACGGCATGAGCGGCATCGGGCGCAGCGGCGGCAAATACTCCGTCGCGCATTTCACCGAGCTGAAATGGATGAGCATCGAGCTGGGCGAGACGCCCCGACCATTTTAATCCCATGAACGTCCCAACGCGCGTCACCCTAGTGGAAGTCGGCCCCCGCGACGGGTTTCAGATGGAGCGGGAGTTCATCCCGACCGACCTCAAAGTGGAGATCATTGATTTGCTCTCGTCATCCGGTGTGCCGGCTATCGAAGCCACGTCCTTCGTCAATCCCAAAGTCATTCCGCAGATGGCCGACAGCGACGCCGTGATGCAGCGCATCCGGCGGCGCCCCGGCGTGCGCTACTGCGCGCTGATCCTGAACGTGAAGGGCGCGCAGCGCGCGATCGCTGCCGGCGTGGATGCGGTGCGCTTCGTGGTTTGTGCCAGCGAGACCTACAACCAAAAGAACATGAACATGAGCGTGGCCCAATCCCTGGCTGCGCTGCGCGAAGTGGTTGCGATGTGCGCGCCGATCGGCATCCACGTCGAGCCGGCCGTCTCCGTGGCGTTCGGTTGCCCCTTTGAGGGCGAAGTGCCGGAAGCGCGCGTCATCGCCCTGGCCGAGGCGTATGCGGCGTTGGGCCTGCGCGACATTTGTATTGCCGACACGGTGGGCTTGGCCAATCCGCGCACCGTCCGCCGACTGCTGGGCGAGCTGCGCGCGCGTCTGCCGGATTGCGCCTTTGCATTACATCTGCATGATACGCGCGGCCTGGGGTTGGCTAACGCGCTGGCGGCGATGGACGTCGGTGTGACCACCTTTGAGTCGTCGCTCGGCGGATTAGGGGGTTGCCCGACGACTAAGGTGTCCACCGGCAACGTCAGCACCGAGGACTTGGTGAACCTGTGCGACGAGATGGGCATCGAAACCGGCGTGGATGTTGAGATCATCTGCGAGGCCTCGCGTCGTATGCAGGAGTTCCTTGGCCGGCCGCTGCCCAGCCATGTCCTGGCTGCCGGCACGCGCCGCATGTTGTTCACCGGTGTCAGTCAGCCGTGTTGATTCGTGCATCGCTCGCGTCTCGCTCGCTGCGCGGACGCATGTTGTGAGACCAAGAGCCATGACCCAACAGACGATTGCCGAGAAGATCCTTTCGCGCGCGGCGCGGAAGCGCGTGCGCGCCGGCGAGATCGCCATTGTGCATGTAGACGGCGCGATGGCGACCGACGCGACCGCCCCGCTGGCCATTCAGGCTTTCCATGAGATGGGCGGGCGGCGCGTGTGGGACGCGCGTCGTGTGGCGTTCGTCCTCGACCATGCTGCGCCCGCGCCCAATGAGCGCATCGCCAATCTGCACGCGATGATGCGTCAATTCGCGCGCGACCAAGGTTGCCATTTCTACGATGTCGGCGAGGGCATTTGCCATCAACTCATGGTCGAGCGCGGCCATGTGCGACCTGGCGACCTGTTCCTCGGCGCAGACTCGCACACGCCGACCTGCGGCGCGCTCAATGCTTTCGGCGCCGGCGTCGGCTCCACCGATCTGGCGGGCATCTTGCTCACCGGCAAGACCTGGCTCCGGGTGCCTCACAGCATCAGGATCGAGCTGGTCGGCGCATGGCCGCTCGGCGTGACCGCCAAAGACCTGGCGCTCTTCCTGGTCGGGCGCGTCGGCCTGGAGGGCGCGCACTACCACTGCGTCGAGTTCACCGGCGAGGCGATTGAGCCGCTGCGCTTGAGCCAGCGCATGACGCTGGCGAACATGACCAGCGAGATGGGCGCCAAGGCCGGCATCGTCGCGCCGGCGGGCTTGCGCTTGCCGTACGACTTCGCGCCGGTCAACGCCGACCCCGGCGCGGCCTACGCGCGCGCGCTGCGCTTCGATGTGTCGCGCCTGACGCCGCACGTGGCGCTGCCGCACTCGCCCGACAACGTCGTGCCGATTGCGCGGGCCAAGGGCGTCAAGATCAACGCCGGCTTCATCGGCAGTTGCACCAACGCGCGCCTGGACGATCTCCAACAGGCCGCGGCTGTGCTGCGCGGCCGCAAGCTTGCGCCGGGCGTGCGTTTGCTGATTGCGCCGGCGTCGCGCGCGGTCTTCAATGCGGCGCTGCGCGATGGCACGATCGCTGCGCTGAGTGAGGCCGGCGCGACGTTCATCGGCGCCGGCTGCGGCCCGTGCGTTGGCACGCACGAGGGCGTGCCGGGCAACGGCGAGGTGGTCATCTCCTCGACCAACCGCAACTTTCAGGGGCGCATGGGCAACCCGCGCGCGCAGATTTACCTCGCCTCGCCGGCCGTAGTGGCCGCCAGCGTGCTGGCCGGCGAAATCTGCGAACCCGCCGATGTCGTTCCCGACGCCTCAAACAGTCTCCCGCGGATGTCGGAGACGCCGGCGGCTCCGGCGCCGACTGACGCAATTCCGACCCTATGAATGTGATACTCGGCTTGGCCCACGTCTATGACGTGAACGACGTAGATACCGACCGGATCATCCCCGGCAAATACACCAAGACCCTGGACGTGCGCGAACTGGCCAGACACGTCTTGGAAGACCTCGACCCGACGTTCGCCGGACGCGTGCGCCCTGGCGATGTGCTGGTTTTCGGCAACAATTTCGGCTGCGGTTCCTCGCGCGAGCAGGCGCCGGCGGCGATCAAGGCAGCCGGCGTCGCCTGCGTCGTTGCCCGTTCGTTTGCGCGCATCTTCTATCGCAACGCCATCAACATCGGCCTGCCGCTGATTGAGCTGGCCGAGGCGCATGACATCGCCAATGGCCACACGGTGCGCGTCGAGCTGCAACGCGGAGAAGTGATCAACTGCGCGACCGGCCGCGTCTTCCGCGCCGCGCCCATGCCGGCGGTGATGGTGGACATCCTGCGCGCCGGCGGTCTGGTCAACTACCTGAAGCAGCATGGGGACTACGTGATCCGTGAAATTTAAAAGAAGACCCAAAACGCACTATGTCTCTCCCATCTTTCGCCGATCTTAAAGTCATCGAGTTCAGCCATGCCATCCTCGGCCCGTCCTGCGGCCTGATCCTGGCCGACCTCGGCATGGACGTGCTCAAGATCGAGCCGGTCGAGGGCGACCCGACGCGCGCGCTCAAAGGCTTTGGGGTGGGCTACTTCCCGATGTTCAATCGCAACAAGAAGAGCCTGGCGTTGAACCTGAAGAGCGACGCCGGCCGGGCGATTGTGCTGAAATTGGCCGAGCAAGCCGATGTGCTGCTGGAGAACTACGCCCCGGGGACGATGGACCGCCTGGGGCTGGGCTACGAGGTGCTGTCGCAGCTTAACCCGCGCCTAATTTACTGCGCGCTCAAGGGCTACTTGCCCGGCCCCTACGAGAAGCGCGTGGCGTTGGACGAGGTGGTGCAGATGCAGAGCGGCATCGCCTACATGACCGGGCCGGTGGGCCAACCCCTGCGGGCGGGCGTCTCGGTGGTGGATGTCCTGGCCGGCGCATTCAGCGCGTTAGGGGTGTTGGCCGCATTGCGTGAGCGCGACCGCACCGGACGCGGGCAACTCGTGCGCGGCGGCCTGTTCGAGTCGGCGGCTTATCTCGTCGGTCAGCACATGGTGTATCAGCCCCTCCTCGGCGAGCCCATCCCACCCATGCCGGGCAAGCCACGCTCATGGGCCATCTACCAGCCCTTCGAGACGCGCGATGGCGACCTCGTCTTCGTCGGCGTCACCAGCGACAAGCACTGGCAGCGCTTCTGCGAAGTCTTCAACCGCCCCGACCTGCTGGCCGACGAATCGCTGGCTACCAACAACCAGCGTTACCACGCCTTCGAGCGCTTGACCGCCGATCTGACGGCCATGTTCAAGCAGATGAGCACATCCGAGGTGCTGGCTGGCTGCGAGCGCGCGGAGATCCCGTTCGCGCCGGTCGCGCGCCCCGAGGATTTGCTCGAAGACCCGCATCTGTTGGCGGCCGGCGCGCTGTGGCGCGTGCAGGTCGGCGAAGCGGTGAGCTGCAACCTGCCGGCGCTGCCGCTGGCTTTCAGCCGTGGCCGGTTGGAACTGCGCCGGCAACCGCCCAAGGTCGGCGAACACAGCGCCGAGGTGCTGCGCGCGCTGGGATACACCGAGGCCGAGATCGCGCAATTGAAACGCGCGGGCGTGATAGGCGGTTGTGAATGATCACGGCCGCATGGAGCAAACCAGCATGGCACAGCTCGATTTGATCATCAAGAATGCGCGCGTGGTTCGCCCCAACGCGACCGACATCCGGCCCATGGACATCGGCATCGCCGACGGCCGGATCGCCGCGCTAGCGCCGACCCTGGCTGCAGAGGCTGCGCAGACCCTCGATGCGACCGGGTTGCTGGCCTTCCCCGGGGCCATTGATGCACATACCCACATCGGCATCTATGTCCCGCCCCACGAGGACGCGCTCACCGAATCGGCGGCTGCCGTCAGCGGCGGCGTGACCACGTTGATCACCTATGCGCGCACCGGCAGCCTCTACCTGAATCGCCGCGGGTCGTGGCGCGAGTTTTACCCGGAGCTGCTGCGCCAAAGCGAAGGACGCTACTACACCGACTATGGCTATCACATGTCGCCCATCGAGGGGCGGCAGATCGCCGAGATGGAATATATGCTGTGCGAGGGCGGCGCGCCCAACTTCGGCGAGGTGTTCATGTTCTATGGCCTGCATGGCCTACATGGCCGCAGCGATGCGCAGGCCCAGTGGCTCATGCTCGGCGAAGGCGACCATTACGACCTGGCGCATTTTGATTTCATTTGTCGCGAGGCGGCGCGGTTGCAGCGTGCGTATCCTCAATGGGCGCCTTACATCCAGGTCAGCTTTCACTGCGAGACGCCGGAGCTGCTGCGCGCGTATGAGGCCCGCATCCAACGCGACGCCGATATGCGGCGTCGCCCCCCTCTGCAGCAATACAGCGCCGCCCGGCCGCCGCACAGCGAGGCCGTCGCCATCGGCATCGTGGGCGCCCTGGCCCACGCTGCCGGCTTGGGCCAGGTCAACATCTTGCACATCACGTCGCGTCAGGCCATGGAGGCCGCGCTGCGCGTCCGCGATAGCTATCCCGAGGTGACGTTCGGCCTGGAGGCGACCGCCGGCCATCTGCTCCTAGACGATTGCGCGCCATGCGGCGTGTGGGGCAAGGTCAACCCGCCCCTGCGCTCGCGCGAAGACGTCGAGTGCCTGTGGGCCCACGTGCTGAACGGCGCCATCGAGTGGCTGGTGACCGATCACGCCAACTGCCCGCGCGCGATGAAGGTGGATCCAGCCGACCCCGACGACGTCTGGAAGGCGAAAGCCGGTTTCGGCGGCACGGAATATCTCCTGCCGGGCATCTTCAGCGAGGGCACGAAGCGCGGCCTCTCGCCGAACCGCGTGGCTGCGTTGGTGAGTTGGAATCCGTCGCGTCGCTTTGGCCTATCGCGCAAGGGCGACATCGCCGAGGGCTTCGACGCGGATATTGCATTGCTCGACCCGAATGAGGCATGGACGATTCGCGCCGCCGATTCGTTCTCGGCGCAGGGTTATACGCCGTTTGAGGGGATTCGGGTGCGGGGTCGCGTGAAGCATACCTTCGTGCGCGGCCAGCACGTGTTCAGTGAGGGTCGGATCGTCGGGCAGCCGGTTGGTCGGTATGTCCGGCGGCCCATGTAAACAGGAGGAAAGCATGTTCACACTCATCCACATCGTGTTTGGCGTGGCGCAACTTGCGCTGGCCGTCGTTGGCGCGCGGCATTGGCTGGCCCATCGTTCGTCGTATGGCCTGATTGCCATCTTGGTGATCGCCGCGCTGGTGTATGACAACTTCGCCATCGCCGCCGGGGCCTTGCTGGGCGAAGGGGATGCGCTGAAGGCCGTCAATACGCCGCGCTACATCTTTCACTCTCTGCTCACGCCGCTGCTGATCATCTTTGCTTGCGGCGTGGCGCGGCGCGCCGACCTGCGCTGGTCGCGGGGCAAGGGGGTGCATGCGGCGTTTTGTATCCTGGCCACGGCGCTGGTGGCCTATAGCGCGTATGTGGATGTGATCAACCTACGGCTGGAGCCGGCGCGCTTTCAGGACACGCTGCGCTATTCCAACGAATTCTCGCTGCTGAAAGGCCCGCCCCTGCCGTCGTTCACCGCGATGATCGTGCTGGTGGGGGTGGGTGTGATGGTGTGGGTTCGGGCGCGCTGGCCCTGGCTGTTTGCGGGCGCGCTGGCTGTGCTCATCTTGGCCGGCGCCGGTGCGCGCGCGATCACGGTGGCTAACCTGGGTGAGGTGTTCTTGAGCGCGGCGCTCGTCGCGACGCTGATCGCTATGGATGGCCGCATTCCCCAGGCGGCCCGCGCGCGCGCGTTGCAGCGCGCTTCGACTGCCGCTACTGCATAGCCGTTCCGCCTATGGCTGACACATCGGATCGCTTGACCGGCGCGCGGTTGGTCGAGCGCATGACCGAACGCGAACGCGAGCACGCGCGCCGCGTGGAGCAGGTGTTGCCGGTGCTGCGCGCCAATGCCGAGCAGGCCGACCGCGACGCGCGCTTCCAAATGGATAACCTGCGCGCGATTCGCGACGCCGGCTTGCTCGGCCTGATCGTGCCGGAGCGTTACGGCGGGTTGGGCGGCACGCTGCGCGACCTGTGCGCCGCTACCTTCGCCATGGGCACGGCCTGCCCCTCGACCGCGCTGGCCTATTTCTTTCACTGCACCAGCGCCTCGCGCGGGCTGCTGCCGTTGGAGGCCATCGAAGCCGGCCTGTACACGACCGAGGAGGCGCCGGTGGTGCGCGCGTTTGCCGAAAAGCTGCTGCGCAAGATGGGCGAGCGGCGCATGTGGCTGGCCAATTTCGCCAGCGAGAGCGGCAAGACCGAAGGCGCCAACGTCACCATTTCGACCGAGGCGACGCCGGTAGCGGGCGGCTGGCGACTGAACGGCGTCAAGTCGTTCGGTTGCGCCACCGGCGTGGCCGACGAATACCTGGTCACGGCAAAGTTGGCCGGCAGCGCCGACGTGGACGGCTTGGCGCTGTTCTTCGTCCCGCGCGACGCCGAGGGCGTGTCGCCGCGCGCGCCGTGGCAGCCCATCGGCATGCGCGCCACCGCCACCGATGGCATCGTCCTCAAGGATGTGTTCGTGCCGTCGGATGAGGCGTTGACCATCCCCGGCGCGTTTGCCCGCGCTACGCAGATGTCGCGCGGCACTTGGGTGGGCAACCAAGTCGCCATCGCGGCGGTCTATCTGGGGGTTGCACAGGCTTGCTACGACCACACCATCCAGGCGTTGCTTGACTTCAAATTCCAAGATACCGGTCGCAGCATTGCCACCAGCCCGATGCACCAGGAACTGATCGGCCACATGGCGGTGGACCTCGAGACCGGCTACCTATGGTTGCGCCGGCAGTTGGAGCTGGAGACCGCCGAACCGCCGCTCAAGCCGAAAGCCGAAGTCGCCAGGCAGTGGCGCATGTGCAAGGGTCAAGTGTGCGAGGCGGCTTTCCGCGTGGCCGTCAACGCCTTCAAAGCGAGCGGCACCAGCGGCAGCACCAACAGCGGCGTGGTGGCCCGGGCGTTGCGCGATCTCAGCATGGGGCTGGTGCAGGCCTTTCCCGCCGAGCGCGGGCGCTTGGAAGTGGCCCGGATGATCGTCGAGGGAAGCGGGTACCATGGACTGGACGTGAAGCGATGAGACAACTTCCACCTCTGGTTGATCTGATTGATGGCCAGACCAGCGCGCCGGAAGTGGCGCTGGGCGCTTGGCTCGAAGATCCCAACACCGGCGAACGCCTGCAAGCGCAGATGGCGACCAGCGCGGCTCAGCTTGAGCGCGCGCTGGCTGCCGCGTGGCGCGTGCATGAGCAGGGCACCTGGGCGCGCTTGCCGGCCGATGAGCGCGCCGGTTATCTGGCCGCGATGAGCGCCGAGTTGGATAAGCGCAAAGCGCGCATCGCCGAGCTCGAGGCGCTCACCACCGGCGCGGTGATCCGCCTGACCACTATGCTCGGTGTCATTACGACCGGCGCGTGGCTGCTGGCCATCGAACAGATGAAAACCACAGGCGCGACCGGCTTCATGGATGGCCCGAACGGGCATACAGTCGAGATCCACCGTTTGCCATGGGGGCCGGCGCTGGCGTTGGTGCCGTGGAACGCGCCTGCGCCGATGGCTGCGCACAAAGTCGCCAATGCGCTTGCCGCCGGATGCCCAACCATCCTCAAGCCAAGCGAATGGGCGCCGCATGGCTGCGACGTGTTCGTTGAGGCGGCCCAGGCTGCCAAGTTGCCGCCTGGCGTATTCCAGGTGGTGCATGGCGGGCCGGCCGTGGGCGGCGCCTTGGTCAAGGACCGACGCATCCGTGCGGTGAGCTACACCGGTGGCGTCGCCGGCGGTCGAGCGATCGCGCATGCTTGCGCCGAGGACTTTAAGCCCGCGCAACTCGAGCTGGGCGGGAACAACCCGATGGTGGTGTTGGAAGACGCCGATTTGGACTTGGCTGCTCAGGGCGTCGTGAATCTGCTTATCTCGCTGAATGGCCAGTGGTGCCGCGCGCTGGGACGCTTGATTGTCCATGAGCGCATCGTCAACGATCTGCTGGCCCGGGCGCTCGACCGACTCAGCCGCGTCCGCTTGGGCGATTCGCTCTCGCCGGAAAGCGACATGGGGCCGCTGATTCACTCGCAGCACAAGGCGAAGGTCGAGGCGCAGCTCCAGGCGCTAATTGAGCGAGGTGGGCAGGCCCATCACAGCACACCTCTGCCCGACCTCTCCGGCCACTTCCTGGCGCCGACGCTGGTGACCGGTGTGCGCGCCGAGGATGCGACCGAGGAGATCTTTGGGCCGGTCGCCACCGTCCACACTTTCGCCACCGAAGACGAAGCGCTGAGGCTGGCGAACGGTACGCCCTATGGCCTGGAAGCCTATGTGTTCACCCGCGACGAGGCGTGCGGGTTGGCCTTGGGGCGGCGCATCCATGCCGGCGGGGTGAAGGTGAACGGCAGCAGCATGCTCAGTCTAAACCTGTTTGCTCCCCGGCCGGCTTGGGGCTGGAGTGGCTTCGCCGAAGAAGGCACGATCGAGACTTTCCGCTTCTTCTGCGGCACGCGCGTGGTGGGCGCAGAGGGGTAAACGGGGGATTTCTGACGAGGGGTAGGCACAGACATAGCCTGCGCCTACCCCTGTCTTGTTCCTGCAGAGAAATGCCTCCGCGAGGCGGCCGGCAGTGTCATTCCGCGTCGTTGAACCGTATCATCTTACACTGCGCCGCGCGTCAGGGCGGTGCTATATTCTTCGCATGTCGCCGCTGCCCGACGTTCTGAAGGTAGAACTTCGCATCGAGGTCAACGATCAACCGCTGGTCGTCAACGTGCAGGTGCAAGGGGAAGGGGAACGTGCGCGCCGCGCTGCGGCCGAGTTATCGGCGGTGATTGCCGCCGCGCTGGCTGCAGCGCATCAGCCGACCGACTCCACCATTGCGCCCACGGGCGACGCGGCATCCCGCTTGGCGCAGCCCGCCGTGGGGTTAGCCGCGCAAGCCCTGCCGGAGGCGCCGGCGTCCGCTGCCATCGCCAACGCTTCCCAGAACGAGACCGCCGATGCGACGCGCGCGCCGCGTGCCGATGCCTCAAGTCCGTCGCTGCTCGTGGGCCAAATGCAACGCTATCGCGCGCAGATCAGCCTCGGCATGGGTGGATTGTTGCTCGCGCTGGCCGTGCTGGTGCCGGCGGTGGTCCCGCCCGATCAGCGTCGCGAGGTGTTGATCATGACCATCCTGTTTGGGTTGACGGGCGCACTGTTGTTGTTCACGGCGATGTTGCCTGGACAGGGGCGGCAAGCGGCGTTTGCGGATGCGGCGCCGGCGTCCAGGCTGTCTGCATCGCCGGCGACGAAAGGGGAGGCCACGGTTGCGCGGTTTCGCTTGTCGGCTAAACGCCGGACGCCGCTGAAAGCCGGATGGGGGATCGCCCTCGGCGCGGCGTTCGTGTTGCTGGGCATCCTGGCGCCATTTACGCTTGGCGCAACAACGGCGGACGAGCGCTTCGTGATCATGCTTGGCTTTGCGCCGATCACGGTCATAGGCTTCTTCCTGATCGCGATATTCGGTCGTGGCCTTGTCGCCGGGCGATTCCCGCGGCGCGCTGCTGCACAGCCCCAGCCCGCGATCCGGCCATCGAGCGCGCCGGCAGCTAAGCGCCCGCCGGTGGCGCGCGTGCCGCAGACGTTCGAGTACCGCGCTATCGTGCCGGCGGCGATCATCGGCTTGCTGGTAGTGATGATCGCTGTCGTGGGTTTGGTGATCTACGCTGCCGCCGCATCGGCGCTGCGATAGCGGCATGGATTCGGTTGCCATGAGTTTGAACTTCATCATCGGTTTTTTGACGGCAGTTGTTTCCGGCGTCTTCGCGGCTCTGGTGCTGAACCGTTACCGCCTGCGCGGCGGGACGCATCTGTTGGTGTGGGGATTGGGCCTGGGGCTGTATTTCATCGGCGGCCTGACCGAGACCTGGTTGAACTTTGGCTGGAATGCGCTCGCCTTCCGGCTGTGGTATTGGTCTGGCGCGTTGATGGTGGCGCCGGTGCTGGGGCAGGGTACGTTGCACTTGCTCGTGCGAAAGCCGTATATCGCCGACATCCTTTCCATCGTCGTCGGCATCGTCGCGTTCGTCAGCTTGGTGTGGATGCTTTCGCTGCCGCTCGATGCGTCGAAGTTCATACCGGGGGCCGACGTGGGCAAGTTCCTCACCGAGAGCTATCGCGCCATCTTGCCGGATACGCCGGTGCGGCGCATCTTGCCGCCGGTGTTGAACGCCTATGGCACAATCTTGCTGGTGGGTGGCGCCGTCTATTCGGCCTATCTCTTCCTGCGCAAGCAAATCCTGCCCAATCGGGTAATCGGCAATATCTTCATCGCCATGGGAGGGTTGCTGCCGGCGCTGGGCGGCGCGATCATCAAATTGGCCGAGACGACGCCGGCGCTGAGTGAGGTCGGCTCGGCGCTGAAATACCTGGGCATCTTCCTGGGCGTGGTGTTCCTGTTCATCGGCTTCCAACTAGCGACGATGGGCGCGCCGCAGCCACGACCCAGGGTGGCAAAGTCCGCCGTTTAAGGACGAGGCGCCGGCGACATGTGCAGCCGCAGGCGGCTGCCTCGTCCGGAGTCGCCCACGCCGAGTGGCGATGCGGGTTGCTCTGGATAATGCTTGTTGCGCCTCTCGGTCATCGTTGCGGCAGTGAGCCCGACTTGTGGCGGTTATGCCATCTTGCGCCCGGCGGCGTAGTGCGCTTCCAGCGTATCGCGCGGTCGCCAGCCTAACAACCGTTTAGCCTTGTCGTTGCGGAACACGCCGTGGGGGAGGTCGGCGCCGATGTGGAAATATTCAAACGGCGCCGGCAGCTCGCCTACTTCGAGCGCGCAGCGGATCGCCCGCGCGGCGTCTCCCCACGAAATGGTCAACGGGTGAATCCGTGAGCCATAGAGCGTGGTCGGTTCAACGAACTGGCAGAAGGTGAGCGTCGGCACGACCAGCCCGTAGTGCTCCGCGAAGATGCGGCAGATCTCCTGGCCGAAGTATTTGCTCATCAAGTAGACCCAGTCTTTGCCGGGGCGCGGCGGCACGTCGTCCACGATGTCGTGATCCCAGTCGTAGCCGGTGCGGTCGTGCGCGCCGAGCATAAACGGGCCGGTGTGCACAACGCGCGGGATGCCATGTGCGACGGCAGCGCGCATCACGTTGTACGCGCCGATGGTGTTCACCAAGAAGGCATCCGTCGGATCGTTGCGCAGCACAGTGCAGTTGATGATCGCATCCACGCCTTCGCAAGCGGCCATGACTTGAGCAGGATCGCGTATATCCATCACCCGCCAGGTGTGGGGAGGCTGAGGGGCTTCCGGCATCGGCGCGCCGGGGGACTGTGGCTGGCCCGTTGCCAAAATCTCCTCAACCGGCTTGAGGTCGGCAAGGCGCAGGATGTAGTCGGGCGCCAGCTCGCGCGTTGTGGCTGCGGCTAGCGGCCCGCCCGCGCCGAGCAGCGCCACCTTGCGGATGGCTGGCCGCGGCGAGATCGGTGATGGGCGCGTGGGCGGCGCGCTGGCGCGCGATGCGGCGTGTCCGGCGAAGTTGCGCCGGGGGGCGAAAGCGAATTCCTCCGGAGTCCGCGTGAACTGAAAGCGCGCGCGGGGGTCGGCGGAGGGCACATGGACGATGAACCAGCCGTCTGTGGGGTGTGTTAATGCCGCCTGGATTGCGGCGACGGCGTCGTCGGCATGTACCCACATCGGGTCGAACGGTTGGCCGGCGGTGGCGGCGTCGTCCACCACCTGACCGAGGCGCAGGCAGACGGCTGAGATGCGCGTGGAGCGGGTCATCTCGCGCACGCCTAATTCGGCCAACCAGGCGCACAGGTCGTCGAGGTGCGGCGTAGGGCGCGGCCGCCATCCCTCGTCTGCGCGAAACTGAGCCGGCGTATCGGCAAACAGCGCCAGCGCGCTGCCCAGCACAACGCGCCTAGCGCCGGACTTCGCCGCAGCGTCCATCAATTGGAATGTGCCGCGCGTGGCATGGTCGAGCGATGCCTCATCGCGCTCCAGCCGAGTGTAGAGCGGCGCGAGATGAATCACGTCGGCGACGCCATCGCAAATGGCCTGCGTGAAGGCCAAATCGCGCAGGTCGCCGGTGCGCCCCTCGACTCCTTCGGGAAGCGCGCGATCGAGCTGTAGGTCCACTGCGCGGATGCGTCGTGTGTGGCGCAGGGCTGCGATGGCGTGATGCGCCAGGAGGCTGTCGGCGCCGGTGATCAAAAGCAGGTCGTTCATCCGATGCGGAATGATAGGTGAACGGCCAGAAAGGGCAAGCGCAGCGGAATAAGCGTTAGCGCGTCGGATGCCAGCTTGGAATGAAGTCGTTCACGCGCAGCGCGTGAGCCGGACCAGGCGCCGGCCAGCGGTTGGGATGCAGTAGGCCGGCCAGGATTTCCACGCCGTCCACGACGCGCGGGCCGGGCCGGCTGAAGTATGACGTGGCGTCCACGGCGTAGAGCTGCCACAGGTAGGTCGCCGGTAGGTCGCGCCAGATCTCGTGCGCAGCAGCGTTTTGAAACTCGCGCACGCTGCCGGCCAGGTCGAAGCCGCAGGGCATGGCGATCACGCACTCGGCCTGCGTGCGCGCCACATCCTCCCAAGCGCAGCGGAAGCTGGGCTTGCCTTTGCGGCCGAGCACTGGATTGCCGCCGGCGATTTCGATCTGCTCCGGCACCCAGTGGCCGGGAGCGAACGGTGGGTCGAGCCATTCCAGCGCGGCGACGGTCGGGCGATGGACGATGCCGGCCAGCGCCTCGCGCACGCGCTCCAGCCGGTCGCGCAACGCTTGCACGCGCGCCTTGGCCACAGCGTTTGTACCCGTCAGCTCGCCGACGGTGAGGATGGTCTGGAAGATCCCCTCGATATCGGTTGGCTCCAGCGAGACGACTTGCGCCGAGCCTTCCCACTTGTGGCTGAGGTCGCGCACGACGGCGCGCACCGTGGCGTAGGACACGGCGCACACATCGCACAACTCCTGGGTCAGGATGAGGTCGGGCTTAGCGGCGTCGAGCCGATCGGTGTGTAGGCCGTAGAGGCTGAGGCCGTCGCGCAGGCGTTGCGATACGCGCGCATCTATCTCTGCGCTGGTCAGCGCGGGGTTGATCGTACCATCGTCGCCGGTGACGCCGATGCTGCTGTAGGTCATCACCGGCACATCGGCGACTTCGGGCGGGTAGTCGCACTCGTGGCTGCGGCCGACCAGCGAATCGCGCAGGCCGAGCAGGCATACAATTTCTGTTGCGCTGGGCAAAAGGGAGACGATGCGCATGTTTTGGATTTGCGATTGATGGACTGAGATAGAGATTAGAGATTGGAGATTGGAGATTGGAGATTGGAGATTGGAGATTAGAGATTGTCAGTCATCACCACGGAATTCTGGACTCTGGACTCTGGACTCTGGACTCTCAATTCTTACCTCTCGCCCGTCCTGCGATGAGCGATAGATGGCGTCTATGATTTGCAGGCCGATCAGGCCGTGCTCGCCGGGCGATTCCGGCTCAGCGCCGCTCAGCACGCAATCCACGAAGTGATGCACAGCGATGCGATGGCCGCTGACGCCGACCGGCAGGCGCGGCACGATCGTTGCCGGCTGATCGTTGACGAGTTTATACATCACCACGGTCTCGTTGTTCGGCGCGCCGGTGTAGAAATTGGCGCCGGCCTCGCTGCCAAACAGCCTCACGTAAAAGCCGTCTTGTAGCGGCTCGCGATGTGATGCCCATGCCGACTCGAACTGCAGCACGGCGCCGTTGGCGAAGCGCACGAAGCCGAGGCCCATGTCGTCCACGTCGAAGTGGGCTGGCTTGACATCGCGCGGTTTGGTCTTCTGCCCGCGCGGGCCGAACTCGGCAAACGTGGCGCCGCTTACCGCGACTGGCCGTGGATAGCCCATCAGCCACAGCGCCAGGTCGAGCACGTGCACGCCCAGGTCAATCAACGCGCCGCCGCCGGCGCGCTCCTTCTGTGTGAACCACTGACCGTGCGTCGGGATCCATCCCTCGCGCAGCCAGCCCGCCTTGGCCGCGTAGATGTGGCCGAAGTCGCCGGCGCGGATCTCGCCTTTCAACCAGACGATCTCCGGGCGATAGCGATGGTTGTAACACACCATCAGCGTCTTGTGCGCAGCGCGCGCGGCCTCGATCATGCGCCGGCCGGCTTCAACCGACACGGCGAGCGGCTTCTCGCACAGCACATGCTTGCCGTGGGCAAACGCTTCCAAGGCGACCGGCTCGTGCAGCCAGTTGGGCAGGGCGATGCTGATGGCGTCTATCTCGCTCGAATTCAATACCTGGCGATAGTCGGTGAAGCGGCGCGACTCCGGGATGTTGAACCGGTCGCCGCGTTCCTTCAGGACGGCCGGGTTAATGTCGCAGATCGCGGCCAGCTCACAGTTCGGGTGGGTCTGGTAGCCCTCGATGTGGTTCCAACCCACGCCCACGCCGATGACTGCAGCGCGAAGTTTTGATGAAGGCGTCATAGTCGTGTGTTCTACAGCCCACTCCCGACTTTCCCACTCCCTACTTCCGCACTGGGGAGTTGGGAGTCGGTGTATACGTCTAGGCTCAAGTCAATGCTGCCATGGCATCTATCAGCGCGTCTATCTCCTCGCGCGTGTTCGTCTCGGTGCAGCACAGCAGCATGTGATCTTGTAGCTCAGGGTAGTCCTGACCCAAGTCGTAGCCGCCGATGATGTCATGCTCATCGAGCAGATAGTCGTTGATCTCCTTCACCGGCGCGGGGCAGGCCACGACGAACTCGTTGAAGAAGGGTTTGTCCATCCAGACGTGCCAGCCGTCCAACTTGCCGATTTGGTCGGCGGCGTAGTGCGCTTTCTGGTAGCACAGGTTCGCGACTTGGCGCAAGCCTTGCTTGCCCATCGCGCTCATATAGACGCAGGCGGCCAGCGCCATCAGCCCCTGGTTGGTGCAAATGTTGCTCGTGGCTTTCTCCCGGCGAATGTCCTGCTCGCGCGTCTTGAGCGTGAGCACATACCCCCGCCGGCCTTCGCGATCTACCGTCTCGCCGACGATCCGGCCGGGGATGCGGCGCATGAATTCGCGGCGGGTGCAGAAGAAGCCGAGATATGGCCCGCCAAAGCTCAGCGGAATGCCGAGTGGCTGGCCCTCCCCGGTGACAACATCTGCGCCATACTCGGCCGGCGGTTTGAACAAGCCGAGGGAGATCGGATGGGTCACAACGACAAATAGTGCGCCGGCGGCGTGGATGCGGTCGGCCAGGCCGGTGACCTGCTCGAACTGACCGAAGAAGTTCGGATTCTGAATGCACACGCAAGCGGTGTTCAGGTCAATCGAGTCGGTCAGGGTTGGCAGGTCGCCCTCGATGATCTCGATGTTAGGGTGAAACTGGGTGTAGGTTCGGAGCACCTGGCGGTAATGCGGGTGAACGGCGCGCGAGATGAGCACCTTGCGACGCTGGGTGATGGCCATGCTCATCAACACGGCTTCGGCAAACGCCGTCGCGCCGTCGTAATGGGAGGCCGTGCTGATTTCCATGCCGGTCAACGCGCTCATCATGCTTTGGAACTCGAAGATGGCCTGTAGCGTGCCCTGGCTGACTTCCGGCTGATAAGGCGTATAGGCGGTGAAGAACTCGCCGCGCCGGATGATGTGGTCCACCAGGCTGGGGATGTAGTGGTTGTAGGCGCCGGCGCCGAGGAAGCAAGCGTGATGGTTCACGTCGGCGTTCGCGTCGGCCAGCGCCCCCAGCTCCCACATCACCTCCATCTCAGTCACGGCCTCGGGCAGATCGAGCCGGGGAAAGCGGAACTTCTCAGGGATCGCCTGGAACAGGTCTTCGATGCGCTCGACGCCGATGCGCGCGAGCATCTCGCGGCGCTCGTCGTCGGTGTGCGGGATGTAGTGCATGTTCTATTTTTCGGTCTCGTTCAGCAGTCGCGCGTAAGCGTCTGCGTCGAGCAGGTTGTTGAACTCGGCCATGTCGTCGGGCTTAATGCGGATCATCCAGCCACGCTGATACGGGTCTTGGTTGATGATCTCCGGCTTGCTTTCGAGCTGGGTGTTCACCGCGGTAATTGTGCCGCTGACAGGCATATAAACGTCAGAGGCGGCTTTGACGGATTCCACCACGCCGAATGCCTCGCCGGCTTTGTACGTTGCGCCGACGCGCGGCAGTTCCACATAGACTAAATCGTTCATCGCCGATTGCGCATGGTCACTGATGCCGCATACGATCTCATCGCCCTCGATGCGCGCCCACTCGTGAGTTCTTAGATAGCGCGCGGACGGATCAATTTTGGATGCCATGTTGTCTTTTCTCAGTGCATGAGGAGTTGTGTCTAGCTTGGCGCTGCGATGCGGGAGCCTGCGTGCTATGATGCTCGCCGCGCTCAAATAATACCAAAGCCGATGACTGTGCTAGAGTTCTATACCGCCCTGATTATGGTGATGGGGCCGTTTATCACTTTGCTTCGTTTCTGAGGTGACATCGCATGTCGAACATACTTGCGGGGGGGCAAGCCTCTGAGGTGACAACAGATGATAGGCTGAACACAGTCGCTGCGCCGGTTGCCTTCGCCAGCCGGCTGAGCATCTGGTGCGACCGGCTGATTGAGGCCGGATGGTTGGCGGCGATTATTGTTGTGCCGTTGTTCTTTAACATCTACTCTAGCCGGGTGTTTGAACCCGACAAGTTGACCACCCTGCGCTCGATCGCCTTGGTGATGGCTATGGCTTGGGTGGTGAAGTGGATCGAGGAGTTCCGCAACCCACGACGCGATCGCAGCGTGACCTGGCGCACGCCGCTTGTGTTGCCGACGCTGATCACCGTTGTGGTTTATATGATTAGCACCGCGTTCTCGATTGCGCCGCGCACCAGTCTCCTCGGATCGTATCAGCGCCTGCAAGGCACCTATACCACCTTAGCCTACATCGTGATCTTCCTCATGATTCTGCAGGGGATGCGTCGGCGCGCGCAACTTGATCGCCTGCTCACGCTCATGATCGTCACTTCGCTGCCGATCGCGATCTATGGCCTCCTGCAGCGCTTGCAGCTTGACCCGCTGCCTTGGGGCGGGGATACGGTGGAGCGCGTTGCCGGAAATATGGGCAACTCGATCTTCATCGCGGCCTATCTGGTTATCGTCTTCTTCATCACTGTCTTCCGCATCGCCGATAGCTTCGCGTCCATCCTGCGGAGCGACCAGCCTCGATGGTCAGATGTTGTGCGCGCAGCGTGTTACATCGTCGTCGCACTGTTGAACGCCGTTGTTGTGCTGATTCTGGCGGGCAGTCGCGGGCCGCAGCTGGGTTGGCTGGTCGGCGTGCTGTTTGTCATGCTGTTATTGGCCCAGCTCGTCCGTCGGCGAAAAGCGCGCTTGCAGCTTACGGTAG
Source organism: Candidatus Roseilinea sp. NK_OTU-006 (assembly GCF_012931985.1). GTDB lineage: Bacteria > Chloroflexota > Anaerolineae > J036 > Brachytrichaceae > JAAFGM01. The sequence continues at coordinate 28,230 of NZ_JAAFGM010000001.1, forward strand.
GGTTGATCGGCCTCGGCATTGCTGGGCTGGCCTTCTTGTATTTCATCAACGTGACGCGCAATAACCCGAACTATGACTGGCTGCGTCAATTCCCCCTGTTGCGTCGCTTGAGCACCGTGTTTACGACGCAAGAGGGCACCAATGCCGTGCGCGTGTTGATTTGGGAGGGCGCAGCAAACCTGGTCCTACCGCACGACCCAATCACTGGGCCGGACGGCACGCCCGACGCTTTCAACGCCATTCGGCCGCTGGTCGGTTACGGGCCAGAATCCATGTATGTTGCCTACAACCGCTTCTACCCGCCGATGTTGGCGAACTTCGAAGCGCGCAACGCCTCGCCGGATCGTAGCCACAACGAGACGTGGGATGCGCTGGTCATCACCGGCCTCTTGGGCTTGCTGGCCTACATGTTCCTCTTCGGCAGCGTGCTTTTTTACGGCTTCCGCTGGATTGGGCTGATCGCGTCGCGATTTGAAGCTGGGCTGTTCATCGCGATGTGGATTGCCGGCGCAGTGCTGTTTGGCGCCGGGGCGATTGCGCTCGGACGTCGGGAGCTGTTCGGCATCGGCGTAGGCGCCGGCGTGGTGTTCGGCACGACCCTATTCCTGTTCGTCAGCGCGCTTATCAACGCTCGTCGCGGCGATAACGAATCATTGCTTGTTCAGCTTTCGCTGCGCGATCAGTTGTTGCTCATCGCCATCGTCGCCGCCGTCATCGCGCACTTCGTGGAGATCCACACCGGCATCGCAATCGCAGCGACCCGGACCTATTTTTGGGCCTTGATCGGCGTGATGGTCGTGGTGGGCATGGGCTGGCTGCAGGGCGACTCGCCGGAAGCAAAGAGCGGGAAGCCGGAAGTCGAAGCTGGCGCGGCGGAAGCAGTTTCGCCTGGAGGCGGCGGAGTAGGAGGAGGACGTCGGAATGGGGGCGGCACGCGCCGACAGCAGCGCGCCGCACAACAGCGCGCTGCCGCTGCGCGCCGCGCAGCGGCCCCGGTCCGGCGTGGCTTTGCACTGCCGGGATGGTTTGCCGCGGTCGCCGTCTATGGCGCCTTTCTGGGCCTGATCTTGGGCATCATGGCCTTCGACTTCACCAACAACATTGAGCGCAGCGTGACTGCCGGCCAGGTCTTCATCGGCGCGATGACCTTTGTCAAGGGTCAACCCAGCCTCGGCGTGTTGGCGATGTTTCTCATTACGCTCATCATCGGCGCTGCTGTCGTCCTGGCTGAGCTGCGGTCGAGCGGCGCGCTGTGCAACAACGAACACACCGCGACCGCCGGCGCGCTCCTCGCTTCGATTGCAGCGTTCGTGTGGGTGTCGTTCGGCACATTCATCGCGGGTCGCCTAGTGGCGTTCTCCGCTTCGCAGCAGAACTCTGTCAGCGGCATCCTCAACATCGCCGACGAATTAGCCGCCTTCCCGGCCTACGTTTATCTCTTGATCGCCGCAGTCATGGTCGCCAGCGCCTTCTTGTTGCGCGGCGAAGAGTCCGTTTTGCCGACGCAGAGCGCCTCCTACGCCGGCCTGACCGGAGTGTTTGTCGGCGTCATTGCCGTGCCGATCGCCGTTGCTTACAGCAATTTACAGCCGATTGCCGCGGACATCATCTACAAGCAAGCTAGCCCATGGGATCAACGCGGCTCGGGCGAGTTGGTGCAGGGCACCGGCGTTCAGGGCTGGGACATGGCCATTGAACATTACCGCCGTTCGATCCAGCTCGCGCCGAATGAGGACTTCTACTACCTCTGGCTTGGTCGGGCGCTGTTGGAAAAGGCGAAGGCCACGCCGAATCAGTCGCCTGACCGAACTATCCCCGAAGATGCAACATTCATGCGCATCATCGGGAATGAGCCGCAGAACTGGAATCGCCCCTATGGCTCGAACGATTTGCCCTCGGCCAAATTGAGCCGCCAAGACTTGCTCACCGCGGCGCGCATCATCCTGGAGGAAGCGCGCGTTATCAACCCGTTCAACACCGACCACAGCGCCAACCTGGCCCGCATGTGGCAGCAATCCGGCGACATTGCGCGGGCAGAGCTGGATGCCATGCGCGCGCAGGGGAGCGCCGATGCGGCGCGCATCGCCGAGCTGGAGGCCGATGCGCGGCGTCGCTTTGAGAACGCCTCGCGAGAATATGCGACGGCTACCCGCCTAAGCCCGAACAATGCGCAGTTGTGGAACGAATGGGCCAGCCTGTATCTCTATCGCCTGGGCGATTTAGAGGAAGCAAAAGTCCGGCTCGACCGTTCGCTGGCGCTTGATAAGAAATTCGGCCAGACCTATCTGCTGCGCGCCGCGTGGCATCTGGAGAAGGCGCGCGCGTTCGATCGGCAGGCGAACCCGGCCGAATGGCGCGCCCAGTTGGAGCGCGCGCGCGAAGAGTTGACTCAGGCAGTCGCTGTAGACCCCGGCTTAATCCAGGCGTATCAGGAACTGGCGCGCATTGCGCTGGACCTGGGCGACGCGCCTGGGGCGATTAACGCGCTGCAGAGTTTGTTGGCCCGCAACGCGAATGATTGGAACACCCTCAGGAATCTCGCTTTGCTCTACAGAGACACGAACCAGATTACGCTGGCGGTTGAATATGCCCGTCGCGCGCTGATGCTGGCGCCGGCAGACCAGCAGCCAATACTCGAAACATTCATCCAACAACTTGGCTCGCCTTAGACGGCCCGCTTGCGGTCAACGAAAAGATGGTCGAACTCGTGCTGCTCTTCTTCGGCGCACTCGCAATTGCGATCGCCGCCACGCCGCTCAGCAAGTGGCTCGCACCCCGCGTCGGCGTGGTTGCTCATCCCCGCGCGCGTGATATTCATGCCCGGCCGGTGCCCAAGTTGGGCGGGCTGGCCATCCTGCTCAGCGTGTTGATCGTGGCGCTGATCTTGGGCCGCCGGCTGGAATTTCAGCAGTTCGCGGCCATCGTCGTGGCCGCCACCCTGATGTCATTCATGGGATTAGTGGATGATCGCTTCAGCCTCAACGCCTACATCAAACTGGTCATCCAATTGTGCGCTGCAGTGATGGTCTATCTGTTCGATGTGCGCGTCGCGCTGTTCGGCAGTCCGGCGCTGGATGCGCTGCTCACTGTGGTCTGGATCGTCGGCGTGACCAACGCCATGAACTTTCTGGACAACATGGATGGCCTGCTAGCCGGCGTCAGCGCCGTCATCTCATCCTTCTTTTTAGTGCTGGCCATCATCAATGGGCAGTACCTGGTGAGCTTGCTCAGCGCCGCCGTGCTGGGCGCGTGCATCGGGTTTTTGGTGTGGAACCTCAATCCGGCGAGCGTGTTCATGGGCGATTCGGGCAGCATGTTCCTCGGCTTTCTGCTGGCGTGTATCGCCGTTAAGCTGCGCTTTTGGGGGCAGAGCCCGCTGGTATCATGGATGGTGCCGGTGATCCTCATGGGCTTGCCGATCTTTGACATGACACTGGTGACGCTTTCTCGGCTGCGACGTGGCAAGAACCCGCTCACGTCGCCGGGCAAAGACCACACCTCCCATCGCATAGCCAATCACGGCTTCAGCCCGCGCGAAGCGGTGATGATCCTCTATCTGGTGTGTGGCGCCTTGGGCATCGTGGCGATCATCGCCTCGATGGCCAACCTCTGGGCCAGCCTCATCATCGCTGTTGCGCTATTGATTGCGGGGGGGTACATGTTGTGGTTCATGGAGTTTGGACCGTGGAAGCTGACAACGATAGACTGGGAAAGTCCGGGTCTGGGCCTGCCGCCCAGCGCGCGCCCACCCGCGCTGTTGCCTACCGAACCGACCAGCGCATCGCAGTCCTAGGGCTGGGCTACGTTGGTCTGCCGCTGGCGATCGCATTTGCTAAAGCCGGCCGGAACGTCCTTGGCGTAGATGTAGACGCGCGCAAGGTGGCGCAATTGAACGCCGGCGTCAGCCATATCGCCGATGTGCCGAGCGACGATGTGGCGCAGGTCGTGCAGGCCGGCGCGTTCGCGGCCACGGTCAATTACGACGCGCTGCGCGACCGTGACGTGATCTTCATTTGCGTCCCGACCCCCTTCGACGCGATGCGCGCCCCCGACCTCTCGTATGTCGTCAGCGCGGTCGAGGGCATCCAACCGTGCCTGTCTCGGGGGCAATTGGTCATCCTGCAAAGCACGACCTACCCCGGCACGACACAGGAGATCGTCCAGCCCATCCTGGAGCGCAGCGGCCTGAAAGCGGGTGTGGACTTTGATCTGGCATTCTGCCCTGAGCGCATTGATCCGGGCCGCACCGATTGGACTGTGGCAAACACGCCGAGGGTCGTTGGCGGGGTGACGCCGGAGGGCACGCAGCGCGCGGCCGTTGTGTTAGGCGCGCTGGGGGCACCGGTGCATTGCGTATCTTCCCCGCGCGTGGCCGAGATGACAAAGCTGTTGGAGAACATCTTTCGCTCGGTCAATATCGCGCTGGTCAACGAATTGGCGCTGTTGAGCGAGCGCATGGGCATTGACATTTGGGAGGTGATCGAAGCAGCTAAGACCAAGCCTTTTGGTTTTATGCCCTTTACACCGGGCGCGGGGGTGGGGGGACACTGCATCGGTGTGGACCCGTACTACCTGTCCTGGAAGGCGCGCGAATATGACTTCTACACCCGGTTCATCGAGCTGGCCGCCGAGATGAACCAAAGCATGCCGTTCCATGTCCTCGACCTGATTGAGCAGGCGCTTGACCGCGTGCACATCGCCTTGTGCGATGCGACGGTGATGGTGCTCGGGGTGGCCTTTAAGCGCGACGTGGACGATCCGCGTAACTCTCCGGCCGAGCGTGTGATTGAGCTGTTGCTGCGGCGAGGAGCCAAGGTCACGTATCATGATCCCTATGTGCCGCGCTTCCACGTCGGCGGCAGCGTCTTCTACCGCAAGCCCGTCGAGCTGCTGTCTCAGCCACTCAGCGAATCGAATTTGCACAGGGTGCACTGCGCTGTGATCGTCACCGGCCATCGCGCGGTGGACTATGGTTTCGTCGTGCGCACCGTGCCTGCCGTCGTGGACTGCTGCAATGCGACTGCGGCGGTTGACGGCGATAAGCGCCACGTGGTGCGCTTGGGCGTGGGGCGCTGATCGCGTCGCTGTTCGAATGCGTCGTCATGGCAGACGTGCTTGACCTGTTGCGATGGGCCTGTGATGACGGATGAATGCTGAGCTGCCGTATTACCTGGCCTTCGCCCGAGTGAAGGGCATCGGTGCGGTGCGCATTCGAAAGCTGAAGGCCCACTTTGGCTCGCTGCAAGCTGCTTGGTTTGCCGGCGAATTCGATCTTGCGGCATCCGGCCTCGATGTCAGAGCCATCACAGCGCTGGCGCAGGCGCGCCGGCACGTCGTCCCGGAACAAGAGGTCGAACGCCTAGCAGGCGCCGGTGCGACAGCGCTCACCTGGGAAGATGCTGGCTATCCTAAGTTGCTGCGCGAAGTGGCCGACCCGCCCCCTGTGTTGTTTGTGAAGGGCGCACTGGCCGAGGCGGATGCGTGGGCGGTGAGCATCGTCGGCACGCGCCGTCCGACGGTGTATGGTCGAGAGGTGGCGGAGATGCTGGCCGGCGAATTGGCGCGCAACAGCATCACCATCGTCAGCGGCATGGCGCGCGGCATTGATGCGGTTGCCCATGCAGCAGCGCTGAAGGCAGGCGGCCGCACGCTCGCCGTGCTGGGCTGTGGCGTGGATGTGGTTTATCCGCCTGAACATCGCAAGCTGGCGCAGCAGATCGCCGAGAACGGCGCCCTGATCAGCGACTATCCGCTCGGCACGCCGCCGGACGCGTTGAACTTCCCGCCGCGCAATCGCATCATCAGCGGGCTGAGCCTGGGCGTGGTAGTGGTCGAGGCCGATGAGCACAGCGGCGCGCTGATCACTGCGGAGTTTGCCGCCGACCAGGGACGCGACGTGTTCGCGGTGCCGGGTAACATTTTCAATCGCACCAGCCGCGGCACCAACCGCTTAATTCAGCAGGGCGCGCATATCGCGCTTGATGCGCAGAGCATTCTGGAGGAGCTGAATCTGAACATGGTGGCGGATCGCGTGGAAGTCGGGGCGGCGATGCCGGAAAGCGATGTGGAACGAGCGATTGTGGCGCGCCTCTCTCATGAGCTGACATCTGTAGATGAGCTTGTGCGCAGTTTGGCGATGCCCGCTGCTGATGTGACCGCCACGTTGGCGCTCATGGAACTGAAGGGCCTGGTGCGCCAAGCCACCGGCACAAGCTATGTGCTGGTCCACGAAGCTCCCGCAGCCTATACAACGGTAGGCGATGGAGACGATTAGCCGACGGGCGCGAATGTGCGCAAGACGCCTACAGATGCCAACAGCCGGTTTATCATCCATCCAGACATGTACCACGCACTGATCATGGCCGGCGGGAGCGGCACGCGACTTTGGCCGCTCAGCCGCAAAGATCGTCCCAAGCAGTCGCTGGCGCTCGTCGAAGGACGGACGATGTTTCAAGTGACTGCCTATCGGTTGCAGCCGCTGATCCCGCTGGAGCGTGTGCACGTCGTGACCAGCGCCCAGATGGCTGCGATCTTCAAGGAGCAAGTGCCGGGCATCCCGGATGATAACTACATCATTGAGCCCAGCGCAAAGGATAACGGCCCGGCCGTGGGTCTGGCGCTCACACACATCGCGCACGCCGACCCGGATGCCACCGTCGCAATCCTGACCGCCGACCATCATATCGGCAAGACGGCGGAATTTCACAGGGCGCTCCAAGCGGCTTATGAGGTGGCCCAGGATAACTACATCGTCACCCTCGGCATCATGCCGACGTATCCTGCGACCAGCTTCGGTTACATCGAGCGCGGTGACGCGCTGGGCGCGCGATACGGCCTCGACGTCTTTCGCGCGCGCCGCTTTACTGAGAAGCCGAAACAAGAGGTGGCAGAGGCCTATTTAGCCGATGGATGCCACTTCTGGAACAGCGGCATGTTCATCATGCGGTGCCGGATTGGTCTGCGCGAGTTTCAACGCCAGCAACCGGAGTTTGCCGCGGCCCTGGCTCAGCTTGGAATAGCGATCGGCAGCCCCGCCTATGACGACGCGCTGCGGGCGGCCTGGGATGTTGCGCCGAAGAAGTCCATCGACTATGCCATCATGGAAGGTGCCGAATGCGTCGCCGTCATCCCCGTAGATCTGGATTGGAGCGACATCGGCAGTTGGGCGTCGTTGCTGGACATTCTGCCGAAAGATGCGCACGGCAACGCTTTTTTCGGCGACCAGGTTCTGGCGATCGAGACCCGCAATACCCTCGTGCGCACCGATGATCGCTTTGTCGCCATCATGGGCATCCAGGACGTCGTCGTCGTGGATACGCCTGATGTGTTGCTGGTATGCTCACTGGACCGCGTATCCGATCTTAAGCAAATCGTAGAGCGGCTGCGCCAGGATCGGCGCGATGATTTGCTTTGAACTCATGATAGCCGAATACGCTCGAATCCTGTTGCGGCGTTGGTGGTTGGCGCTCTTGCCGGCAGCGCTGATCGCAGCGGTCACCCTGCTGACGACGCGGCCGGCGCCGCCGACCTACGTAGTGACGATGTCTTTCGCAGTCGGCCTGCCGCCGGAGCCGTTGCGCGAACAGGCCTACAACTACGACCGCCATTACAACTGGTTGGCGTCGGAATACGTCACCCAGGGCTTCTCATTGATCATCGGCAAGGGCGCCTTCGCCGACAACGTCGCCAAACGGCTAGCGCGCCGCGGCATATCGCTGCCTGCGCCGCTCGCAGGCGCGATTCGTTCCGAGTATCGCTCCAGCGTGCTGGTCGTCTACGTGTCCTGGCCTGATCCTGAGCAGGCGGTGCAGATCGCCCAGGCCGTGGTGGACGAACTGGACGAGAACTACGAAGCCTACTGGCCGCAATTGAAGGGAGCCGGCGCCTCACCGGTGCGGCTGATGGATCCGATCGCCCCTGTGCCGACTGCAGCGCCCCTGCGCGACCGCTTTGATTTGCCAGTGCGCCTCGCGCTCGGCTTGCTCGCCGGTATGGCGCTAGTTCTATTGTGGCATTATTTTGACCCAGTGATCAGGGAGCGCCGCGAAATTGAGCGCATGGGTCTGAACGTCATCGGCGAAATCCCTGAGCGGTTCTAGAACTGGCTTGCAAAAGATGGAGCTACAAGATTACGTTCAAATCGTTAAACGACGCTGGTGGATCGTCGTGCTGACGGCGCTGATTGCGGCGGCCGGCGCGTTTGTCTTCAGCCGGCTGCAGACGCCCATCTACAAATCGTCCATGAAGCTGACGATACAGCCGGCGCGCACCGATTTCGGCCAAACCCAGGCCGCCAAGCAGTTGCTATCCTCCTACATTAGCATCATTCGCACCGAGCGCAACGCGGCGGAAGTCGGCAAGCGCCTGCAGTTAGATTACTCGCCTGCCTACATCTACGGTCAGACGCGCATGGCCGACGATGCTGCCAGCTATGGGGTGGAGATCGAAGTGCGCGATTACGACGGCGAAACGGCTAATCGCATTGCGCGCGAGTGGGCGCAGTTGTTCGTTGAGTTTCGCAACCGCGACAACGCCAAGCAGCGGCGCGAAGATCGCGTCGAAGCGATCTTGGGTGATGACCCGCGCTACGTGCAGGATTACCCACGCACCGGCGTGAATACTGCAGCGGGCTTGCTCCTGGGTCTGGCGGCCGGTGCGGGGATCGTGGCGTTGCTCGAATGGCAACAGTCCGCGCTGCTCCGCGCGCCCAGGGATGTCGAACGCCGTCTGTCGCTGCCCGTCGTCGGCGACATCCCGGCTCATTAATTCCGCTATGAATCTCATTACGCTCACCGAACCGAAATCCCCTGCCGCCGAGGCATACCGCACGCTGCGCACGAATCTGTACTTCGCGATGCTAGATGCGCCTATCCGGACGTTGCTCGTCGCCTCACCGGATTCCGGCCCGGATGCGGCGGTGGTGCTGGCAAACCTGAGCGTCACATTAGCGCAAGCCGGAAGGCGCACCATCGCCGTAGATGCCAATCTGCGCGAACCGGCATTACACCTCGCCTTTGGTGTGCCAAACACAACCGGTTTGGCCGATTGGCTCGAAGGCGGCGCGGATGAGCTGGGCGAGCCGCCGTTGCGCGCAACGGCGCTGTCCAACCTCAGCCTGTTGACCAGTGGGACGTTGCCGGCTATTCCTGCCGATCTGATTAGCTCGGATCGCTTGACCTGCGCCATCGAGCGACTGGCGGCCATGGCCGACCTGGTCTTGTTCAACGTGCCGCCGTTCGGCCGGGTCAGCGATGCCGCTGTGCTGGCTTCTCGCGTTGATGCCGTGTTGCTCGTCATCGAAGCCGGCAAGACGCGGCTTGATCGCGCGCAGCAAGCAAAAGATATCCTCGCTCGTGCGCATGCACGGGTGATCGGCGCCGTCATGCTGGGGGCGAAGTGACGCTGCGGCGCGCAGCGCATGTGCTGGGCGCATTGCCGGCGATAGACCTGCGCAACCTATCGAGCGATGCGTGATTGCGCGTCGGGTATAATCGCGCCGCTAATTTGTGGAGAAGGTCCTCGATCGCGTGATACATCGCCCAACCCAAACCGCAGATTACTGGTCCGCCCTCACCATTACTGCGGACGATGCCGATTTTCTTTACGGTTTTATCCTCGAGGCCGGCAAGCCTCAGCGCCTTGCTGATTTGGCGCGGGCGCTGATCGGCTATCGCGTTAACCAAGAGAATGCTGCGCTGCGCCGCCAGTGGTCTGATCACACTGTCTACCAACCGAAGAAGCGTTATGCGGTTGGGGACAGGCTAGTCTTCCCTGCGCTGAAGTTCGCTTCCGGCCAAGTGGTTGAGGTGCGCCCTGGCAACAACCCCGACTTGGGTGAATTCGAGGTCATCGCCGTGCAGTTCGACGATGGACGTCGCCGAGAATTTGCGGCCAACTACCATCGCTCGCATCGTCTGAACGATGAAGACGCGACGGCGCAATTCGATACGGCATCGCTTCAATCACCTGAGGCGTTGTATGAGGCGTACGGCCAACACGTGGTTGCTGTGCTGGAAAAAGCGCTCGAGAGCAACCGCGAATTCATTCGCATCGGTGATGAATGGTTCCTGCGCGCCCTGATGACCGAAGTGAACATCGGTCATCTGAACTTGGCAGAAGCGGTGCTCGATATGGCGAACGGTGGCCCGCTGACGACGGACGTGATCTTGCGCGATTTGGGGTTGCCACCCGATGTGGGCACACACGTGCAGGAAGTCTCGCTGAACAACGCACTGGCTGCGGATCCGCGCTTCGACGAAGTCAGCTTGAACGACACACCGGCCTGGTTCCTTCGGCGATTGGAGCCGGCGGAGGCGCGAGAGATGCCGGAAGTGTTGCGCGCCGAACGACCGTCGGGGCGCGTCGCGCTAAGTCCTGAGCTGGTCGCGTTGGCCTATGAGCTGGACGATGAGTTGGAGTTCGACGAAACGGCCCCGGTGTCGCCGGCGCAAAGCGCCACGCTTATCCTAACCTATCCGCATCGCCGCGCCGGCACGCTGGGATGGTCGCGCGCTGCAGCGTCTGTTTTGCCCCAATCGCGCAAGCCGCGCATCCCGATGCGCTTCAAAGACCGTGTGACGCAGAAAGAGATGACCGTCTGGTTGGTGCGCGAAGGGCGCTACATTTGGGGGCTGGGGGATTGGTTCAAGGCCAATGACCTCCCCGCCGGCGCTTATATCCAACTGACGCGCAGCGACGCCGAAAACATCGTGTGGATAGACTATCGCCGACGAAGGCCCAAGCGGGAGTGGGTGCATGTGGCCAGCGCGCGCGATGGCCGGCTGTGCCTAGAGACGGCGCAGCGCGCGGTAGCATGCGAAGTCGACGAGCTGATGTCCGTGTTCGTGGATGATCCGCGCGCGCTGGATGCGTTGCGCGCCGAGCGCCGGCGCGACACCATGCAAGCGGTGCGCGAGGCCTTTCCCGAGATTGCTAAGCTGAGCCCCCAGGGCAACGTTCACGCCCGGACGCTTTACGCGGTGGTGAACACAATCACGCGCAGCGCGCCCACCGATGTGTTTGCCGCACTGACGGCAAGTGGCGCGTATGTGTCGGTGGGAGACAACTACTGGCATCTGGGTGAGCGTTGAAACATACGAGCGACGCGATGAAGCTTTTGCGACCAACCGAAAACACGCCGTTTCACATTGACTATTCCTGGTTTGAAAAGAACGGCCAGGATGTCAATGTGTTGATCTACAAATGTCTGACGCCTGAGCAACAGGAACGGCTGGCTGGTTTGCCGACCGATGAGGCGCTTGACTTTGTGGATGAAGCGACCGGCGAAGTGCGGCGCGTGACGCGCGCAATGCAGATGATTCGCGCCGAGCGCGCCAACGATGCGACGTTCATCAGCCCCCGTTTGCCTTTGGCCGAATCTGTCTTCCGCGTCTTCTTGCTCAACGATAATCAGCCGCTGACGCCGGTTGAACTGGCCGCGCGCATCGGGCGCAAGCCTTCTGAGATCCTTGCTCAGCTTGGCGGTCGCACTGTTTATAATGGCGTACGGCCGATTATGAACTAGCCCCCGTAGCTCAATTGGATAGAGCAGGGCACTTCTAATGCCGAGGTTGTGAGTTCGAATCTCGCCGGGGGCGCTTCGGGCTGTCCTCTGGGTTCGCTCCCCCTTCTTAGTCTTGCCTGTCCCATCGCCAAAAACCAAATCGTTGGGCCGCTGTGGACTGTCCAAGTTGTGCGCGGCGTCGGCGAAGCGATGCAGCCACTCTTCCCCTAAGCCAGGGGGCTTGCCTGGGCCGAGGTCGAGGCCGCCGTCGCCGCCGACGACCTGCTGCGCGCGCATTTGTTGCGCGTGGATGTGCGGATCGAGCGGACGCGCCCGCTGCTCGGTCGCCAGTTGACCTGCATGGAGCGCGTCCGCTTCCTCAACGAGGCGCGCCGGTGTCCTGCGTCGTAGGTCGGGTTAAAGTCGCCCGCTATTGTGCTGGCAGCGGTGCCGATGAGCCGGCGTAAGGCCCTATTGCTTCTTCATATACTTGCGCAGCGTCTTGATGGACTCGGCGACCAACCAGGAGTAGAACTCTTCGCTGAGCACACCGCTGCCGTGATCTTCGATGAACTTGAGTTGCTCTGGCGTGAGTGTCTTGTCGGCAGCGGCCAGCGCGTTCTTGTAGGGGTTGGCCGGCGTGCGGTCAATCGGCGGCACGAACTCCACCGTGAGTGAGCCTTTGTAGCCGATCTTCTCCAGCGTCTTGAACAGTTTGCGCCAGTTCAGCATACCCATGCCGCAGGCCATGCGGTTGTTGTCGGCCACGTGTAGGTCGTAGAGCTTCTTTCCGGCGTTCTCGATGGCCTTGAACATATCGGCCTCTTCCTGGTTCATGTGATACACGTCCAGGCACACGCCGACATCCGGGGCGACGGCCTTGGCGAGCAGCAATGCCTGATCGTGGCGATTGAGGAAGTTCGTCTCGAAGCGGTTGAGCGGCTCGATGGCGATCTTCACGCCGAGTGCTTTGGCGTGGGCGTACACCTCCTTCAAGCCTTCGATGGCCCATTGCCATTCTTCCTCCGGCGAGGCCATGGGCTTCACCTTGCCGACCTCGCTGGGCACGATGGACATGACGCGCCCGCCCAGCTCGTCCACCATGGTGACGCATTTCTTCAGGTAATCCACCGAGCTGGCGCGCACGGCGGGGTCGGCGTGGATCAAGTCGCGGCCCGCGAACATCAGGCTGATCGAGCCGTAGCACTTGATCTTGGTCTCCTTCAGCATCTTGCGCACGGCAGCCGTGCCGGGCGCGCCGGGCGCGAGTTCGACGCTGTCGTAGCTGATCTCGATGGCATCGTAGCCGTACTTGGCCAGCCGGCGAATGGTGAGTTCCACGGGCTCCGCCCGCATCCAGTTGTGCATTGAAATAAGCATGGTCTTGTATCCTCCGGTTTGATAGATTGTTGCGTTTCCGCATCGCGTATGGCGTTATCGCGAGCTCGATGTCTGGCGTCCCTGCGCGGCTCATCACGCGCCAATTGGTACACGACACCAGAACGCAGACAACACTCAAGACGCGACGCGGTTCATCCTGAATACAGGCTGCGTGGATCGGGCGGTTCGTCCCGCAGCACGGCCAGCACATTGCGCGCGCAAAATAGGCACACCTCGCGATAGGTGCGGTCGGTCAATCCGGCCACGTGTGGCGTGAGCGTGACCCGTTCACAGCGCAGCAGCGGGTCGTCGGGCGACGGCGGTTGCTGCGCCAGCACATCCGCAGCAAACGCGCCGAGCCGGCCGACGCACAGCGCCTCGGTCAGCGCGCGTTGGTCAATCAACGCGCCGCGCGCGGTGTTGACCAGGATCGCGCCGGGCTTCATCAACGCCAGCTCCCGCGCCCCGATCAAGCCTTGCGTCTCCTCGCTCAGCGCGATGTGAAGGCTGATCACGTCGGCTTCGCGCAGCAAATCGTCCAAGGCGCGATAGGCGAAGCGCGCGTCACGCGTCCGGCGGCTCCAATAGATCACTTGCATCCCCAACGCCTGCCCGATTTGCGCCACGCGCGCGCCGATGCTGCCCAGCCCGATCACGCCCAGCGTTTTGCCGTTCAACTCGACACCTTCGTAGCCATTGCGCACGCTCCAGCAGCCGGCCTTGACCTGTGCGTCCAGAAAAGCCGCTTTGCGCGCTGCCATCATCATGAGCATGACGGTGTGCTCGGCGGTGGTCTGCGCGTTCAAGCCGGGCGCAAAGATCACGGCGACGCCCAGCTCCTTCGCCGCGCCGAGGTCCACCGTGTCCAAGCCGGCGCCGGCGCGCGAGACGGCTTTCAGGCTCGTGCCACACGCCCGCATCAGCGCGCGGGTGATCCGGCCCTTGCCGCGCGTGAGGATGGCTGCCACCCCATCCTGCTGAGCAACCTGCAGCGCGTGCCCTTCGTCGGCGGCCAGGATCACCCGGTCATGTTGCGCCAGCAGCGCCTCGGCATCGGGGTGGAGCGTCTCCAGGAGTAGGATGGACATGCCTGTGCATCAACGGCCGGCGACCGCCTAGTTCGCATTCACCTCTTCTGCCTCGGCGAACGTCTTGGCGCGTCGGCGACCGCGCGGGTCATTGCGCCCGCTGACGAACACGCCGCGCTCCGGCTCGACCTGCGGATCGGCGAACACGTCGGCGTCCACCGGCGTGCCCGGCTTGCACGAGATCTCGATCAGGTTGCCGGCGGGATCGCGCAGGAACATCTGCATCGCGCCGTCGGGTAACATGCGCGTCTTACCCCAGGGGCCGGTATCAATGACCCCGAGTGCTTTCGCTTTGCGGAAGATCGGCATGAACTCATCCACCTGCAGGCATACGTGGCCGCGGAAGGAATGCACGTCGTCCCATTCGGTCACATGCAACTGCTGGCGTTCGCCGATTTTGTAGAACTGCGCCGGGAAGTCGAGCGGCACCATGTTGACCGGCTCCAGCCCGAGCACCTCTTCGTAGAAGGCGCAGGCCTTCTCCAGGTCGTCCACGATGACCGTCACATGATGGATTTGTTCGACTTTCATATCACTCCTGTCGGGTGGTGCGTGTCAGGTATCGTGTCATGAGTTTTTGGTCTTTCAGTTGTAATGCGTAAGACGTAAAACGCAATCTCCAATCTCCAATCTCCAATCTCCAATCTCCATTACGCCTTCACTGCATATCGCTCTACGAACGCTTGGCGCGGTGTCACACCCAGGCCGGGGCGAACCGGTGCAGCGATCATGCCGTCGTGAACCTCGATCTGTTCTTCCGGCAGCTCGCGCAAGAGCGGATTCGCGCCGAGCGAATATTCAAGAATGATGGCGCTCGGGCTGGCAAATGCCAAGTGCAACCCGGCGGCGAACGATAGCGCCGATCCCCACAGGTGCGGCGCGAGCGCGAGTTGGTGTGCTTCGGCCAGCGCGGCGATGCGCCGGCCTTCGGTGATGCCGCCGCAGATGGCCAGGTCCGGTTGTAGCACGTCCACGGCGCGGCGCTGGATCAGATCGCGGAAGTCGAAGCGGGTGAACTCGCTCTCGCCGGCGGCGATGGGCATCTGCGCATGCGCGCGCACTTCGGCGGCGCCGTCGCGGTCGTCGGCGTTCACCGGCTCCTCAAACCAAAACAAATCGCAATCGGCTACACCGTCGCAAAAGCGTTTTGCTTCCGGCACGCTATACGTGCCGTGCGCGTCGGCCATCAGCTTGATCTTGGGGCCGAGCGCCTGACGCGCGGCCCGCACCCGCGCGACGCTGGTGTCCACGTCGCCGTCCATCACGCCCACGCGCATCTTCACCGCGCGGAAGCCCTGATTCACGTAGCCGAGCAACTGTTGACCGATGCCGTCCACATCCGCCCAGCCGCCGCTGGCATAGGCCGGCATCGCGTCGCGGCATGTGCCGCCGAGCAATTGAACCACCGGACACTCCAACAACTTCCCGCCCAAGTCCCACAGGGCCATGTCCACGCCGCTCATGGCGGCGATGGTCAGCCCACGCCGGCCGAGGATGGGGAAGGCCCGTCCGCGCGTCAGCGCGTAGTGATCGCGCACCCCGTTGTACATGCGCTCCCATAGCCGGTTGATCTGGCGCGGGTCCTGGCCGATGAGCAGTGGGCGCAGCTCTTCGCGAACGCACGTGACGAGCGAAGCGCACACCGCCGCGCTGCCCACGCCGGCTTTGGCCTCGCCGTAGCCGACCAGGCCGGTGCTTGTCGTCACCGTCACCAACACAGCGTCAAACGAGGCGATGCGTCCGAAATCAGAGAGGTGCTGTTGTTCAGGCGGGATCGGGCAATGCAACCAAACCGCAGTGACATCCGTGATGTGCATGGAAGGAAGTATAGAGCCGGCCGCCCAAATTGCGGGAAGTGGTCCGACAACAGCTTGTTTTCACATCTGTGAACTTTTCTCACATTTGCTTGACAAACCCTTTCCTTGTTCGGTATGCTGAGCCTAGCAGGCGGACACCATGGCCACGTTGCCCTCTATCAACGATGAGCGGCTTGAGATGCTCGCCCACATCGCCGAGATGTATTTCATCCGTGGCCTAAACCAGGCAGAGATCGCCGCGCAAACCAACTACTCGCGCTCGATGATCTCGCGGCTGCTCACCGAAGCGCAAATGCGCGGGCTGGTGGAAATTCGCGTCCATCACCCCTTGCGCCGCGCCGCTGCCCTGGAACAGGCGCTACGCGCGCACTTTACGCTGAAGCACGTATGCGTGATAGACACGCCTGCCGGCTTGACCGAATCAGAAGCATTGCGCCGCATTGGCGCTATGGCCGCTCACCTCCTGGCTGAGCTTGTTCAAGATGACATGACGGTGGGCGTGTCATGGGGCAATGCCCTGCTCGCCGTGACCGACGCCCTGCGTCCCCTTCCGCGGCGACGGGTGCATGTGGTGCAGATGATCGGCTCGCTGGGCACACGGCTGCCTGAGCTTGACGGCGCCGATCTGGTGCGACGGATTGCGCGCGCCTTCAGCGCCACCTACGCTACCCTGCCCGCCCCGTTGCTCACCAGCGACGAACAAACCCGGGATGGCTTGATGCGCGACAAGCGCATCCGCGAGGTGTTCGCCTACGTCCGCCGGGCACAACTCGCCCTGGTCGGGATCGGTTCGGTACAACCGGAACATTCAGCGCTTGTGCGCGCCGGCTTCCTCAAGCCGCGCCAGGCGCTGGAGATGCAACGACGCGCTGGTGCCGTGGGTGACGTATGCGCCATCCCCTTCGACGTTCAGGGCCGCATCCTCGATCTACCGATCACCCGACGCGTGATGAGTGTAAACGCCGCAACGCTGATGCGCCTCCCTGTGCGCCTGGGGGTGGCATGTGGCGAACCCAAGACGCTGCCCATCCTAGGCGCGCTGCGCAGTAGACTGATCAACGCCTTGGTGACCGATGCGCCCACCGCCGCGGCCGCCCTGAGCTGCGCCGATGCCTCCTAGCTTGGGCGCGCAAAATTTACCCCCTCGTTGAGTTCCTATGGCACACACCACTCATCTCGAGACACCCACAACGGACCTGCCGCGCGAGAAACTGTTGGACATGCTGCGGCAGATGCACCTCATCCGCGCTTTTGAGGAAGCTGCTGAACAGCAATACTTTGCCGGCAAGGTGCATGGCACGATGCACCTGTATATCGGCGAAGAGGCCGCGGCGGTGGGCTGTATCGCCGCCCTAGAGCCGCGCGACCAGATCACCAGCACCCACCGCGGCCATGGCCATGCGATTGCCAAAGGTCAGGACGTGCGCGAAATGATGGCCGAACTGCTGGCCAAGCGCACCGGCGTGTGCCGTGGGCTGGGTGGCAGCATGCACATGGCCGATGTCGAGCTGGGCAACTTGGGCGCCAACGGCATTGTCTCCGGCGGCATGGGCAGCGCGGTGGGCGCGGCGCTCAGCACGCATCTCCTCAAGACCGGTCGCGTGGTGATGTGTTTCTTCGGCGACGGCGCGGCGAACAACGGCAACTTCCACGAGACGCTCAACCTGGCTTCGATTTGGAAGCTGCCGGTGGTGTTCGTGTGCGAGAACAACCAGTATGCCATGAGCATGCCCGCGCGCGAGGCGATTCCGGTGCGCGTGGCCGACCGCGCGGCTGCGTATGCCATGCCCGGCGTGCGCGTGGACGGCATGGATGTGCTGGCGGTCTACGCCGAGGCGAAGCGCGCGGTAGATCGTGCCCGCGCCGGCCAGGGGCCGTCGCTCGTCGAGGTGCTCACCTATCGCTACAAGGGCCACTCGCGCAGCGACAAGCAGGTATATCGTACGAAGCAAGAGGTCAAGGAATGGCAGGAACGCGATCCCATCGCGCGCTTCGAGGCATGGCTGATCGAGAACGGGTTGCTGGGACGCGAGCAGGCTGATGCCGTCCGCCAGGAAGCCCTGCGCGCCATCGAGGAGGCGGTGGCCTTCGCCGATGCTTCGCCCGAGCCTGACCCCGCGGCGTTATTGGATGAGGTGTATTACGAAGAGCCGGCCAACCGCATGGACCACGCGCTACGCGGTCTGACACTGCAAGCGCCCTCACCTTTCAACGACCGTCCACTGCCCACCTGGTTCACGCGCACTTTCGCCCAACACGCCGGCAGCGAGCCGCCGCCTGGCACACGGGAATTGACCGGCAGCGAAGCCCTGCGCGAGGCCATGGCGCAGGCGATGGAAGCCGCGCCGAACGTGGTACTGATCGGCGAGGACATCGGCAAGTACGGCGGGGCATTCGGCGTCACGCTCGGCCTCTACGACCGTTTCGGGCCGGATCGCGTGCGCGACACGCCCATCAGCGAGAACGCTATTGCCGGTGTTTCCTTCGGCGCCGGCATGACCGGCCTGATCCCCATCGCCGAATTTCAGTTCCAGGATTTCGTCACCCTGGCGATGGAGCAGATCGTGTTGCAAGCGGCCAAGGTGCGTTACATGTTCGGCGGGCGCACGATCTGCCAGATGGTGATCCGCTTGCCTGCCGGCGGCGGCACCGGCGCCGCCGCTCAACACAGCGAGAGCCTGGAGTCATGGTTCGTCAACGTGCCCGGCCTCAAGGTAGTGATCCCCAGCACCCCTTACGACATGAAGGGGCTGTTGCTGGCGTCCATCGCTGACCAAAACCCAATCATCTTCGTGGAACCCAAGCTGGCTTATCGGATCAAAGGGCCGGTGCCCGAACGACCTTACCTTGTGCCTATCGGCAAAGCCGCCGTCCGGCGCGTCGGGCGTCACCTCACCCTGGTTAGCGCCGGCATGACCGTCCATCGCGCCCTGGAGGCTGCCGAGCAATTGGCCGGCGAAGGCATTGACTGCGAGGTGATTGACCTGCGCACGCTCAAGCCATACGACCTGCACACCATCGTGCAATCCGTCAAGAAAACCGGGCGCGTGTTGATTGCGCATGAAGCGCCGCTGTTGGGTGGCTATGGCGCCGAGATCGCCGCAGCCGTAGCGCAGAGCGAAGCCTTCGCCTACTTGGAAGCACCCATCATCCGCCTGGGCGGCGCTGATACCCCCATGCCCTACAACCGCACCATGGAGCGCGCCGCCACGCCACAGACGGAGCACATCGTCGAGCACGCCCGCAAGCTGGCGCGCCTCCAAGTCTGACCCCGCCGGAGGATCACCATGCCCACGCCCATCATCATGCCCAAGTTCGAGATGGCCCAGGAAAGCGGGACCGTCGCCCGCTGGCTGAAACAGGTCGGCGAGCCGGTGACCAAAGGCGAGGCCGTGTTGGAGGTGGAGACCGACAAAATCACCATGGAGGTGGAATCGCCGGCCGATGGCATCCTCGAATCTATCCTGGCTGAGGCCGGTGCGATCGTGCCGATCGGCCAACCCATTGCCTACATCGCCGTGCCGGGCGAGGTCAACACGCCATCGCCGGCCTCTCCCCCGGTGACGCCTGCGGCTACCACGCCACGCGCCACTCCCATCGCCCAAAGGCTGGCTGCCGAGCACGGCATTGATCTGGGTCAGGTGACCGGCAGCGGGCGCGACGGCCAAATCACACGGCACGATGTTGAGTCATTTATCGCCCAGCGCAACATGCAAACGACGCCTGCCAACAGAGTTGCCGCTTCACCGGCGGCACGTCGGCTAGCACGGGAGCGCGGCGTAAACCTAGCCGAATTGCACGGCAGCGGACCGGGTGGGCGCATCCAATCATCAGACGTGGCGCGCGCGACCACGACCCAGCGCGAAACCGGCATCTCCGCAGCGGTGACAAACCAACCCGCGCCGGCGCGCAATGCAACGCCTACGGTGCGCCGCGTCGTCCCCTTGGCCGGCATGCGCCGCACCATTGCGCAGCGCATGAGCCAGAGCACGCGCGAAGCGCCACAGTTCAACCTCAGCGCCGACGTGAACATGTCCCGCGCGCTGGCTGTGGTCGAGGACTGGCGAGCCACCCAGACGGAAGGTCAGCCCAGGCTCACTCTGACGGCGCTGCTGGTGAAGGTGTGCGCCTGGGCGTTGCAGCGCAACCCCGCGTTGAACGCCGGCTTCGAGAACGAGTCCATCGTCGAGTGGGGCGATGTGAACATCGGCGTCGCAGTCGCGCTCGACGAGGGGCTGATCGTGCCGGTGATCCATCACGCCGACCGACTGAGCCTGATCGAGATCGCCGCGCGACTGAACGAGCTGACGGCGCGTGGGCGCGCCGGACAGTTGCAACTGGCCGACGTGCAGGGCGGCACGTTCACGCTGTCCAACTTGGGCATGTTCGCCGTGGATCGCTTCACGGCGATCGTCAATCCCCCCCAGGCGGCCATCCTGGCCGTTGGGCGCGCCGGCAAGCGCATGATCGTGGACGAGCAGGATCGCCCGGTCGTCGCGCCGGTCGCCACGCTGACCGTGAGCGCAGATCATCGCATCGTGGACGGCGCGCAGGTCGGTCGCTTTCTGAGCGACTTGCAGCGCGGGCTGGAGCGGCCCGGGTTGCTGTTGTGAGCGCGATGGGGCGCCGAAACCGGCGGTTGCGCAATCACGGTTGCGCCTCCCAAAGGTGCGCACACAACGCCTGCCCGCTGTAACCTGGCGCGCTCTTGTTTTTGCGTCTCGCCCAAGTTAAAGCGGGGCTAGAATCCCCGCTCAGGGAGTGACACACCATGACACTGCTTGGCATTGACCTCGGCACAACTGCCGTTAAAGCGTTGCTCATCACCGAAAACGGCGAGACGCTGGCCAGCGCGACGGTGGAATATCCACTTCATACCCCCCGACCGCTGTGGAGTGAACAAGACCCCGCCGACTGGTGGCGCGGAACGAGCGAAGCAATTCGCCAGGTGCTCGCACAGGCCGGCGCTTCGGGGCACGATGTGCGCGGCATTGGCTTGAGCGGCCAGATGCACGGGCTGACCCTGCTTGACCGCGCGGGCAATGTGCTGCGGCCGGCCATCTTGTGGAACGATCAGCGCACCGCGGCGCAATGCGACGAGATCGTGCATCGCGCCGGAGGCCCGATGCGCACCCGCGAACTCGTCGCCAATCTCCCTGCGACCAGTTACACCGCGCCGAAGCTGCTCTGGGTGCGCGAGCACGAGCCGGATGTCTACGCGCGCGTGGCGCACGTGCTGTTGCCCAAAGACTACATCCGCTACAAGCTCAGCGGCGAATTCGCCACCGAAGTTGGCGACGCCACCGGCACCGGGCTGTTGGACGTGCGCCATCGCCGCTGGTCGGATGAGATGTTAGCTTTGTTGGACATTCCGCGCGAGTGGCTGCCGTTGTGCCTGGAGTCGCACGAGCCGACGGCACAGGTGAGCGAGACGGCTGCGCGTGAGACCGGCTTGGCTGCCGGCACGCCCATCGTCGGCGGCAGCGGCGACCAACCAGCCGCCGCCGTCGGGCTAGGCTCGGTGCGTGAGGGCATCGTTAACGTCACGCTGGGCACCTCGGGCGTGGTGTTCGCTTCGGTTGAGCGGTACCCTCCTGTCCGCGACACCGCGGTGGAGGTGTTTTGCCACGCCGTGCCGGAGACCTGGTTCTTCATGGGCGTGATGCTCTCCGCCGGCGGCAGCCTGCGCTGGCATCGCGACGTGATCGCACTCGGCCATCCGCAATTGGTCACGCGACAACCCAGCCCAGCCGACCCCTATGACCTGTTGCTGCAGAGCGCTGCCGAGGTCCCGATCGGCGCAGAAGGGTTGATTTTTTTGCCCTATCTCACAGGTGAACGCACCCCCCACCGCGACCCGCTGGCGCGCGGGGCGTTCGTCGGCCTGACGCTGCGCCACACCCAGGCGCATCTCGCCCGCGCAGTGGTCGAGGGCATCAGCTTCGGCCTGCGCGACTCCATCGAGCTAATGCGCGAGCTGGGGCTGCACGTGAACGAGGTGCGCGCTGCCGGCGGCGGGGCGCGCAGCGCAATCTGGCGGCAAATGCTGGCCGACATCTTCCAGGCCGACATCACGCTGGTCAATTCGACGGAAGGTGGGGCGTTCGGCGTGGCGCTGCTGGCCGGCGTGGGCATTGGCCTATGGCGCGATACCCGCGAGGCGTGCGATGCCGTGATCCGCGTGACTTCGCGCACGTCGCCCAGCGATGACCCGGCCGTGCTGCGCCGGTACGACGAGGCCTATGCTCATTTTCGTGAGCTCTATCCGGCGCTCAAACCGATCTTCGCCCAGCTCGAGCGGTGAACTTGCCAATTCCGCCTGATGTGCTAAAAATGTTCTTTATAAGGCCCGCTAGGGCCAGCCCCGCTTGTTCCATGCACTAAAAGGAGACAAGATATGACCAAGAAGTTAGGGTTACTCACACTTGGATTGGCAGCGGCTTTGGCCGCTGGCTGTGCGGCGCCTGCGGCGCCGGCGGCTCCCGCAGCGCCCGCGGCACCTGCCGGACAGGCAACGGCAGCTCCGGCCGGCGGGGTCACAGAACTCACCATCTGGTGGGCGGAATGGGATCCGGCTAACTATCTGCAAGAGCTGGCCAACGATTACGAGAAGGCGCGAGGCATCAAAGTCAACGTCGTGCAAGAGCCGTGGGGCACCTACTACAACAAGGTCACGGCGGAGTGGGCAGCCAAGGGTACCGGCTACGACATGGTTGTCGGCGATAGCCAGTGGCTCGGCCAGGCGGCGACGCAGGGGCACTATCTCGACCTCACCGACTTCATGAAGGAGAAGGGCCTGGACAAGACCGTCACGCCGGCCACGCTGCTCTACTATGGCACCTACAATGGTAAGTACTGGGCCTTCCCGACCGAGGGCGATGCGCTGGGTTGGGCCTATCGCAAAGACTTGTTCGAGGATCCGGCGGAGAAGGAAGCGTTCAAAGCCAAGTATGGCTACGACCTCGACGTGCCGAAGGACTTGCTACAGTTGCGCGATATCGCCGAGTTCTTCACCCGCCCAGAGAAGAACCTGTACGGCATCGCGGTATACACGCAGAAGGATTACGACGCGATCACGATGGGCGCGCAGAACTTCATCTTCAACTTCGGCGCGGACTGGAAGAACGACAAGTTCGAAGTCGAGGGTGTACTGAACACCGAGGATGCTGCGAAGGCGCTCGAACTCTATCGCGAGCTATACACCAAGTTCATGCCGCCGGGTTTGAGCAACGCCTTCTTCCAGGAAATGAACGATGCCTTCATCAGCGGCCAGGTCGCGATGATCACCAACTACTTCGCCTTCTTCCCGGCGCTGGTCAACCCGCAGACCAACCCGAATTACTATGACAAGGTGGGCTTCTTTGCTACGCCGCCCGGCCCCGGCGGCGCGCAGTACGCCTCGCTGGGTGGCCAAGGCATCAGCGTGAACGCCTACATCAGCCCGGAGCGCCAACAGGCAGCGAAGGACTTCATCGAGTGGTTCGCCAGCAAGCCGGTGCAGGAGAAGTGGGCGGCCCTCGGCGGCTACACCTGCAACATCGAAGTGTTGAACTCCGACACGTTCAAACAGGCCACGCCCTACAACCCGGCGTTCGCCGAGACGATGAACTTCGTCAAGGACTTCTGGAACATCCCCGAGTTCGGCGATCTGCTGGTCGTCTCGCAGCGCGAGCTGAGCAAGTACATCGTCGAGGGCCAAGGCACGGCCAAAGCAGCGCTCGACAACATCGCGCGCGAGCACACTGAGATCCTCAAGAAGGCCGGCTATCTGAAGTAACCGGTGCTTGCGAAACGCACGACTGATGAAAGAAACCAGGTTTCTGCAAAGAAACCTGGTTTCTTCGCCACGAGATGCAACTGACTCGAACTCAAACCGCGCGCGTCCACAGCCGGCGCTCACTCACCGATGTGCAGATTCAGGTGCTGTTTATTGCGCCGACCATCATCCTGCTGGTGCTGTGGAACATCTTTCCGCTGTTCTATAGCTTGTACCTGAGCTTCACCGAGTTCTCGGTGATCAAGCCCGACGTCCCGCCGGCCTGGATCGGGCTGCAAAATTACAACAAACTCCTCAGCGACCCGCGCATCTGGCAGTATTTCACGCTCACCGGCCGCTACGTCGTGACCACGGTGGCGCTGCAGGCCATCGTCGGCTTCGGCCTGGCGCTGTTCCTGCGCGAACGCTTCAAGGGCAGCGGCCTGATTACCACGCTCATCCTGATCCCGATCATGATGTCGCCGGTCGTCATCGGCCTGTTCTGGAAGCTGATCTACAACCCGGCCTTCGGCATCTTCAACTACCTGATCGGCTACAGCGTGCCGAATTCTGGCCCGGACTGGTTGGGCGAGGGCAGCCGTGCATTGTGGGCCATCATCATTGTGGATGTGTGGATGTGGAGCCCGTTTGTCATGCTCTTGTGCCTGTCCGGTCTGAAAGCGATTCCCGATTACCTGTACGAAGCGGCGGCGATAGATCGCGCCAGCCCATGGTTCCAGTTCTGGCGCATCACGCTGCCGCAAGTGGCGCCGCTGTTGCTGATCGCGATTCTATTTCGCACGATCGAGGCGTTCAAGACATTCGACCTGGTGATGGGCCTGACCGGCGGCGGGCCGGGCGATGCGACCGAGCTGATCGCCGTGCACCTATATCGCGCCGCCTTCACGCGCTTCACCACCGGCGAGTCCAGCGCGCTGGCCTACATCATCTTGGTCATCGTCATCGCCGTCAGCAACCTGTACGTCCGCTCGCTGAACCGCATCCGTGGAGAGAATCATTGATTTCATGGTCAATTGTCAATCGTGATGCGCCTGTGTCGGGATTGACGATGGATGGTTCAACGCTATGGCCGTTTCAACAACCAGCGCTCCGATCACCTATGCCACGCGCGTGGACAAAGTAGGCGCGCGCTATCAGTTCACACGTGCGCTGCGCATCGCCGTCGTTGTGCTCTACGCCACGATCAGCCTGATCCCGGTGTTTTGGATGGTGACCGCAGCGTTCAAGTCGCGCCCTGATGTCGTGGCAATCCCGCCGAAGGTGTTCTTCACACCGACGATCGAGGGCTTCATCAGCCTACTCACCAAGCGCGTGCTGTTGCCGCCAGGCATGATGGAGGAATACAAGCAGCGCACCGACCTCAACTTTGCCGAGCGCATCATGGCCGAGCGCGGCCAGCGCATCACCGGACCGAGCCAGTACGGCCAGCGCCTTCTGAACTCGGTCATCGTCGCCAGTGCTTCGACGGTGCTCTCGGTGCTGCTCGGCGTGCTGGCAGCGTATGCCTTCAGCCGGTTCAACGTGCCCGGCAAGGGTGACTTGCTCTTCTTCATCCTCAGCACACGCATGTTGCCGCCGGTGGTCGTCACCATCCCGATCTTCTTGATGTATCAGCAGCTCAGGCTCTACGATACGCACCTGGGTTTGATCCTGCTCTACACGGTGTTCAACCTGTCGTTCGCGGTGTGGCTGCTCAAGGGCTTCATTGACGAGATCCCACGGGAATACGAGGAAGCTGCGCTGGTGGACGGCTACAGCCGCCTGCAAGCCTTCCGCAAGGTGGTGTTGCCGCAGGCGATCACCGGCATCGCTGCCACTTTCGTGTTTTGCCTGATCTTCGCCTGGAACGAATACGCCTTTGCGCTGATGCTGACGAGCGAGCGCGCCCGCACTGCGCCGCCCAGCATTCCAACCGTGCTCGGCACCGGCGGCATCGAGTGGTCGGCCATCGCCGCCGGCACGCTCGGCTTCCTCGTCCCGGTGATCATCGTGACGTTTGCCCTGCGTGACTATCTGCTGCGCGGCGTGACGTTCGGTGCCCTGAGGAAATGAATGACCGACTCCCGACTGCCCGCTCGGTAATGGGAAGTCGGAAGTAGGGAGTGAGCTTATGGCAGACATCGAACTCCGGCAAGTCGAGAAGCGATTCGGGGAGCAGTATGCCGTCCGGCCGCTCGATCTTTGCATCAAGAACGGCGAATTCGTGGCGCTGCTCGGCCCATCGGGCTGCGGCAAGACCACAACGCTGCGCATGATCGCCGGCCTGGAGACGGTGAGCGGTGGCAGGATCATCCTCAACGGCCAGGACGTCACCTGGCTGAAGCCGAGCCAGCGCGACGTGGCCATGGTCTTCCAGTTCTTCGCGCTCTACCCGCATCTAACGGCCTGGGAGAACATCGCCTTCCCCCTACAAGCCGAAGGTGAGCGCCGAGAGAATATCCAGCGGCGCGTGAAGGAAGTGGCCGAACTGTTGCAAATCGAGCCGCTGCTCAAATCGCGCCCCGGCGCGCTCAGCAGCGGCGACCAACAGCGCATCGCGCTGGCGCGCGCGCTGGTGCGCCGCCCGTCGTGCTTCCTGATGGACGAGCCGCTCGGCGCGCTCGACGCCGACTTCCGTGAGACGATGCGTTCGGAGATCAAGCGCCTGCACATTCTGCAAAACGCGACCACCGTCTATGTCACACACGACCAGATCGAGGCGATGGCGATGGCTGACCGCATCGTGGTGATGAGCCAAGGCGTGGTGCAACAAGTCGGCACGCCGGCCGAGGTGTATCACACCCCCAGCAACCTGTTCGTGGCGCAATTCATCGGCAGCCCGGGCATGAACTTGGTGAAAGGCCATTGGGCCGACGGCGTCGCGACGTTGCCCGGCGGCAATCGCTATACGCCGCCGCCCGACTGGCCAGAGGCGCTCAACCGTGGGTTGTCCAGCAGCGGCGTCATCGTCGGCTTTCGGCCGGAAGCGGTGCACATCCACCCGAACGGACAACTGGCTGCCACCGTATATTCGGTGGATTTGCACGGCGCGTATACGATGCTGGTATTGGAGATGGGCGACGATCATTCGATTCATGCGCGCGTCAGCCGTGACGCACACTTTACCGTCGGGGAGACCATGCGCTTCGACCTCAATCCGTCTATGGTGCGCTTTTTCGACCCGAAGAATGAGCGGGCGGTTCCAATCACGAATCGCAATTGATGATTCTCGAGATCAGCCGTGGCAACCGTTGAGCTAAGCCATATCACCAAGAAATTCGGCTCCGTCACCGCGCTGAACGATGTGAGCTTTACCGTGAAGGACGGCGAGTTCTTCGTGCTGCTGGGTCAGACCGGCGCAGGCAAGACCACCACGCTGCGCGTGATCGCCGGCCTGGAGAAGCAAGACGCGGGCGAGGTGCTTTTCGACGGCGTGCCGGTCAATGACGTGACGCCGGCCGAGCGCGATACCGCTTTCGTCTTCCAGTATTACTCGCTCTATCCGACGATGTCGGTGTACGACAATCTGGCCTTCCCGCTGCGCGCGCCGGGCCGCAACTTGAGCGAGGCCGAGATCAAACAGCGCGTGCATGAAGCCGCCGAGCGCGTGCGCATCACTCATCTGCTTCAGCGCTCCACACGCAACCTATCCGGCGGCGAGATGCAGCGTGTGGCGCTAGGCCGCGCGCTGGTGCGCCGGCCCAAGATCTTTCTGATGGACGAGCCGCTGTCCAACCTGGACGCCAAGCTGCGCGAGGCGCTGCGCATCGAGCTGAACCGGCTGCAGCGCGAAGCGCACAGCACCACCTTGTTCGTCACCCACGACCAGATCGAGGCGATGACCTTGGCCGACCGCGTCGGCGTGTTGCGCGAGGGCGTGCTGGTACAGGTGGGCACACCGCGCGAGATCTATGACTTCCCCGCCACCACGTTCGTGGCCAAGCTGGTCGGTGTGCCGCGCATCAACCTGTATAATGCGGCGCGCGCCGACGGGATGATTCGCGTGCCCGACAGCACAATTCAACTGCCGGCGCCGATGCATGTCGGGCTGCCGGAATCCTTCACGCTCGGCTTCCGGCCGGAGGACGTGCAGATCACCCCCGACGGAGACTTGAGCGGACAGATTACCCTGCTCGAGCCGTTGGGCGTAGAGACCATCGTGCATATCCGGTCGGGCCGGCAGAGCCTGCTCAGCACCGTGAGCGGCATCGCCGACTTCAGCATCGGTAGCGAGGTGCGCTATCGCATCGTGCGCGAACGGTTGCACTTCTTCGACCGGAAGACCGGCCGCCGGCTGTCGCTCAATTGAGGCGTTCTGATGAACCCCACGCTGCAATTCCTCATCTTCATTGTTGGATTCTTTATCATCCTCGGTTTGTTCATCCGGCTGATCCAGATTGCCGAGAAGCGGCTGGGAGGCAAGGTGCCTAACCGACGCTACAGTGGGGTGATGAGCGTCATCATCAGCGGCATGGTGCTCGGCATCGTGATGATGTTCCAGCCCGTCGCCTTGGCCCTTATGGAGCCAGGCTTCCTGTTGCTGCTCATCTCGACGCTGGCGTTTATCTTGTGGAGCCACGTTTGGCCTGCACCGGTGCTTCAGCCGCACAGCGGCGAGGCGGCAGAACGTTGAGACTGCGCTTGTGCGGACCGAGCATCCTGCGCGGTGTTTCTCTTCGGCGTGAACTTGAAGATGCACCAAACGCCGCAGCAGACGCGGGAGTTCTTGCAGATGCTGCGCGAGCGCGTCGCGCGCGTGCCGAAGATCGAGCGTGCACGCTTGTGGGTGATTCCCCCGTTCACATCCACTGCCGTGGCAGCGGAAGCCGCGCACGGCTCCGGCATCCGCATCGGCGCGCAAAACATGCACTGGGCGGATGAAGGCGCGTTCACCGGCGAGATTTCGCCGCTCATGCTCAAGGCCTGTGGGGCCGAGTTCGTCATGCTCGGCCACGCCGAGCGCCGCACGTTATTCGGCGAGACCGACGCGGTGTTGAACCAGAAGGTGCTGGCTGCCGTCCGTCACAACCTGGGCGTCATGTTGTGTGTAGGCGAACCGGTCGCCGTCAAGGCCGCCGGCGCAGGCACAGAATATGTGTCGCAGCAATTGAAGCTGGCACTTTGTGGGCTGGCAACCCCCGGCGATTTACAGGTGCTTTACGAGCCGCTGTGGTCGGTCGGCGAAGGCGGTGTGGCGGCTGACCCGGACTACGTGAGCGTAGCATTCGGTAACATCCGGCGCGTGCTGCGTGAACTTTTCGGCGCAGCGGGTGAGCACGTCCCCATCCTCTATGGCGGCAGCGTGGACGCGACGAATTGTGCCCGATATGCGCGCCTGCCGCAGTCGAGTGGGATGGGCGTCGGGCGCGCCGGCTGGAACGTAGATAGCTTCGTTGCCGTGTTGACCAACGCACTGGCGGCACTGGATTAAGCAATGCAAAATCTCTGGAACGATGCGGAAGCGGCAACTTTCGTTGGCGACCTGGCCCAGCGCGTCTATACATCGCGTTTGCTCGGACGCGAGCCGACGCTGGTGTTACACGGTGGCGGCAACACCTCGGTGAAAACGCGCGTGCGGGATGTCTTCGGCGAAGAGGAAGACATCCTCTACGTCAAGGGCAGCGGTGGGGACCTGGCGACGATTGAAGCGACCGGCTTCACGCCGTTGCGCCTGCGGCCAACGGCGCGGCTGGCCGCATTGTCCCAGCTCGCCGACACCGAGATGATGCGCCTGTTGCGCAGCTACGCCATCGAACCCGGCGCGCCCGCGCCTTCCGTCGAAGCCGTCTTGCACGCGATCTTGCCCTACAAGTTCGTTGATCACACGCACGCCGATGCGCTGCTCGCCATCACCAACACTCCCGACGGCGAACGCCGCGTGCGCGAGCTATACGGCGACGTCGTGCTGATTGTGCCCTACGTCATGCCGGGCTTCACACTGGCCAAGCTGTGCGCCGAGCGGTTTGATGCGTGCGCTCATAAAGATGACCTCATCGGCATTGTGCTGATGCATCATGGGCTGGTCACCTTTGGCGATACGGCGCGACAGGCTTACACGCGAATGATTGATCTGGTGACGCAGGCGGAGGAATACATCGCGCAGCATGGCCAGTGGCGCGTGACCTTCCCACCGGCGCAGCGGAGCGACCGGCCCACGCGTGTGGTGTTGGCTGAATTACGCCGTGCTGTGTCTGAGGCAGCCGGTGCGCCGATGATCCTGACCACGCATGACGATGACAAATCCCTGGGCTTTGCTCGGCGCTCCGACGTAGCGTCCATTGCACGGCGCGGCCCGGTCACGCCCGATCACGTCATTCGCACCAAGCGCCTGCCGTTAATCGGTCGCGACGTGGCGACGTATCGCGCCGAATATGAGGCCTATTTTGCCCGTCACAGCGCGGCATTGTCGCAGCCGCTCGCCATGCTTGACCCGGCGCCGCGTGTGATCCTCGACCCGGAGTTGGGGATGGCGACCGCCGGTCGCAGTGTGAAAGACGCGACTGTCGCCGCTGAGATCTATGCGCAAACGATTGACGTCATCCTGCGCGCAGAGTCGCTGGGTGGATGGTGTGCGCTGCCGGAGGCGGAACTGTTTCGCGTGGAGTATTGGGATCTGGAGCAGGCCAAGCTTAAACGCATGCCGGCGCCGCAGATGTTCACCGGCGAAGTGGCGTTGGTGACCGGCGCGGCTTCCGGCATCGGCAGGGCATGCGCCCAGGCATTGCTGAAGCGCGGCGCAGCCGTGGTTGGCCTCGACATCGCTCCGGCCATCGAAAGCCTCTTTCCACAACCGGAGTTTTTGGGAATCCACGCCGACGTGAGCGACGAAGCGGCGTTGCGCGATGCGCTGGAACGTACAGCGCGGCGCTATGGCGGGCTGGATATGTTAGTGCTCAACGCCGGCATCTTCCCGGCCAGCCAGCGTATCGCCGCGCTGGAGGCGCAGACCTGGTCGCGCGCGTTGCGCATCAACCTTGATGCCAACGCGATGCTGATGCGCGAAGCGCATCCGCTGCTAAAACTGGCGCCACGTGGTGGGCGTGTGGTGGTGGTCGGCTCGAAGAACGTGCCGGCGCCGGGGCCGGGCGCAGCCGCTTACTCGGCATCGAAAGCTGCGCTGACGCAGCTAGCGCGCGTGGCTGCGCTGGAGTGGGGCAGCGACGGCATCCGCGTGAACGTCGTCCACCCGAACGCAGTGTTCGACACCGGCATCTGGACGGATGAGGTGCTGTCCGTGCGCGCACAGAGCTATGGGATGACCGTCGAGCAGTACAAGCGCAACAACGTGCTGGGAGCGGAGGTGACCAGCCGCGACGTTGCGGAACTGGTCGCTGAGCTGTGCGGCCCTGTTTTTGCCAAAACTACCGGCGCGCAAATCCCCATTGATGGCGGCAATGAGCGGGTGATTTGACCCGCCCGTATCGGGAGGAGTGACAATGAGCGAACGTGCGAGAGCCAAAGTGGCCATCGGCGCGGGCGATGCTGGTTATCCGTTGAAAGAGATCATCAAGAAGCATCTCGAAGCGCAGGGCGTTGAGGTAGTGGATTACGGCCCCAGTACGCCCGATCCAGTGGATTATCCCGATTGAGCGGTGCGGTAATGTTGGCCCGGGATATTGCAGCGCGAAAATATGAGCGCGGCATCCTGATCTGCGGCACGGGCATCGGCATGGCAATTACGGCAAATAAGGCGCCGGGCGTGTGCGCCGCGCAGGCGCGCGATACCTATTCCGCCGAGCGCGCGCACAAGAGCAACAATGCGCAGATCATCACCATGGGCGCGCGCGTGATCGGCCCCGAGCTTGCCAACCAGATCGTGGACATGCGGATGGCCAGCGAGTTCCAGGCTCGGTCACGCACATGGGCTTGTTGGTGCGCTGACGGTAACCCTCAATGGTGCTGATGAACGACCAGGAGTGATGCGGGTTGTCGAACGGCCCGCGAAAGCGCGCCGTCGGGTCGTCGTAGCCTTCATTCCAGCGCTTGTCCGGCGGCATGTTGTAGCCGTTCAAGTGCACGCCGATGCAATCTACCCAGTTCAGCCCACCGGCGCGCCCGTAGTCTTCGAGATGATGTTTGCGCCGGCCGGCAAGGGCGCGGCCATGATTCAGCCGGCGATCTATGCTGCACAGCACCGGGGGCACCTTGCGCAGGAACGCGACGTAGTCCGCCGCGCGCAGTTCACCGGACAACACCACCCACTCGCGGTCGAGGTTGGTCTCGTTCAGCACCTCGATCGTCTGGATGCAGCCTTTATGGCGCGCGGCGATCAGTCGGAAGAAACGCATGCCTTCGCCCGGCAACTCCGGCGTGCCCGGCCTTCGTTAAAGACGAAGCCGTTGAAGCATGTCTAGGTTGTAGCGGTGTGGGTGTGGATGATAAGCTGCGCTTTGAGGTGAGCGCGAAAAGCCTACGCGTTGACCGCGATGCGTTCGCCAATGTCGAGAAACAAAAAGCGGGCGTTCCTCATCGGGACGCCCGCTTTTCGGTGCGACAGGCTAATGAGTGGGCCGTCGCCTGGCTTTTGGGCAACAACAAGGTGACGTTTTGCGGCTGCGCTCTGTCACGTCCTTGCTGCCATTGCCTAGGCGTTAGCTCCTGCTTCCTTCGTCGCGGCACCGGCTGATGATTCCATCGCTCCAGATACTGCGGCGGCTGCAGGAGCCAGCGCGCTCCCAACGCTTTTCAGCGCTGTCTCCGTGTTGCGAACGGCTGCCTCGGTGTTGCGCATCAGCGTCTCGGTGTTCTTCATCAGCATCTCGCTGTTCTTCACCGCCGCCTCGGCCGACTTGCGGCTCTGCTCGGCCACTTGCAGGGTGGCCCGTGAGTTGTACTCGACATCGGTGAGTAAGCGCAGCACGGCGCCGAATGCGAGCAGCGGAATGCCGTTTGCCAGGCCCACAAGAACCGGTCCCCAGCCGACCATGTTGAAGCCTTGGTTGTAGCCGGGCCAGAAGTTACCCGTCAGCAAGACCAGGCCGCTGACCAGCCCCAAGACGAGCACGACGATGCCCGCAACGATGAGGATCGTCCCCAAGACTCTTAGCCCGCCGTATCTTCGCGGTACGTTCATAGGTGTAACCCCTTTCGCCCTCGAATGCGACTAATTCCCCGATGCAAAGGGCAGCGGAATCCTCTGCGCGCCGGGCGCGGGCGGGAAGCGCAGCGCGATTTCGGCATTCACGCTCGCCAGCGTCGGGCCGAACTTCTCAACCAGCGTGTTGATCTGGCTGAACTCCGGATACGTGTTGAGGGCGACGATCACCTCAGACGTGTTCTTTAAGCAGTTTTCATCGCACACCAAGTTGGGGAGCGGCTTGTCGTTGAAGGCTAGCGCCAAGCCATCACCTTCGCTGCGCATCGAGATGTGCTGGACGCCGCGATCGATCAACGCGCGGACGAAGTTCGGATCGAGTTTGACCGTGGTCAGGTTGAGGCCGAACATCTGCTCGAGCTCCGTGGCGGAGACGCCGGCGACCGACGGCACGCCGTTTTGATCGTAATCAATCACGACGCGAATCAGCACCGAATCTTCGCCCGGCGTCGCAGGCGCGGCCAGCGCGGGTGCCTTCGGATCGCGCAGCGGGATCTCCGGCGCGCCGGTGCTCGGCACGCGGATCACCAAGCCCAGACCCAGGCTGCGGGCCAAAGGCAGGAAGCGCTTCGCCAACGCGGCGTAGCCTTCGAATCCCGGGGCGAAGATGGACGTCATACTCTCGGCCACGTCACCGATGTTCGACACCGATTCTTCGCTCAGCCTAATGGACGGCAGTTGTTTGCCGTTAGCGTAGATGAATGCGCCCTTGCCATGAAAGGCCAATTCGATGTGCTGGACGCCAGTGCTCTTCAGATAGTCCACCCAGTCCTTGCCGATGGCGAATTGATTCAGGTCGAGTTGCCCAAAGGTGAGTGTGTTGAGGAGTTCGGGGCTTAAGCCTGCAATCGAAGGTGTGCCGTTGTCGTCAAGTGCGACTTCTATGCGAGGAAGGGCCAGGAAGAAGTCGCTGTTCCTGTCCACTTCAGCAGCAGGTGCGCCGCATGCGGAAAGCGCGATTGCCAGCGCAGGGATCAATAACGAGATACGCTTTGCGAATTTCATGAGCTGTTCCCTCCAGAAATGAACTGTTTTATGGCCCACCGCCGCTTTGAGCGTCGCGGTTCTCGCCATGTTTTACACACGCTTTGCGATTTGTGCAAATCGCTTGTCAAGCGCGGCAAAACCACCCAGCGCACGCTTCGGCGGCTGACTATAAGCGGTGTAGCGTGATCGGCGCTGTAGTGTGCCGAGTTGATCAATTGCCCACTTGTCACGCCCCGCCATTGTGCACAGGTTGCGTTAAATCTGTATGATGATCTGCCGTCCGATGGTTGCTGCTTCGATGGCCCCGAATACCATGGCCAAGCTTTTGATGTTGTCGGTACAGATAGTTTCCGGCGCGCCGCCGTCGCGCACGCAATGCACGAACTGCCGGATCACGCTGGCGTGCCCCTCGCTCAAACCGGCGATGTCCGGTTCGGGTAGTGCCAGATCGCGCTGTTTATAGATCAGGCCGCTGCGCTCCGCCGGCGTCTGGGCGCGGAAACCGTTGCCGCCATCCCACGTCGCGCTGCCGTTCGCGCCGACGAAGCGCCAATCGCCCTCCCAGCTCGTGTTCATCCCTTCGGCGCACCAACTGCCGCGATAGGTGAAGACCACACCCTCGCCCATCTCAAAAACTGCAATGGCAGAGGCGTCGCGGTCGTACCATGAACCGCGCGGGTTCCACTCTTTGCAGAAAGCGACGCGCACCGCATCCAAGCCGGTTAGGAAGCGCGCCTGATCGAAGGTGTGGATGGCCATGTCCAACAGAAGGACATGGGGCATGTGATCGCGAAAGCCGCCGAAGTGCGCGCCGATGTAGAAGTCGCAGTTCACCGTGGTGAGCGGTCCGATCGCGCCGCTGCGCAGGAACTCGCGCATGCGGCGGATGGGCGCAGTGTAGCGCCGGTTCTGCATGACAGCGTAGAGCTTGCCGGCGCGATGCGCGGCTTCGACCATCCGCCGCGCATCGTCCATCGAGGTCGCCATGGGCTTTTCACCCAACACGTGACAACCGTGTCGCAGCGCGGTCAACGTTGTCTGGGCATGCGCCTCAGGCACGCTCACGTCGAACACGATGTCCGGCTCGACGTGAGCGAGCATCGCTTCTAGGTCGTCGCCGGTGTGCGCATGCACTAACCCGAATTCATCTTTGCGTGCCCGCGCGGCATCTTCGACGACATCCACCAGGCCGGCGACGGCCAGCCCTTCGATCGTGGTAATGGTCCTCAGCCACCCCCGGCTCATTTTGCCGCAGCCGACGAGGACTGCACGTAGTGTGTCCATATTTTGGTTGAGTGGGTTATCAAGTCCTCGCGTCGCATCGAGTCATCCAGTCATTCGGTCCGACCTGATGGACTCGACCGACTTGACCGACTGGGTTAACTCGATGGACTCACGCGAAGACTTCGGCCAGCGCTTGGCGCATCACGTCCACCGGCGCGTCCTGGCCGGTCCAGATGGTGAACGCGATCGCGCCTTGATACACCAGCATGCCCAGCCCATCGAGCGTCTTCGCCCCTTTGGCTGTGGCCTCGATCAAGAAGCGCGTGCGAGGCGGATGGGGCACAACGTCGCACACCAGCATTCCGGGTTTGATCGAGTCCATGTTCACGCCGGGCTTGTCATCCATGTGCGGAAACAAGCCGATGCCGGTGGCGTTGACGACGATGTCGGTGTCTTCCGGTAACGTGTAATCACCCCGCCACCACGCAAACTCGGCTTGAGCAGACGTCTTATCGTTGATGAGTTGGGCGAGCGCCTCGCCGCGCTGCGCGGTGCGATTGGCGATGGTGACGCGGCGCACGCCGGCCAGCGCCAGCTCCACTGCAATGGCGCGCGCTGCGCCGCCCGCGCCCAGCACCACCACGCGCTTGCCGGTGGGGTCGAGGTTGGCGTTGAGCTTGAGCGCCATGAGGAAGCCCTTGCCATCGGTGTTCGCGCCGATCAGCGCATCGCCGTCGCGCACGATGGTGTTCACCGCCCCGATGAGCGCAGCCTCCGGCGTGATCCGGTCGAGGTAGCGCAGCCCCGCGATCTTGTGTGGGAGGGTCAGGTTGATGCCGCGGAAGCGCATCGCGCGTATGCCGGCCATGGCTGCCCCCAGGTCTTCCGCGCGTACGTGGAAGTTCTGGTAACGCCACCGCAGCCCCTTGGCTTTGAAGGCGGCCTCGAACATCAGGATGGCGGGATTCTCATCCACCGGATCGCCGAACACGCCGACGATTTCATGGCGGTAGTTCGTCGTCATTTATCTCCCGTATGCCGCGGCCACGCCGCCGTCCACGGTCAGCATCGCGCCGGTGGTCTTGAGCGAGCGGTCGGAAGCGAAGAACAACACGGCTTCGGCGATGTCTTCCGGGAAGACGTTGACTTTCAGCGTCGTGCGCGCAGCGTAATAGGCCTCCAGCTCTTCAGGCTTGATGCCGTAGTTCTTGGCGCGTTCCTCGCGCCACCGGCTGCTCCAGATGCCGCTGCCCTGGAGGACGGCGTCGGGCAACACACTGTTCACGCGGATGCCGCCGGCGCCTCCCTCTTCGGCGAGGCAGCGCGCCAGGTGGAGCTCGGCGGCTTTAGCCGCGCTGTACGCAGCGGCATTCTTGCCCGCGTATACGCTGTTCTTGCTGCAGATGAAGATGATCGAGCCGCCGCGGCCTTGTTGCTTCATCACGCGGAAGGCCTCACGCGCCACCAGGAAGTAACCCGTGGCCAGGATGTCCATGTTGCGGTTCCAGTCGGCCAGTGTGGTCTCCTCGATCGGCGCGCTGGTGGCGATGCCGGCGTTGTTCACCACGATGTCCACGCCGCCATATTCGCGGCAGGCACTTGCGAAGGCGGCGATTACCTCCTCTTCGTTGGTGACGTTGCAGGCGACCGCGATGGCGCGCTTCAGCCCATGCGCTTGGACGATCTCATCGGCGACCTCCTGCGCGCCGGCCAGGTTGATGTCGGCGATCACGACGTGCGCGCCTTCCTGCGCTAGCCGCTTGGCCGTGGCGCGACCGATGCCGCTGGCCGCGCCGGTGATGAACGCGACGCGGCCGGCCAGTTCGCGATCCGGCGGGCGCAGCGTGAGCTTATACAGCTCCAGTGGCCAATACTCGATGTCGAACGTTTCCTTCTCGTCCAACGAGGTGAAGCGATCTACCCGTGTGCACAGCGCCATGACGGCGATGGCGCGGTGGTAAAGCTGGCGCGAGACGTCGGCCTGCGCAGCATCGCGGCCGGTGTTGAACATGCCCAAGCCGGGCACCAGGATCACGCGCGGCGCCGGATCGGCCATCTTCACGCCGGGGTCTCGGTTGAAGCGGTTGAAGTAGTCCGTGTATTCCGCGATATACCGCGCCACGCCTTCCTTCAGCGCCGTCTTGAGCTGCTCGACGTCCTTGCCGTCCCATTCGACGAACAGCGGCACGCGCTTGGTATGCACCAAGTGGTCAGGGCAGGCCGCGCCGACCTGGGAGAGTTCCTTGGCGTCTTTGCAGGTCAGGAAGCGCAGTACCTCCTCGCTATCATCGAAGGTGACGATGGCCTTGCGCTGCGCCGTCACCGCGCCGCGCAGCGTTGGCATCACCGCCGCGGCGATCGCCGCGCGGGTGTGCTTGCCGGCGCTCGCCGTGAGCTGCTCCAGCGCCCTGTTCACCTGCGCCAGCCCAAACACGCGCTTCTCGGCCTCGCGCAGGGCATCCTCGGCGCGCTGGATGTGCGCGATGGTGTTGGCATAGCTGTGCTTGGCGTCCTCGCCCCAGGTGATCAGGCCGTGCTTGCCCATGATGACGCAGGTCGCCTCCGGCTGCTCGCGCACGGCCTGCGCGATGTGCTTGCTCAGCGCAAAGCCGGGGCGCATATACGGCACCCAGATCATGTGCGCGCCGAATACCTCGCGCGCAGCGGCCTCGCCGCGTTCGGCGCAGGCCAGCGCGATGATCGCGTCAGGGTGGGTGTGGTCTACGTGGGGGTGCGGCGTAAAGGCATGCAGCAGCGTCTCAATGGACTGGCGTGGGCGGTTCGGCTCGAACTGGCACCGGGTGAGATAGGCGACCATCTCCTCGTCGCTCATCGCCTCGCGCGCCATCAGCGGTAAGACCTCGTCCAGCTTCAGGCCGGCGAAGTCCTTGCCGGTGCAGGTGGCCATGTCGGCGCCGCTCCCCTTCACCCAAAGCACATTGACTTCGCGCCCCAAGTGATCGCGCTCGACAGACTTGACTGAGGTGTTGCCGCCGAAGACGTTGACTACGCTGCGGTCGGCGGCCAGTAACCGCGAGCGGTAGGCCAGCAGGTCGAGCGGGCTCAACCCTGCTGCGTCATGGTCGTTCCACAGGTTCTTGGGCATACTGCGTGTTGAGTTTCTTTTGCGTGACGGGTTGCACGCTTGCGCCTTCCGTCTTCCATCCTCTCCCGGCTCACCGCTCCCAACAGCGAGTGTATCGCGCTTGCGAAGTGGCGTTGGCCGCCGTGCTAGGCGGATGGGTAAGTGCCACGAGCAATGCGCGTAGGCGGGTTCGACTCACGCGACCCCCAGGATCCATCCTTCGATCTCGGCGATGGCGCGCTCCTCCGGCGTGAGCGCCGGATGCAGGTGAAAGTCGAGCGTGCCGTTGCGCGAAGCCTGCTGCAGCCACATCGCCACGACGTGGGCGTCATGTTGGTCGGCCGTGCGGCCGTCGCTCGGCCAATCGGCGCGCCACAGGCTGGGGTACACCTCGACGATGAGCGAGCGGCCGGGCGGCGCGTCCCAGCCGTCGAACGGCCAGAAGTGGACGCGCGCGCCGAGCTGGTGGCGCAGGTAGCGCAGCCATGGCAGGCCGGCGTGGGTGGACTTGGCGACGCTGCCCTGCACGTCGAAGTGGAAGACCGATTTCGCTGAGCCGGCGCGGGTTTCGCACAGCCGTCGCCAGCGCCGGTCGCCCGTGCGCGCCGCGCCGTTGCCGCGCGCCCCTGCGCGTACCCAGTCCACGGTGGTGTCGTCCTCGTCGGTCGGCCAGTGGCGGTGAAAGTCGTCGAGGAAGGCCGCCCAGTCCGGCGGCAGCTTGTATTTCTGAAAGTACCGCAACGGGAAAGAGAAGCCGTGGTCAATCCCAACCAGCGCCGGCGGTCCATGGCGCAGCCGTTCGGCCAGCCACTCGGCGATGCCGCGCCGCGTCCAGTGCCGGCGCCGGCCGGATGGTGGGCGTACTTCGACGGGTGGTGCGTCGCCCTCGGCCAAGTACACGCGCAGGCCGGGCAGGCCGGTGTCGGGCGTGCGCGCGCCGGAGTAGTCTATGCCGATGAAGCGCGAAAAGGCGCTCAATCGCCTTCGGGGTATCCGCCGGCAGCAGCGCTGGTGCCGCGCTCGGCCGCGATCTTCGACTCGTAGCCGCTCTGGCGCAGCGCAGCGATCGGGTCGGGGGGCAGTCCCATTTCCGTGCGCACCTGTGCCAGCAGCGGCCGCACATCGGTCTCGAAGGCGTCCATCAGCACGCGATGTGCGCCCAGCACGTCGTGCGCCGCTTGCCGCTCGCGCAAAGTGGCGCGATCCACGATCAAGGCTTTGGCGTAGGCGATCTGGATGTTGATCACCGAATGCACCATGGCCTCGATCTTCGGCTCGATCACGTGGCTCTGGTCAATCATGTAGGCCACGTCTTTGGCTGCTTCGCCGGCGGCGACCAGCTCGTTGAAGATCAGGAACAACTCCAGCGGGTTGATCGTGCCGACGATCAGATCGTCATCGCCGTATTTGCGATTGTTGAAATGAAAGCCGCCCAGCTTGCCCTCGTCGAGCAGGGTGGCGACGATGTGCTCGATGTTCACCCCGTGCGCGTGATGCCCCAGGTCCACAAGCACCTGGGCCCGAGGGCCGAGCTTTGCACATATCGCATAAGCCTGTCCCCAGTCGGCTAGGTCGGTGTGATAGAAAGCCGGCTCATAGAGTTTGTATTCGATCAGCATCCGCATGTTGCCGGGCAAAGCGGCATACACTTCCCTGAAGAAAGCGATCATGCGGTGCCGGCGCTCGACGAACGATTCCTGACCAGCGTAGTTGGTGCCGTCGCCATACCACAGGCTAAGCGCATAGCCGCCGACGCGCTTGGCGATCTCGATGCATTCCAGGTGATGTTCGAGCGCGATGCGCCGAATGGCCGGATCGGCATGGGTGAGGCTGCCCCATTTGTAGCGGTCGGCTTGGAAGGTGTTGGTGTTGACCGCGCCGATGGAGATTCCTTGTGCCTGAGCGTATGCGGCCAGCGCCTCCCAGTCGTCCACCTTGTCCCAGGGGATGTGAATGGCGACGGTGGGGCACACGCCGGTCAGCCTGTGGACGAAACCGGCGTCGGCCAGCTTCTCGTAGATGTTGCGCGCCGCACCGGGCCAAGCGTACGTTTTGAAGCGCGTGCCGGTGTTGGCGAAGCCCCAGGAGGGCAGCTCGATCCGCTGCGCCTTCAGTCGCGCCTTTACGGCCTCGACGTCAATGCCTTTGGATGCGAGTTGGTCGGCGAGATATTGGTAGTGTGACATCGTTTCTCTATCGCGGACTGGGTCATCGGCCATCAGTCCAGATGAAATACCTCTTCCAACATGACGAAGCTCTGATCGGCGTGCTTGCCGCCCGTGTCCTCGAAGAAGTCCTTCATGTATTCCTGCCAGCGCGTGTTCACTTCCCTGCGCGCCATGCCGTCCAGCGCAGCTTGAAAGTCGGGCGTCTCGACGTAGAAGAACAGGGTGCCGTCGTCGCGCATGAAGATCGAATAGTTGTGCCAGCCGGTCTCGCGTAGGGCGTCCAGCATCTCCGGCCAAACCGCGTTGTGGCGGCGCTTGTATTCCTCGATCATATCCGGCTTGACCTTGAGCATGAAGCCGACGCGTTGCATGATGAGCCTCCGTTGTTGAAGTTTCTGACGTAGAGTTTAATCGCCCTGCGGGGGAGATGCCAAAATGCCGATCCGACGAGTTCAGCTTTTGCGCAACAGGCGAATCGGCACGCCGCCGACGAAGGCGCCGGGCGGCACGTCGCGATTGACCAGGCTCATCGCGCTTACCGTCGCGCCCTCCCCGACGATCACGCCGGGCAACACGGTGCAATTGGCGCCGATCGTCGCGCCCCGGCAGATGCGCACCGGCCCGCGCCGCCATTCGTAGCGCATGAACTCATGGGCCAGGATCGTGGTGTTGTAGCCCACCGTCGCGTCGTCTTCGATGGTGATGTCCTGTGGGAAGAAGATGTCCAGCGTCACGCCTAGGCCGATGGCAGCGTGCGGGGCGATCTGTGCGCCGGTCAGCCGGAGCAGCGCGCGCTTGATGCCGAAGCCGGGTGCGATGCGCGCGGCGTAGATGCACAACGCGTTGCGCAGCACGCGCAGCGTGCCGCCGGTCAGTTGGGGGAAGTACCACAATGCGGCGTGTTCGCCGGCGGAGGGAAAGGTCTGGCAGCGCGCCTTGCGCGACTCGGTGGGTGGGAGTTCCATACCGGCGCAATCGTACTGCAATCGCGACGCCTGGCCGGACTCGTGCGGATGTGTGTATAATTCAAAGTGTTGAGCCGAAGTGGCGGAATTGGCAGACGCGCTACGTTCAGGGCGTAGTGAGGGTTCCCTCATCCGGGTTCAAGTCCCGGCTTCGGCATCTTCAACTCTGGATCGGCAGACATGGCTCAATCGCACGCGCCTCACGGGTTTGATCGGATCTCTTTGCCCCCCGCTGTGAATCACCTGCTGGTCTGGTTTTCGATCGGTGCGCTGCTGCTGGCGTTGCCGTTGGCGTTCAACATCGCATCGCGCCTGCAGGCCGAAGCGCGCATGCGGGCCGAAGTAGAGCGCATGACACAGGAAGTGAACGCCGCGGAGACCAAACTTGCCGGCTTGCGCGCCGCACTCGGTTACGCCCGCAGCGAAGCGTTCGCCGAGGAGTGGGCGCGCGTTCGAGCACGTTGGAGCAAAGATGGTGAGGTCATCGTCGTGCCGCCCATGATGCGCAAGCCTTCCCATTTGTGGTGGGAAAGCTTTCTCAAGTGACGCATACACACCTGGATACCTGCGTCAACGCATCGTTTCATTTGTCAGATGCGAGGAGGATCAGCGAAACATTATGTTTGGAAAGGATAAGAGTGCAACACAACAGCCGCAACAACCACAACCGTCTTATCAGAGCAGTCAGGTGAACGCGACTGCTCAGACTATCCCCATTGTGGCGAACACGACGTCGAAGATCGAAACCGTCATCGGCCCGAACTGCCGGATGAGTGGCACGTTGCAGAGCGACGGCGGCATCCGCATCGAGGGTATCTTTGAGGGCAACTTGCAGGCGACCGGCAATCTAGTCGTCGCAGAATCGGCGCGCGTGATTGCCGAGATCCAGGCCTACAACGTCATCGTTTCCGGCCAGGTCAAAGGCAACATCACTGCCAACAAGGTCGAGATCACCGAGACCGGCAAGGTGTGGGGTGACCTGAACGTGAACAGCATGCTGCTGCACGAGGGCGCCTACCTGCGTGGCAACACCAACATGGCGGGCGATCTCGAACCGCCGACCTTCGAGCCGCCGCGCATTGCCGCCCCGCGCCCCGTCGCGGCTATCGAGGGCGAAGTTGACGCGTCCTGATGCTCACCGTTGCTGAGGTCGAGCGCATTGCCCGACTTGCGCGGCTGGCGCTCCGCGAAGACGAGCAGGCTCGCTACGCGCGCCAACTCTCTGCCATCTTGGACTACGCCGCACAATTGGCTGAGCTAGACGTCGAGGGCATCCCGCCCACGGCGACAGTGTTGGCTGTGCACAGCGTGATGCGCGAGGGTGATGAGGTGGTCGCCGGCTTGCCGCGCGCGGATGCGTTGCGCAACGCGCCCGACACCGACGGCGCGAGCTTCGTGGTGCCGGCCACCTTCGACGACGAATGATGGTCCGGCTACGCCAGGCATTCGGTTAGACATGCTGCGCGACCGATTCCCGGCGTCTGCGCTGCAAGCTGCTTCCCATGCTTACTGTGTATGCTGCCCGTGAGCGCTTGCGACGGCGCGAGGTCTCGGCAGTGGAGCTGACGCGCGCGTTTCTCGAGCGCATCCACGCGCTCAACCCGCGATTGAACGCGTACTTGACGGTGGCGGACGAGACGGCGCTGGCGATGGCGGGCGACGCCGACGCGCGCATGGCGCGCGGCGAAGATACGCCGCTGTTAGGTGTGCCGATCGCGATCAAGGATGTGCTCTCCACGCGCGACATGCGCACCACTGCCGGCTCAAAGATCCTCGCAAACTACACGCCGAGTTGGGATGCCACGGCCGTCGCCCGGCTGCGCGCGATGGGCGCGGTCTTCCTCGGCAAGCTGAATTGCGACGAGTTCGCCATGGGCTCGTCCACGGAGAATTCGGCTTTTGGTCCGACGCGCAATCCATGGGACGAAACGCGCGTGCCGGGCGGCTCGTCGGGCGGGTCGGCGGCAGCGGTTGCAGCCGACTTGTGCTGCGCGGCTTTGGGCACCGATACGGGCGGCAGCATCCGCCAGCCGGCGGCGCTGTGCGGCGTGACCGGCCTGAAGAACTCCTACGGGCGCGTGTCTCGCTACGGCCTGATCGCGTTTGCGTCTTCGCTGGATACGGTAGGCGCGCTGACCAAAGATGCGCGTGACGCGGCCATCATGCTCCGCGCCATGGAAGGGCGCGATCCGCTTGACTCCACTTCGGTGGAAGTTGAGCCGATTGACGTGGCGTCGCTGGATCAGTCGCGCGATTCGCTGCGCGGCCTGCGCGTCGGCGTGCCGGCCGAGTATTTCGGCGATGGGATGCAGCCCGATGTGGCGCAGCGCGTGCGCGAGGCGATTGCTCATCTCCAGGCGCTGGGGGCGTCGGTGCGCGAGGTCAACCTGCCGCGCACGCATCTGGGGTTGCCGGTCTATTACATCATTGCGCCCGCCGAGGCTTCGGCCAACCTTGCGCGTTTTGATGGCGTGAAATACGGCTTGCGCGTCCAGGGACGCGACCTGATCGCCACTTATATGGAGACACGCGGCGCAGGTTTTGGCGCAGAGGTCAAGCGGCGCATCATGCTGGGCACATACGCCCTGAGCGCCGGCTACTATGATGCTTACTACATCCGCGCCCAGAAGGTGCGTACGCTGATCAAGCGCGACTTCGAGCAGGCCTTTAGCCACGTGGACATCATCGCTGCGCCGGTATCACCGACGACTGCTTTCCCGCTGGGCGCCAAGATAGACGATCCCATCCAGATGTATCTGGCCGACGTATTTACCCTGCCCGTCAGCCTCGCCGGCATTTGTGGCATCAGCATCCCATGTGGCTTTGACCGCGATGGCTTGCCCGTCGGCTTGCAACTGATCGGCCCGGCGTTCGGCGAACAGCGCGTGCTCGAAGTGGCGCATGTATTCCAACAGACGACGGACTTTCACCTTCAGAAGCCGAAATGGCACGGCCAGCCTCGGTCTTCGTAGCCGGCCGTATGTGCTGACTTCTAACCGCTGACTCAAAACGAACGATGAATGTCATCATCCCCCTCGCTGGATTCGGCACGCGGCTGAGGCCGCACACGTACTCCAAACCTAAGCCGCTGGTCAGCGTGGCCGGCAAGCCGGTGCTCGGCCATATTCTGGACAAGTTAATCAACGAATCCCAAGTGGGCAAGGTTGTGTTCGTAGTCGGCTACCTGGGCGAACAGATCGAGCACTACGTGAAGACAGCTTACCCGTCGCTGCGGGGCGAGTATGTGGAGCAGGAGGAGCTGAACGGCCAAGCGCCGGCTATCTTGCTTGCACGCGGTCGGGTGAGCGGGCCGACACTCATCGTGTTCGTGGATACGCTGGCTGATGCCGACCTGTCTCGGTTGGCCGATGAACCGTGCGATGGCGTGATCTACGTCAAAGAGGTCGAAGACCCGCGGCGCTTTGGCGTGGTGCAGGTCGGCGCGGATGGCTACATCCGGCGCTTCGTCGAGAAACCGGCCACAATGGAGAACCGGCTGGCGGTGATCGGCATGTACTACGTGAAAGATGCGGAGCGCTTGATGGCGGCCTGTGAGGAACTCA
The DNA here is from genome assembly GCF_012931985.1 of Candidatus Roseilinea sp. NK_OTU-006. Classification (GTDB taxonomy): domain Bacteria; phylum Chloroflexota; class Anaerolineae; order J036; family Brachytrichaceae; genus JAAFGM01. The sequence goes on from NZ_JAAFGM010000001.1 coordinate 72,860, forward strand.
TACGGCGCGGCATCAAGACCAAGAACGAGTACTTCCTTGCCGACGCCTTCAACATCATGATCGAGGGCGGGGCGAAGCTGCGCGCGCATGCCGTGAGCGTCTGGCTGGATTGCGGCACATCGCAGACGGTTCTGGAGACCAATCGCTACCTGCTTCAGCACGGCCACGACAACAGCGAAGCGTGGCGCAACGGCGCGTGCGTCATTGTGCCGCCGGTCAACATCCATCCCACCGCAAAGATTATCAACAGCGTGATCGGGCCCCACGTGACGATCGGCGAGGGATGCTACATCGCGAGCAGCGTGGTGCGCGAGAGCATCGTCGAAGCCGGCGCCGAGGTGGTGGATCATGTGCTGGCCAATTCCCTGATCGGCCGCGATGCCGTATTGCACGGTCGCCCGCGCCGCTTTAACGTCGGCGACAACAGCGTTGTAGGCTTCGACGAGGATTAAATTCCCGTCATCGCGTCGAAGCGCTTCGGCGCGACTGCCCTGCCCCGGTTTGATCCCGATAGCGTATGGATATCGTAATGCCGAAGGTCGGCCTGACGATGACCGAAGGCGTCATCGTGCAATGGCACAAGCGCGAAGGCGACTGCGTGCACAAAGGTGAGCTGCTGTTCACGTTCGAGACCGAGAAATCCACGCTTGATTACGAAGCGCCGGAGTCGGGGGTGCTGGTCAGAATCCTCGTGTCGGAGGGCCAAACCGTGCCGTGTTTGACGCCCGTCGCGCAGATTGAAGCACCACGCACCCTTGCCGATGCTTTGACCTCGACTCCTGACGATCGGTTGGCCGGCGTGAAGCATGATGGCGAGTCCTCATCGTCGCTTGACCGGCAGCGCCGGCCAATTTCGCCGCGCGCACGGTTGCGCGCCGGTGAGTTGGGTGTGGATTTAGCGCAGGTCGCCGGCAGCGGCCCAGACGGCGCAGTGCGTGAGCGCGATGTCCTGTCGTTGGCCCAGAGCCGACCGCCCAAAACGCCGCGCGCTACGCCGGTCGCGCAGCGCATGGCCGCCGAGCTCGGCGTGGATCTCTCGCGCGTGTCTGGCAGTGGCCCCGATGGTCGCATCACCCGCGAGGACGTCGAGCGCGCGGCGCAAGGACAGCGGTTCGCGGGCGCGGAGCAAGGGGAAGGGGATGGATCGCCGGCAGCGCCGTCCCAATCGCCATCGGCCGATTACCAGCCGCTGTCGCCGGCGCGGCGCATCACGGCGCAGCGCCTGGCAGCTAACGCACAGATCGCGCCGCACGTCACCTTGTTCACCGAGGCCGATGCCGCGCACTTCGTCGTCGCCCGCGAGCAGATCGGCGCCGAGTTGGGTGAGAAGATCAGCTACAACACTTTGCTCGTCGCCATTTGCGCCCGCGCCTTGCGGGAGCATCCGTACATGAACGCGAGCTGGGTGGATTCACTGCCTGACAATCCCGGACAGCCGGGCGTTGCGCGGCATTCCGGCATCCACATCGGCCTGGCTGTGGACACGTCGCGCGGCCTGCTGGTGCCTGTGCTGCGCGATGTCGGCGCAAAGCCGTTGGCACAAATTCACCGCGAGCTGAATCAACTGATCGCGCGGACGCTGGAGGGCCGGGTGTCGCCCGATGAGCTGCGCGACGGCACGTTCACCATCACCAACCTCGGCATGTTCGAGGTGGACGGCTTCACGCCGATTATCAACTTGCCTCAAGCAGCCATCCTGGGCGTAGGACGGATCACCCGGAAAGCCGTCGTGACCGACGATGCCATCGTCGCCCGGCCGGTGATGACGCTCAGCCTGTCCTTTGACCATCGCGTGGTGGACGGCGCGCCAGCCGCCCGCTTCCTGCAGCGCCTCAAGCAGTTGATCGAGCGACCGTTCGCGCTGATGGTCTGACCGCTTTCTCAGCGATCACACACCTGGACGCGATAGCCTAGAGATGGCTTATTGCGAAGGCATCGGCGGACGCCGATGGATGTTACTGGTGAGGTGCGGGATGGCGAAGGTTGTGGTGATCGGTGCAGGTGTGGGTGGCGCGACGGCGGCTGCGCTGCTGGCCAAAGCCGGACATGAGGTGACGGTGCTCGAAGCGCACGTTTATCCCGGCGGCTGCGCCGGCACGTTCTATCATCAGAAGTATCGTTTCGATGTCGGCGCGACGTTGGCCGGCGGCTTCCACCCCGGCGGCCCACACGATGTCGTCGGCAAGCTGCTCGGCATCGCGTGGCGTGTGCAGCCGGTTGATCCGGCTTGGCATGTGCTGTTGCCCGACCGCAGCGTGACGCAGTTCGGCGACCGTGAACAGTGGCGCGCCGAAGTCGCGCGCGCTTTTGCGGATCGGCCGGAGCGCGATCGCATCGTGCGCTTCTTCCGCGCGGTCGAGCGCGTGAGCGATGCCGTGTGGGACTTCGCTTCGCGCAAACCGGCCTGGCCGCCATCCGACCTGGGCGACTTGCTGCGCACCGCCGGCGCGCTGCGCCCACCGACGTTGATCACTTTGCCGCATCTGTTCGAGACGATAGGTAGCTGGGCGCGACGCGCCGGCCTCAGCGACCGCGCCGCGCTGACCTTCCTCGACGCCCAGTTGCTCATCAGCGCGCAGACCACGAGCGACCATGCCAGCGCGCTGTTCGGCGCCGCTGCCTCTGATTTGCCGCGCAAGGGCGTGACGCATCCCGAAGGCGGCATCGGCGGCATCAGCGATCAGCTTGTCGAGGCGGTTCGTCGCTGGGGCGGGCAGGTGCTGTTCCGGCAAGAGGTCACGCGCCTGGAGGTTCGCGACGACCGCGTCGTCGCTGCGCACACAAACAAGGGCGCGCGTTTTGAGTGCGATGTGTGCATCGCTAACCTCACGCCGTGGGATCTGGCGCGCTTGCTGGGAGATGCTGCGCCGCCGTCCTTGCAATGCGAGGCGCGCACGCGCGCCGAACAATGGGGCGCCTTCACCCTCTACCTCGGCATCGAAGACGAGGCGAGTTCGGATACGCAAGCTGCTGCGCATTATCAGGTGATCGGCTCATACGAACGGCCGTTGGGGGAAGGCAACTCGATCTTCATGTCGTTTTCGGAGCGGGGCGACCTGCGGCGCGCGCCGGCGGGCCACCGCGCGCTGACGATCAGCACGCATACCCGCACCGCCGAATGGTGGCGCTTGCGTGAAACACCCGGCGCGAAGGCGGCCTACGATGAGCGCGTCGCGCAGTATGCGGAGCGCATGCTCGATCTCGCGGAGCGCGCTGTGCCCGGCCTGCGCCGGCGCATCCGTCTGCAATTGCACGGCACGCCGGTGACGTTCAAGTTCTACACCCGCCGGCATCGCGGCGGGGTGGGCGGCTTCCCGTTCACCAGCTTGTTCGCCGCGCGCGGGCCACGCACCGGACTGCGTAATGCCTGGCTGGTGGGCGACTCGATTTTCCCCGGCCAGAGCACGGCCGGTGTGACGATGGGTGCAATGCGCGTGGCCGATGAAGTGCTACGCGCCTATCCGCTGGCTTCCGGACGCGCGTATTCGGTCGCCGCGAAGTAGCCCGCTTGGGGATATGCCCGCATCGCCTCGAATGCGGGTATCTCAGTTGCGCTCAGCCGATAAGGATTTGGGCGTCCGGGTAAGCCACCCGCGTCTGGCGGCGCGGCACGGCCAGCGCGGCGACGACGGTGAGCGCGCCCAGCCGTCCCCAGAACATCACCAGCATGATGACGACTTGGCCGGGCAGGGTCAGGTGGCCGGTGATCCCTAACGACAGCCCGCAGGTGGCGAAAGCCGAGACGACCTCGAACAACGCCTCCAGAAAGGTCATATCGGAGTGGGCCACGACGATCAGATAGGTTGCGGTGATGACGACGACGAGCGAGATGGTCAGCACGGCGCCGGCGCGCCGAATGGTCTCTTGTCCAATGGTCCGACCGAGCGCGCGCGCTTCCGGGAAGCCGCGCACATAGCCCCACGTCGAGATCAGCATGGCCAGGACTGTGCCGGTGGTGATGCCGCCACCCATCGACGCCGGCGCCGAGCCGACGAACATCAAACCGATTAAGGTGAGGTGTGCGCCGGGCGAAAGCGCTGCGAGGTCCGAGATGCCGGTGAAACCGGCCGTGCGCGCCGAGATGACTTGGAACAGCGATAGGCCGAGGCGTTGACCGATGGGCGTATCACGCAGTGTGCCGGCCGTCCATGTTTCGGCGGCGAACATCGCGAGCGCACCGGTCACGTTCAGCCAGAGCACGATGAACAGCGTGAGCCGCGTGTGCAACGACAGTGTGCGCGAACGCGGCCAGCGAATCAGATCGGCCACCACGGGGATGCCCAGCCCGCCAATGACGATCAGAACGGCGAAGATGGTCAGTGTGATGCCATCGTTCGGCAGGCCGTGAGGGAATTGCGGCAGGCCGGTGAACAAGTCGAAACCGGCGTTGCAGAACGCCGAGACGGCATGAAAGAGGGCATACCGCGCTACGTCCCACTCGCTCAGCGGCAGGACGGCGCGCCAATGAAGCCAGAGCAATGCCGCGCCGATGAGCTCGGTCAACAAGACGAACTGGAGCACGCGGCGGGTGAGGACGACGATCTCGGTCAAGCTCAGCAGGCCCAGCGAGTCGCGCAACGCTAACCGATCCCCCAGCGACATTTGCCGACCGATCAGCCGGTACACTAACACGACCAGCACCATAAAGCCTACACCGCCCACCTGAATCAGCACCAGCAGCACGATTTGCCCGAACACGGTCAAGTCGCGGCTCGGCGCGATTACTGTCAGTCCGGTGACTGTGAGCGCCGATACAGCCGTGAACACGGCTTCGTTGATCTGAAGTGGGCGCGCTGCACTGATGCCGGGCAGCATCAGCAGCAGCGAGCCGGTTAACGTCAGCAGCGCCAGGCCGATGACGAGCCTGGCCGGCGGCGGCATGCGTATGCCGTCGCGCCGGTGCCGGACACGGTTGGCGAAGCTCATGCGCCTGCGGTGCAGCGCTCGATGTCCGCGGGCTGGCCGATGACGACCAGCACGTCTTCGGGTTGTGGCACGAATTCCTGCGCTGGAGAGACGATCAGCCGGTCGCCGCGCTTCACGGCCAGCACGTTCACGTTCAACCGGCGCAGCCCCGAACGACCGAGTGGTATGCCGATCACGCGCTCCGGCGCTTTGATCTCGCTGATGACGTAGCCGGGGCCCAGTTCGATCTGCCCGAGCATCCCAGGGATGGTCAGTTCAAGCGCCAGGCGATGGCCGGCCTCGTATTCCGGCAACACCACGCGATTCGCGCCGACTTTGAGCAGGATATCGCGCTGCCGAAGGTTCAGCGCCTTGCAGATGATGTTGGGGATGCCCATCTCGCGCAGGGCTACCGTCGTCAACAGGTTCGCTTCGAAGTTCGAGCCGATGGCGACGATTACGGTTTGGAATGCGGTGATGTCCACCTCGCGCAGCGCTGCCTCGTTGGTCGCGTCGAGCACAGCGGCTTGAGTGATTTCGTCGGCGATTTGCTGTACCAGCTCCGGCGAGCGATCTATGCCCAGCACGGCCGCGCCGCGGTTGACCAGCGTGCGCGCTAAGCTGGCGCCAAACCGGCCCAGGCCGATGACGGCGAATTCGTTCGTGTGATTGTCACGCGGCATGGGTTCGGCCTAAAACGCGAGACGGGGATCGAACAGTGGGGATGCTGACCCGTGCTAGCTGCGGTATCTGAAGCGCACCGGCAGGGGAGGAGGAGGGCGATGAGGATCGAGATAGTCGAGTTTGGTCGGCATCTTGGCCGGCGCGAAACCGAACACGCGGTGCACGCCGCCGATCTCGGTGGTGCGATTGTACGATAGCGCGTCAATCTCCATCTCGGTCAACGCATGGCGACAGCGCGCGAGAAAGGCAGCCAAGTGTCGGGTGAACGCGCTCGGCACGCGCACGATGCGACGCGGGCGTTGTGCTGCCTTCATGGTGAGCTGCGCGATGTCGGCCAACGTGAGGGCTTGCGGACCGCCGATCGGCACTACCTGTCGGAAGGTGGAGCGCGTGTTGAGGCAGCGCTCGACACAAGCAGCGACGTCGCCCACCCAAATCGGTTGCATCTTCGTCATGCCGCTGTGGGGCAGCGGCATGACAAATGGGAAGTCGGTTGCCACGCCGGCCAGCCACGATGTGAGCCAGTCGCCCTCGCCATACACCACGGCCGACTTGAGCACCGTGAAGTTCAACCCGCTCGCGCGCACGATCTCCTCCGCTTTGCCCAGGCTGCGCTGCAGCGGATAGGGCGAGCGCGGCTCGGCGCCCAGGCAGCCGACGACGATCAGGCGCTTGATGTTCGCCCGCTTCATCGCCGCGATCACGTTGTGGGTGCCGGTGATATTGACATCCTCGAACGTATCCTCCGGAGTCTCGCGGCGCAAGTACGCCAGATGCACCACGGTGTCGCATGCGCCGCCGTCGGTGATCGCCTCATAGATCGAGTTTTCGTTGCGCACGTCGCCGCCGGTGATGACCACGCGACGGGGGCAGGGGTGTTCGTTACCCCAGTGAAACAAACACTTGACCTGATGCCCCGAGGAGACCAGGCGTTCGACGACGGCTCGACCGATGCAGCCTGTTGATCCTGTGACGAGAATCATGATGGCAAGCTAAACCCCAGGGTGAGCGCCGCGACGAAGAACAAGAGCTGCATTGCAGCGCTGCCGCCCCACAGCATAAGCGCAGCCAACGTTTCACCTTTCCGATACAACACCAGCCCAGCGATCAGGCTGATGACAAGCGTAAACAGCCCCAAGATCGGGGGCACGAACAGTTGCGACTTTTCGCCAAGACGATCCACCGAGCCCCTGGCGTCGAAGTGCAGCGCAATTTGCGTCGGCGCTGCTGGAAAGCGCGTCGCACTCATGCCGAACAAGGCCAAGTTTAGCCCAATTGCCAAAAATAACAAGACGAGCGCAGTTCTGTCGCGCCAGATGCGCCAGGTTGCGAAGCCGGGCAGCAATCTGTCGTACGTCACGTGCTGTGTGGGGCGCATGTCCAACCGCATTCGGAACGCATCGAGGAAGGCTTCTTCGTCATAAGGCGCAATGGCATAGCTGCATTTCGAAGTGATGACAATAATCTGCCGATCGGGTGGTTCCGTCGCGTAGAAGCGAATCTTGCCTAGCACTGGATGGCTGCCGGTGCCGAACCACCATCCCGGCAATGGGAGGCGCGACAGGCGCAAATCATCGGTTATTTCATCGGCCGGGATTACTTTCTTCACGTCGCTCATCGGCACAATCTCGCGCAGCGCTCCCCAGTGGATTATGAAAGCGTTGCGGTTGAGTGTATAGTTGATGTGGGTCAATTGATAAGTCTGGTAGCCGAGCCAGATCGCAAGCGCCAACAACGCCATCGCGCTCAAGGCGAACAGGAAGGTGAATCCAGATAGGGGAATCAGCAGGGCGGCGATGACGCATGCGACCGCGCCGAACGCGACGACGACAGTCGCAATCACACCGCTGGTGAACGCCAGCCGGGAATCTACATCAAATACATTCATCGCGAACGCAAGATCGGCAGCGGACGGGCTACGCTCGGTTAATTGGTGAGTATATCGCTTTTACACCCCTAAGCGATTGCGACGTATGATTTCGTCGCTGGATTGCACAGTCCGAGGCGTGTAGCCAGGGATGGGCAGGATGCGTTCGTGTAACACGTCCACGATCCAGGCTGGCTGTGGGAAGAAGATGTCCTCCATCTCCGCCGGCGGCACAATCCAGTTGCGCGCGCCTAACACTGCAATCGGGCCGTCGAGCGCGTCGAAGGCGAGCTGCGATAGGTTCGAGGCAACCGTGTGGGCGAACGAGCCGCGTTCACAGGCGTCGGAGGCGACGATGGCGCGGCCGGTCTTGCGCACCGAGACGACGAGCGGCGTGTAGTCGAGCGGGTTGAGGAAGCGCAGGTCAATCACTTCGGCGCTGATGCCGTAGCGCTCCAGTTCGCGTGCGGCTTCAAGCGCGACATAGAGCGTGGCGCCGATGGTGATGATCGTGACGTCATTGCCTGCGCGACGTACTGCTGGCTGGCCCAGCGGCACCTCGTAGTACTCGACCGGCACGCCGCCGGGCGTCAGTTTTTCCGGCTCCGGATATAAGCGCTGCGACTCGAAGAACACGACGGGATTGCTGCCGTGCAGTGCCAGGTTCAGCATCCCTTTCGCGTCGTAGGGTGTGGCCGGGAAGAACACCTGCAGCCCAGGGATGTGGGCGACCAGCGCGCTCCAGTCCTGGGAGTGTTGTGCGCCGTATTTGTTGCCTACGGACACGCGCAGCACCAGGGGCATCTGCAACACGCCGCCGCTCATAGCCTGCCACTTGGCCATCTGGTTGAAGATCTCGTCGCCGGCGCGGCCCATGAAGTCGGCGTACATGAGCTCGACCACGGCGCGCCCGCCGCACAGCGCATAGCCCACGCCGGCGCCTACGATGGCCGCTTCGCTGATCGGTGTGTTGAACAAGCGATGGTAGGGCAGCGCCTCGGTCAACCCGCGATATACGCCGAATGCGCCTCCCCAGTCGCGGTTCTCCTCGCCGAAGGCGATCAACGTGGGGTCTTCGTAGAAGTGGTGCAGCATGGCCTCGGTGAGCGCCTCGGCGTAGGTCAGCGTCTTCAGCTTGGGGTAAGGCTTGCCATCGGGATCGAAGGCGAAGCGATGCTTCTCGGCCAGTTGCTTGAGCCGGCTCTGCTCGCGAGGCAGGAGCACCTCGGGGCGGCCGGCGGCGTTTCGTGCAGTGCGGGGCGCGTTGGAGAACATCAGCGCGCCGATCTCGTCACCGCGCACCGTTAAGCGCGGGGAAAGGTCGAGCGAGATGGCGGCTTCGAGCACGCGCCGTGTGCGCTGTTGCGCCGCTTCGACGAGCGCATCGAGCGCGCTTTCGTCGGCATGGCCGTTGGTCAGCAGATAGCGGCGGAAGCCGAGCAGCGCATCGTGTTGCTGCCAGCGTTTGACCTCCTCGGCGTCGCGGTATGAGGACGCGTCGGACGGGGAGTGTCCGGAGTAGCGGTAGGTCACCACGTCGAGCAGCACCGGCCCCTGGCCGGCCTCGAGCACGCTGCGTTTGCGCGCAATGGCGTCGGCGACGGCCAGCGGGTTGTAGCCGTCCACGCGCTCGGCGTGCATGGCCTGTGGGTTCACGCCCAGCCCGACCCGCGCCAGCACGTCGAAGCCCATTGTTTCGCCCTTCGGCTGTCCGCCCATGCCGTAGAAGTTGTTGATAAAGCTGAACAGGATGGGGGGATGGCCGCCGATCGCTTTATCCCACAGCGTATGGAATTGATCCATCGCGGCGAAGTTCATCGCTTCCCACACCGGCCCACAGCCTATGCTGGCGTCGCCGATGTTAGCGATGACGATGCCCGGCTTGCGGTTCACGCGCTTGTAGAGCGCTGCGCCGAGCGCAATATCGGCCGAGCCGCCGACGATGGCGTTGTTCGGCATCACGCCGAAGGGTGGGAAGAATGCGTGCATGCTGCCGCCCATCCCTCGGTTGAAGCCGGTCGCTCGTCCGAAGATCTCGGCCAGCGTGCCGTATAGCACGTAGGTGATCGCCAGCTCGGCAAAATCGGCGCCGGCGATTCGTTCGGCGATACGCAGGGGCGCGCCGTCGAGGTAGCCCTCCATCACGCGCTGCACGTCCGCCTGGCTCATCTTGGCGATGGCGCTCAGGCACTTGGCGATGATCTCGCCATGGCTGCGGTGCGAGCCGAAGATGAAATCGTCGGCGGTGAGGTGATAGCACTGGCCGACGGCGGCCGCTTCCTGGCCGATGGACAGATGCGCCGGACCGCGATGGTCGTAGCGTATGCCGGCGTAGTTCCCTTCTTTTTTGATCTTATCCAACATGGTCTCGAACTCGCGGATGATGACCATGTCGCGATAGATGCGCACCAGGTTGGCCGAGCCATACTGCGCCGCTTCGGCTGCCGGATCGGCGACGTAGGCGTTGAGCGGAATCGGCGGCGCGGTCAGCACGCCTGACGCGCGCGCCTCCGCCGGATCAATCAAGATGGACTTAGGCATATTTAGGTGGCCAGCAACAATTCAAAGTGTTCTATGTTGTGGGCGAGCGCTTGCAGGAACCTGGCTGCCGGCGCGCCGTCCACGAATTGGTGGTCAACCGTCAAGGATAGGCCGAGGTGTGGCGCAAAAACGACATCGCGCGCGCCTTCGGGCAGAATCGGCTTCAAGTTGACGCTGCCCACGCCGAGGATGGCGACCTGCGGTGGGTTCAGAATGGGCGTGAAGCTCTCCACGCCCAGGCTGCCGAGGTTGGTGACCGTAAATGTGCCGCCGGCGAGGACGTCGGGGCTCAGCTTGCCGGCGGCGGCGTCGGCGACAAGCGCCTTTGCGGCTTCGGCGAGTTGCCTCAGGCTCAGCGCGTGTGCGTCGCGGATTACCGGCGCTAACAGCCCGCGCGGTGTGTCCACCGCGAAGCCGAGGTGCACGCGGGCGTGCTGGCGCAGCTCGCTGCCCTCGAACGTGGCGTTGAGCGCTGGGAATCGGCGCAGGGTGCGTGCCACGGCGAACATCACCAGGTCGTTGATGGTGACGTTGCGCAGGCCAAGCGATTCATCGCTGGCCTTCAATTTCTGGCGATAGGCCAGGAGCGCCCGCGCGTCGGCGCTGGTGTGCAGCGTCAACTGGGCGGTGGATTGCAGCGAGGCGCGCATCCGCTCCGCAATGGCGCGGCGTATGCCGGATAGGGGGATGACTTCGTAATCGCTGGAGGACGCATCGGGTTCACGCGACGGGGCTGGATCGCCGATGGGGATCAGGTCGTGCTTGGTGATGCGCCCCCCCGGGCCGCTGCCTTGCTCAGGCGCGACATAGCCGCCGCGCGCGACCATCGCGCGCGCCACAGGCGTCATGCGCCGGGCCTCGCGCTGTCCTTCGAGTTGTGCGCGCACGTCACGCTCGATGATGCGCCCGCCGGGACCACTGCCGACGATCTGCGAAGGGTCTATGTTGTGTTCCTGCGCCAGCTTCAGCGCGCGAGGGGAGATTGCTGGAGTTGCCGGCGGCGCGTCGGCGCGGGCTTCCGGTGTGGGCGTCGCTGCTTCGCCAATGAGCGCGATCGGCGTTTGCACCGGCACATCGTCGCCCACGTTCACCAAATGTTGCAGCAGCACGCCGCTGGCCGTGCTCGGCACGTCCAACGTGCTCTTGTCTGTCTCAACGGTGCAGATCGGTTCGCCGGCTTCCACGCGGTCGCCGGGCTGTTTCAGCCACGCGACGATGATCGAACTCTCAACCGAATTGCCGAGTTTAGGCAACACTACCTGCGTTGTCATGTCCTTTTGCCATAGACGACCGGGCTGCTCAGGTGGCCTGATCGTTGCAATTGCCCACAGCCTCCTGCGAAAGACTCGCTGGTGAGGCGGAGGTTTTGCCTGCGTCACACATGATAAAAGCGCCTTCGGCGCTACACGGCTGCCAATTTTACAAATCGCGCAGGGTGCCGACGCGCTATGAAGCGTATTTCTCTACCCGGGCGAGGCTCAAGGGCAGACGCAGGCATTGCCTGCGCCTGCCCAGGCGGGTGGCCATCCCTGCCCAAGCTACCGCCCATACGCCCACGTCGGCGCATCGGCCCAGGTGTTGTCGCGATCGAAGGTGATCTGGCCGAGCAAACCGTTGTGGCGGATGCGCCGCAGGGCGTCGGCTACGCCGGCGCGCGTCGGCATGCCACGCACTTGTGCGTCCAACGCGATGGCGTCGAGCAGCACGTTTGTCGCATCGTAGGCGACGATGGAACGTGGCCCTGGCGGCGGCCCCAGCGACAGCTCGGTGAATGCTGCGAGCGCCTGCTGCGCGCCGAGCAACTCGGACACTGGCGGTGCATCAACGACGCATTCGCCAAATGGCCAGCCGGTGGCTGCCCATGATGGATCGAGTGCTGCGCATGGCGCATTGCTCATCTTGCGATTGCGGCTCGGCGCAGCCGGCCCCATCCGAAAAACGAGCGGGTCGCGCGGCAGCATGTCTGCCGGCACGGACGGCGCGAGCACCGGCAAGCTGGCCTGGGTGTAGACCGACAGCGCCGCCAGCGTCGTCGAAGGGACGAGATGGCCGATCACCCCCACCACCTCTGGATCGAGCGCCACATTGTGGGCGACGCGCGCCGCATGAGCCGGGTCGCCGTCGTCGTTGTAGGCGATGAACGCGACGCGCGCGCTAACGGCGCTGCCCGCTGCGATGCGCTTGCGGATGGCTAGCCGCATCGCCGGGAAAGCCTCGTAGCCCACCTGGCGCAAACGACCTTCGAATGGCGCGACTAGCGCAATCTTCACCACCGGTGGCGGCGCGCACGCGGCCAGCAGGACGCACCAGATAAGCAGCAACCGGATCATTCGTCCTCAGGGATGCGGGATGTTTAAATCTTCCAGTCGGGAGCCGCCAACGCCGTGCAACGTGGCTTCGCCGATGGTTTGCAAATCGGCCAGTCGGTACCACACGATCTGTAGGAGATACGGCTCGTGGGGGTGCAGCACATGGTTGGCGGCCACACACTGGCCGTCGTAGATGAGCGCGTCATCGGGCCACGACCACGTCGGCGCGAGGCCGGCCTGCGGCTGATGGTCGGCCTGGGCCAGCAAGCGGCCGTCGCTGCCGAAGGCGCGCAACGAGACCTGTAGCGCGTCGGCCCGGTTGACGTTCGATCGCGCCCACTGCCATACCGGCCTGAAGCATACCTCTTGCGCCGAGGCGAAGAACCAATCCACATCGCGCAGTGCGATGCCGTTGTCGAAATTCACGCGGAGCCGCGAGGGCGCGGGGCCAGGGCGCGCTGCATGCGCGATGCGCGGCCCGAGCAACGTGATGGACGGCGCCGGTTTGCCGGCAATCATGGTTTGGAGCGGCGTCCCTTCCGTGGTCAGCGGTGTGAGGGGGGCATAGGTGGAGTCGGCTGCTGAGAGCTTGAGCAACAGCGGGCCGGGCAGCGCGTCGGTCAGGACGATATGTCGGCTGATGCGCGGGTCGCCGGGTGTCTGCGAGCGCGCATGCCGAAAGAGCTGGGCGAATTCGCCGCCCATCGGCAACTCCTGCGTGACCGTGATCTGCGCTGGCGCGCGGTCGTCGCGCCAGCGCAGTGTCAGGGTAAAAGGGTCGCCGGTGCGCAGCGTCTGCGGTTCGATGGATGCGGCGACTAATTCGTAGGTTTCGCCGCCGCCGACGAATCGCACCGGGTCACGGTGAGGAAACGGGCGGTGGTCGAAGTCGAGCGTTTGCATCGGCGGTGGCTCGGCCGGCGCAGGGGCTGACCGCGCGATCGTCGCAATCGCGATCAGGCTGCTCACGAGCGCCAGCCCTATAAGCATCACTGCGCGTCGGGTGACGGGCGAAGCGCGCGCGAGGATGGCGCCAAGCAGAACGACGAGGACGCTCACCGCGCCCAGCGACGCCCACTCACCGGCGCGCGTCAGCGCCGTGCCTGCCCAGCGCAGTTCGACGCGATGCACACCGGTCGGCACGGCGAGGGTCAGCCAGCCCGAACCCGGGTGTGGCCAGGCGTTCGCCGGCGCACCATCCAGCCAAACGCGCCAGCCAGGCCAATGCAGGATAGGCAAGGCGATCGTCAGCGCTCGGTGCGCTGTGATCTGCCAGACTTGTTGCGCCGGCGAAGTGAACACCGGCGTCGAGGACACGGCATCCGGCGCGGCGTCGTCCTGGGCGATCCGCGCTGCGCGCGGCAGGCCTAATATGCCCGGGCCGGTGCGCGGGGTGGGGCGCGCCGTCGCCGGCAGATACTCATGGCGGATGGTTGTGCCGATGTTGCCGGTGTACCACTCGTAGAGCTGAATCGTGTTGGGAGTCACGTCCTCGGCGCGCACGTTCAGGCGCGCCCCGGGCAGGTGTGCGAGGGATGCCCACGTGAGGGCAGCGGCGGCCAACACCGACGCGATGACGGTTGTCCGACGTCCGATCGCCGGCAAACTGCAGCCGCCGATGAGCAATGCCCCGAAGGTGGCCTGCACCGATAGGAACCGCCAGGGAAATTGTGCCAACGGCAGCAGGGGGGCGCGCTCCCAGATGAAGGCCGAGAGAGGTGTGATCATGAACGTGGCGAGCGCAAAGAGCGCGCCGGTGAGCGCGAGCGCGAAGTGTGGCTGGCCGGCGCGCCGGTGATGCCACCACCAGACGACGCCACCAGCGGCGATCTGGATGGTCTGCATCGCACCCATTGCGAACACATTCAGGTTCTCTCCCACGGCGTAATCGAAGGCGAGCGACGGTTGAACCAGGTTCTCGGCGCGGAAGTGGTTGGCAAAGTAGAAGTAGCCCGTCGTTTGGTCGCCCAGTTGCACGCTCGCTGCCTCTCCAAGCGCGGGTAGCCAGAACCAGGCGCTCATCGCCAGCGCGAACACGGCGGCGCCGGTCAACCATGCCGCGCTTCTCAGGAATGTGCCCATGGCGTTCGGCGTCCCTCGTGCGCAGTGCGTCGCCATCGCCAGAGCGTAGAGAACGGCGAAGGGCGCGAAGATCAACGCCGATACGTTGTGTGTGACGATAAGCGCCGCCGACGCCAGGGAGAGGCCGATGAAGGCCGGCAGCGCCGCGCCGCCGACAGCATGGTGACAGGTGTGATGGATCAACCGACCGGCGCTCCACAAGATCAGCGGATACCACACGAACGCCCAGAACTCAGAGAGTGAATCGCCGCGCACGTAGACGTTGGCCAGGTGAAAGGGGGCCAGGGTGTAGGCGGCGCCGGTCAGCATCGCGCTCCAGGGGGCAATCGTGAGGCTTTGCCTATGACGTGCGTTGTAGGCTACGCCTTGCATCTGAATGAGAGCCGCCGACTTTTGCTGCTTGCTCCCATGTTGCAGGTCATTGGCGAGCAGCGCGATCGCGCCAGCGGCGGCGAACATGCCCAGGGTCTGCGTCAGTTTGATCGCCGAGAGCAGGTCCATGCCGAGCACGTTCAATCCGGCGGCGAGGTAGTAGGGCAGGGCGGCATAGAAGTTGAAGAAGGGATAACCCAGGCCGAAGGCGGAGTGGCTCATCCAACGCGCCGGGAACACCCCGGCGCGCAGGTTCTCCGCCAGCTCGTAGGTGCGGATGAGCAGGAAGGGGCTATCGCCGCCTGCACGGGTGTTGATGATGCCCGGGCCGAGCCACAGGTTCGCCGACGCCAGGGCGCAGATCAGCGCCAGTGCGGTGAGCGGAAGCAAGCGTGGCATCCGTGATCGTTTACAGCCGGCGGCGCCTCAGGATGGTTGAGGCGATGAAGCCGACTGCGCCGATCAGTAGCAGTGCCCCGCCGCCTAGCGAAAGCAAGCCTACGGTGAGGTTGCTGTTCAGAGCGACCAGCGGCGGCCGCGGCGTCGGGGTGGGGCTGACGTCCTCGAAGCCGTCGCTGATGCGGCGTAGGCCGAGTGAGAAATAGGAGCGCGCGCCATTGACCCGCAGCGTATCGTTGAGCGGCGTCGTCGGCACGTAGATGTCCAGCGGCGTGCCGGCGACTGTGTAGGCCTGGTTGGGCAAGTTCTCGAAGCAATACGGCTCGTCCACGCCGTTGGTGGTGTAGGTGCCGATGACGTTGCCGCCGACGGTGAGGACGAACTGAATGTTGGGCACCAGGTCTTCGAGGTCGTCGCGCTTGCCGTTGCCGTCGTCGTCGAAGAATGCCTGGACGCAGGCTTGACCCACCGTCGGGGTCGCCGATGCCGCTGGCGACGATGTGCTCGCCTCGCCGGGCGCTTGGCCAGCAGCCATCTCGGGCGGTGACGCCGTCGCGCCGGCCGCCACTTCGGCCGGCGTCCCCGGCTTGATGATGAGCACTTGGCCGATCTGCAGCGCCTCGGGGCTGACGCCGGGGTTGTTCTTCAGCAATTCGGCCAGCGGCACATTTTGGTCGAGCGCAATGCCAAGCAGCGTGTCGCCGGCTTTGACGGTATAGGTGATGGGTGGGTTGGCGACCGGCGCAGCGGGCTGGGCGGTAGCCGCAGGCGTTGCCGTGGCATCGGGCGCGGCAGCAGTAGGCGCGGCCGTTGCGGAAGCCGCGTCGGGCGTCGCCGTTGGCGGCGGGGCGATGGATTCGAGCACGGCATCGTCCCAGAACACTTCGTTGTGTCGCACGTTGTCGCGCATCGTCGTGTAGGTGTAGAGGATGAGGGTGGGCGACCGCGCCTCGACTTCGACGGTGAACGGGACGAATTCATCCTTAGCTTCTTGCTCGGGCGACCAGATCACCTGGCCGTTGAGAGGGCTGGGCCGGCCGTTGTCGCCACCTAGTGGATCCACGCCCACCTTCACGCGAATCTCCCGCGATGGGCGCGCCGAGATTGGGCTTTCATCGTTGGTAGACCAGACCTGGCCCCAGATGGTGAAGCGCAGCCGCGCGCCCACCTGTACGCCGTTGACGACGCGATAGATGCCGCCAGTGAAGGTCGCGTTGTTTACCCACAGGCGTTGCGCCGCCGCGCCGCCGCGCCTGCGCGTCGTCGCGCGATCGGCCTGCGGTTGGAAGTTTACGCCGGGCGGATCGTTTTCGCTGCGCGGAATGAACCACACACCCCAGCCGACTGGCACGTTGCATACGCCCTGCTTGCAGCTCGGGTCGCTTTGAAAGTCTCCCTCAAATCCCTCGGCAAGCACGAGTTGGTCGGTTTGGCCATGGGCCGATGCGGCGCCGAGGAAACAAATCGCCAGCGCGACGGATGCGCGCGCTGCAGCATTTCGGATGCTCATATGCGTTTATTGCGGAGCGGGAATGATAACCGAATCTGCTGTCGGTTTGCCTTGCGCGTCGAGCACGGCGAGTCGGCGATTGTCTGCGCGGCGGTAGATGCCGATGCGGACTGTGTCGCCCGGCTGCGCGCCGCCAGGCACGCTGAGCGCGTGTTCGTCCACGATGCGATCGCCGATGCGCCAAACCGGCATAGGCAAATAGCCCTGCGCCGGGCTGCTATCGGCTTGCGTCAGCGGCTGCAGCCGGCCATCGCGTAGCCAGTGCACAAAGATCGCGTAGTCTTCACGGATGAGGGTTGATGTGCGCCAGGTCAACGTCACCGTATACAAGTTGGTGGGCTGTGCCCCGCCTCGAATTGCTGCCGACTCCAGCGTGATGCCCTCCTCAAAACGCACAGTCGCCTCGTTTCTCTGGGCCGCGCCGGCCGGCGCGGGGTCGGCGCGCACGCCGATGAATGCGCGACGTGGCGACGGGTCCCGGTCGCCTTGCGCCAGCGGCCCCTCGATCACGCGGAGCGTCGCCGGCGCCGGCAGAGTCGTCCGCAGCGTGCTCCAGTTGTGGTTGGGATCCACAAAAAGCAACACGGGCAACTGCGGGTTGCGTTCGGCAAGCCACTCGCCGCTGCCGTCAGCCGATACAGTCCTCCAGCGGCCTCCGGCGAGGAATTCCAGCGATGGATTATCGTTGGCCAGGCGATCTTCAAGCCAGATGTTCGTAGGCGGCAGGGCGCGGGGATCGCCTGTGGCGTGGGCGTTGATGAGCCGCGCGAGCTGTACGTTGTGATCCTCCAGCCAATAGCGCGTGAGTTCGCGGTGGATGTAGTCGTTGAAATAGTCGTTCACGGTGTCAATGGCGCTCACGGCGAGCAGCAAGGTCGCGACGAACGCGGGCGGGCTCATCGAGCGCCTGAGGAATGCAGTGAGGCCGGCCAATATGCCGCGCCGGGATAGCCACGCCAGCGCGGCTTCCATCCCGATGGCAGCGATGATGCACGCCGCCGGCAGAGCGCCGATGGCGCGCAGGAAGTGCGGGGCGTCTTCGGCCAGGATGGTCGGGATGAGCATCACCGCCAGCCACAGCAGGACGAATTGCGGCGCGATGCGGGTCGCCGAGTCTGAAATATCCGCGCCGAAGCGCGACTGCCGGCTTTGCCGCCAGCGCCAGCCGCACACCGCCAGGCCGAGCACAAAGGCGGGCGCCAGCCAACCCTCGAACACCGGCCGCAGCGAGAGGTTGTGTCGCCAGATGCGATCGCCTTGAAAGGTGAACATCCCGGCGGTTTTGCCGATGTTGGCGATGAGCGCGCCGACGAGATCGCCGCCGTTGATGTCGGGATTGAGGATGGATACCTGGCCGGCGCGGCCGAAGTACAGGTCGGTGTGACGGGTGAGCCAGAGCAGCAACGGTGCGACGACGACCAATCCGGCAGCGATGAAGGCGATCGCCGATGCAAGTCGGCGCCGTCGGGTGGCCTCGTCATGATGTGTGGACAACTTGCGCCTGAAGCTCACCCACAAGCTGAGGCCATACAGCGCGACCAGAGGCAGTACGAGCTGCGCCGAGGTGTAAGTGTAGAAGGCCAGCCCGAAGGTTGCGCCGGCCAGCGTCGCGTACAGGATGCGCAGGCGTGGGACGTTTGTGCGCAGGCCTGCGAAGATAAACGCCATCATCGCGCACAACACCAGCGGTAGGGTCACGGCGCGGAAAGCCACTCGGCTGATGGTCAGATGCCAGAAGGTCAAGGCGAGGATTGCAGCGCTCAGCGCGCCGATGCGCGGCGAGAACATGTTGCGCGCGGCGAAGTAGATCGCAACGATGGTGAGCGTCCCGACGCACGCCGAGGCGGCGCGCAGCGCTTCGGGCGTGCGCCCGAAGTGCGCGATGCCAGCGGCCAGCACATACATGAACAGGCCTTCGCGCCCGTTGTTGGCAGCGAAGTAAAGCGAGAAGTCGCCCTTCAGCACGCGCAGCGCGTCTAAGCCGTAATAGCCCTCGTCACGATACAGGCCGGGCGGCAGTGCGCCGACGCGATAGAAGCGCAGCGCCGCCCCAATGGCGACGATCAGGATGAGCGGCAACAGGCCGGCTAGCCAACGGCGACGCATGGG
The DNA here is from genome assembly GCF_012931985.1 of Candidatus Roseilinea sp. NK_OTU-006. GTDB lineage: Bacteria > Chloroflexota > Anaerolineae > J036 > Brachytrichaceae > JAAFGM01. Next base: position 91,638 of record NZ_JAAFGM010000001.1, read on the forward strand.
TAGGAGGCGCAAACGCGCGCGATTGTAATCTGAGAGCGCCCTCATCTCCTGGCCATCGCAGGATGTATATTTCCGCCTTGTTAGATGGGCGGGGGTGAAGCCTTATGGATTTGAAAATTCCTGACGACGTACGCCAGTCCCAGCGCGCCTTCTCGTTTGTGGGCGGTCAACATGCCGATGTTGGCGTCTTGTGTCTGCACGGATTCACCGGCTCGCCGGCGGAGATGCGCCCGCTGGGTGAGTACTTGGCCGAACGGGGCTATACGGTTGAAGGGCCGTTGTTGCCGAAGCATGGGGGTATGCCGCATGAACTCAAAGGCGCAACCTGGCGGAGTTGGGTGGCCTGCGCGCGCGATGCGTTGAACGCGCTCGCAGATCGTTGTCCGCATATCTTCATCGCTGGCCTTTCGATGGGTGGACTCATCGCATTGCACCTCGCAGCTAGCGAGTGCTACCGCACAACCTGTAACGGCCACCCCTCGCCCCTGCGCGGCATCATCGTCATGGCTGCGCCGATGATGCTGAACGACCCGCGCACTCGGTTCGTCCGCTTCGCGCGCTACTTCGTGCCCTATTACTACCCGCTGAAGGGTGCGAATTTCAACGATCCGAACTTCCGGGCCAGTCTTCACCAGCGTTTGGGGCTGAACAGCGACGAACTGAACCTCGATGATCCGCGCGTGCAAAAGCAGATCGTCCAGAGCGTGCGTATTCCCGTTGGCGCGATTCATGAGCTGCTCGAACTCAACCGGCTGGTGATGCGCGAATTGCCGCGCGTGACCACGCCGGCGCTCTTTATTCAGGGGCGCAAAGACCAAGTCATCGCGCCGGATAGCGCCGAGGTCATTGCGTCGCGCGTCGGCTCGAAGGACAAGCGTGTGGTATGGCGCGACAAGAGCGGGCACGCGCTGCCGCTGGAGCCCGATGCGCCGGAGATGTTCGAGACGATCGCTGCGTTCATCTCCGAACACAGCGCCGAGTGACGATGAATCCGAGGATCGAGTATCTGCTCAGGGCGATCGTGCTGGCCGCATCTGGGCTGATGTTCTACACCAAGATCAGCGATGGCACGCTCGCTTTCTACATCAACCAGCGCTTCGCGTGGTTGTCGCTCGTGGCCGTCATCCTCTACGTTGCGTTGGCGATGACGATGGTCTACAAGGCCAGCCTGCATCGCCGCTCCGAGCGGCCGCTGGGTGAATCGATCACGTTTGATGTGATTCCGCTGCAAGCGCGCAACCGGCGCCGGCTCAGTACCCATCGCGCATCGTGGCTGGCGTTGGGGTTGCTCGTCTTGCCGGCTTTGCTCGGCTTCTTCACGCCGGCGCGTCCGCTCGGCGCAAGCGCGATCCAAAACCGAGGCATTGGTCTGACCGCACCCGACCGCGTCGGGACCGTCACACAGGCGCAACGCGCCGCAACCGGTCCGAAGAACATCCTTGACTGGTTGCGCGAATTCTCGCGCGCTGCCGATCTGAGCGCCTTTGAAGGCAAAGAAGCGGATGTGATCGGCTTCGTCTACAAGGATCCACGCGCCAAGCAAGACGAGTTCTGGGTTTCGCGCTTCGCCGTCAGTTGTTGCGTGGCCGATGCGACGGCGCTGGGATTGCTGGTGCGAACCCCCAAGGCTGAGATGCTGCCCGTGGATAGCTGGGTGCGTGTGATCGGCAAGTTTACGATGGGTGAATTTGCCGGCGAGCGCATCCCGATCATCATCGCCGAGCGTGTGGAGCCCACACCGCAGCCTGCGCAACCCTATCTTTACCCCTGATTGGGCCTGGCGGCTCACACCCGCAGCGACCCCGCGAATCGATCCTGGCCGCCCCGACGACTTTAGGCCGTCGTATGCGCTGCGGGTTTAAGTCGCACTCAGCGCGTATCCGAAAGCGCTGTCGGGCAGGCGAAGGCGTAGCTCCCGTCCGCTGCGTAAACTGTGACCGTTATTTGTGCGCCCATCGCTATAATGCCGATGGATGAAACGGCGCAGTCGTTATGAACTGCCATCCCAGGATCTTCGCGCGCTGCCGAAGTTGCAACCTCGTAGGCCTCAGCATGCTGCCCTTAGCTTGTCGCGTTATCTGGCTCATTTCTTCGTCCTCACCATCCTGGTGGGAGCCGGTCTGTTGGCCAGCGCGCGGTTGATCGTCCCCGCCAATGCGGAGCCGGAGGGTTCCCGTTCCCCTTTCTCCTTGCCCGGCGTGCGAGAAATCAACCGGAGCATTCGCGCGACCATAGAACCGGCCGTCATCGGCGGACTGCCGGAGGCCAATCCTGACCTGATCCAGCGCGACTTCGTGCTGCCCGGCGGCGATTCGAGCGCGTTAGCCGGGTCGGCGAGCAAACGGCCCCGCCAACTCAACACCTATTCCGTGGTGGCGGGCGATACCCTCTTCGGCATCGCGCTCAAGTTTGGCCTGACGCCGGAGACCATTTTGTGGTCGAACTACAAGACGCTGAAGGACAACCCGGACTTGCTCAGCATCGGCCAGCAGCTCATCATCCCACCGGAGAACGGGTTGATCGTGGACGTCGAGGAAGGCGACACGATTGACGGTTTAGCGCGTCGCTTTCGCGTGCCGCCGGAGCGTATTGTGAACGAGCCGATCAACGGCCTGCGCGACATCAACCAGCCACTGCGCATCGGCCAGATCATCTATGTGCCGGGGGGCGAGCGCGAGACGGTGATTTGGCAAGTGCCGAAACCGGTCGAGGTGAGGCGTACGACGGCCGGCGTGCGCGTCTATCGCGTGGGCGTGTGCGGCGAAGTCGCCATCCCGCCGTTGGGCACAGGGACGTTCGTGTGGCCGGCCAACCGACGCTATCTATCGGGCTATAACTTCAGCAACGTACACCCGGGCCTGGACATCGCCGGTCGCCTGGGTGAACCGATCTATGCTTCGGATGCTGGCACGGTGATCTACGCCGGCTACTCGTTGAACGCAGCCGGCCGGCCGGTGGGCTATGGCCAGTACGTCGTGCTCGATCATGGCAATGGCTATCAAACCCTCTACGCCCACGCCAGCCGGCTTTATGTGCAGTGCGGCCAGCAGGTGCAACGCGGCGCCGTCATCGCGGCGATCGGATCGGTTGGCCGCTCGACCGGCCCGCATCTGCACTACGAGATTCGCTACGGCGGCCGCGCAGTCAACCCGTGGTCTCTGTTGCCATGACGGTAGAATGGGAGCCTTTCGTGTCACCCTCCGGGCAGCGCATGCGCCGAGTCCTCGGCGCCGGCGTTGCAGCGGGTGATTCGTGCATCGTGATATGGACTTGGAACGGAATAACGAAGTGATAGGGCGCCGGCGGTTCATCGCGCGGACGCAGCGCTTAGTGCGGCTGGCGCACCAGCGCGCGACCAGGACGGTGTCGAACTCGCGGGCGCTGTTGCGCTCGGAGGATGCGCGCTGGCGTGTCCTCATCGTTGTTGGGCGTTTCACGGCGCATAGCGCGATCGTCTGCGTGCTGGTCTTGGCTGTGATACTGGCTGGCCTAGGTGCAGGAGCCGCCGGCAGGAGCGGCGCAGCGGCGATCGCCGTGCCCACGCCGTCCGGCGCGGCTCAGGGCAGGGGGCGTTCGCCAACCATCCTCACCGGGGGCAGCATCCTTGCTGCACCGGGTGGACTGTTCAGCCCACTCCCGGCCGTCGGCGCGGCGAATCAGGATTCGTCGCTCATTGTGCGTAACCTGGTGTTCGTAGCAGCTAAGCCGGCCGAGTCGCGGACCGGCATCATCACCTACACGGTCAAGCCGGGTGACAACGTCGAGACCATCGCTCAGCGCTTTGGCCTATTGCCTACTACGATTGTGTGGTCGAACCGCGAGATCGAGGAAAACCCGGATATGTTGCGGGTTGGCCAGGTGCTCAACATCTTGCCGGTGGACGGCATTTTGTACACCGTCGAGGCCAACGATACCCTCTCAAGCATTGCGGAGCGATTCAAGGCCAAAGTGGATGATATCCTGAATTCGCCGTTAAACGGTTTGGCCAATGGCGCGAATCTGCTGCCCGGCATGCGGATCGTCGTGCCCGGCGGCGTCAAGCCATTTGTCCCGCGCGTCGTCCAGGTTGATGCCAGGCGCGCGCCGGCCAGCGATTCCGCCTATGCTGGACCTGCGCCTCGCTTTACGGCTGGAGGTGCGTTCGCCTGGCCCACGCGCGGCTACATCTCTCAGGGCTTCCGCTATTACCACCGCGGGATTGATATCGCCAACGCCATCGGCATACCGATCTACGCATCCGACGGCGGATATGTGACCTACGCCGGCTGGAGCAACGTCGGCTATGGTTACATGGTGCAGATAGACCACGGCAACGGCTTCTCCACACTCTACGCGCATCTAAGCCAGTGGTATGTGGACCCCGGCCAGGCAGTCTCGCGCGGGCAGATCATCGGCGCGATGGGCAGCACCGGCAATTCGACCGGCCCACACCTGCACTTCGAGATTCGCTACGGCGGCGCGCCGCAAAACCCGCTCGTCTATTTGCCGTAGGTGGCTGAACGTACAGAATCCAGTCATGAACGCGTCGGGCTTCGTTATCTTCCGCTACAATTCGGCCTCATACCCAAGCTGGTATCGGTAATTGCACAGGCCTATGACAACCGACTCTGTAAAGCTCCCTCGCATCATCGCTGCGATCCATCTGTTGCCATCCCGGGAATCCTTTCGCCCCGACTTTCAGCCCTTGCACAAGATCATTGACCATGCGCTGATCCACGCGCAGATTGCCTATGAAGGCGGAGTGCGCGCGTTCTATTTCCAGGACGTCAACGACACGCCGGTCGGTCCGTACGTGGCCGAACACACCGTGTCGCACATGACGACGATCGGTCAGGAACTCCGTCGCGCCTTCCCCGATGTGGCGTTGGGCGTGTGTTTAATGCAGAACAGCGGCAAAGAATCCATCGAGATCGCACATGCCATCGGCGCGCAGTTTGTGCGTATCAAAGTTTACGTCGGCGCGATGCTGAAGGCCGAGGGGATCGTGCAGGGCGTGGCCTACGAAGCGATCAAGACGCGCCATCATCTCAACGCTCAGCATATTAAGATTCTGGCCGATGTGTACGACCGGCTGGGCGAGCCGCTGGCCCCCATTCCGCTGCCGGAGATGTGCCGTCAAGCCGTCGAGTTTGGTCGCGCCGACGGCCTGATTCTGACCGGCCGGACGCCCGAACAGTCCATTCGCATGTTTGACGAGGTGAGACCTCTCAAGCTGCCTGTGCCGCTCATCCTAGGCGGCGGCGTTTCACCGCAAGCGATGAAGTTTTTCGTCAACCGCGCCGACCATTTCATCGTGCACGCCGCGTTCATTCGCCGTGGCCTGCCTCCTCGCAATGGAATGCCGGTTGAGTGGGATGTTGAGAAGGTGCGCGAATTAGTCGCTTTGGCGAAGTGAGCCGGGCGCCCGGGCGCACCTGCCGAGATTGGGCGTCGCGGCACAAGAATCGCAAGATGGCCGGCGCGCTTGCCCTTCGCCATTCGATTCCGAATTCGCGCGCGCTGCTGTGTTGTGGGGGGCTGCGCACCGATTACATCATCACGGCCCGGGGTGAAGCGCGGCTGATGGAGATGGGCGGCAACGCACTCTATGCCGCTGCCGGCGCGCGGGTGTGGCTGGAGCACGTCGCCATCCTTGCCCGTGTAGGCGAGAATTACCCTGCCGGTTGGTTGGATGACTTGCGCGACCATGGCTTTGACGTGCGCGGCATCCGCCGGCTGCCTGGCTCGCAAGATCATCGCACGTTCTATGCCTATCTCGACGAGAATACGCGCGTAGATACTGAACCCGCAAAGCACTTTGCCCGCTGGGGATTGGCGTTGCCGGCTGCGCTGGACGACTACGTGCATTCCACGCCGGGGCAGGACGATCCGCATCGCTACGAACCACTCGCCTTCACCCCAGAAGACCTCGAGCAGTACTTCGCGACGCGCCATCGGACCTTCGACTTCCGACTCCCCACTTCCTCTTTGGAATCCCGAATGTCAGGAGTCGAAAGTGGGGAGTCGGTGCTTGGCCTGCACATCGCCCCCAGCGGCATTCGCGCGCAGCGCTATCTGCCCGAGGTGGCGCGACGCCATGGCGTGAGCGTCGTCAGCGCCGACCCGGGCGAGCGCGCGATGCAACCGAAGCTGATGCCGTATGTGGAAGAGATGCTGGCGCAAGTGGACATCTTCCTGCCCAGCGTCCAGGAAGCGGCGAGCCTGTTTCATGAAGAACCGACGCGCGTGAATGCCCGACCATGCGCCAAGTGGTTCGCCGATCGCGGGCCGCGTGTGGTGGTGCTCAAACTCGGGACGGATGGCGCGCTGGTGCACGAGCGCAACAGTGGGCGATTTTGGCATGTGCCGGCCCTGCCGGTGCGCGTCGTGGATGTGACCGGCGCCGGTGACGCATTTTGCGGCGGCTTCATGGCCGACTTCATCACGCATGGCGACCCCGTGCGCGCAGCAATTGCCGGCGCCGTGGCGGCTTCGCTGGCCATACAGGATTACGGCCCTCTGTTCATCCTCCGCGCGGCGCGAGATGCGGCGCACGATGTCAATCGCCGCGCAGCGTTCCTCCGCGACCGGGTGCGCGTCGTTTAGGCGCGCGCAGCGGCCTGATGCGGGCTGGCTCTGGGTCGCTAACGCTTTGGGCACTTTGTGTTCGGTGCGCATTCAAGGGAGGATCGGCGGCTTGGACATCCTTTGCCGCGCTTGCGCTATCATCAGACAGATGCGCAATGCTGCAGCGGCAGCCTGCGCCGATTCTTATCTGCCGTGCTGGGCTGATATGAATGCGCGGCCTGCGCGCGACGAATACAAAGGGAATTGCTCTATGCCGCAGACGCCTAGACAGACCATCACACCTACGCCTGAGTGCAGATCACCGGGTCGGCCGGCCCTGCTGCCCGTCACATTGGCCGCCGCCACAGGTGCCTTCCTGGGATTCTTCCTGGCATGGATTGCCTGGTCGCGCAACTATGTCAATCACAATGTGCCGCTGACGGCAGCACTCGATGGTGAGTTAGTTCGCTTTCGTGGACGACGCGCCGGGCAGTTAGCATACTATGTCGCCGGACCGATCCGCAGAGGCGTGCCGCCGCTGGTCTTGCTTCACTCGATCAATGCCGCGGCTTCATCGTTTGAGATGAAGCCGCTTTACGATCATTATGCGCAGTCGCGGCGGGTGATCGCCCTCGACTTTCCGGGCTACGGCTTCTCGGATCGAAGCGACCGCGTCTATAGGCCGGCGCTGTTTCGCGATGCTATCCTCGATCTCATCGAGCAAGAGCTGAATGGCGCGAGTGTAGATGCGGTGGCGTTGTCGCTGGGGAGCGAGTTTCTCGCCCTGGCAGCGCAGGCGCGCCCGTTGCGATTTCGCTCGTTGGCCTTCCTCTCCCCGACTGGCTTCAGTTGGCGCAGCCAGTCGCTGCGTTCCAGCGATCTGCTCCTCGGCGCGCTACGTGTGCCGATCTGGCGCCGGCCGATCTACGACGTGCTCACTTCGCGCCCAGGTCTGCGTTTCTTCCTCCAATCCAGCCGTCGCACTCGGCTCAATCGCGCGCTGGTGGATTACGCCTACGCCACCAGCCACCAGCCGCTCGCCGAAAATGCGCCGTATTACTTCATCGCCTTTCAGCTCTTTACCCCGAACATCCTGGAGGTATATCGTGCACTGCCGCAGCCGTGTTTGGCGATCTTCGGCCAGGACCCCTTTGCCGGCTACGAGCGGGCGGGCGAGTTTTGCGACAAGCCGAACTGGCGCATTGAATGCCTGTCGAGCGCCGGCGCGCTGGCTCACTGGGATGAGCCGCGCGCCGTCATCGCGCTGTTAGACGCCCATTTTGCAGCCAAGTAGCCGCCCGGCGTGTTGCGTCGTCAATGAGGCATGCCGCCGTTCAGGCTTGCATTGGCTCGCCCACCAGGTGCTCGTTCGAGGTCGCATCTGAGCGATGGACGAGCGGCGCATATATCTCCTCCACATACTGTTTCAGCATGCGACGGGTGCTGAAGCGCGGCGCAATCGTGGCGATGGATGCTTTCGCGCGCTGCAGCCAGCGATGCGGAATGCCGTCTTCGTCCGTGTCGTAGTAGAGCGGGATGATTTCGTGCTCTAGGGTGTTGAACAGCGATTCGCAGTCTATTCGATCTTGCTCTTCTGGGCTGTCATAGGCGCGGTCTTCGCCGATGGCCCAGCCGTTCGTGCCGTCGTAGGCTTCGCGCCACCAGCCGTCGAGGACGCTGAAGTTGATCGCGCCGTTGAGCGCGGCTTTCATGCCGCTTGTGCCGCTGGCCTCGTAGGGCCGGCGCGGCGTGTTCATCCACACGTCCACGCCCTGCACCAGATGACGCGCCACGTTGATGTCGTAGTCCTCGATGAACACCATGCGCCCTGCAGTGTCGGCGTTCTTGATCAGCCGGTATAGTTCCTGGATCAGTCGCTTGCCGGGCTCGTCGTTGGGGTGCGCTTTTCCAGCATAGATGATTTGCACAGGCCGCGCCGGGTTGTTGAGGATGCGCAGCAAGCGCGGAATATCGCGCAGGATGAGCGAGGCGCGTTTGTAGGTGGCGAACCGGCGCGCGAAGCCGATGGTCAGCGCGTTGGGGTCTATCATCACGCCGCTGGCGATCGTCTGCACCGGGTGTTGGCTGTGTGTGACCCACTTGGCGCGGGCGCGCTCGCGCATGAACTGGGCGAGCTTGCGCTTAAGGTGCTTGTGCACCGCCCATAGCTCATCGTCGGGGATCTCGTAAACGAGCTGCCAGGTGGCCGGGTCGTCCAGACGGGCATACCAGCCGGCGCCGAGGTACTCGTCAAACAACCGACGCATCCGTCGCGCCAGCCAGGTGGCCGTGTGCACGCCGTTGGTGATGTGCGAGATCGGCACAGGCTGGTTGGGATACATCCACTGCCACATCGCGCGCGAAACCTCGCCGTGCAGCTCGCTCACGCCGTTGGCCTTGGCCGACATGCGCAGCGCCAGCGGCGTCATGCCGAAAGCCCCGTCATCCTCCGCGAGCGCCATGAATTCTTCGCGGGTGAGCCCCAGCTCGTTCCACAGGCCGGTCAGGTGTTGATCTATGAGCCACTTCGGGAAGCGATCGTTGCCGGCGGGCACAGGCGTGTGCGTGGTGAACACGGTGCTCTGGCGCACCACCTCCCTGGCTTGCTCGAAGCTCATGCCCTGTTTGACCATCTCGCGAGCGCGTTCGAGCGTGCTGAACGCGGAGTGTCCCTCGTTCATGTGCCAGGCAGCCGGATTGATCTTCAACGCGCGCAGCGCGCGCACGCCGCCGATGCCCAGCACCATTTCCTGCTTGATGCGCGTATCGGGATCGGGGCTGTACAGGCGCTGTGTGAGCACGCGATCTTGCGGCGTGTTCTCCGGCAGGTCGGTGTCTATCAGGTAGAGCGGCACCCGACCCACCTGCGCCTTCCATAAGTTGAAGCGCACACAGCGCCCTGGCAACTCCACGCACAGCACCAGGGGGGCGCCGGCCTCGTCGCGTACCTGGAGGATCGGTAATTGCTCAAAGTCGAGATGCTCGTAGTCGGCTTCTTGCCAGCCGTCCTCGGTGATCCGCTGTCGGAAGTAACCCTGCAGGTATAGGAAGCCCACCCCGACCATCGGCACGTTTAGGTCGCTGGCTTCTTTGAGGTGGTCAGCGGCCAAGACGCCGAGTCCGCCGGCATACATGGGCAGCACCTCGGTCAGGCCGAACTCGAACGAGAAGTAAGCCACCGGGCCCTTGTGCGTCGGCCAGGCGTTGGCGTAGCGCTGGAACCAGGGCTTGTCGTTGTCGTTGTCGCAACCGCTCATGTAGAGGGTGAACTCAGCGACGGCACGGTCGTAAGCGTCGAGCAGGCGCCGATCCTTGATCGCGTCCGAAAGCGTCTGGCGCGGCACGCGATGCAGAAATTTGACCGGGTTGTGATACACCTCCTCCCATAGCACCGGCTCGATGCGCTGGAAGACGCGTTGCGCCTCGGGATGCCAAGTCCACCACAGGTTGTAGGCGATCTCTCCCAGCTTCTGAATGCGTTTCGGCAACAGGCTACAGAGGGATTCGACGACGCGCTCTGACACGGATTCCTCCACTTTGATATTTCACCGCAATCCGCGGATGTGGACCTGCACGCGCCTGTTTCACCGCAGCGTACGTCACTTCGGGCGCTTGTGCTGTAGCCCATCGGCGATTTGCGGAAAGTAAACTGGTAAAACTGCGAGCCATTATAGTATGTGACCGGCAACATGGGAAGCGCCAGGCGGCATGAGGCAGCGAAAGCGAACCTGGATAAAGATCGGCTCAACGCATATAATGAGGCGGATGCGAGTTGCCATAGCAGCCGATCACGCCGGCTTTCTGCTCAAAACCTCGCTTGTCGAGCTTCTCAAACAAGACGGCCACGAGGTGCTGGACCTGGGCGCATTCAATGCAGACCGATCGGATTATCCCGACTTTGCGCGCGCCGTGGGCGAGGCGCTTCAGCGCGGTCTGGCCGAACGCGGGGTGCTCATCTGCGGCAGCGGCGTTGGCGTGTGCATCGCTGCGAACAAGATGCGCGGGATTCGCGCCTGTGTGTGCCACGACACCTACTCCGCGCGCCAGGGCGTGGAACACGACGACATGAACGTGATTGTGCTCGGCGCACGCGTCATCGGCGTGGAGCTGGCGGCGGAAGTGGTACGCGCCTTTTTAGGCGCGCGCTTCAACGGCATCGAGCGCTACGTTGCGCGTCTGAAGAAGGTCGAGCAAATGGAGCGTGAGGCTTGCGCGTGACTTGCGCGGGCGCGCGCTTCGCCTGGCGCGCTTAGAGCTTCTCTGATGAGCTATGAACAGTCATAATGGGAATCCCAACTTCGATGTGCGAACGTATGGCCAGAGCTTCTGGTACGATAACATTCAGCGCAGCATTATCACCTCGGGTGAAATGCAGTCGCTCATTGACGATTACGGCGTCCTTGGCCTGACCTCGAACCCGGCCATCTTCGAGAAGGCCATCACCGGCAGCGCCGACTACGACGACGACATCATCGCCCTGGCGCAACGCGGCGCCGACGCAAACGCGATCTACGAGGCGCTCGCCATCGCCGACATCCAATCGGCGGCGGACTTGCTCGAGCCGATCTATGAGCAGACCAACGGTCTGGACGGTTACGTCAGCCTGGAAGTGTCGCCGCTGCTGGCGCACGACTACGAGGGCACGGTGAGCGAGGCGCGGCGCCTGTTCAAGCTCGTAGGGCGCAAAAACCTGATGGTCAAGGTGCCGGCCACGCCGGCGGGCATCCCGGCCATCCAGACGCTGATCGCCGACGGCATCAACATCAACGTGACGCTGATCTTCTCGCTCGACGGCTACGAGGCCGTAGCGCGCGCCTACTTGGCCGGCTTGCAAGAGCGCGCGATGAAGGGTCAGTCGCTCGACGTCGCTTCGGTTGCCTCGTTCTTCGTCAGCCGGGTGGATACGCTGGTGGACAGGCTGCTCGATGAGAAGATCGCTGCGCTGCCGGAGCACGACACGGCGCAGCGCGAACGGCTACAAGCCTTGAAGGGCAAAGCGGCCATCGCCAACGCCAAGCTGGCCTACGAGATCTTCGAGCGCATCTTCTCCGAGCCGGCGTTCAAAGCGCTGGCCGACCGCGGCGCACGTGTGCAGCGCATCCTGTGGGCGAGCACCAGCACGAAGAACCCGGCCTACAAGGACACGTACTACGTTGAGGCGCTCATCGGCGAGCACACGGTGAACACACTGCCGCCGGCGACGCTGAAGGCCTTCCGCGACCACGGCGTAGTCGCGCCGACCTTGCGCGAGGGGATGGCCGATGCCCGACGCACGCTCGAAGCACTCGAGGCGGTCGGTATCTCGATGCAGCACGTGTGGCAGAAACTGCAGGACGATGGCGTGAGGTTGTTCGCCGACGCCTTTGAGTCGCTGCTCAAAGGCATCGAGGACAAACGCGCGGCCGTCGTAGCGCGCGGCGAAGCATCCGGCGTGTCGTCGGCGCTGGTCTACGTCGAGGAACTGGTGAAGATGAAGGCGGCCGCGCGCCTGTGGCAGCGCGAGGCGTCGTTGTGGACGACGGCCCCAGAGCAAATCAGGGTCATCAGCAACCGCCTGGGTTGGCTCTCGGTGATCGAGACGATGAAGCCGCGCGTGGACGAACTACACGCCTTCCGCGAGCATGTGCGGAGCATGGGCGTGACCGATGCCGTGGTGTTGGGCATGGGGGGCAGCTCGCTGGCGCCCGATGTCATGCGCGCAACTTTCACCCCTGCCGAAGGCGTGGCCGGCCTGCGGATGCACGTGCTGGATACCACCGACCCTACGACGGTGCTGAGCCTGGAACGCCGGCTCGATCTCAGGAAGACGCTGTTCATCGTGGCCAGCAAGTCGGGCAGCACATTGGAAGTGAACGCGTTCTACAAATACTTCCGCGCGAAGGTGGACGAGACGGTGGGCGAAACAGCCGGCCAGCACTTCGTCGCCATCACCGACGAAGGCACGTCGCTGCAGCGCCTCGCTGTCGAGGAAGGGTTCGGCAGGGTGTTCATCAATCCGGCGGACATCGGCGGGCGTTACTCGGCGCTCTCTTATTTTGGATTGGTGCCGGCGGCTTTGCAGGGGTTGGACATCGCCAAATTGCTCGCACGCGCGGCTCAGATGGCGCATTGGTGCAAGCCCGATAGCGCGACGAATCCCGGCCTGTATCTCGGCGCCCTCATGGGTGGGTTGGCCTTGAATGGACGCGACAAGGTCACGTTCATCCTCTCCCCGCAGATCGAAGCGTTCGGCGACTGGGTCGAGCAACTGATTGCCGAAAGCCTGGGCAAGCAGGAGCGCGGCATTGTGCCGGTAGTGGGTGACCTGAGCGCGGATGGCGCGCCGGTGGCGCTGCGCGATACGGCGCATGATAAATCCGGCGTCGCCGCGCTCAGCCCTGATCGCTTCTTCGTGTATATGCGGCTGTCCGGCGATGCGACCTACGATCGCTTCGTCGCCAACCTGGTGAAGGCCGGCTTGCCGGTGCTCACCCTGACGCTGAGCGACGCCTATGACCTGGGCGCCGAGTTCTTCCGCTGGGAATTTGCTACTGCGATCGCCGGCGTGGTGATCGGTGTAAACCCCTTCGACGAACCGAACGTCACCGAGAGCAAAGTCAACACCAAACGCCTGCTCGACGAGTTTGAGCAAAGCGGCGCATTCAGCAATGAGTGGACCAGCCGCTCTGCCAATGGGCAGCTCAACAAATTCCTACGCCAAGCCAAGCCTGGCGACTATATTGCCATCCACGCCTATTTGCCGTATTCCGACTCGGTGGCCCAGCAACTCACGCGGCTGCGCCACCTGATCCGCGAAAAAACCGGCGTGCCGGTCACCGTGGGCTATGGGCCGCGCTTCTTGCACAGCACCGGGCAGTTGCATAAAGGGGGGGCGAACAACGTTGTGGCGCTGCAATTGACCTACGATCCCAAGGAGGATGTGCTGATTGCGGGAGAGCCGTTCTCGTTCGGCACGTTGATTCGCGCGCAGGCGCTGGGCGACTTCGAATCGCTCAAGGCTCACCAGCGGCGCGTCTTGCGGCTGCATTTGGGCGCCGATTGGGAAGCCGCGTTGGGGAAAGTGATCAAGGTGGTGAGTGGCGGTTCGCGCCGGTCGGTTGCGTCCGCTAAGGCGTCCGAGGCAGTGCCGCGACGCGCCCGAACGAAGCGAACCACGAAGGTGAAACCCGATGAGGCGCACGCTGCCGCGGCACGATCCTCGGTGGAGAAACGCGAAGTCGGATCGGCCAGGCGCCTCGTATGACATCAACTTCACATAGACGCTTGACTAAACGGAGACAAAGACATCATGCAGATTGGATTGTTTGGATTGGGGCGGATGGGTGCGAATATGGCGCGACGATGGCATCGTGATGGGCACGACGTCATCGTGTGCAATCGCAGCCCCAAACCGGTGGACGAATTGAAGGCCGAAGGCCTGCGCGGGGTATACACGGTCGAAGAGCTGGTGGCGGCGCTCACGCCGCCGCGCGCGATCTGGATCATGATCCCGGCCGGCCCGACGACCGACGCGATGATTCAACGATTGCTCGATCTGCTGGAACCCGGCGATACGATTGTGGACGGCGGCAATTCCAACTGGCGAGATTCCAAGCGGCATTACGTCGAGTGCAAAGCCAAAGGCGTGCACTTCATGGATCAGGGTACGAGCGGTGGCATTTGGGGGTTGCAGAATGGCTATTGCTTGATGATCGGCGGCGACGAGGCGGTGTTCAAGCAACTGGAGCCGGCCTTCAAATCGCTCGCGCCGGATGGCAAGCACTACCTGCATTGCGGCGCAGCCGGTGCCGGACACTTCGTCAAGATGGTGCACAACGGCGTCGAATACGGCATGATGCAAGCCTTTGCCGAAGGCTTTGAGATCATGGAGAAGAGCGAGTTCAACCTCAAGTTGGACCAGGTTGCCGAAGTGTGGCGCAAAGGCAGCGTGGTGCGATCCTGGTTGCTCGATTTGCTGGCCGAAGCGCTCAAAGATGACCCCAAGCTGGAGCGGGTGCGGGGGTATGTGGAAGATTCCGGCGAGGGCCGCTGGACGGTTCAGGCGGCCATTGACGAGGACGTGCCGGCCCCGGTGATCACACTCTCGCTCTTCCAGCGTTTCGCCTCTCGCCAGGAAGAATCCTTCGCCGCAAAGATCACCGCTGTGATGCGCAAAGGCTTCGGCGGCCATGCGATCAAAACGAATTGATCAGCGGGTCGGAGGTCAGATCGTCAGAAGTCAGATCGTCAGAAGTCAGACTTCTGATATCTGATCGCTGAAATCTGACCCCTGACCCCTGACTCCTGACTCCTGACTCTTCACTATGAGTCTTTCCAAGAGACCCGAACCGTGCATCCTGGTTATCTTTGGCGCCTCGGGGGACTTGACGCAGCGCAAGCTCATCCCGGCGCTCTACAGCCTGATGTGCGATGGGTTGCTGCCCGACGAATTCGCCATGATCGGCTTCGCGCGCAAGGCGAAGACCAACGAATCATTCCGCGAAGAGATGCGCGTCGCCTGTGAGGAGTTCGCCCGCTCAAAGCCGATCAACGAGGCGATTTGGCAGAAATTCGCCCGTAGTCTGCACTATCAGCAGGGCGACTACGGTGCAGCGGCCGATTACGAAGTGCTGTGTAAGCGGCTGGAAGCGATTGAGCGAGCGCACGGCAGCGGCGCGAATCGTCTGTTCTACCTCGCGACGCCGCCGGAGGTGTATCCCATCATTATCGAGAACGTCGGTAGCGTGCTGTGCACCGGCGCCGCCGGCAGCGATCGCCATTGGTCGCGCATCATCATCGAGAAGCCGTTCGGCCACGACCTGCAATCAGCGCGTGAGCTAAACGCGCACGTGCATCGTTTCTTTCGCGAGGAGCAGGTTTATCGCATTGACCACTACCTGGGCAAAGAGACGGTTCAGAATATCTTCGTCTTCCGCTTCGCCAACGGCATCTTCGAGCCGATCTGGGATCGGCGCTACGTTGATAACGTGCAGATCACAGTAGCCGAAAGCATCGGCATCGGCAATCGCGGCTCGTATTACGAAAAGGCCGGGGTCATCCGCGATATTGTTCAGAATCATCTGCTACAGCTTCTGGCGTTGACGGCGATGGAGCCGCCGGCGGAGTTCAGCGCCGACGCCGTGCGCAACGAAAAGGTGAAAGTGCTCAAGGCGCTGCGCGTGGATACCTCGCGCGGCGATGGCACGGTGCGCGGACAGTACGGCCCCGGCAAGATAGACGGTCAGCTTGTGCCTGGCTATACGCAAGAAGAGGGTGTGGCGCCCGATTCCACCACCGAGACCTATCTGGCGATGAAGCTGTTTGTGGACAACTGGCGCTGGGCCGGCGTCCCCTTCTATGTCCGCAGCGGTAAACGCATGGCTAAGCGCCTGACCGAGATCGTCATCCAATTCAAGATGCCGCCTCTGCTGCTTTTCAAAGAGACCATCGCCCGCGCCATCGAGCCTAACCTGCTGGTCATGAACATCCAACCGCATGAGGGCATTTCGCTCCGGTTTGGCGCGAAGGTGCCCGGCAGCGGCGACAACATCCAGACGGTGGTGATGGACTTCAACTACGGCAGCACATTCAAGACTGCGGCGCCAGAGGCCTACGAGCGCTTGATCCTCGATGCGATGCTGGGCGATTCGACCTTGTTCACCCGCAGCGATGAGGTTGAGGCGTCGTGGGCGCTCATCACGCCGGTGATTGAGCGCTGGGAGGCAGGCGGCGGCTCGTTCATCGAGCTATATCGCTCGGGATCGTGGGGGCCAAAGGAGGCTGACGATTTCCTCGCCGCCGACGGGCGCAAGTGGCACGTTCTGTGATGTCCGGCGCGCCCTTCGTCATCGTCATGAACGACGATGGCACCTACTATCTGCAGGTCGAGCCGACGCCGGAGGCGATGGCCGAACTAGCGGCTAAGGCGGTGGTCTTCTGGGGGCGCAAAGCGATTGAGCGACGCAGCGCCTTCCATCTCGCCCTGAGCGGCGGCAGCACGCCGAAGGCGCTATATCGTCGCCTATCCGGCCCACCCTACGCAGACCAGCTCGATTGGCAGCGCGTGCATCTGTGGTGGAGCGACGAACGCGCGGTGCCGCATGATCACCCAGACAGCAACTACAATCTGGCATACGATGCGCTGATCGCTCATGTGCCCATTCCGCCGGAGAACGTGCATCGCGTGCAGACCGAACTTGGCTTGGCGGGCGCGGCTGAGCAATACGAGGCCGAGATCCGGTCGAGGATCGCTGGCGTTGCTGATCCTTCGTGGCCAACCTTTGACCTGATCCTGCTGGGCATGGGGGATGACGGTCATACGGCCTCGCTCTTCCCCCACACGCCGGCGCTGGCGGAACGGTCGCGGCTAGTCGCGTCGCAGGTCGTGCCCCAGGCGAACGTCCCGGCGCGCATCACGTTCACTCCACCGTTGATCAATGCTGCGGACGTGGTGTGCTTCATGGTGAGCGGGGCGAGCAAGGCAGGGACGCTGCGGCGCGTGCTGCTGGGCGAATACCAGCCGCAGGCGCTGCCTGCGCAGCTTATCGCGCCGACCCGCGGCAAGTTATTCTGGATGGTGGATGCGGCGGCTGCATCACACGTCGCCGCTGGGCCGGCTTATCCGTCTGAGGAGTTCATCTATCGGCGAATGCGGTGAGCGCGCACTTCGGGGAGCAGTGGATTCGGTGGTGGCCATCCCTTCACGGATGCGCCTGTACGACTGGCTAAAATGGCGGTTGCATGAATTATCGGGCTGCGGCGCTGGCGTGCGCCGTGTGGTTGGCCGGTTGTGCGACCGCGCTGCCGCCGGTGCCGCCGACGCCGGCGCCGGCGTTCACCCTCGAACCCTTCGAGACCGACGCTGACTGCGCTACGCTGTGCATTCGGCGCGTGTCCAGTCGCCGCATTCCCAAGTGGCGCAAACTCGAGTTCGATCTTGTTACCCCGATCCGGGCCGATAATCCCTTTGATCCGAATCAAATTGAAATCGATGTGCGCTTCACGTCGCCCCAGGGCGATGTGGTGGAAGTGCCGGCCTACTTTTACAGCCATGAGCGGCAGCAAGGATGGCGGGCGCGCTTCTCGCCGACGGCAGAAGGCGAGTGGCGCGCGCAGCCGTTGCTCCGCAAGCCGTTCGCCTTCGCAGGTGAGCCGGTAGCCTTTCAGGTATCCCCGCCGTTGCCTGGTTCCCATGGCTTCCTGCGTGTAGATCGGCGCAACCCGCGCTATTTGGCCTTCGATGACGGCACACCATTCTTCGCCATCGGCCTCAACTTGGCGTGGTGGAAGGATGACCCAATCGCCGACTACCGGCGTTGGTTCGATGCGTTGCGGGCGAACGGCGCAAACACGGCGCGCATCTGGATGGCGCCGCAGTCGTTCAGCCTGGAGTGGCGCGACACGCCGCTGGGCGATTACACCGCGCGTATGGATCGCGCCCACTCCCTGGATCAGGTTTTTGAGATGGCCGAGGCGCGCGGCATCTATATCCAGCTCACCCTGCTGGACTACAGTCAGTTTAGCCTGAACGTGTATCCGCTGTGGCGCGAGAATCCTTACAACGCCGCGAACGGCGGGCCGTGCGCTCGGCCGCGCGACTTTGCGACCGATCCGGCGGCGCGCGCGTTGTTCAAGCGACGGTTGCGTTATATCGCCGCGCGCTGGGCCTATTCCACGCATCTGCTGGCGTGGGAGTGGTGGAACGAGGTGGATTTCACCGAGATGGTGGAGACCGAACTGCTCCGACGCTGGATCGAGGAAATGACGGCCGAGTTGCGCGCGCATGACCCCTATCGCCACCTGGTCACCACGAGTTACTCTGTTCCGGGCGATCCTCACATCTGGAACATGCCGGAGATTGACGTGGTGCAACGCCACGAATATATCGGCGAGGATGCGCGCTGGTTCAGCCCCGTGGGGGGCGGGCGCGCCTTCTTCCAGCACATGAAGGAGGTGGCCCATAAGCCGGTTGTGATCGGCGAATTCGCCGCCACCTTCACCTTGGAGCAGCCAAATGCGCTGACGCGCGAGGGCGTCCAGTTCCACAATGGCCTGTGGGCGGCGCCCTTCAACGGCTTTGCCAGTACGGCCATGTATTGGTGGTGGGATACGCTGGTGGAGCCGGCCGGCCTATGGTCGCATTACCGGGGCCTCTCGGCCTTCCTGCGCGGCGAGGACCTGGCGCGCTACGCGCCGACGGCGATTGTCGTGACGCCGGAGCAAGACGCCATCGCGCTGGGATTGCGCGCGCCGGATCGCGTCCTGGTCTGGCTGCGCAACCGCGCCTACAACATGGACGAGGGCGCGTATCAATACGGTGTTCAGATTGCAACCGGCCAGGCTAAAGAACACACCTTTCGCTTCGTGCCGCGCCGCCTCGATGCAGTCACGTTGGAGCTGGAAGCGTTGGGCGCCGGCCGGCATCGCGTGCAGTGGTTCGACACAGTCTCCGGCGCGCTGCTGTCGGCGTCGGATGTCGCTGTGTCGGATGGCAAGCTGATCGTGCGCGCCCCGCCGTTCAATCGCGATTTGGCCGCAAAAGTGACACCGGCCGGCGGAGCCCCAGGACCTCATTAGGTGAGCGTGATGTTTAAGCTGGTCACCTTCAACTTGCTCAACAAACCGTCGCGTTGGCACGATCGGCGTAAGTTGATCGTCCGTGAGTTGGCCGAGCTACAGCCCGATGTGATCGCGCTACAGGAGGTGAGCCTGCCGCACAACAACGCGGAGTGGCTGGCGGATCAGCTCGGCGGATACACCGTGCATACCTCGCCCAAGACCGGCGCGTTGGCCAAGCGCGAAGCCGTTGCCATGCTCAGCCGACTGCCGGTCGAGGGGTGCCATACGCTCAGCCTGGTTGCGCAGTCGCGCGTTGCGCAAGCCGTGCGCTTGCGCGTAGGGGATCGGCCGATTGTGATCGTCAACGGCCATTTCATGTTTCACGTCTACGACCACATCAAGCGCACGCGCCAGGTGCAGCGGGTGCTCAATTGGTTGCGGTTGGCTGCGGCGAGCTATCCGGTGGTCGTCTGCGGCGACTTCAACGCTACTCCCGAGATGCGCACGATCCGCATGATGAAAGAATCGTTTTCGTCGGCGTATGAAGTCGCGCATGGACGAGAGCCGGAGTACACCTGTCCGACGCCGCTGGTGTATCGGTTTCATGCCGCGCGCAAAGGGTTGAGCCTGGTCGGCAATCTGATCGCTCATCGCCAGCCCGAGCCTTGGCGCGGCACGCTTGACTACATCTTTGTGGACGATAACTTCCATGTGCGCTCTTGCGAGGTGGTGTTAAACACGCCCGCGTCCTCCGATCCAACCCTGTATCCGTCGGATCACGTGGGCTTGTGCGTCACTTTGGAGGTGGCTGCGCTGCCGGTGACCCGCTAAGCGCAGCCCTGCGCGAGGTCAGCCGCCGCGATGCTGGTTGGGGCGCTGTGGCAGGCTCACCGTCGTCGAGCGATGCGCATCGGCATGCCATTTCGCGAGATTAGCGTGCCGGCCATGTCAAGCTGCGGATTGTGTCGCGGGTTGGCCAATTCGGGCGTAAATTGTCGCGCCAGCATCGCTAGCAGGATATGCGACTCGAATAGCGAGAAGTTGTTCCCCAGGCAGATGCGTTGTCCGGCCGCGAAAGGATGATAGGCGTATGGGTGTTGCGACGCTTCGCGCTCTGGCGTCCAGCGCTCTGGATCGAATCGTTCCGGCTCATCCCAGAAGTGAGGATGGCGATGTGTGAGAAAAGGGGCAAGGATGACGGTGGAGCCGGCGGCGATGCGCTTCCCGTCAATCACGTCGTCCTGGGTCATGTCACGCGCATAGAGCGGTGCGGCCGGATACAACCGCATCGTTTCCTTGATGACCTGCAAGGTGTAAGGCATGCGCTTGAGATCCTCGACTGTCGGCTCGCGATCGCCCAGCACCGTGTCAATTTCGTCGCGCAGTCGGCGGGCGACTTCTGGTTGCTTGGCTAACGCATACCAGGCAAAGGTCAGCGTGCGCGCGGTTGTTTCGTGGCCAGCAAAGAAAAGGGTGATCGTCTCGTCGCGCAGCAACGCATCGGATGCCGCTTCGCCGGTCTCCTCGTCGCGCGCTAGCATCAGCTTGCTCAGCAAATCGTTCGGCCAGCGTTCGACCGGCATGGCGCGACGCTGCGCGATCACATCTTGGATATACGCATGCACGCGCCGGCGCGCGTGGCTGTAACGCTTGTTCTCGCCGATCTTCAGCCAGACCGGCAGCCTCAGCGGCCTGATCTGACGGGTCGCCGTGAACTGGATCATCGTTTCAACGTCGTTCTTCAGCTCCAGCAGCGTCTCGTCCGATTCAGTGGTGAACAGGCTGCGCAGGATGATCGAGGCTGTCACGAACATCATCTCGTCGAGCATCTCGACGACGGATCCCACCTTGCCTTGCCAGCGCGCGATGAATTGTTGTGCGTCGCGAATGATGATCGCCAGGAACTGTTCTACGCCGCGCGGCGTAAAGAAGGG
The DNA here is from genome assembly GCF_012931985.1 of Candidatus Roseilinea sp. NK_OTU-006. Classification (GTDB taxonomy): domain Bacteria; phylum Chloroflexota; class Anaerolineae; order J036; family Brachytrichaceae; genus JAAFGM01. The sequence continues at coordinate 112,655 of NZ_JAAFGM010000001.1, forward strand.
CGACATCAGTTGGCGCTGTCTGCGCCAGGCGGCGCCGGTGGCCGTCAGCACCCCGTTCCCCAGCAGCAGCTCGCGCACGATGTCGTAGCTTTCGCGCTTGTCGTAGATGTCGCGTCGAACAATGCTGATGTGATGCACGTGATCGGGATGGATGGCCAAGGTCATCTTGCGCGGGCCGATCTGGATTTGAAACAAGTCGCCATGTCGGCGCCATTCGTCGTGTAGAAATTGCAAAAAGCCTTTGCGCCGGATGTCCCACGCGGCGTCGAAGATGAGCGGGCTTCGGCGCCCGGGCAGCGCTGTGAGTTGAGCCGATGACGTGATGGTGGTCATAGCGCCCAGTGTAGACCCTCAAGCTGAGTGAGCGATGATCTTGCTTCACCGACTGGTGAAGAGCAGCCGGATGCGGCGCAGCGCAACTTCGACGCCCTGGCGCGCGCGTTCGGAGAGCGACTCGCCGAAGTCGAAGTCCACGCCGGGCACTGAGACTAACCAAGCCTGTGGGCAGCGCCCGTAGAGTTGTTGGGTCAACGCCAGCAGCCTGCGTGGGTCGCTCGTGTGTGTATCGGCGGCCCTTGTGCCATCTTCTGCTGCGCCGATCGCGGTGAAGGTTACGTCGGCAGGCGGTTGGACGTGCGGGTCGGCGCGTCGTGCGTCTACGAAGATCACCACTTCGGCGCTCGCCAACGCATCGGCAAGCTCTGGTGTCAACTGGTGCATTGAAATGGCACGCACGTTGGGCAGATGCCAAGAGGCCACGATTTCGGCGACGCGCGGGCCGGCGCCGTCATCTTGCCGCAACGTGTTGCCGTAGCCGATGATCAGAAAGTCGGTGGCGACCCCTTTACTCACGCTTGACCTCGGCAAGCACCGTACCGTCGCTGCCGATCAACGTCACGATCATCGGCATCTGGCCGATGGCATGGGTGGAGCAGCTCAGGCACGGGTCGAACGCGCGAATGCCGGCCTCGACCCGATTCAGCAGTCCCTCCGGAATGCCGGCGGCTGCGCCGTGGATCCAGTGCTGCGCAATCTGCTTGACCGTGCGATTCATGGCGATGTTGTTCTGGCCGGTGGCGATGATTAAGTTCACGCGACGGATCATGCCGTGCTCGTCCACTTCGTAGTCGTGGAACAACGTGCCGCGCGGCGCTTCGCTGACGCCGACGCCGTGCAGCTTGTTGATGCCGCCGCTGGCTCGCACGCGGGGCGAGAGGAGGTCTGGATCGTCGAGCAGCAGCGCGATGCGCTCGAGTGCAGCCAGGATCTCGACGAGGCGCGCGTAGTGATACATGAACGACGATGTGACCACACCGTGCGCGTTGCCACGCTGCCGGAACTCGGCCAGTTCGGCGTCGGCCTGTGGCGTCCCCATGCCGGAGCAGATGTTCAGCCGCGCCAGCGGCCCGACGCGATACGCGCCGTCGGGATAGCCCAGCGGTTTGTAATACGGCGATTTGAGGTAGGACCATGGCTCAACCGCTTCGCCCAGGATTTGGGCGTAGTGGCGTGGGTCGAACCCATCCACCAACACGTTCCCGTCGCTGTCGGTGATGCGCAGCCAACCATCGTAATGCTCCCACCGGCCGCCGTCCTTGCTCACCAAGCCCATGAATAGGGTAGGGAAGTTGCCGAAGTGTGCCACTTCGTCAGAGTGCTCATCGGCGTAGCGTTTGAAGAAGGCGAGCGCGCGCTTCACCGTGTCGAGGGCTTCCGGCAGCCGGCCGCGCAAATAGTCGCGGTTCGCCGGCGTCAGCGGTTCGCGCACGCCGCCGGGCACGGCCCAAGCCGGATGGATCTTGCGCCCGCCCAGCAACTCGATCACTTCTTGGCCAAACTGGCGCAACCGAATGCCGCCGCGCGCCAGGTCGGGGTAGCGCGCGATCAAGCCGAACACGTTGCGCTGGGCCGGGTCGCTGTCGTAACCGAGCAGCAGGTCGGGTGAGCTCAGGTGGAAGAAGCTCAGCGCGTGCGATTGCACGATTTGGCCCAGGTTCATCAGCCGGCGCAGCTTCTCCGCCGCTGGGGGAATGCTCACGGCGAAGATGTCGTCGCCGGTCTTGGCGCTGGCCAACAGGTGGCTGACGGGGCAGATGCCGCACACGCGCGCCGTGATGCCGGCCATTTCGCCCAGCGGCCGGCCTTCGCAGAACTTCTCGAAGCCGCGAAACTCCACGACGTGGAAGCGCGCGTCGCTCACCTCGCCTGCGTCGTCGAGGTAGATCGAAATCTTGGCGTGGCCCTCGATCCGAGTGACCGGGTCAATCACGATGCGTTGAGTCATGGCTCAGATAGCAGAAGTCAGAAAGTCAGAAGTCAGATAGCCGACTCTCCACTCCCGACGAATCGTTCAACCGAATTTCAACATCTCGCGGCCGATCATCTCGGGCGGCTTCCCCTCGATGAGGGCTTGCAGCACTGCACGGATGCGTTTAGCCGGCGGCGGGCAGCCGGGGATGTACAAGTCCACCGGGATGACGGCGTGCACCGGCAAAACCTGATCTATCAGCGGCGGCACGATGCCGTCGTCGTGCGGGACTTGGGGGTGCAGCAGTTGCGCGTCCTGATAGGCACGGTCGAGCACGACCTCGGCGCCGCCGAGCGGGTTGCGCATGGCGGTCACGTTGCCGGTCACCGCGCAGTCGCCGAACGATACCACCAGCCGGCTGTGCTTGCGAATGGCGTGAATCAGTTCGAGATGGTCTTGGTTGGCAATCGCGCCCTCGACCAGCGTCACATCTACATTCTCCGGGAAGGTCTTGACATCGGCCACCGGGCTATACACCACCTCCACCGCCTCGGCCAAGTCGAACAACCACTCGTCCAGGTCGAGGAACGACATGTGGCAGCCGGAGCAGCCGCCCATCCATACCGTTGCGAATCTGAGTTTGCCCATCTTCTTCTCGTTCTTCTCGCCGCTTGCGGCCGCGAGCGGCGAGCAACACTTACTACTCACACATTCCACACCTTCCGCTCGCGCGCGGCCTTCAAGAAGGCCAGCTTTTCGGCGTCATGCACCATCTCGGCGACGGTGGAGCCTTGTTTGAACAGGGCGCCGGTTGGGCAGGCCATCACGCACTTGCCACAACTGGTGCATGTGGTGGATTCGCCCCAGGGCACGTTCATGTCGCGGATGATGAGCGACTTGGCGCCGCGGCCCATGACGTCAATCGTGTGCGCGCCCTCCAGTTGGTCGCACGCGCGCACGCAGCGCGTGCACAAAATGCAACGGTTGTGATCCATGCCAAAGCGCTCGTGCGACAGGTCCACGCCTAGCTTGGGAAAGATGTAGTCGTAGCGCACGTGGTCCATGCCTACCTCGATGCCCAGGTTTTGTAGCTCGCAGTGGCCGTTGGCCACACACACTGCGCAGACGTGGTTGCGCTCGGCAAACAGCAACTCGATGATCTGCCGGCGATAGGCGCGCAGCCGTTGGGTGTCGGTGCGCACCTCCATGCCCTCTTGCACGCGCGTAGTGCACGCGGGCAGGAGCTTGTTCGAGCCGGCTACCTCCACCAAACACATCCGGCATGCGCCCACGTCGGTTAGTCCGTCCAAGTGGCACAACACCGGGATGTGGATGTGCGCATCGCGCGCGGCCTCGAGGATGGTCTGGTCGTTGCGGGCGCTGATTTCCTGACCGTTGATCGTAAGTGTTCTTGGCATGATTTAGCTGTGAGCGTTGAGCCGTGAGCGATGAACCTCCCGACTCCCAACTCCCCACCTCCAACTCTAACTACTGATTGCTGGCCTCTGGCTTCTGGCTTCTGGATTCTGGCTTCTGGATTCTGGCTTCTGGATTCTGACCTCTGGCTTCTGCTCCCCGTTCACCTTCCGCTCGTATTCCTCGCGGAAGTAGCGCAGCGTGCTGATGACCGGATTGGGCGCGCTCTGTCCCAAGCCGCACAGGCTGGTGTGTTTCACCATGTCGCACAACTCCTCCAAGATGTGGAGATCGCGCCGGGTGGCCCGGCCCTCTTGAATCCGGGTGAGGATGCGGTGCATCTGGACGGTGCCGGCGCGGCAGGGGATGCACTTGCCGCATGATTCATCCATGCAGAACTCCATGAAGAAGCGCGCGACCTCCACCATGTCGGTCGAGTCGTCCATCACGATCATGCCGCCGCTGCCCATGATCGAGCCGACCTTTGCCAGTGACTCGTAGTCCACCGGCATGTCCAGGAATTGCGCCGGAATGCACCCGCCCGATGGACCGCCGGTTTGCACGGCTTTGAATTGCCGACCGCCGGAGATGCCGCCGCCGATGTCGAACACGATCTCGCGCAGCGAGATGCCCATCGGCACCTCGATCAAGCCGGTGTTCTTCACCTGGCCGGTGAGCGCGAAGACCTTGGTGCCCTTGCTCTTCTCTGTGCCGATGCCGGCGAACCAATCCGCGCCTTTCATGATGATGGGCGGCACGTTGGCCAGCGTCTCGACGTTGTTGATGAGCGTTGGACAGCCCCACAGGCCGGACTCGGCCGGGAAGGGCGGTCGTGGGCGCGGTACGCCGCGCCCACCCTCGATCGAGGCTATGAGCGCCGTTTCCTCGCCGCACACAAACGCGCCGGCGCCCAGGCGGATGTCCACGTTGAAGCTGAATGCCGTGCCGCCGATGCCGCTGCCGAGCAAGCCGGCGCGCTGCGCTTGGCGGATCGCTGTGCGCAGCCGCTTCACGGCCAGTGGATACTCGGCGCGCACGTAGATGAAGCCCTGGTTCGCGCCCACGGCGTAGGCCGCGATGGCCATGCCCTCCAAGATGCGATGCGGATCGCCCTCCATCACGCTGCGATCCATGAATGCGCCTGGATCGCCCTCGTCGCCGTTGCAGATCACAAACTTGCGCGACTGAATGCCCTCCGGCACATGGGTCGGATACGCGTTCGGGTCGGACTTGGCCACGGTGCCCCACTTCAGGCCGGTCGGAAAGCCGGCGCCGCCGCGCCCGCGCAGACCGCTGCGGGTGATCTCGTCAATCACCTGCTGCGGCGTCATCTCGGTCAGCACCTTCAATAGCGCTTGATATCCTCCGACAGCGATGTAATCCTCAATGCGCTCTGGGTCTATCTTGCCGCAATGCTCTAGCACAATCTTGGTCTGGCGGGTGAAGAACGGCTGATCCAGCGGCGTCTCCAGCCGTTTGACCGGCTCGCCATCCAAGTGGGCGACGATCTCGCCGGCATCCTCCGGCTTGACGAATTGATACAGGATTGACCTGCGCCGATCGTCCTTTGCCTCGGCGGCCGCCGCCTGGCCGTTGACCTGCGACTCGATCTCGACCAGCGGGCCGAGCGAGCACAGGCCAGGACAGCCGACGCACTTGACCTCGGCATCGGCGGCCTGGCCGCGCTGTTTCAACTCGGCCTGCAGCGCCTTGGCGATCTGCTCGCTGTTGAGTGCTTGGCAGGCCGTGCCCACGCACACATACAAGTGGTGGCGCTTCTTCGTGCGTGCTAGGCGCTCGCTCGTCGCTGTCGCGTTAAGCTCTTCCAGGTTCATCGCATCGATCCTTCCTGTTTCGTCAAGGCGTGTTCACCGAGCTTGCTGCACTGCGGCGAGTCGTTGCGCGATCTGCTGGGCGGCTGCTGTGGGTGCGACCTTGCCGATCGTCTCGCCGTCGAAGGTGATCACCGGCGCCAACGCGCACGAGCCGAAGCAGCGCGCCGTGAGCAGCGAGAGCTGGTTGTCGCGCGTCGTGCCGCCGGCCTTCACGTCGTATTCGTCTTCGATCGCCGCCAGCACCTCGCGCGCCCCTTTGATGTAGCACGCCGTTCCCAGGCATACCACGCAGGTGTGCGCGCCTTGCGGCTTGAGCGTAAAGAGGTTGTAGAAGGTCGCCACGCCGAATACCTTGCTGGGCGGCAAATGCAGCGTGCGGGCGATGTGTTTGAGCGTGAAATCGTCCAAATAGCCGAAGGCCTCCTGTGCGCTGTGTAGCGCCTCGATCAGCCCGTGGCCTTGGTAACCGTAGCGGCGCATCGTCGCTTCGATGATCTTGTAGCGCTTGTCACTGACCAGCCGGTCAGTTGATGTCGCTGTTACGGCGTCGTTGCCGGTCAGTAGTCCGGGTGTGGTCGGTGTGCGGGTCATGAGGCTCGAATCATTCGTTGGGTCGTTCGCTTCCAAAGCGCAACGGCAGCGAGGCGAGCGGCCTCGACTTTGGCAACACGGCGGAAGGATCGGGCCGCCAGGCGTCGAGCACCTTCATATAGTTGGCGCGCTCGAACGCTGCCGGGTTCGCGACCGATTTCTGACTCATGCTGCCCTGCATCTGCGCTACCGACTCATACTCGTGCGCTTCCATCCACTGTCGCAAATCTCGGATGATCTCGCCGATGCGCTGAATGCCATGCTGGAGCAGTTCCGAGGTCATCATCGTGACGCGCGCGCCGGCCATCAGCCCCTTCAGCACGTCAATGTGGGTGTGGACGCCGGTGCTGATCGCCAATTCGATCGGCACACGGCCGTAGAGGATGGCCACCCAGCGCAGCGGCAGGCGTAGCTCGTCGCTGTCGCTCAGCACCAGATGCGGCGTCACCTCCAGCCGGTCGAGGTCGAAGTCGGGCTGGTAGAAGCGATTGAATAGCACCAGCGCGTGGGCGCCGGCGTTGGCGAAATGCAGCGCTATGTTGGCGGGCGCGCTGAAGAACGGGCCAATTTTTAGCGCGATCGGAATCCTCACCGTTTGGCGCACGGCGTGCAGGATGTCCAGGTAGCGCTCCTCGACGTGCCAACTGGTGACGTGAGGGTCGGTGGGAATGTAATAAATGTTTAGCTCAAGCGCGTCTGCGCCGGCCTGTTCGATCTTGCGCGCATATTCGATCCAGCCGCCCGTGGATATGCCGTTCAGGCTGCCGATGATTGGAATATCCGTTGCGGTTTTGGCCGACTGGATGAGCTTGAGATACTCCTCGGAACCGATGTTGTAGTAGCGCCAGTCAGGGAAATAGCGCGACACTTCGGCGAAGCTCTCCCCGCCATACTCCAGAAAGTGATGCATCACCTGGCTTTCGTTCTCGATTTGCTCCTCAAAGAGCGAGTGCATGACGATCGCCGGCGCGCCCGCATCTTCCAGCCGGCGGATGCTATCCAGATTGCGCGAGAGCGGCGAGGCCGACGGCACGACCGGGTGCGCCAGCTTCAATCCTAGATAAGTCGTCGTCAGATCCATCCTTGGCCTCGTGGCGCCTTCGTCCGATGTGTGCGGGTGAACCGCCGTCTATGTTGAGACTAACGAAAGACGTGGCGTGAGGCACTATGCGCCCGGTTAAGCTACGCCTGGCCGGTTGACTGGTCTTTGTGTGAGATTCAAACTGCTGCTCATGAACCGGATGGCAGGAATAACGGGCAAGAGCACGCAGGGAGTCACTGCAAGGTCGAGGATTTCATAACTGGGCGCGCGATGGAATTTGTCGTCGCATGGTCGGGCCGCTCTGGAAAGGTTGGGTGGGCTGCATGAAGAACCGCCTGCTTCGCTCTCGTGGGTTCGCTGACGGGCTGGCCCGCATCTGTCTCACGCACAACGCTGCGCGCGCGTGTGCTTGCGAGAAGCCGAGCGCTATCGTTAAAATTCTCTAAATACACCGATGCAGTCGGGAGGCTCGTTTTGTCATGAAGGAATACGGAACTGAGAGGCTGCGCAACGTCGCCTTGTTAGGACACAGCTCGAGCGGCAAGACGACGTTCGCAGAAGCGATGTTGTTTGCCAGCGGCGGCACAACGCGCATGGGCAAAGTCGAGGACGGCACGACCGTCTCAGACTACGACGAAGAAGAGAAGCGCCGCAAGCAGTCTATCAGCCTGAGCGTCATCCCGATCGAGTGGAAGGACCACAAGATCAATTTGCTGGACGCGCCGGGATACGCCGATTTCTACGGCGAGGTGAAGAGTGCCGTGCGCGTGGCGGATCTCGGCTTGATCTTCGTAGATTCGGTGTCCGGCGTGGAGGTGGGCACCGAGCTGGCCATGCAGGCGGTGGACGACGCACAGATCCCGCGCGCGGTGCTCGTCAGCCGAATGGATCGCGAGAATGCCAATTTCGATGCGGTGTTGGCGCAACTGCACGATGCTTTCCACCAGGACATCGTGCCGCTGATGTTGCCGGTCGGCAGCCAGCAGCAGTTCGCCGGCGTGATTGACCTGGTGACGCGCAGGTATCTGAGGGGTGCCAAGGGCGAAGTCGCCGACATCCCCGCCGAGATGGTTGCAGGGGTGGAGAAGGCGCGCGAACGCCTCATGGAAGCAGCGGCCGAAGGCGAGGATGACTTGATCGAAAAGTGGTTCGAGGTCGGTGCGCTGACCGACGAAGAGTTCATTCGCGGCTTGCGCAGCGCCATTCGCAAACGCACGTTCGTCCCGGTGTTCTGCGCAGCGCCTGCCCTGGGCATTGGCATCCACGCCATGCTCTATTCGCTGGTGAGCTACGCGCCAATGCCATTCGATATGGGCGCCGATCCTGATGACGGCCAGCACGGCCATGTGCTCTACATCTTCAAGACCACCGCCGATCCATTCGTGGGTAAGGTGAGCTACTTCCGCGTGGTCGAAGGGCCGGTCCGCGGTGGAGATACGCGCCTGGTCAATACGCGAACGAACGAGGAGGAGCGCATCGCCACGTTGTTCATCCAGCGCGGCAAGGAGCAGATTCCCGTCCCGCTGTTGCACGTGGGCGACATCGGCACCGTGACCAAGCTGAACAGCGCGCAGACAGGCGATACGCTGTGTGATCGCGCGCACTGCGTTCAGCTCCCGCCCATCGAGTTCCCCAATCCCCTATTTGCCGTCGCCTTGCACCCCAAGACCAAGAGCGATGCCGCGAAGATTAGCGCCGCGCTCGCGCGCCTGTGTGAAGAAGACCCCAGCCTGCGTCACCTGAGCGACCCGAGCACGAAGGAGACCCTGCTGCTGGGCATGGGACAAGCACACATTGATGTGGCGGTCCATCGCTTGCACAGCAAGTTCGGCGTGGATGTCGAGACGACGATCCCCAAAGTGAGTTATCGCGAGACGATCACGAAGCAAGGGCGGTCGCGCTATCGCCACAAGAAGCAAACCGGCGGCGCCGGCCAGTTTGCCGAGATCGAGATGGCCGTCGAGCCGAGCGCGCCGGGCGCCGGCTATGAGTTTGAGTGGCGCGTGTTCGGCGGGGCGATCAGCAGCTCGTTCCAGGCCAGCATCGAGAAGGGCATCAAGCAGGTGATGGAATCCGGCGTCGTCGCTGGCTATCCGGTGAGCGATGTCAAGTGCATCGTGCTGGATGGCAAGGAGCATCCGGTGGACTCGAAGCCCATCGCGTTCGAGATTGCCGCGCGTCACGTATTCCGTGAGGCGTTCGCGCAGGCCGGCCCGGTGCTGCTGGAGCCGATCTATCGCTTCACCATCGTCGTGCCCGAGGCCAGCGCCGGCGACGTCATGAGCAGCCTGAAGACCAAGCGCGCCCAAATCATCGGCATGGACCAGCGCGGCAACAAGACCGTGATCACCGCCGATGCACCGCTGGCCGAGATGCAGCGCTACTCCACCGATCTGCGCAGCCTCACTCAAGGTCGCGGCTACTACGAGATGAAGTTCGATCACTACGCGCCCGTTCCCCCCAACATCGCCCAGGCGATTATTGCCAATCACAAGGCTGAGGTGAGCGCTGGGGAGGAGTGACCTTCACACTCTTGATCGCGTGCACAACAGCCCCTCCTCAAATAGGAGGGGCTGTTTGCCGCAGCGCGTTTGTGGGCGCGCCGATGGGTTACTCAGCGAGCAAAGATACGCGTAAACCGCATGTGGCTGTTGTGCGCAAACGTATAATCGCGTCGGTTCGGCGCTTTGCAGACGTATCGTCAATGTCAAACCTGACGCGAGAGCCGGAGCCGCTTTCCGGCGTCGGCCCGTGAGACAAAATAGGCTGGATACGGCTGCGGGCGCCGGTGGGCTTGTCAGCGTAAACATCACATTCTGATCACAAGGGTTGAATTTCAATGGCTGATTTGTTTGACAAGATTTCAAAAGATCCTGTGCTTGCCGCCGCTCGCATGGGGCGTGAACAAGGCATCTATCCTTACTTTAAACCGCTATCGGAGACCGAAGGCACCGAAGTGTGCATCGGCGATCATCGGCTGATTATGATCGGCTCGAACAATTATCTCGGTCTGACCACTCACCCCAGAGTGCGTCGGGCGGCGATGGAGGCGATCGAGCGTTACGGCACATCCTGTACCGGCAGTCGCTTCCTCAACGGCACCCTCGAGCTGCACAAGGAGCTGGAGCGCCGGTTGGCAAAGTTTCTGGGCAAGGAGGCGGCGCTGATCTTCGGCACGGGTTACCAAGCTAACCTGGGCGCGATCACTGCGCTCATGGATAAGAAAGACATCGTCATAGGCGACCGCGAAATCCACGCCTCTTTGATGGATGCGATCAAGATGGCCGGCTGCCAGTTCAAACGATTCAAGCACAACGACCTCGAGGACCTGGCGCGCGTGCTGGAGGAGTGTGGCGATGCGCCCAAGCTGATCGTGGTGGACGGCGTGTACTCGATGGGTGGCGATCTCGCGCCGTTGCCCGAAATCATCCCCCTGGCGAAGCGCTACGGCGCGCGCCTGTTCGTGGATGATGCGCATGGATTGGGCGTGATGGGCGAGGGGGGACGCGGCACTCACTTCCACTTCGATTGTGTAGACGAAGTGGATGTGATCATGGGCACGTTCAGCAAATCCTTTGCCTCGCTGGGCGGCGTCGTGGCCGGCGACCGCGACGTGATTGACTACATCCAACATCACGCCCGCTCGCTCATCTTCAGCGCTTCCATGCCGCCGGCGAATGTCGCAACCGTGCTGGCCTGTCTGGATGTTATCGAGGAAGACCCGAGCTATGTGGAACGGGTGCATGTGCAATCGGCCAAGGCGCGTGACGGCCTGCGCAACCTGGGCTACGACTGTGGCCAAAGCGTGACGCCGATCGTGCCGGTGTTCATCAAGAACGAAATGCACACCGTCTTCATGTGGAAAGCGCTCTACGATCAGGGCGTGTATACCAACCCGGTGTTACCACCGGCCGTGCCGCCGTCTAAGAGTCTGCTCCGCACCAGTTACATGGCCACGCATACCGACGCGCAGATCGAAACTGTGCTCGAAGTCTTCGCGCGCGTCGGCCAGGAGACCGGCTTTTTGCAGCCAGCCGGTGTTTGAGCGCTGTTGGTGATGACGGGAGAGTGCCGGCGATGGTTTGCGCATTGCCCTACGACGAACGGCTTCATCCTGACACGCGCGCTTTCCTGCACAATCAGCCCAAGCGTTTACTGATCGCCGGCGGGTGGGTTGCAGCAGCGGCGGGCCGGACATTCGACAAAGATGATCCGGCCACAGGCATCACCTTCGCCAGTGTGTGCGAAGGCGATGCCGAGGACGTGAATCGCGCTGTGGCCGCCGCGCGTGCGGTCTTCGACAACGCCCATCACCCTTGGCGACGCATGACGCCGCACGACCGCGAGCGCCTGATGCATCGGTTGGCCGACCTGATCGAGGCCAACCGTGAGATGCTCGCCCAGCTCATCACGCTGGAAAACGGCAAGCCGCTCACGGCCAGCGAGGGGGAAGTGGCCGCGAGCGCGCGCATGTTCCGCTACTATGCCGGCTGGCCGACCAAGATCGAGGGGGATGTCAAACCGGTCTCTATCCCCGATCGGCTCAATTACACACTGCGCGAGCCGGTCGGCGTAGTCGGCGCGATCATCCCATGGAACTTCCCCCTGAGCATGATTGCGTGGAAGCTGGCGCCGGCGCTGGCAGCCGGCAACTGCGTCATCCTCAAGCCGGCTGAGCAGACGCCGTTGACGGCAGTGCGCCTGTGCGAGCTGGTGCAAGCAGCGGGCTTCCCCGATGGCGTCGTGCAGCTCATCAACGGCTTTGGCGAGACGGCTGGCGCGGCGCTCACCGCGCATCCCGGTGTGGACAAGATCGCCTTTACCGGCAGCACCGAGGTGGGCAAAATCATCATGCGCGCCGCGGCGGGCAACCTGAAGCGTTTGTCGTTGGAGCTGGGCGGCAAAAGCCCGCACATCATCTTCGACGATGCCGATTTGTCTAAAGCAGTGATCGGCGCCGCTTACGGCATTTTCAGTAACGCCGGCCAAAGTTGCAACGCCGGCTCCCGCCTGTTTGTGCAACGTCGGGTCTATGATGAGGTGATGGCGAGGCTGGCCGAGCGCGCCGCAGCGATCAAAGTCGGGCCGGGGATGACGCCTGGCATCGAGATGGGGCCGCTCGTATCGCGCGAGCAGTTTGACCGTGTGCAAAGTTATGTGGCCGCCGGCCTGGAACAGGGCGCGCGCCTGCGAGCGGGAGGGGCGCGCCCGCCGAATGCGCCCGAAGGTGGCTACTTCCTTGCCCCGACCCTGTTTGAAGATGTGCATGACGACATGATCCTCATGCGCGAGGAAATCTTCGGGCCGGTTCTTGCAGCGACGCCCTTCGATTCGATCGAAGAGGTGGCTGCGCGGGCGAACCATACGCCGTATGGCCTGGCCGCCGGCGTGTGGACGCGCGACGTGAGCAGAGCGCACAAGCTGGCCGCGTTGCTGCGCGCAGGCACGGTCTGGGTGAATTGCTATAGCCAGTTCGATCCGGCTTCGCCGTTCGGCGGTTACAAGCAAAGCGGCTTTGGCCGCGAGATGGGGCACGAAGCCTTGGAGCTATATACCAACGTCAAGTCGGTGTGGGTCGGCCTGTAGCGCTTCTGGGGCCGCTAGAAAAATCGCACATACGGCATCTTGTCGGCCACGAACCAAACGACGCAGGTGACTAATCCGACGAGCATGGCTGGATCATGCATCGCCTCGCGGTTGTCCATGATGTCGGCTTCGCGGCGGAGCAGGTGCCACAGTTGCTCGGCAAACAACATGGGCGCCACGATGAGCGGCACGATCGGCAGCCAGCGCGGAATCATCTCCATCGCCAGAAAGACGACCAGCAGCGCCAGAGCGCATACCAGCGAAGCCACCATCAGCGCCTTTGTCCGGCGCACGCCGATCAGGTCAGCCGTGTGGCGGATGCCCGCCTTGCGGTCCACCTCGATGTCGCGCAGCTCGTTGTTCAACTCGCCGTAGACTGAGATCAGCGTGACGAAGAGGAAGAACAGCCAGCTATAGGGCTTGCCCTGGTCAAAAGCGAAGTAAGCGCACAGGAACTGCAGTCCGGCCAGCGACAGGCCGTGAGAGAGCAGGTCGGCCACGGGCACCGCCTTCAAGCGCGCCACGCGCCAGGAATACAGAAATGCCAATGTCAGACAGAGTGCGCCGAGCATGAAAGTCATCCCGCCCAGCATGGCATACAGGCCAAGCACGAGCGTGCTGACGACGAGGCAAGCCACCCTGCCGATGCGCGGCGAGATCATCCCGGCACTGATCGGGTTGCGTTGTGCCTTCTTTGCGTCCAGCGCGTCGTCCGGGGCGTCCTCCACGTCGTTGTACATGAAGGCGAAGCCCACCACCAAGATATTCGCGGCGAGGACGATGAGTAAACGCAGGTCGAACGTGCCGCCGCCCAGCTTGGCGCCCAGCAGCGTCGTGACCGTGACGAACAAAACGTATTCCTTGTAGCGTGTGAGCTGAAGCAGACCCTTAACCGGGCGGCGTGCCCAGCGGTACCACACGCGCGGGGTGTTCGGGATTTTCGGATACATAGGAGAGTTTCAGGTGATGCTGGTCAGCGCCGGACGCTCACATTCACGCTCACGCGCGTGCTCTCGGCTCGGTTGCCGGCAGCGTCGTAGGCAACGGTGTAGAACTCGAAAAGCCCGCCATCGCGAATGGTCCATTTGGCGGTAAACGGCGCGACGGTTCGCGTCGCAAATGGCTCGCCGTTGACGAAGAACTCGACTTTTCTAATCGAGTAATCGTCCTGCACGTCAGCGGTAACGGTGACCCACTCGTCCTCTTCGCTGTTGAAGGACTCGTTGGGGCGTGGCTGCACGAGCGTGATTTGGGGCGGCGTGTTATCAATCGTCACCTGCGTCACTGCTTCTACAACGTTGCCATTGCTCTCGAAGCGTGCGACTTTGAGGGAGTATGGCCCGGCTGGCAATGCGGTAATGTCCCAGTTCTCCAGCACGCCGTCGCTCACCTGTTCTGCATGATCGGGCCCGATCTGGATCCACTGCTCCGGCGCAGGCGACCAGCCCGGCGCGAATGAGACGCGGTACGACATCCAGTTGCCGCCGCGCGCGTTGCCGCGGATCGGCACGATGCCCGAGGGCGAAGGAGGGGGTGGGGGATTATTGGGATCTGCCGGCGCATTTGGATCAACCGTTGGCGGCAGCACGGCGCTGATGTAGCCGTTGTGGGCTGGGTAGCTAATTGCGACGTCACCGGCAGTGACCAGCCCACCGAAGCGCGTGTCGAAGTCGGTCGGCGCTTGCGGGATTTGGGCTTTCTCCTCATCGCTCAGCGAGGCATACCAATCCTGCGCCTGCGGTGGGAAGATATACATCGGGCGCGCCTCCACCAGCTCCGGGGGGGTGCCCGGCAAAGCCAGCTTGCCGGTCTCGATGTTAATCGGGAAGAGCTGCACCATCGTGCTTTGCTCTTTCGGTTCGGTGCCGGGGATGAACAGCTCCGTGATGGTTGGGCAAACGCCGTTGGGCGCCAAGCCATCGATCTGGCAGACCGGCTGCGCGATCAGCCCGTCTGGGCGCGGGAAATTGCGGATCTCTCGACCCACGTGCAGGTATTCCATCACGTCGTGCCAAATGGGTGCGGCGCCGGTCAGGCCGGTCACGCCCCGGCTCATTGGGCTGTTATCGGTGTTGCCCACCCAAACGCCGACGGTGAAATCTGTGGTGAAGCCCACCGTCCAGTTGTCGCGGTAGTTGTTGGTGGTGCCGGTCTTCACGGCAGCCGGACGAGGCCCGGACAAGTCGAGCACTGAAGGATAGCCGAACGCGGCGGCGCGCGCTTGCGGATCCGACATGATGCTCGTGAGCAGATAGGTCAGTTGCTTGCTGTCTGGCCCCAACAGGTTCGGGTGAACGGACGGGCGGTATTCGTAGAGCGTTCGACCTTTGCTGTCCTCGACGCGCAAGATGGCGACGGGATCGAGGTCACGGTATCCGAACTTCTTCTGCGAAGCCGGACGCGGCGCGCCGATCATTGAGCCGCCGTTGGCGATGGTCGCGTAGGCGTAGGTCATGTCCAGCAGTTTGACTTCGCCGCCGCCCAGCGTGAGCGCCAGGCCATAGAAACTTAAGCCGCGGTCGAGGTCGGTGATGCCGAGACGATGCGCAAGCCGAATCACGTTGCCAATGCCGGCGCGGTTGAGCGCGTCCACCGCAGGGATGTTGTAGGAGCGCGCCAAGGCTTGGCGCATCAGCACCGGCCCGTGGAACTTGCGGTCATAGTTCTCGGGAATGTAGGGTTCGGCGCCGCCAACGTCGAACGCCGTGCGCACATCCCAGAACAACGTAGCCGGTGAGGCGCCTTGCCGCAGCAGTTCGAGATAGGTGATCGGCTTAAAGGCTGAACCGGGTTGGCGCAGAGCGGTGGCGACGTTGAACTTGCCGTCTATCGCGTCGTTGAAGTAATCCAGACTGCCGACCATGGACAGGATTTCGCCCGTGTCGTGCCGGATCACGACGACAGCGGCGTTGTTCACATTCCGGCCTTGCGCTTGCAGCGTCGCCACATGCCGGTTCGCCAACGCGCGCACCTGGTTGTCCACGTCGAGATCGAGCGTGGTGTAAATCGTCAGACCGCCGCGTTCGACGAGCTGGCGCGCCGCTTCCGTGCCGATGCCCAGATGATCGCCGAGCAGCTCAATCGCCTTGTCTTTGGCGTAAACCGAGAAGTGGGGCGCCTGGATGTTGAAGCGCTGCGTTCGGTTGGCGTATCGCAGCGGTTGCAGCTTGGCCTCCGCGGCCTCCTGCTGCGTGACGTTGCAGCCCGGCACGCCCATCTGGCTGCGTTCCACCATCAAGTCCAGCACCAGCGCTTGTCGAAACTTGGCTTCATTCGGGTTGTCGAAAGGGTTTTGCTTGGGGAACTGGGGAATGGGCGCCAGCATCGCAGCCTCAGCCAGCGTCAAGTCCTTCGCATGCTTGTTGAAGTACACGCGCGAGGCCGCTTCGATGCCGTAGGCGAGGTTGCCGTAGAAGTTGGTGTTGAGATACCACTCCAGGATGTCGTTCTTGGAATAGCGCCGGGTAATTTCGGTGGCCAGGAGCACTTCTTTAATCTTGACGGCTGTAGTGCGTCCCGGGCCGGCGCGTTCCTCCGGCGGCAGAATCACCGACTTGACGAGCTGCTGTGTGATGCCCGATCCGCCCTGTGTCGCGCCGCCCTGCAGGTTGGCGACGAATGCGCGCGCGATGCCGCGCAGGTCGAATCCCTGGTTGTCGTAAAATGTCTTGTCCTCGATGGCGACTGTGGCGCACAGCAGGTAGGGGGAAATAGCGTTTAGCTCGGTCCACTGTCGGTCGCCGCCGGTCGGGTCAATGATCTCGTAGAGCAGCCGCCCCTGGCGATCATAAAGCTTCGTGGTCTGGAAGTCCTCCTCGACCTTTTTAATCTGTGTTGGGTCGGGCAGGTCGCGGGTGTATGCCGCATAGACCGCGCTGGCCGCCAGCACGACCGTCGCGGGGATGGCGATGGCGATCATCAGAAGTGCGATGAGGGCGGTCGCAGCGATCTGCAGCGTGCGTTGCATCGGTCCGTCGCGACGCGCCCGGCGCCGGCGCTCGCGCATGCGGATCAGGTGGTTCGCGTCCATTCAAGGCGCAAATGATACCCAATTCGTGAGTTCGGGCGGGCGCAGCGACTGCGTCCGCCCGTGAGGGATCATCGCGATGAGGGGGCGTTCGCACTATCCGTGTGGGCGAGCCGGCCCGTTGCGGCGCAAGGGTGGGCGACGTTCACGTTCTCGCTCCCGTCCGCCGCCCTGGCTGTTCCGTCCGCCGCTGTCGCGGCGCGGGCTGCCGCGTCCACCGGCGCGATCAGCTTCCTGCGCCTCTTCCAGCGTCATGCCCTCCAGCACGGCCCTGCGGCTGAGGCGAATCTTACCGTTATCGTTGCCGATCACCATCACCGTCACTTCCTGACCGACTTTCACTTCGTCGGCCACGTTGCGCACGGGATGATCGCTGAGTTGCGACACATGTACCATGCCATCCGTCTTTGGCATGATCTCGACGAACGCGCCGAACTCCGTGATGCGCACCACTTTGCCGGTGTAGATGCCGCCCAGGGTGACCGAGCCGGTCATGCTCTCGATCATCTCACGCGCTTTCTCGGCGCCGGCGCCGTCGGGGGATGAGATGAAGACTCGCCCATCGTCTTCGATGTCAATCTTGGCGCCGGTCTGATCCTGGATCGCGCGCACGGTCTTGCCGCTGGGCCCGATGACCGTGCCTAGCTTCTCTGGGTCGATGTTGATGACGAGCATACGCGGCGCATGTGGCTTCAGCGTTGGGCGCGGCTCGGGGATGACTGCCAACATGCGTTCGAGGATGGCCAGGCGTCCTTCGCGCGCCTGCGCCAGCGCTTGCTCGAGCACCTCGGTCGTCAGGCCGGCGATCTTGATGTCCATTTGCAGCGCGGTGATGCCTTTCCGGGTGCCGGCGACTTTGAAGTCCATGTCGCCGATGTGGTCTTCCAGGCCTTGGATGTCGCTGAGGATGGCGTATCCTTCCGAGAGGCCCCCGGGCGCGGTGATCAGGCCCATGGCAATGCCGGCCACCGGCGCCCGGATGGGCACGCCGGCATCCATCAGCGCCAGGGTGCTGCCGCATACGCTGCCCATCGAGGTTGAGCCGTTCGACGACAACACCTCGCTCACCACGCGCAGGGTGTACGGGAACTCGTTTTCGTCGGGAATGACCGGCAGCAGCGCGCGCTCGGCCAGCGCGCTGTGACCGATCTCACGCCGGCTGCTGCCGCGCAGCACCTTCGCCTCACCCGTCGAGAAGGGAGGGAAGTTGTAGTGGTGCATGTAGCGCTTCTCTTCCTGGGGGTAGAGACCGTCGAGGGGTTGGGCATCGGCTTTGCTGCCCAGTGTGACGATCGAGAGGATCTGCGTCTCGCCGCGGGTGAACAGGCCGGCGCCGTGTGCGCGAGGGCTCAGGTGATCGCCGACTTCTACCCAGATCGGCCGGATCTCCTTCGGTCTGCGTCCGTCGGGCCGGATGCCGTCGCGCAGGATGCGCGCGCGCACGGCTTCGCTGGTTACGTCTTTCACGACTTGGTGTAGCTCATCGGCATTCACATCGCCGATGGACTGCATCTGGGCCAGCACCTCGCCTTCGATCGCGTCGAGGACGGCCTGGCGTTCGGCCTTCTCCAGCTCTTGATCAATCGCCTCTTGAACGCGGTTGCCCAGCGCCTCGCGCACGCGCTGGTTAAAGGCTTCATCTCGTCCGAACTTGGGGTAATCGGCCTTGGGCTTGCCTACTTCTTGGCGCATGAGGTGCTGCATCGCGATGAACTCCTGGATCGCGTCATGCGCCAGTTTGAGCGCGCGTACCATCGTCGCCTCGTCAACTTCGTTCGCGCCGCACTCCACCATGACGATGGCGTCCTTCGTGCCGGCCACGCGCAAGTCCAGGTCGCTATATTGCATCTCCGGGATGGTCGGGTTGATGATCAGCTCGCCGTTGATGAGGCCGATGCGCACGGCGCCGACCGGGTTGTCGAACGGCACGTCGCTCACCATCAGCGCAGCGCTGGCGGCGTTTACGGCCAGCACGTCAATGTCGTTGACCTGGTCGTGCGACAGCGCCGTCACGATGATCTGTACGTCGTTGCGTAGGTCGTCGGGGAACAGGGGGCGCAATGGCCGATCCACCAGCCGGGCGATCAGGATGGCGGCCTCCGGCGGCCGGCCTTCGCGGCGGAAGTAACTGCCGGGGATGCGCCCGGCGGCGTAGAGCCGCTCCTCATATTCCACGCTGAGCGGGAAGAAATCAATTCCCTGCCGCACCGATTTGGACATCGTGGCGGTGGCGAGCACCATGGTGTCGCCCATGCGCGCCGTCACCGCTCCGCCGGCCTGACAGGCGAGGCGGCCTGTCTCGATGCGGATTTCCCTCTCGCCGATTCGCGCGGTGTAGACGTGATTGACCGGCATCGGCGCTTCAACGATGCGGGTTACTTCTGTAGACATCTTGAAATTTTCTCCTGAAATGGACGACATGCGCGGACGGGATGCTCTGGACGCATCGCGCGCCAACGTCTATCGTCGAACCAATGCGGGAGGGAGGGGAGCGGTTAGAGGTTAGAGGTCAACCGCGGAAATGCGCATCCCGGGTTCAGGCGGCCCGGCCTTTAGCAATTTCCGAAGCTGGCCTCTAACATCTACGCCCGCTGCCCTCTCGCCCTGACCTTCTTGTGGAGGCACGCGGGTGGTGCCTCTATGACTCACCTTACTTCCTCAGTCCGAGCTTAACCAAAAGGTCGCGGTAGCTGGCTGGATCCTTGGCGGCCAAGTACTTCAGGTGCGCGCGTCGCTTACCGACGAGGACCAGCAGACCGTGACGCGAGCTTTCATCGTGCTTGTGCACCTTCAGATGCTCGTTCAATTGATTGATCCGCCGTGTGAGCAGCGCGATTTGAACCTCCGACGAGCCGGTGTCGTTGGGGTTGATGGCGAACTGCTCGATGATGGCTGCTTTCTCACCTTTGCTGAGAGCCACGTGTCTTTGAACTCCTTTCGTGAAACGCGCGGATCCGCTCAAAGGCGCAGATCAACCGCGCAAGCCAAACTGACTCCGTTATATTTTACCATCGTCGGACGGTGCTTCTCCTGAGCCACTTGGGCGCGCAGCCTGCAGGGTGGGGCGCAGGCGTCGCCTGCGCTTGTGCGGCATTTCATCATCGCGTAAGGCGTCTCACTATAATCCGTGAGCGATGGGGCTTATACAAATTCACGCCAATCTGGCGACGGCGGTGATTCTCTTCAACGCCATCCTCGGCCTATGGGGCATGATCAAGTTTTTTCGCGGCGATAGCTTGGATGGCAACTATCTTGGCGCAATTGCGCTCAGCCCTCTCCTTGGCTTGGCGCAAATGGCCGTGGGCTTGGTGTTGATCAGCATGGGGCTGGGCGTGAATGTGCGCTTCGTGCACTATCTGTATGGCGCACTCGTCATCATCAGCGCGCCGGCGGTGTTTGCGTTCACGCGCGGACGCGACGACCGCGGGGCAGTCCTGCTCTACGCGGCCGTATTGCTGCTCACTGCGGCGTTTGGGCTGCGCGCTCAGATGACCGGCTATGAATTAGCGTTTTGATCGTTCGGGCTTCCGAAGCCTTTCGGCGGGTAACTCGGTCAACCGCTCGCGCAAGGCGTTCAGGTCGTCAGGTGACAGACCGCTGCTTTGCAGGTAGGCGCACGTGCCGCCGTAGCGTTCGTCCACGTAGCGCAGCGCGAACTGCACATACTCTGGCGCGGTGCGCATGAGGCTGTGGGCAAAAGCGCGTTGGGCTTCGTCGAGTGGCTCCAGCCATTGTTCGATGCGCGGACGTAGCCACTCCTCGCTGACGGCGTAGTCCCGAGCAATGTCCTCGCGCGCCACGCATAGGAGGTCGAGCAACAGCGCCGCGATCAAGCCGGTACGATCCTTGCCCGCCGTGCAGTGAAGAACCACCGCGCCGGGGGCGGCGTAGGCGATGGCGCGCATGACCTCGGCGATCGTCTCGCCGCGCCGGTCGAGCACGTAGATGTGCCATTCGTCGCGTGATCGGGCGAACAGGATGTCTTCTTCGGCGCGGCTCGCCTCGTCGAGCAGCGGAATGTGCCGGAGGGTCACCCGATCGCGCGCGGAATGGAGCGCTGCGGCCAAATGCGGGTAACGGGTGGTCTCTGTGGGATAGCGCAGGTCAATGACCGTGTTCACGCCGTAGTCCAGCAGTGCGCGGACGCCGGCGTCGGTGAGGTGGCCGGGATTGTCCATGCGCACGAGCGCTCCCCATCGCGTGAACCGACCGTCGCCGGTGCTCAGCCCGCCTAGGTCGCGCGCATTAAGGCAGCCTTCCCAGTGCAGCCGCCGCATCAGGATGTCTGTCATGCCGGTGATTCTATGCGGCGGGATGTTAAGACTTCATCATGTGGGCTTCTGCGCTACGGTGGAGGCGCGATTTGCGCAACGCCGCCGGGAGATGCGCCCTGCGCTGCTTCCTTCCGAAACCAGACATCCTGCGCGCGGATGAAGCGGCGCGTGGCGCGCTTGATTGCGGCGATGGCCTCGTCGAGCGTCATGCGTCCCAGAGCGACGAGCGCCATTTCTCGATAGCCGAGCGCGGACATGGAGGGGAGCTGCAACGCAGCATCGGCATCGAACCCACGCCGGCTGAGAAAGTCGAGCAGCGCCTCGGTTTCGGCCAGCCATCCTTGCTCAATCATGCGTGCGAGGCGCGCATCGGCGCGCGCATAAAGCGCATCGCGCGGCAGGTTGACGTAGATGACCCGGGTGCGCCATGCGGGTGGTTCGCGTTTCTGTAGTTCGCTCCAGCGCTGGCCGGAGACCTCGATGACTTCGAGCGCGCGGATGACTCGTCGAATGTTGCGCGGGTCAATGATTCGGGCCGCATCTGGATCGCGCGCGGTCAACTCGGCGAATAGCGCGTCTGCGCCGTGCGCCTGAGCGTAGCGTAGCCATTTCTCCCGCAGATCGTCGTGCGGCGGCGCCGGGGGCACGCGCCACCCGCGCAGGATTGCGCGGACGTATTGGCCGGTGCCGCCGACCAAGAGCGGCGTCTTGCCGCGCGCGTGGATGTCGGCGATGGCGGTTCGCGCCAGCTCGACGTATTCGCCGAGCGAGAAACGCTCATGCGGGTCGCGCAAATCAAGCAAGTGGTGGCGAACACGTCGTTGCTCGTCCGGCGTCGGTTTGTTGGTGCCAATGTCCATTTGCCGATAGACATGGCGTGAATCGGCAGAGACGATTTCGCCGTTCACTTGTGGAGCGAGCGCCATCGCATAGGCCGACTTGCCGGCCGCCGTCGGCCCGATGACGGCGATCAGCTCGGGCGCTTCGCAAGTCATCGGATCATGGATATGCGTCGGCGTGGTGGCGGCATGGCTAAACTCCGCCTAGCGCGCTTTGCTCCCGTTGAACGCAACGGGGAGCGGGCCGAAGTGCGCTTCGTAGCGCGCCTTGAATTGCTCCCAGGTGTAGCAATGACCCTGGCCGCCAATGTGTTCTAGGGCAAAGGTGGCTGCGACGCTGCCCAGCCGGCCGCATGTCTCCCAGTCGGCGCCGGCCGCCAGCCCCTTGAGCAAACCGCCGCGGAAGGCGTCGCCGACGCCGGTCGGATCCAGCACGCGCTCTTCCGGCACGGCTGGGATGTCAACGCGATGGTCGCGCAGCAGAATGGTCGAGCCTTTCTCGCCGCGCGTGATGATGAGCGCCTCGGCGTGATACAACACATCTGCTTCGGTCAGCCCGGTCTTTTGGCGGATGACCTCGAACTCATAGTCGTTGCAGATCAGCACGTCGGCGCCAATGATGCCGGCCTTCAATTCCTCGCCTGACGAGCGCGCGACCTGCTGGCCGGGGTCGAAGATGTGGCGAACGCCCAGCTCGCGGCATTCTTGCGCATGCCGGAGCATCGCCTGCGGATCGTTTGGCGAGATGATGACGATGTCGGGCTTAAAAGGAAGATCTTTGAAGGAGAGCTCGCGCGCATCGGCCATCGCACCGGAGTAGAACGATGCGATCTGGTTGTTGTTGCAGTCGGTGCTGCAAAAGAACGACGCCGTGAACTTATGGCGGATGACGCGGACGAGAGATGTGTCCACGCCCACCGATTCCAGCCAAACGCGATATTCGTCGAAGTCCTGGCCGGCTGTGCCCATCAAGTGAGGGCGCTCGCCGAGCAGCGCAAGCGTGTAGGCGATGTTCGGGCCGCAACCACCGCGCCGGCGCTCCATCGAATCCACCAGGAAGCTCAGGCTGATGCGCGCCATGTGCTCCGGCAAGATGTGTTCGCTGAATGATCCCGGGAAGGTCATCAGGTAGTCGTAGGCGATCGACCCGGTGACGACGATGTTCATTTCTTGGCCTTGGGATTTTCGAAGCGGTAGCCTTGGCCTCGCACCGTGCGGAGGTACACGGGTTCGGTCGGGTTGTCCTCGATCGCTTCACGCAGCCAGCGGATGTGCACATCGAGCGTGCGCGTGTCGCCGAGGTAGTCGGTTTCCCATACCTGTTGCATGAGCAATTTGCGCGGCAACACCTCGCCCTGCCGTTGCATGAAAAGCTGCAGCAGTTTGGAAAGCTTCGGATTGAGGTAAATCTCTTCGTTGCGTTTGCGCAGGATGCCGTCTGCGGGTCGAAACACCAGTTCGCCGCAGCGCAGCTCCAGGGTCAGCCATTCGGGCAGCAGCTTCTCCAAGCGTGAGAGCAAGCGACGCAGTTGCAGGGGGCGCGAGATGAACCCGTCGGCGCAGCCTTGGTAGGCGCTTGGATTCGCCCCGTTGGCGGCCGACGCGTCTGCGCCGATCATCAACACCGGTAGCTTCTTGATGCGCTTGATTTCTTGGCATAGTTTTTCTGCGTTGGCGTTGAGCGAAGGTGCGTCAATCACAACCAGCGCTAACTTTTCGCTGGCTACGCGTTCTAAAGCATTCTTAGCCGTGCGCACCCAGATTACGCGATACCCATGGCGTTCGAGCACCGGTCCGACGGAGTCACCCAGGCCGCCTTGCACAAGGAGGATCTTCGTTGCCGCCGTCTTCATAGGATGCTTCTGCAGCCCGACGCCTCCCCGTCAGGCCGCGCGAATCTCAGCTTGTCTCGCAGGCGCTTAGTGACTACCCGGATCGCGTTTCTCCGTAGTCATTTCGTCCAGACGCCTGATCCGGAGTACTCACAGAGCATGAATGCCCTCTGGTGAAGTGCGCGGCATTATATATCGCACCTCGGCGCGGTATACGCAAGCGCCTTCTCTGTAAGGCGAGACCAGGTTAAGGGCACGCGCTCCTGCCACAGCGTCTTTGGCTGCAAATCTGTCGCCGACGTTAAATGACCGTCAACCCGCCCCCAATTTCGCGCCGTTTGCCGTTAGCGATCAAGTCGCCGCGCACGCCCTCCGGCAGTTGCAGCGAGCCGCGCAGCCGACCGTGCTCCGTGCGGAAGTCTGCGATGATCTCCCCGCGCGGGTGCACCAGTCGCCCGGATGCGCGCGTCAGCCGGCCCAACTGTGGCCGCACCACCACCGTGCTGAAGCCGAGCGATGCGGGCCGAATCCCAAGGATGGTGGCGAAGTAGTGGAACAGCGGATGCGCCCCCCAGCCGTGGCAGTCACTGCGCGTTGGCTCCGGCTGCTCCACCGGCGTCCGCAGCCCGTTCGCTTTCAGCTCGAACCACAGCGCCAGCCGATCGAGGATCGCGTCGGCGGCGTTCAGCGCGCGCAGCGCCTCGAATAGGTAAAAGCTGAAGTAGATGGTGCAGCGCGCCAGGTCGGGGTGGCCCCGCAGGCCCCGCGCCATGCGCTGGCGCTTGCGCGCGTCAACCAGCCCGCTCAGGATGGCCATGCACTGCGTGTGCTCCGAGAAGCGATCGCGCTCCGGCGTGTCTGCCATCAGCCCGTGCGATTCATCCCAGAATGTGGCGTGGGCTGCTGCCGCAAGCCGTCTGGCCTGATTGCGCCAGCGTGCCGCCATCGCCCGCTCACCGAGCATCGCCTCCAGATCCGCAGCCTGTGTGAGCGTGTAGGCGTAATGCCAGTTGAGCAGGCCGCTCACACCGGACACGCCGTCCGGCGGGATGCCGGACTGCGGCCGCCATTCCTGCGCCCAGTCCATGAAATTCCAGCCCTCCGGCGCGCGCAGCAATCCGTCGTCGCCGACCCAGCGCGCGTAGCCTTCGAGCACTGCGCGTATGCCGGGCAGCAGACTGCGCACAAAAGCGGCATCACCGCGCCACAGCGCGAAGTCATGCACCATCAGCACCCACCACAGCGAAAACGGCGGAATGATCTGCAACAGGCTGCACGGATAGCGCGACGGGGTCAGACCGGTGGGGAGGCGCGAGACATCGAACAGGCGCAGCGCCTTGCGCGGCAGCCGGTCGTCGCCGCTCATCACGTAAGTGCACAGCACTTCCAGTCGCGTGTCGCCGAGATACATCAGCTCTTCCCAATGCGGCCCGTCGAAGTATGTCTCGTTGGCCGTGCACTGGATGCCGCGCGTGAGGATGGGGATGATCTCGTTCAACCGCGCGTCGCTGGCCTCGAAAGCGCTCGCCATTTCCAGTGGGTAACGCGACTCGCGGAACACAAGCGTGTGAATCGTGAGCGGCGCGTCGAACGTCTGGACGACGACTTCGACGTAGCGGCCGGCCGACCACCACAACGGGGCGAACGCGCGCCGCGCTCCGCCGTCGCTGATGTACTGATCGCCGTTGCCCAGAAAGAACTTGCCTTCGACCTCGTCGCGCTGGCCTTTGTCGCCGCGCCACAGGTTGGTATCGCAGTTGAGCGCTTCGGCCCAGCGCACGCGGATGACCGCGCCGGCACCGCCGCTAACGGTGAGCGTCGTGTACGCCAGGTAATAATCTCGGAGATCAATGAGCACGCGCTTGATTGTGCGCGGCGGGATGACGACCTCGCCTTCGCCGCGCACCACATCTTGCCAGGCCGCCGCTGCCTCGGCGTCATGGTCGGCCTGGCGGATGGGGATGTCGCGGGTTTCGATCGTTGCGACGTCCGCTACAAGACGAACGACGCCGGCGCGGCAAGTCTCGTCCAGCATCGGCGGCAGCGCGGCTGGCGTGAGGATGTGCTGTGGCGGCAGCTCCCAGTCGAGCCGGCGCGCCATGGCGCGGCGCAGCGTTTGCGCCGGCAGCCAATCTTCGCCTTCACCGCGTTCGACGCCCCAAGGATAGGCGCGCCCGTCCAGGTAGGTATTGCCGCCCTTCCAGGGGATGCGCTCGAATTGGCCGAACGCATAGCCGTCGAGTAGTTTACATGCCCAGTCGCTCAGGCCGGTGCTCAGCGTCGCCTGCCATTCATCCTCGGCAGCAAGCAGGAAGCCGGGCGTCACGCTCATTTGCGCCTGCGGCGCGTGTGCGCCCCAATGCCAGACGCGCGCGACGATCACGTGTGCGCCGGCATCGAGCGCCAGCTCGTACGACTCGTAGAACCACAGGTCGGGTGCGCCGCGCTCCGGCCCCTGGCCGATGCATGCGCCATCCACATATAACTGGTAACGCTGGTCGGCGCTGACGTGAATGCGAAGGGTGGCCGCGCGCTCAAGGGTGAGTTGTTTTCGGAAGGCGGCCACAAACGGGGGGTGAGCGTCGGGGTGTGTGACCCACGATGCCGGCCACAAGCCGCGCTCGCGCCAGGGCTTGTCGGCGTTCAGCGGCAAGAAAGGGTCGTCGGCGACAAAGATGCGTCGAGCGGTCATGTGCGCGGGCGGGGTGGGTTAGGGCCAATCGGGGGGCAGCGGGGCGGGGCGGTCACAAGTGCTCTCCAACGCCACATGTCGGCCTTCGCGCGCGCTATCGTGGAAGGCGTGCATCAGGTCGAGCACGTGATAGGTCAGCTCGGCGCTGGCGCGGTGCGGCCGGCCTTCTTGGATCGCCGCCGCCATGTCGGCCACTCCCAGACCGCGGCTGTTGGTCACCCACTTGTGCTGGATGCCCACGTCGCGCCAGTCCTGGTCACCCTTGCGCTTTAGCCGCACCGGCCCGCCGAAGCCGTTCGGGTCTGGGCATTGGAGCGTGCCTGCTGTGCCGTAGAGGGTCAGGCCGATGTCGTAGCCCTCGGCTACGTCGAACGTCGTCACGATGTTCGCGATTGTGCCGTTGCCGAATTCGATCAAACCGCTGACGAGCGTGGGCGTCTCGACGATGATCTTCTTGCCGTAGAGAGGTTGGCTGGCGATCGTGCGTTCCGGGTGGGTGATCCGCGTCATTCCCGACACCCGGCGCGCCGGCCCGAGCAGCGTCACCAGCGCGGTCAGGTAGTACGGCCCCATGTCGAACATCGGCCCGCCGCCCGGTTTGAAGAAAAACTCCGGGTTGGGGTGCCAGCTCTCCATGCCGCACGAGAGCATACGGGCGAAGGCGATGACCGGCTGGCCGATTGCGCCTTCGTCCAACAGCCGGCGGCAGGTCTGCAACCCACCGCCGAGGAAGGTGTCTGGCGCGCCGCCAATCCGCAACCCTTTGGACTTGGCCAGGGCGAGCATTCGCTGTGCGTCCTCCCGCGTTGTGGCCAGTGGCTTCTCGTTGTAAACGTGCTTGCCGGCCTCCAGCGCTTGCAGCGCAACCGGCGCATGCGCCGCCGGCACGGTTAGGTTGACGACGATGGTGATCTCAGGATCGGCGAGTAGCTCATCCACCGTGGCGGCCTGTTTGGCGTACCGCTCCGCCCGCACCTGCGCGCGGTTCATGTCAATATCGGCCAATTTGGTGATGTAGATGTTCTTGAACTTGCGGTCGGCTTCGAGATAGGTCGAGCTGATGTTGCCGGCGCCGATGATGCCGATGCAGGTAGGCGGTGCGGTCATGATGGGGAATGATATCTGAATTGGCAGGACGTACGGGCGATGGCGTTGCCGTCGGGGTCATCGGATTGATTGATAATAAAGAGGTCTGCATGACGCAGGGCAGGCTATCGCACGTTGAACGGCGCGCAGCGTTGCGCCGCATGGCGGCCGAGGGCGTGGATGTGTTGGTCATCGGCGGTGGAATCACCGGTGCCGGCGTGGCGCTGGAGGCCGTCGCGCGCGGCTACCGCATCGGCTTGGTGGAGAAGGCTGACTTTGCCAGCGGCACCAGTAGCAAAAGCACCAAGCTGGTGCACGGCGGCATTCGCTATTTGCCACAGTTCGATTTTGCGCTGGTGCGCGAAGCCCTGATCGAGCGCGGACGGTTGGTGCGCAACGCGCCGCACCTGGTGAGGCCGCTCGGCTTTGTGCTGCCGCTCTATGCCGAGAACAAACGGCCACTCGGCACGCCCATCGTCCTGCCGGGCGGCATCGGCATGAGCGGGTTGCTGCGCTCCGGCCTGATCCTCTACGACGTGATGGCGGGGCGCCTGGCCATCGCCGGCCACAAACACATCGGCGCGCAGAAGACGCTCGAACTTGCGCCGGCGCTGAAAGCCGAGGGATTGCGAGATGGCTTCATCTATTACGACGGTCAGACCGATGACACCCGCCTGACGCTGACCGTCCTGCGCACTGCGGCCAAACGCGGCGCCTTGCTGGCGAATTATGCCGAGGTGTTGGGTTTCGACTTTGATGCGCCGGCCAATCCCTCTGCGATCCGCGCGGCTCGCGTGCGCGATGCGCTCACCGGCGAAGCGTGGGTCATCCCCGCCAAGACGATCATCAACGCGGCGGGCGCGTTTGCTGGGCGCATCGCGGCCATGGCCGGCGAATCTCGCATTGCAATCCGGCCGGCCAAAGGTGTGCATCTCACGCTGCCGCGCGAGGTGCTCCCGACGACCGAGTACGCCGTCGTGCTGCCGGAGACGCCCGACGGGCGGCTGCTGTTCATCGTGCCATGGAACACGCGCGTCACGCTCGGCACCACCGATACCCCAGGGGGCGATCTAGACCGTCCGGTGGCAACCGATGCGGACATAGACTATCTGATCAACACGGCCAACGCCTATCTACGGACCAAGCTCACCCGCGCGCACGTAATCAGCGCGTGGGCGGGCTATCGTCCGCTCATCAGCCCGGCCGGGTCCGACGGCGCTGACACGGCTAAGCTCTCGCGCACGCATGTTGTGGTGGATGGGCCGGGCAACATGATCACCATCACCGGCGGCAAGCTCACCACCTACCGCCGGATGGCCCAAGATGCGCTCGACTCTCTCGCCAGGCGCGAGGGCAAGCCGGTTGCCCATCCTACCGAGGAGATGCCGCTCGATGGCGCGGAGGGCTATCGGGCTTGCCGCGCAGCGCTATCGGAAGCCGCCGGTCGTTTCGGCTGGGGTGCCGATGTCATCAACAGGCTGAGCCAGTACGGCAGCGAAGCCGGCGTGATTCTCCAATGGTGCGCTGAAGATCCTTCGCTCGCTGCGCGTGTCGCGTCCGACTTGCCCTACATCATGGCCGAAGTCGTCTATGCTTGCCGCCGAGAGATGGCTGTGACGCTCGACGACGTGCTGTCGCGCCGGCTGCATCTGAACTTCGAGGACTGGTCGCGCGGCATCGAGCCGGCGCCGATGGTTGCGCAGATGATGGCGCACGAACTGGGCTGGTCATCCCGCGAGATCGAAGCTCAGGTAGCGCGCTATCGCGATCGCCTAGCCGAAGGGATGTGAGGCGGGTGCAGATGCGCCTTCGCTAAATCGTCACGTTCACTCGCTCAAGTTGGCGATCCCCGGAAGCGTTTTCGATCATCGTTGCAGTTCATGAAAGTCGCTGGGCCCGTCCGCGGCGAACCTGCTGCCGCGACTGACTCGGGCGGCATAGGGTTGCGGTGGCTCGACGCCAAGCCCTGCCCGGCAGGGTGGGCGGGATGGTGCGATCATCGTTGCCGGTTGTAGCGGAGAGCGCGTCGCATAAAATGCACAGCCTATGCCATTTGCCCCCTTTCACATTGCGCCATCGGCCGGCGCTGCTGTGATCGCCCTGGCTACGTTCGTCGCCTTGGCGATGGGCGAAATCCCTCGCCTGAAGCTCAATCGCGCAACGATCGCCATGATCGGCGCCGGCACCGTGCTGGTCTTCGGGGTGCTTACGCTCCCGGAGGCCGAATCCACGATTGATTTGGGCACGCTGATTCTGCTATTGAGCATGATGATCATCAACGCCGTGCTGGAGCTTTCGGGCTTCTTCACCTGGGTGGGCGCGGTGGTCATTGAGCGGGCCAATGCGCCGACGGTGCTGCTTGTCCTGGTCGTGGTCACGGCAGGCGTGTTGTCCATGCTCTTTCTCAACGATCCGGTTTGCGTCATGCTGACGCCGCTGGTGTGTGGGGTGGTGTTGCGGCTGAAGCGCAATCCGATGCCGTATCTCATCGCGCTGGCTTGCGCGGCAAACGTCGGTTCGGTCGCCACGATCACCGGCAACCCGCAGAACATCTTGATCGGCGCGTCGTCGGGCATCGGCTATCTGTATTGGCTGTTGCGCTTGGGACCGGTGGCGGCTGTTGGCTTGGCGGTGGTGTTTGCGGTCATCTGGCTGCTGTATCCGCGCGAGTTTCGCGGCGCGCAGGATGTAGCGCATGTGGCCGCTCCATCGGCAATTGTTGCGCCGCGACATGCAGGCGCGCCGATCCCCCTGGCCCAGGCGGAGGCGACGATCTACGCATCTACGCTGCGCAAGAGCTTGATCGTGATCGCACTCATGCTGATGGCGTTCCTGGCCGGGGTCAACGTCACCGTGGCGGCCTTCGTCGCTGCGTGCGCCATTCTGATCAGCCGGCGTTTTGAGTCGGCGCGCATCCTGGCCTTGGTGGATTGGCCGTTGTTGGTGATGTTCGGTGGCTTGTTCGTCGTCACCGGCGCGCTGGAAGTCACCGGCGTTTCGGCGCAGTTGTTCGCGCTGGTGAAGCCGCTGGCATTTGCAGGCGTCGCCCCGCTGGCGCTCGTCACCACGCTGTTGAGCAATCTGATCTCGAATGTGCCGGCGGTGTTGCTGTTTCGCCCGCTCGTGCCGCAGTTCGCCGATCCAACGCAAGCCTGGCTGACGTTGGCTGCGGCGTCCACCTTGGCCGGCAATCTCACGCTGATCGGCTCAGTGGCCAACCTCATCGTGGCTGAGCAGGCGCTCAAGTTCGGCATCAAGCTGACCTTCATGGAGTATCTCAAGCCCGGCGTGATCATCACAACGCTCACGCTGATCGCAGCGATCGTGCTGCTGGGGTAGGTAGGTTGGCTGCCGACCGTCACGCGATCGGGCTGGTGTTGGCATCCATCAGCTCGCGCGCGGCGCGCATGAGCTCATCAATGTGATCCCGTGGCGTGTTTTTGCTCAAAAGGTAGCGCTCGAGTAGTGCTTCGGGCGACAGCGTTTCCGGATTCTGAATGCCGATGCGCGAGCGCGCATCACGCTGCACGTCGCGCGAGATGCCGGCGATGAAATAAGCGTCTCCTAAAGCGGCTTCAATGGCGCCGAGCTGCAGCATGGTCTCCTGATGCTGGAGCAATTTCACGCGCACACGAACCACGGCATCCCTAATCTCACGGCGCGCGATCTCGCGCAACACCGCATCGGTGGGTTGGTCGCCGTCTCGCGTCGCATCGGCATAGATCGAGACGAAGGGTCGCACGCTGCGCATCGGCTCGAAGCGCCATCGCGTGTTGCCGCGTTGGGCTTCGATCCAGCAGAAGCCTTTCGGTTCGCTCTCCTCGCCAAAATCTATGCGCTCCAAGCTGCCGGAATACACCACACCTGGATACTTGCCTTGGTTCACATCTTGATGTTTGTGAATGTGACCCAGGGCGACATAGTCCCATGCCTCCAGGTGCAAGCTGCTGAGCTTGACGACTGTATCGCGCCCCAACATCACGTTGCGCTCCGAGCCAAATACCGCGCCGCTGACCGTAAAGTGGCCGGTCAAGATGGCCGGGAAGTTGGCGTCCACTTCGCCGGCCAATCGCTGTAACTCGTCGCCGAGGATGCGCTCCATCTCTTGGTCGAGCTGCTCGACGGTCATGCCGCGATACTCTTCATATTTCAGCAGACGGTTGCGCTGCGGCCAGGGCACGGTGGCGATTTGCACCACGCCGCGCGCGGTCTCGATGCGATGCAATTTCTCCTCGCGCCCAACGATCACGTTGGGCACATCGAGCGTCGCGAAGATGTCCAGGCTGCTGGCGCGCTGCTCCATGACCGGCGTGTCGTGGTTGCCGACCAGCAACACGGTGGTCACGTGAGCGCGCGAGAGGCGCATGATCTGGCGGGCGAAGGCGCGCTGGTAGGTGGGATTAGGGTCGCGCGTCTTAAAGGCGTCGCCTGCGAAGATCACCACGTCGGCTTGGCGCTCGATGGCGCAGTCCACGATTTCCTTCAAGCGCGATACGAAGTCCAGCGCGCGCTGGTTCAGTCCGGTCTCGGGATCGATGCGCCCGTAGTTTTCCATGCCGATGTGAAGATCGGCGAAATGCAGGATTCTGATCGGCTCACGCGGGTTCATGGTTGAGTGGGCAATTGACGGATGTCGAACGCTGTGTCCACATAGTCGCGACTGACCCAGCCGACTACCCCTGACTCGCTGCGGATGCGCAGCCAACTCGCCTCAGTGTTACGGGTGAGTAGCTCGACTTGCTCGCCGGGGGCGAGCTGGCCGATGATGCGAAAGCGCGTGCCCGGTCCGGAGCGGATGTTGAGCAGCTCGGTGGCCTGGCCGATCGGCACATCTGCCGACTGCAGCCCTTGGCTGAGCATGTCGCCGTCAATCTGCAACGATGCGATCATGGCGTCCAGCGCAGCCAGCGCAGGTGTAAAACTCGCCGGCTGCGCGTCCAGCTTTTGCGCAATTCCCTCTGCGTACGCGAAGTAGTCGCGCTTGAACTCATCGCGCTCGGATTGGGGGAGCTCAGCCGGAGTAGCCGGCAGGACAGTCGTCGTGACCGGGAAGTACGCCGCGATGTAGTAGCGACCATCATACGTCAGCCCCTGGAACGTGTAGATGAGGCTCGACGCGGTGAGCGGGCGAAGCTCTTGGGTCAGGTGTGTGAGGAAGCGCATGCCGCTGCCGCCGTCGAATTCCAGATAGCGCACCTGCGCGCGCATCGCCTGGCTGAGGTCCGAAGCCGGCAGCAGCATGGGGTCTTGTTTCAACTGCGACGGCCGCTCGGCGAGCAAAGCCTGGAATGAACGGATCGCTTGACCAAACGATTCCGCCTCAGCGCCTCGGAATAACTTGTGGTAGTCCTCCAGAGGCAGGATCAGGATTTGACGTTGACGGGGGTCGAACCCTGCGCCGGGTTGATCTTCGTCGAAGAGCAATCTGAGATGGCGCGGCCAGCCGTTCCAATCTATCGGGAAGCGTATGTTGGGCTTGCGCGGCACAGCGTCGGCGCGCAGCTGGGTGGCTATGCCGTTGATCGCAAGGCGCACGCCTTGCGGCAGGTTCACCGTCAGCATCGGGATTTGCGCGGTTTGCTCAGCGGCGCCGTCTGCAGCGGCGACCTCGATGCGCAGCGGGCTGGCCGGCGACATCGCGTAGGCGACCGTCGCGCTAAAGACGCCGGCCCCGCCGGGGACTCCCTCAACGGCAATCTCGCCGTCGCCAACAACGTTGCCGAAGGCGTCCGTCAAGCGATAGCGCAGTGTTTTGTCCATCGGTGTGAGGGCGACGCTGCCGGACAGCCTGAATGGGCTGAGCACCGTCGCGCCGCGCGCCGGCGATTCGATCACGATCTTCTGCCGCGGGGGCGCAGGCGTTTCGGTTGGGAGGATGAGCAGCGCTGCGAGTGGCCCAGCCGACGTCGGCGTAGCTGTGGGTTGGGCCGCCGGCTGCGGTGTGGCCGGCGCGCCGGCGGCGGCCGGCGGCGACGGATGACCGGGCGGCGCGGAAGCGTTGGTCGTCGCGCAGGCCGGGACGAAGATGAGGGCGACAACCAGCCGCCAGCTACACCCTCGGCGCCGTTGGCGTGGTCTCATGCGGAGCAAATTGAACGATGCGCCACATTAGGGCATGCGCCAGTCCGATATCAAAACACCCGAAGCGAACATGCTTCGGGTGTGCGTCGTCATGTGCCCTCTTGGTTCGCAGTTACGCTCGAGCCTTCTGCTCGGCAGAGCGGAAGTTCATTTCTCCTCTTTGTATAGCACATGCCGGCGGACGAATGGATCGTAGCGGCGAAGCTCAAGGCGGGCCGTGTCGTTCTTGCGATTTTTCTCGGTCAGGTAGAAATGGCCGCTCTCAGTGCTCTTCAGCCTGATCACGATTCGATTGCCTTTCTTTTTGCTGGCCATGCCAACCTCCTGAATGACAGTCGTTCGCAGCGCGCGTCGCGTCGAACATCTGGGCTGGTCACTTGTTCAATATGCCCGGCATCGGCAACAGCGCCAGATGGCGCGCGCGCTTGATAGCGCGGGCCATCAGCCGCTGGTTCTTCGCGCTGAGGCCGCTGCGACGGCGGGGCAGGATTTTGCCTTGAGCGGTGATGTAGCGGCGGAGTCGCTCGTAATCCTTGTAGTCAGGCACGGTGTTGGTTGCCGCGAACTCGTCCACACGCCTGGGCCGCACGACACTGGTTTCGACGCTGGGCGCTCGATGCGCTGTTTTCTTCTGAGACTTTTCGCTCGCAGCTTTGGGCTTTGAAGGCTCAGCCGTTGTCTCTTCGGCTACGGTAAAGCTGTTTTCCACGTTGATCCCTCGTTGGAATTGGGCTTCATCTCCCGCGCCGTGCGATCGGTCGGGCCGGCACGGGCCTTGGATTTTATCATGGTTCGGTGGCCGTCTTAGCAGGCGCGGTGCGCGGGTTCAGTCGGAAGCTTGCGCCGGCGGCTGGCCGCGTCGTTGTTGTAGCAGCCACTCGAAGAGTTCCGTCGTCCGGTAGGCCAACTCCCAGCCCAGGTCGTGGTCGGCGTTCTCGAATACTGTGAAACGCGGGTTGCCGCCGCATGACCTCAGCGCGTTGACCACGCGCTCGCTCTCGCGCACTGGCACGTTGCGGTCGAGCCGTGCGCCGAACACCCAGATCGGTTTGTCCTTGAGCGCGCAGAGTTGCCGGGCGCTGTAGAAGTATCCGCCGACTACCGGCGCGATAGCTGCAAAACGGTCGGGGGCGTCCATCGCTAGCGCCCACGCGCCATAACCGCCCATGCTCAGGCCGGTGAGGTAGATGCGATCGGGATCAATGGCCAGTTCGGCCTGCAACCGGTCGAGCAGCGCCTCGATCGCGTCCAGGCTGGGATACCAGCCGTGCTGTCTCGTCGGGGATTGCGGTGAGACGACGATGAAGGGGAATTCCGGGTTCTCCTCGACGATTTGCGGCAGAATGGCGCGCCGCAGGCGGCTGACGTCGCGGCCCACCTCGCGCGAGCCATGCAGGAAGACCAACAGCGGCCATTTCGCCTGCGGATCTCGTCCGTAAGATGCCGGCACGAAGAGCAGGTAGTTGAGCTGGGTGGCTCGGCCATTGGCGAGCTGTGCTTTGAAAGTGTAGGCGTGTTGGCCGGTTTGCGGCCGGCTAGATGGTTTGTCTGCCGGCGCGTCGGCTTGGATTGCCGTCGCCGGTGCCTCGATGACCAGGGTTCCTTCGCCCGCCGGTGGTGCGGCAGCGTGTGCTCCTCCTGCCGGCGTGATGCATGTCCCGATGGCCAGCAGGATTGCCGGAATGACGTTGTTTCGCTTCATTTGGCCTGGATTAGGAGGGAGTGACGCCTTCGACCATGATCACGTTCGACCTGGCCGCACGGTGCCGAATCGCTTTGGCGCGGCTATATGCCTCGGATTCGTACCACGCCTTCGCCTGCTCCAAGCTGGGGAATTCCAGGATGACGAAACGTTTGGGTGACCATTCGCCCTCGATGACGTGTGTGGGCGCACCGCGCACGATGTAGCGTCCACCGAATTGGGCGGGCGTTGGCCCTGCCAGCTTTTTGTATTCCTCGTATTCGATGGGTTCGAGCACTTCGATATCTGCGATCACATAGGCGGTCATGGTCCATTCCTCGGTTGCGTAGTGAGTGTGGGATTGCTCAGTTGATTTTGGCCCAACTTGGCTCATCGCCTTCGCCGGTGAGTTGCACATCGTGCCGATCGAGCAGTGCGTCGAGCGGGATGGATTCGGTCCCGTTGTTGTGAGGCCCGGATTGGCCGTTGGACTCCGCCGTGGGCAGGTGGTGGGCTCGCCAGCCGTCGGGTTCGATCGTTATTGTCTCGCCGGCCAGCAGGCTCGCCACGCCGGGGAGCTTGCGGCTGGCGCGCGGCTCGGGCGCCGGTTGGGGGCGCTGATAATCTGTCGGCTCGGTGTAGGTGCTGATGTAGCCCTCGAAGTTACGAAAGACGGCGCGGCCGGGCGATTGGCTGATCAGGTAATTGGGCAAGACCGGCACCTTGCCGCCGCCGCCCGGCAGATCCACAACAAAGGTAGGGATGGCGTAGCCGCTGGTATGGCCACGCAGCGCCTCCATGATCTCCAGGCCGGCTGCGATGGGGGTGCGGAAGTGACCGCTGCCTGCGACCAGGTCGCACTGGTAGAGGTAGTAGGGCCTGACGCGAATCTTCACCAATTCGTGGCAAAGCTTGCGAATGATATTCGGGTGATCGTTGACGCCGGCGAGCAGCACGCTTTGGTTGCCGAGGGGGATGCCGGCATCGGCTAACTTGGCGCATGCGCGGGCCAGCTCCGGTGTGATTTCCTTGGGATGGTTGACATGGATGTTCATCCATAGCGGATGGAACTGGCGCAGCATCTCTACCAGTTCGTCGGTGATGCGCTGGGGTAGGAACACCGGCACGCGCGACCCAATGCGGATGATCTCGATGTGGGGGATGTCGCGCAGCCGGCGCAGCAAGTCTTCGAGGATTTTCTGCGGCAACGTGAGTGGGTCGCCGCCGCTCAGCAGGACGTCGCGCACCTCCGGCGTCCGACGCAAGTACTCGATCTGCATATCGTGGTGGCGCCGGTTGAACATCGCGTGCGGGTCGCCGACGATGCGGCTGCGTGTGCAATATCGGCAATATGAAGCGCACTGGGTGGTGACCAGCATGAGGACCCGATCGGGATAGCGGTGGACCAGGCCGGGCACCGGCGCGTGTGTATCCTCGGCCAGCGAATCTTCCATCATGCTCTCGAATGCCTTCAACTCGCGCCCGCGCGGCACGACTTGCAGGCGCACCGGACAGTTCGGATCGTCGGGGTCTATGAGCGATGCGAAGTAAGGGGTGATGTCCACGCGAAACTTGTTCGGCGCGTTCAGCCCTGCTCGCTCTTCTTCGGTGAGCCGAATGAGCTTCGCCAGGTCCTCTGTCGTGTTGAGTCGGTGGCTGAGTTGCCAGCGCCAGTCGTCCCATTGTTCATCAGGAACGTCGGCCCATAACGCGGGGCGAGGGGTGCGACCTTGGGGTAAGCGATAAGGGATGCTCATGGTTCGCTGATTGGGGTAGGGGGATCTATCGTGAGCGGCGGTCAGGCAGAAGCCTTGACCCTGGTTACTCATCGAGCTTCACGTTCGGCGCGACTTGCGCGAAGATCTGCCGGAAGTCCTGCACGCTGCGCACGCCGGGGAAAGGCTGGCCGTTCACGAAGAACGTGGGCGTTTGCTGCACCCCGCGCGCTTCGCCATCCCGTCGGATTTGCAGCACGGTGCTTTCATACTTGTTCGAGTCCAAACACGCGTTGAACGCTGCGGTGTCCATGCCCTCGATGGTGGCTGCCATTTCCTTCAGACGTGGCTTGCTGTAATTGCCGATGTTCTCCTGTCCGGTGATCGGCTGATTAACGAACAGCGTCGCGTGCATCTGCCAAAACTTGTTCTGCTCCGCGGCGCAGAGCGCGGCTTGCACGGCGTCGCGCGACTCGCGCCCGCCCACGGGGTCTTCGAGGAAAGGCAGGAAATTCACCTCGTAGCGCACTTTGCCGGTCTTGGCGAAGGCTTCGATCACTGCCGGCTCGAAGTTGCGCGCATATTGGCCGCAGGCCGGACATTGGTAGTCCAGATATTCTTCAATCTTGATCGGCGCGTTAGGCGGCCCCCATGCTCTCCCGTTCGGCTCGGCATTCGCCGGCGTGGCTTTGCTCGCGGCCTTCACAGGGGGGAGCGCGCTGGTTCGTTGTTGCTGCCCGGAGAGTGCGCTGAGGACGACTGCGCCGCCGATCACAATCACCGCAATGACGCCGATGATGACGGCGATCTGAATCGTTTGCTTGCGTTGCTGCTCGCGCCTGCGCGCTTCAAGTATTTTCCGCTTGGACATATTTACCTATTTACCCAGGCTTTGTATGTGCAATCCCTATGTTAATGCGTAATCGCCGGTTCGTGAAGTGATAGCCGGCCTTGCCTCCGCTTTTTAAGGTTGGCTTTGCTTATCTGCTTCGACTCATGACCCCACTCAGCTCGCGCGCGCCGGTGTCGCGATAGCCAAGCCGCTCGGCGAGACGCACCGAGGCAATGTTGGCCGGGTGGACGACGTAGAGCGGGGTTCGTCCCATCTCCAGCACCTGCGTGCTGATTGCGCTGACTACCGATTTGCCCAGGCCGCGCCCGCGCGCGCCTTCGGCAACGCACACGAACACCTCCGCATATCGCGACGAGATCCAGGTGGTGCCGGCCTCGGCGACGTTCGACCCGTCGCGCGCGCGAATCACTGCGCGCAACATCCCATCCGGCGTTTTGCTCGTCTGCACGAGGATGTTGATGACCGGTGTGAAGTCGTCGCTGTTCAGCGCATAAACGGCATGGATGCTCTCGCCGTGCAGTTGGCCTATGGCTTCGAGCTGGGGTCGAGTTGACGGCTGCACGTTGAACAAGTACTGACGGTGAGGCGCCAGCGCGTCGCGCAAGGCTTGTTGTAGGGCGAGCGGGTCGTCGCCGCGCATGACTACGAGCGGGCGGAACAAATCGAGGCCGGTCTGACACACGGCGACGAAGGCAAGCGGCTGGCCGTGCGGGTCAGTCTGAACATGGAGCCGTGTGCGGCGGGGGTCGTGCTCGAGCGCGAAATACCCGGTGAGCGCATCCGCATATCCAGGGGTCAACAATCGCGCAGCCAGGGCGCGCCGTGCAGTGATGTCATCGGCCATGCCGGTGGAGCCATAGTCTAGCATCGCTGCCAGGGGAATCTATCGGCCGGCGCCATTGTCTGTGCGGCATGGACACGCCAGCGCGCCTGGTCGGCCTTGTCGGCGCGTTGCTGGTTGTGTGCGGCGTTGGGCCGCCGAAATCCTATGCCCGCGAGCGTCTCTGCCACTGCGGCTGGTATGGACCGCTCAGCCGTCGTCGCCGCGGGCGCCTTGAGTTGCGCCAGGCGCGATCCGGGTGGCTTAGGTCGAAGCGGTGCGATGCCCCTGACGTTGGGCTACCACTTGAATTGGCCGGTGGAAACTTCGACCGGTTGATCGAGGCGATCGTTCACCCACACGCCGGGCGCGCGACGCACAAGCCGGGCGCGCGAGACGATGGTGTGTGTGAGTGACTTGGCCTCATCGGCCGGCAGGGACTCCAGCGGGCCGAAGGTATACCAGTCGGTTGAGTCGAACCAGCCATAGTGCATCCGCCGATTGCCGGCTTTGATGTGCACGGCGCGTCCGCCGAAGCGGCTATGCGGCTCGACCAGCACGAACTCGATTTCGTCCCATGGCGCTTCGTGCCAGCCGAAAATCGTTCGCCAATGCAGGCTGTCGTCGGTTACCGCTGTCGCAAACACGAACGGCGAGGCCAATCGCCAGATCAGCCCCAGTGCTGCGAGCAGCATGAGTAAACCTGCGCCGAGCATCGCCGTGGAGTTGGCCGAGGGGTCGGCGCGGCTGAGGACGGCGATGAGGTTGGCCAGGCCGGTGATAGCGAGCAACACGGCAACGAACAACGCGGCTGTATAAACGAACTGGCGCGTCCGCGAGGGACGCACCAGCGTATTTCCTCTGAATTCCGGCGCAGACGCAAATTCATCGAGGTCACGATTCAACACAGTATCGCCAAGCATGCGATCAGTAAAGCATTTGGCGGACGATTCGTCAAGGCGAGGACATCGGTAGCGCCGGTGGAGATTCGGCGGATGATTCTGGAATGTCAAAGACCAGGTCGTTGTTCAGGCATTTGGCTTTGCCCTTGCCGATTTCAACGACCAGCCCCTCGCATCCCTCCGGCCCTGGGATTGCCAGCGGTTTGTTCCATGTGGTGAAGTCGCACTTGGGGTAGTTTGCGCAGCCGTAGAAGACGCGCCGCTGGCCTTTGCGGGCGCGCTTCTCCACCAATGGGCCGCCGCACTTCGGGCATTTTACGCCGGGGATGGGGATCGGCGCGGTGTATTTGCACTTCGGAAAGTTGGAGCAGGCGATGAACTGTCCGAAACGGCCCTCGCGATAGACCAGTAAGCCATCTTCGCAGGCAGGACACCGCTCGCCCGTATATTGCACCGTGCGCTCGCGCTTGGGGATGCGCTCGGCGGCCTGCGCCACGGCTTCTTGGAACGGGTGATAGAACTCGCGCAGCACGGGGCGCCATTCTCGCGCGCCGGTTTCAATGTCGTCTAACTCCTCCTCCACATGCGCTGTGAATCCTACGTCAATGTAGCGGGGGAAGTTGGCGACGAGCAGGTCGTTGGCCGCGAAGCCCAGCTCGGTCGGCACGAGTTGCTTGCCTTCTTTGCGCACGTAGTCGCGCGATTGGATCGTGGTCATGATCTGCGCGTAGGTGCTGGGCCGGCCAATGCCGTATTCCTCCAGCGCCTTGACCAGGCTGGCCTCGGTGTAGCGTGGCGGCGGCTGCGTGAAGTGTTGCTCTGGGATCAGGCGTACCAAGTCGAGCATCTCGCCGGCGGACAATTCCGGCAGCCTGCGGCCGCGCGCCTCCTCTTCCTCGTCCAGCTTCTCGCCTTCGTCGTGGCCTTCCTCATACACCTTGAGGAAGCCGGCAAATTTGATCACCGAGCCGTTGGCGCGGAACCAATAGCCGGGGATCGCCGCGCGCGTATCCTGGGCATCCCCTGATTCAATCGGAAGCGCGCCCGCGCCCTGGGGCAGCGCCTCGATGTCCACCGTCGTCGCGTCGAAGATAGCATGGGCCATCTGGCTAGCGACGAAGCGCTTCCAGATCAGCTCATACAGCCTGAGCTGGTCGCGATCGAGGTAGTCCTTCACCGATTCCGGCGTGCGGAAGACGGATGTGGGACGGATCGCCTCATGCGCTTCCTGCGCGTTCTTGGCGCGTGAAACATATTTCGGAGGGGCTTCCGGCACGAACTCCCCGCCGTAGCGTTCAACGATGAACTGGCGCGCCTCGCGCTGCGCGCTCTCGGCTACGTTCACCGAGTCGGTGCGCATATACGTGATCAAGCCGACCGCGCCTTCGCCGATGTCTATGCCTTCGTAGAGTTGTTGGGCGATGGCCATCGTGCGTCGGGCGTTGAAGCCGAGCTTGCGGCTGGCTTCCTGTTGCATGGTGCTGGTCGTGAACGGCGCCGTCGGCCGGCGCGAGCGATCCTTGCGCTCGACCTTGACTACGCGATACGCTGCGCCCTCCAGCTCACTCACGATGCGCTGTGCGTCGGCCTCATGCTTGAGGTCTGGTTCCTGGCCGCGCAGTTTGAACAGCCGGGCAACGAAAGCCTCTCGAGACAATGGCTTGGCGAGTTCTGCCTCGATGCTCCAGTACTCGACCGGCGTGAAGGCCTGGATTTCGCGCTCGCGCTCGACGACCAGGCGCAGGGCGACGGACTGCACGCGCCCGGCGCTCAGGCCGCGCCGGCTGAGTTTGTCGCTCAGCAAAGGGCTGAGCTTGTAGCCCACCAATCGGTCGAGGATACGGCGCGCTTGTTGGGCGTTCACCGCGTTCGTGTCAATATCGCGCGGGTGGGCGAAGGCGTAATCGATAGCGTCCTTGGTGATCTCGTGGAACTCGACGCGGTGCACCGGCTTATTGGCGATTTCAGGCCGCAGCGCGTGGGTCAGATGCCACGAGATGGCCTCGCCTTCTCGGTCCGGGTCGGTCGCCAGCCAGATCGAACTTGCGGCTTTGGCATACTGCTTGAGTTCCTTGACGATCGCTTTCTTGTCGGCAGGGATGATGTAGCTGGGCTCGAAGTCGTTGTCCACATCCACCCCCAGCCGGCTCTTGGGCAGATCGCGGATATGGCCAATCGAAGCCCGGACGGTGTATTTGCGGCCCAGGAACTTGCCGATGGTGCGCGCCTTGGCGGGCGATTCGACAATGACCAGCGGCAGACCGGGCGTGCCCTGTGCGCCGGCGTCGCCGTTCGCGGGTGCTTTCGACCTCTCCCGTGTGTGTTGTGACCGGCCGTCGGATTTTGGCTTGCGCTCCCGCTGCACCGGTTCCGGCGGGGTCAGCCCGTCGTGCGCCGGCGTGCGTCCCATCTTGAACACCTTGTCATAGCCGCAGTTGGCGCAGGTGCCCTGGGTTGCCGGCGCCCCGTTGGCAAAGAAGATGGGTTTTGGATCAAGCAATGGATGCTTGCCGCGACATTTGAAACAGAATGCTTCCATATGCTAGAGACTTGAGATTAGAGATTAGAGATCAAGGCGGGAGAATCTCCAATCTCCAATCTCCAATCTCCAATCTCTAATCCTCAATCGCCACTCCTAATCCTCTCAAAAACTCGCTGAGTTCACGCTCGAACCGCTCGACGCCGAATCGCTCGGCATGGCGGCGGATTTCAACGGGCGCGAATGTTACACCAGAATGCCGGAGCACCGCCTCGACGAGCGCATCGGTGGTCTGTGGGTAGAAGAGCGTCCCGGTCACGCCGTCCGCGACATAGTCTAGCGCGCCGCCGCCGGCATAGGCAATCACCGGCTTGCCGTATGCCATAGCGCGGATGGGCGCAATGCCGAAATCCTCGACGCCGGGGAAGATGAAAGCGCGACACGCGGTCAGCAAGCGATGCAAGGT
The DNA here is from genome assembly GCF_012931985.1 of Candidatus Roseilinea sp. NK_OTU-006. Taxonomy (GTDB): domain Bacteria; phylum Chloroflexota; class Anaerolineae; order J036; family Brachytrichaceae; genus JAAFGM01. The sequence continues at coordinate 155,120 of NZ_JAAFGM010000001.1, forward strand.
CGCATCATCTATCCGCCCCAACAGCTTAATGTTAGACCCGCCTTGTCGCGCGGTCAACCGCTCCAGCCTGGGGCGGTCTCGTCCGTCGCCCGCGATGATCAGTGGAAGGCCGAGCTTCCCAAATGCCTCGATGGCCAGGTCTATCCGCTTGTAGGGCAAGAGCCGCGAGACGATCAAATAAAAGCCCTGATCCTGGATTTGCGGCAGACCGGCCGGCATCTCGACAGGCGGGTAGATGATGACCGATTCCCGGCCGTAGTGCCGGCGGATGCGTTGCTGCACTTCGCGCGAGATGGCGATGAATGCAGTCACCCGTTGGGCGACGCGCGTCTCCCAGCGGCGCAGGTAGTGGTTGAGCGCGCGGAGGATGGCTGAGGCGCCGGGCGGAATGCGCTCTTTGTTTGCATAGGCGTGGAAATCGTAGACGAAACGCGTCGGGGTAAGGCAATAACAGATGTGCCTGACATCCGGATGCAGCCCCTGGGCGGCGATGCAAAATGCGCTTTTGTTGCTCAAAATCACATCGTGTTCAGCCGGGATGCGACGATGCGCCCACACCCAGGCAAACACCGGCATGTAGGGCTGGTGGCGGCGATGTACGCCGGGCAGGCGATCCATCCACGTGGAGCGGATGTCCCAAGTGCGCCAAGCGGCCGGCATGCGCTGCCGGTCATAGATGCTGGTGAAGATCGGCGCGCGCGGGAACATCCGGTTCAGCGCGCTGAGCACATCTTCTGCGCCCCCAAGCTGATTGAGCCAGTCATGGACGAGGGCGAGGTTCATGCTGCAGTCGTTCGCGCGTTCTGCGCCGCGCGCAGGACCCGATGCGCCTCGCGCAGCGAGGGCAAGACGCAATCGGCGAGCGCGCGAATCTCATCGTCGGGTTGTTGCAGGTCGGGAATCATGATGACGCGCATGCCTGCGGCGTAGGCCGCGCGCGCGCCGTTCTCCGAGTCTTCGAGCGCAACACATGCGCCGGGCGGCACACCCAGACGATGCGCGGCCTCCAAGAAGATATCCGGCTCAGGTTTGCCGCGCGCCACTTCGTCTCCGCCGACGATTGCGTCAAAACGACCGGCCAGGTTGACTCGGCCGAGCTTCTTCAACACCAGGGCGCGCGCGGTTGAACTGGCGACGGCTTTGGGGATGCGCTGCGCGTCAAGCCAATCGAGTAACTCGCTCAGCCCCGGCTTGACGGTGATGCGACCCGCTGCAATCGCTTCGTCCAAGTAGCGCTGCTTGTCGGCGTACATCCTCTCGATAGGGATGTCGGGGCCAAATGCTTCACGGAAGATGTCGCAGGTGCGCGCGCCGGTCGTGCCGAGCACGCGCAAATACACCTCGTCGGTTAATTCATACCCCCAGCGGCGCATGGTCTCGAACCACGCTTCGCGGGCCAGTGCCTCGGTATCGAGCATCAAGCCGTCCATGTCAAAAATAACGGCGCCAAAGACTGTCAGCGATTGGGGCATCCTTCTAACTCGGATTATCCGAGGTTGACGGTCGGCTGACCGTCGGCCTCGATCTCAGCGTTCGACGACATGAACTCCGCGCTCAGCGAAGAAGCATTCCGGCCGCCCCGGAGGCGATTGTCGCCAAAGGTCACGACGACCGCGCCGCGCGCGTTGGCGACGGTGGCGGTCGTATGCGGCGAAATACTCGGTCCGGCCGGATGCCGGCGAACGCGCAAGGTGATCGGACGGAGCGAGTTCGATTAGCGGCGTCGCGCCTGCCGGCGCAACGGCGGACGCGACTTCGCGCAACGGGTCGTCACAGCCGGCATGGTCGAGCAGCAGGACCAGTTCGCCCGGTTGGGCACCTATGCCTTGCACGATGCACCAAGCAAGGTGTGAAGTCGGATCGGCCATCGGTCGCAGGGCGATTGTAATCGCGCCTATCGCTCCCCATCGTACAATGTTGCCCGACAACAGAGCCATGCCTAAGCAATCCCATCTGCTCTCGCCTTGTCTTGTTCCGGAGCCGCGCGCCATGACGCCGTATGGCGGTGTGCTTGAACTCCAGCCCGACCGTCTCATCGTGTTAAAGACGTCCACGCCCGCGCAAGGATTCTTCGAGGCGCAAGAGGCGCAGCGCGCGCTTAGCCGGTATTCGCGCGTGACTTGGCACATTCACGCCAGCGACGCGGCGCCCGCAGAGACCATTGGCTTGCTGATTGCCATCCGAGACGCGGGCGACGCCGGTCGCGGTACCGAACGGCAAAGCTACACGCTGGACGTGACATCCGAGCGCATCACCATTGCCGCGCCGACGACAGCCGGGGCATTTTACGGCGTCATGACGCTGACTCAGCTTTTGCGCCAGTATGGCGGCGTGCTTCCACTGCTGCATATCGAGGATGCGCCGGACTTCGCGCGGCGCGGCGTCATGCTCGACATCAGCCGCGACAAAGTGCCTACGATGAAGACGCTGTTCGAGCTGGTGGATCTGCTGGCGGAGTTGAAGATCAACGAATTTCAGCTCTATACTGAACACACGTTCGCCTTCCGGCGTCACCCGGTCGTGTGGGCCAACGCCTCGCCGATGATGGGCGAGGAGATCATGCAGCTTGATGCCTATTGCCGGGCGCGGCACATGGACTTAGTGCCGAACCAGAACTGCTTTGGCCACATGCGCCGCTGGCTGATTCACGACGCCTATCGCCACCTTGCGGAATGCCCGAACGGCTGTGAGACGCCGTGGGGTTACTTTGCCGAGCCATTTACGTTATGTCCGGGCGACCCCGGCAGCATCAAGTTGGTTGAGGAGATCTTCGAGGAGGTGCTGCCCCACTACACCAGCCGGTTCTTCAACGTCGGCTGCGACGAGACGGTGGACCTAGGTAACGGGCGCAGCAAAGCCGAGGTCGAGGCTAAGGGCGTCGGTCGCGTCTATCTGGACTTTCTGCTTCAGATCTACGAGCGGGTCAAGCGCCATGGCCGAACGATGCAGTTCTGGGGGGACATCATCATGGCGCATCCTGAGCTTGTCGCCGAGCTACCCAAAGATGTGATTGCGATGGAGTGGGGCTACGAATACGATCATCCCTTCGCCGACCATGGCGCCAAGTTCGCGGCGTCGGGCATTCCGTTCTACGTGTGCGGCGGCACGTCGTCGTGGAACAGCATCGGTGGCCGCACCGACAACGCCATCGGCAATCTGTTGAATGCTGCCGAGAACGGCAAGCGGCATGGCGCGGTTGGCTTCCTCAACACCGATTGGGGCGACTATGGCCATCTGCAGCCTTTGCCGGTCAGCTATCTGCCCTATGCCTATGGCGCCGGCGTGTCCTGGTGCGCCGCGTCCAACCGCGATATGGACGTTGCTCGCGCGGCAAGTTTGCACATCTTCGCCGATCCGAGCGGGGCGACCGGCAAATTCGCCTACGATCTCGGCAACGTGTATACGCACATCCCCTTCCGCACTTACAACGGCACGGCGTATGCCTACGCCGTCACGCTCAGCGCGGAAGCGCTGCAGCGCCGCTTAAAGGAGGCCCCCATCGAGCGGCGTTGGCTGACGCGCGTGAATAAAGAACTCGACCGCCTCGAAGCAATCGTACCGACGTTGAAGATGCAGCGCGAAGACGCGGCGTTGGTGCGGCGTGAGTTCGCGTATGCTATTCATCTCATGCGCTACGGGATGGCCCGACTGGAACGGCTGAGCGCAGCCCGCAGTCGTGTTGCAGCCGATCTCAAAGTGATCGAGCGCGAACGGCGCAAGCTCATCGCCGAGCACCACCGCGTCTGGCTGGCGCGCAATCGTCCCGGCGGCATGGAAGACAGCGCCAAGAACATCCAGCGCTGAGTTTTGAGTTGAGAATCGACTCTCTACTCTCAAAGCTCAGAGCTCACAGCCTATGATCAACACAAACGGCATGCTGGCTGTGATGGACCATCACATCACCATCAACTGGGATGACGGTCCAACGATGCACCGGATCGCGGCTCAGGTGCGCTATCGCGCGACCGAATCGGCCATGCTGCGGACAATGCGCGTGAGCGCCTCGCAGCGTTATAGCGACGATCCGCTATCGTTCGTGACGACATGCGATGGTCTGCGCGCATCATGGATTTGGCAGGAGCGTGGCCCCGGCTGGACGGCGCAGTTGTCTGTGACGAACGAGGGCGCGGACGATGTCTATCTCGATGCGCTGGACGTGATCCGCATTGACTACGCTTTTGGGGGACTGTTTAACCTCGGCGCGCCGCCTGGCTTGTGGCGCGTGTTGCTAGAAAGCGCGCAGGGGTTGCTGGCTGCGCCGTCCGGCGATGAGCATAGGCGAGCTGAATCGGACGATCCGGCTGCGGGGTGGGAATCGTGGTCTCCGGCGACGCTGACGGCAACCGGATTTGCGCGTCGCCGGTGTCTGATCGTGCAGCCGGTCGCATCGAACCGCACTCGCCCGCCCGCCGTGATGATTCGGGCGTTGGAGGGGGATGGCCCTGTGTCCTCAGTTCGCACCGAGATTCAACTCGAGGTGAGCGGTGAGCGCTTTGAACGATTATCTGCCCGCTACCGCGCTGAAGGGATGCTGCTTGGCACAGGGGGGAGTGTGGCCTCGCCGGAGTTCTGGGTCGTCTCGGGTGATGATGCGGAGGAGTTGAGGGGGGTGATGGTTGATGATTAGAGATTGGGAGTTGGAGATGACGGATGCGAAAGATGGGCGGGCGGTTCGGAAACGACGCGACGCGAATGAGCGATCGCTGGTGGCGGATGAGCGCGCGCTGAGGCGCAGGGCGAAGATCATCCATGAGAAGTTGTTGGCGACCTACGGCGAGCCGCAGTGGACGCGGCGCGATGGGGTGAGCGAACTGGTCGCGACCATCCTCTCACAGAACACCAACGACAGCAACCGCGATTTGGCCTATGCCCGGCTGCGTGCGCGCTTCCCGACCTGGGCGGCCGTGCGGGATGCGCCGGTGGAAGCGGTCGTCGAGGCCATTCGCCCGGCCGGCCTGGCCAACCAAAAAGGCCCGCGCATTCAGTTGGCCCTACGACACATTACCGAAGCGCACGGCAAGCTGGACATAGACTTCCTCGCCCAGATGCCGGTGGATGAGGCGCGGCGGTGGCTGCTCGGCATCAAGGGCGTCGGGCCGAAGACGGCGGCCATCGTGCTGTTGTTCTGCTACGACAAACCCGTCTTCCCGGTGGATACGCATGTGCATCGCGTGACCGGGCGGCTCGGCCTCCGCCCCCCGAAGCTGACCGCCGAGCAGACGCATGAGTGGATGGAACGCATCTGTCCGCCCGGGGGGCAGTTCGCCTTCCACATCAACCTGATTCGGCATGGGCGGGCGGTCTGCCACGCGCGCAATCCGGCGTGCACGCGCTGCCCGCTGCGGCGTCGGTGCGACTACTTTCGCAGACGCATTCAAACCCGCGGAAGCGCCTAGTGCCACGGGCTGCGAAAGCCAGCCGAAGCGAACTCCACCGCGCAGAAATCACGGTAGAATTAACGGCGCACGGAGAGATGCCGGAGTGGTTGAACGGGGCGGTCTCGAAAACCGTTGTGGCCCGTATGGGTCACCGTGAGTTCGAATCTCACTCTCTCCGCTCTCCTCAGAGGTCAGGTCGCGATCTTGAGCCTCGTACGACCGCCGACCCGCCCTCTGACTTGAAGGATCGGATCCCTGACTATCCGCCATGTCGGCCCGGTGCGCGGACTGCCTGAACGAAGCGATCGAGCGGTGCGAGGTCACCGGCGTGCCGCTGTGCGCTGAACATCTCTGGTATGCCGATGACGGCCGGCGGGTCAGCGAGCGCGTAGCGCGCCAACTGATGTCTCAGGGCAAGGTGGTCTATGCGCCTCAGGTCTATCTGGATCAGCTAGGTCGTGCGGCGGTTTTGCCGCGCCTGCCAACGGCGCCGCCGCCCCGCATCACGCGCCAGCGCAACGGCAACGACATCATCGCGTTGCTGGCCTGCATCAGCGGCATATTCTCCATGGCCACCTGTTTCGGCATCGGCATTGCGATCTGCGCGCCGCCGCTGCCGCTGGTGCCGCTGTTGCTGGGCAGCGTTGGCTTGGCCGGCGCGCGCAATGCAACCAAGCCCGACCAAGCGCGTTTGTTCTCATGGATTGGCATTGTTGGAGGCGCTGGCTTCGTGGTGTTGGTGCTGCTGGCGGTGATCGGCTCGTTGGCGTTTGGGGTAACCACCCTCATCCCGATGGTGCCGATGCCGAGACCCACGCCGACACCGTTCGCCGGCCCATGAGCGCAGACTTGGCCCGACGGGCGCGCAGCCTATGATAGAGTTGCGCGACAATCGGGATACGTCGCCAAGTTGGCTTCATCATGCGCGTGCTCATCACAGGTATGTCCGGCTTTGCCGGCAGGCACCTCACCGACTTACTCCTGAAAACGACCCACTGGACATTGATCGGTGTGTCGCGCACTACGCAAGGCGATCGTCCCAGCCCGCGCGTCTTGTGGTGGAAGATGGATTTACGCGACGCCGATGCCGTCATGCGTTTGCTGCGCTACGAGCGGCCCGACATCATCATTCATCTGGCCGCGCAGTCGCACGTGCCGACGGCCTGGAAGCAACCCTGGGAGACATTCGAGGCGAACGTGCGCGCTCAGCTCAATTTATTCGAGGGCGCGATAGCTGCTAAACTGTCGCCCCGTTTTCTCATCGTGTCGAGCAACGAGGTGTACGGCCGACCCGCGTCTGAGCGTGACCTGCCCTTTCGCGAAGAACGGCCTTTGCAACCGACCAACCCCTACGCAGTGAGCAAGGCGACACAAGAGCTGATGGCGCTTCAGTATCACATCAGCCACGGGTACGACGTGGTGATCGCTCGCCCGTTCAACCACTTCGGGCCGGGACAGGATGTGCGCTTTGTGGCGTCGGATTTTGCTCGGCAGATCGTCGAGATCGAGCTGGGCAGGCGCGAGCCGGTCATGCATTTGGGCAATATGCAAGCCGAGCGCGATTTCACGGACGTGCGCGACATCGTCCGGGCGTATCTGGCGCTGATCCGGTATGCCGACGGTGGACGCGCTTACAATGTGTGCAGCGGCAAGCCGCGCTCGATTCAGTCGCTTCTGGATACGATGCTCCGCCTGACAACGGTGCAGGTGGAGCAGCGCAGCGATCCGACCCGCTTCCGCGTCGCCGATACGCCGGTGAGTTATGGCGACCCGACGCGCATCCGCGAAGCCACGGGTTGGGAGCCTCGCATTCCGTTTGAGCAGACCATCGCCGAACTTCTGGATTACTGGCGGGAGCAGCTCAGTCGAGATGCGCAGGATCTGGGACGCAAAACTTGAGATGTGAAGTATGCCAAAGAAGACAGCACTCATCACCGGCATTACCGGACAGGACGGCTCATATCTGGCTGAGTTTTTGCTCGAGCAGGGGTATCGGGTGGTCGGCATGGTGCGCCGTACCAGCACCATTAACTTTGACCGCATCAAGCACATCCAGGAGCGGATTGATATTGTGCAGGGTGACCTGCTCGACCAGTCATCACTCATGGAGATCATCCGCGAATATCAGCCGGATGAGGTGTATAACCTGGCGGCGCAGTCGTTTGTGCCCACCTCGTTCAGCCAGCCGGTGCTCACCGGCGAGTTCACGGCGCTGGGCGTGACGCGGCTGCTGGAGGCGATCCGGCACATCAAGCCCGATGCGCGCTTCTACCAGGCGTCGTCGTCCGAGATGTTCGGCAAAGTGGTGGAGGTGCCGCAGCGCGAAACGACGCCCTTTCACCCGCGCAGCCCATACGGCGTTGCGAAGGTGTACGGACACTGGATCACGGTGAATTACCGCGAGAGCTATGGTCTATTCGCGTGCAGCGGCATCTTGTTCAATCACGAAAGCCCCCGGCGCGGCTTGGAGTTTGTTACGCACAAAGTGACGCACGCCGCCGCGCGCATCAAGCTGGGTCTGCAACGCGAACTGCGCCTGGGTAACCTGGACGCGCGACGCGACTGGGGCTACGCCGGCGATTACGTGCGCGGCATGTGGATGATGCTGCAGCATGATCAACCCGATGACTACGTGCTTGCCACCGGTGAGACGCACTCCGTGCGCGAGTTGTGCGAGGTGGCATTTGGCTATCTCGGCTTGAATTGGGAGGACTACGTTGTGGTAGACCCGAAATACTATCGGCCGGCCGAGGTGGATTTGCTCATCGGCGACGCGAGCAAGGCCGGTCGCGTGTTGGGCTGGGAGCCGCAAGTCAGCTTCGAACAGCTCGTGCACATGATGGTGGACGCCGATCTGCAATCACTACACAACAACAAGGGGTAAGTATGATCCAAATTAAATTCGGGACGGATGGCTGGCGCGGGCGCATCGCGGATGACTACACCTTCGCCAACGTGCGGCGCTGCGCTGAAGGTTACGCGCGTTATATCCTGACAACGCCCAAAGCGGGGGAATCGTCGCAGCCGTCGGTCGTCATCGGCTACGATAGGCGCTTCCAGTCAGAAAACTTCGCCGCTGCGGCAGCCGAAGTGCTCGCCGGCCACGGCCTGAAGGTGTGGCTGACCGACGGCGCAACACCGACGCCGGTCATCGCTTTCGCCGTGAGCGCCAAACGGGCGATCGGCGCAATCAACATCACCGCCAGCCACAATCCGCCGCAAGACAATGGCTTCAAGGTGCGCAACCACACCGGCGGCGCGATCGCTCCCGATGGCCTGGCGCAGATCGAAGCAGCTATCCCTGCCTCGGACGCTGAGGTCAAACGGCTGGACTTCGACAAAGCGCTGTCGCAAGGTCTGATCGAACGCTTCGATCCGTCGGTCGAATATATCGCTAACCTCGAACGTCTGGTGGATCTCAGGGCCATCGCCCATGCCGGCCTGAAGGTGCTCGTGGACCCAATGTGGGGCAACGGCGCCGGCTGGTTGCCGCGATTGATCGGCGGAGCGAAGACGGAGGTCGTTGAGATTCACAGCGCGCGCAACCCGATCTTCCCGGAGATGACGCGCCCTGAGCCGATCCCGCCCAACGTGAACGTCGCCCTGGCCAGGACGAAGGAAATCGGCGCGAACTGCTGCTGCATCACCGATGGCGACGCCGACCGGTGCGGCTTCGGCGACGAATGCGGCGGCTTCATCAACCAGTTGCGCGCCTATGCGTTGCTGGCGCTGTATTTGCTGGAGATTCGCGGCGAGCGCGGCGCGATCGTCAAGACGCTCAGCACCACCTCGATGCTCAACAAGCTGGGCGAGCGCTACGGCGTGCCGGTGTACGAGACCGGCGTCGGCTTCAAGTATGTGGCGCCCAAGATGACCGAGACGAACGCGATGATCGGCGGCGAGGAGAGCGGCGGCTATGCCTTTCGCGGCAACGTCCCGGAGCGCGATGGCATCCTGGCCAACCTTTACTTCCTCGACCTGCAAGTGCGCACGGGCAAGACGCCGACGCAGTTGATTGACTGGCTCTTCGAGAAAGTGGGCCCCCACTACTACGACCGTGTGGACTCGCTGATAGACCTGCAACAGCGCGAAGCGATCCAGGCACGCCTGCGCGCAGCGCAGCCGGCGACGATCGCCGGCTTGAAGGTGGTCGGCAAAGACATGACCGATGGCTATAAGTTCCTCTTCGAAGACGGCGGCTGGTTGCTCATTCGCATGTCCGGCACGGAGCCGCTGATGCGCGTGTATTGCGAAACGCGGGAGGCGTCGCTGGTCGAGCCGGTGTTGCAAGACGGGATCAAGATCGCGCATGGAGCATGAGGCGGTCGGTCAGGTCGAGCCGGTTGAGTTGTTCGATACCCATTGTCATTTGGATGTGGCCGCGTTCGATCCCGATCGCGATGTGGCCATCGCGCGGGCGCGCGCGGCTGGCGTGGCGCACTTCCTCAACCCGGCCTATGACCTGGAGAGCAGCCGGCGTGCCGTGGCATTGGCTCAGGGGCATGCTGACGTCGTCGCTGCCGTGGGCGTGCATCCCAACGCTGCGGCCGATTTCGACGGGGCACAGTTGGCTGAGCTACGCGCGTTGGCGTGTGCACCCCAAGTCGTCGCCGTTGGCGAAATCGGGTTGGATTATTACTGGCAGACCACGCCGCGCGACCGACAGGCTCAGGCGTTCATCGAGCAGTTGGCGCTGGCGCGCGAGCTGAACCTGCCGGTGATCGTGCATTGCCGCGATGCTTACGATGATGCGTTAGCGCTGTTGCGTGAGCACGGATGCGGGTTGCCGGGGCTGGTCATGCACGCATTCTCCGGGCGCATGGAGCATCTGCGCGCTGCGCTGGCGCTGGACTTTTACATCGGTGTCGGCGGTCCGGTCACCTATCCCAACGCCGATACATTGCGCGACGTGGTCAAAACTGCTCCGTTGGAACGCATCGTCGTCGAGACCGATTCGCCCTATCTCGCACCGCAGTCGCATCGCGGCCGGCGCAATGAGCCGGCCTACCTGATCGAAGTCGCGCACAAGGTCGCCGAATTGCGCCAGCGGTCCATACGTGACATCGCGCGCATTACGACGGATAATGGGCGCCGATTGTTTCGATTGAGCTGAGCAGGGATGTTTTAAGATGACGCTAAGGAATGCACGTGCCGTGTCGCATACGACTCACGATAGCCCCCCCGATTCGAAAGGAGGAGCCATACAGCGCGCGCAGCAGCTTGTAAAACAGCAACTGGCCGATGTGGAGGCGACGCTCCGACATTTGCCCGATCTCCAACCGGCGGAGCTGCGTGAAGCCGTCGAGCGCATCGTCGCCAGTGGCGGCAAGCGTATCCGGCCGGTGATCACGCTGCTGATCGCCGGCATGCTGGGCCGGCTGGATAACCCGCGCGTGGTGGATCTGGCCAGCGCCGTGGAGATGCTGCACACGGCCACACTGGTCCACGACGACCTGATAGACGGCTCGCTGGTGCGGCGCGGCGCAGCGACGCTGAACGCCGTGTGGACGCCGGCGGCGACCGTGTTGACCGGCGATTACCTCTTCGCCGTGGCGGCCAACCTGGCGGCGCGCACCGAGAGCGTCCGCGTGATGAGCATCTTTGCCGACACGCTCGGCGTGATCGTCGCCGGCGAGCTACAACAACAGTTCACCGACTTCGCCCTCCGCGCGACGCGCGACGACTACTATCGCCGCATCTATAGCAAGACGGCTTCGATGTTCGTCCTGGCAGCGGCCGCCGCCGGCGTGATCTGCGATGCCACCGCAGCGCAGATCACTGCGCTGCACGACTACGGGCGCGACCTCGGCATCGCCTTTCAGGTGATGGACGACGTGCTCGACTTCACCGGCGAGCAGGCCAGCGTGGGCAAGCCGGTCGGCAGCGACCTGCGGCGCGGCCTAATCACGCTGCCCATGATTTGCTACATCGAGGCGCATGGGAAGGAGGGACTGGAATGTGCCCTGCGCGGGGAGTGTGACCCGCAGACCTACGACCGCATCGTGGCGCAAATTCGCGCCTCGGACGCTATTGCGAGTTCGTTGGAAGAGGCCGACGCGATTGCCCAGAACGCGAAGAAAGCCCTACAAGGCTTCCCCGATAACCCGTATCGCGCCACGCTGATCGACTTGGTGGACTACACGCTCGAGCGTACCAATTGACCTGTGCGCGGGCTGTATGTATGCCTGTAAGTTAACTTGATCGCGATTCTCATTGTGAGTTGGAACGTGCGCGAGCTGCTGCGCGCATGCCTGGGTTCGCTGCAGCGTTACCCGGCAACCTTGCACGAACAGCGCATCACCGTCGTAGATAACGCCTCCGGCGATGGAACCCTGGAGATGTTGCGACGCGACTTCCCCGAGGTTTGCGTTGTAGCGAATGCCACCAACCGCGGCTTCACCGGCGGCAGCAATGATGGCTTGCGTCACATCGCTCAGTCCGCGACGCCCGCATGCGTTTTGTTGCTCAACCCCGATACGGAGGTGACGCCCGGCGCGCTCGATGCGCTGCTCGCCTGCGCTGAGGCCCACCCCCAGGCCGGCGTGATCGGCCCGCAGTTGCGCTATCCCGACGGCAGCGTGCAGTCTTCGCGTCGGCGCTTCCCGACGTTTTGGACGGCGCTGTTCGAGAGCACTTGGTTGCAGCCAATTGCGCCGCGCGCGGTGCTCGACCACTACTACGTTCGCGATCGTCGCGACGACGAGGCTTGCGAAGTGGACTGGGTGGTCGGCGCGGCGATGCTCGTGCGCTGGGAAGCCTACCGTCAGGTGGGCGGCCTGGACGAGCGCAACTTCTTCATGTACTCCGAGGAGCTGGACTGGTGCCGGCGCATCAAGGCGGCCGGTTGGCAGGTGTTCTACGAGCCGCGCGCCCGGGTGGTGCATCACGAAGGCCAGAGCAGTGCGCAAGTCTCGGCGCAGCGCATGATCTACTTCAACACCAGCAAGGTGCGCTATTTCGCCAAGCATCACGGCCGGGTGCCGGCCGGCCTGTTGCGTGCGGCGCTGTTGGGCATGTTCGCCTGGCAGTGGGGCTTAGAGGGTGCGAAGTGGTTGCTGGGACACCGACGCGCGCTGCGGGCCGAGCGCATGCGCGCTTACGCCCGGGTCTTGCGCTCCGGGCTGCGCTGAGCCGCCGCGTTCATCGGCCTAGGCTGGCGGTTGTCCACGATGGACGCTGTGCGCAAGTCTACGCCGAGGGGCGCCCAGTCCGTCCCGATGTCCTCGAGCAGCGCGATGTACTACGGGTTGGAACACATGACGCCGCCGCGGAAGCGCGGCGATGGACAGCCTTCCCCCGGACGACACTTCGTTGCTGATGTAGGCGATGTCGGCAGTGCGCAGCCAGTCGCGGATCGCCGCGCCCGGGTAGACCACGCCTTTGCGCTTCATCATGGCCGCGGTATATCGGCTCCCTTGTCGAACAGGTTGATGCCGTCCACGCGCAGCAGCTTCCAGCGCACGTCGAGCTGATCGAAGGGCAGGACGGCAAACGAGGTTGGCCACGCGTCCCACGCAGCCGCGAGTAGTTCTTCCGGCGGGTATATGAGGAAGCGCGCGCTGGCGCCAGGCTCACCCAGTAGCGAAACTAGGGCGTCGCGTGATTCGGCCGTGAGGTAGAGCACCGGCAACGCATCGTTGTTCGTGATCGAGCGAAGCGCGCCGGCATCGCCTGACCAGAACGCCCTGGGCTAATCGAAGCGTAGGCCGTCGGCGATGGTGGGGAAGGGCGCGGCGACGGCGAAGAAGCGCGCCCCACCGGGTTGTGTGCAGGCGAAGTGCCCGGGCCCAAAGAGCGTACGGGTCAAACCGATTGCGCCGATAAGCCCGGCGGCGCGCATCCAATCCATCGGCGCTTATTTAGCCTCTGCTTCCCAGCAGCGCCGGACGCGCGGGCTGTAGACCACGGTGTAGATTGCGCCCTCGCACAACGGTTCGTATGTCTCTGGCAGTGTCTCCATCTCGTCCAGTCCCTCGAAGTGGACGTAAAAGCGGGGAGTGTTGCGCGATGTTTTTCGCCTTCGCTTGCCCATCAGCCGCGCGATGCGTACATACGCCACGCCATCGCGCAAGTCCAGGTGGTGGTGGTAGGCGTAGAGCGCTGTGAATGCTGCCACGACCAGCATGATGATGGCTGCAGCAGCGACGAAGCCGATCAAAAAAGGGGTGCTCGGGAAGGTGGTCAGCAGACATGCAGAAGCGATGACGCATGAGAACAGCACGCCGAGCAGAACGAGCGGTGGCAGGTAAGCGTTGACGCGCAGCCAGTTGGCCTGTGCGTCGGTGAGGGGGCGGGTGCTCGCAGGATGTGTCATGCCTCGTCACAAATGCGCTCGCACCCGATTGCGTAGCTTTACCGTCTCGCTGATCACGTCCACGTTGTCGGTCTGCATGTAGTCTTGATGCGCGTATTCGACAGCCCGGCAGCCATTGTAATTGGTCTGGCGCAGGCTGTCGAGCAGCGCCGGGAAGTTGAGCGTGCCGTGCTCCAGCCGGGTCTGGAGGAAGCCTGGCTTCGCCTGTCGCAGGTGGACGTGTGCGGCGAAGGCACATAGCGGATCTACGTCTGGCTGTGTGTAGCCGAGCGTGATGAAATGCACGTAATCCAAGGCCAACTTCAGCCCAGGCGCACCTTCCAGGACAGCCAGCGTATCGCTTGGCGATTCGAGTAGTCCCATCGCGTGGGGTTCGATGGCAATCGCTATGCCTGCCGGCTGGCTGATAGCCAGCAGCTCTTGGCTCGCCTCGATGCAGCGTTGGATGGCGTCGGCTTTGCTTGCGCCGGCGTGGATCACGCCCGGCAGCATCATGACCGATGGGCACGCGATGGCGGCGCAGAATTCGACGACCTGTCGAACGTCCTCCAGGTTCCTGCGGCGCACCTCTGGGTCGGGCGACTTCAGCGGTCGCGTGGTGAAGCCTGCACCGAATGCGTTCGGTCGGATTGTTACGCATTGCGTGTTGCGCATTCCCATCAGTTGCGAAGAATACGCAACACGTTTTACGCCTTACTTCATCACTCCTCGACTGTGAACGGCCCCATCAGCACGCGAAAGCCCTTCGCGCGCGTCGGGTCCTTAGTGCTCTCGTACTCGCCCATCTGCCCGTCTCGCACTATTCGCAGTGCGACCTGACCGGCAGCCGGCTGGAATGGAAGCTGACCGGTTTCCCGCGAGTGGCCGGCGCGATCGAGCATCTGTCTCCGTCGCCGTTCACCGTCAGCGACGCGGGGCAGATCGTCTTCGATGCGCCGAGCGTGTCACGTGGCAAACACACGCTGCTGGAGATGCAGCTCGTGACGGCGCGCGGCCGCATTGCTGCGCGCAATCGGCAAGCGCTGTATTTCTTCCCGCATCTCGATGCGCTGTCGTTGAAGCTCCACGCACCGGAGCACGCCGACGCGCTGCGCGACATGGGTTGCTCAGTAGTGGAGGATGCCGCGCAGGCCGATGTGATCGTCGTCGGCAAGATGACCGATGCCTGGCGCGACTACTTGCTCGCCGGCGGGCGCGTGTTGTGGCTGGCCGAGACGAACGATGCGCAACAAACGTGGTTCAAAGATATTCGCGTCGTCTCACGCGCGCAGGTCGGGCTGCGCGGCGACTGGGCCAGCAGCTTCAGTTGGATCCGCCGCAATGTGATGTTCGGTGACATCCCCGCGGACAACGGAGTAGGTTTCGCTTTTGCCGATCTCACACCAGAGCAGGTCATCCTCGGCGTCCATCCCTTCCACTGGCCGCGCGATGTATATGCCGGCATCTTCGTCGGCTGGATTCACAAGAACGCTGCCCTCGTGGCAGAGCGACGCGTAGGACGGGGCTGGATGATCGTCTGCACCTTCCGGCTGCGCGAGCATCTGGCGATGCACCCGGTGGCGGCAACTATGCTGCGCGACATGCTGGTGCGCCTGAGCCGGTGAGTCAGGTGCGCCTGTGGAAGAGGATGTAGGGGCCATTCTCCCCGATGTACTCGTAGTTATCCTCGACGAAGCGATGGACATCGGGCATGCCCTTCCACGTTTCGATGAAGCGCGCCGACGCCCAGGGGAAACCGTCCCGGCTGAGCACGAAGAAGCGCGGCGGGTTGCGCGTCAGATCGCTGAGGTAAGCCTCAGCCAGTGCCGCGCGTACATCGGCGTCGCGCGATTCGTCGGCCCAGCGCAGATAGGGGAAGCGCGTTGCGTTCTGCCGCTGCGCCAGGAAATAGACCACCGGCGTGTCGCTGAACACGGCGACGCGGTCCGCCGGCGCAGCGTTATCGCGCAGGAACTCGGCGAGTAGCAACTGAGCCGCCTCCTTCGTTTCGAGGTGCAGCGTGTGTGGCGACTTGCCCTGCACGACGACGTTGTCGTAGGCGTCGCGCATCCACGGCCACATGGCAAGCACTTGGCCGGCCACGGCAGCAACGAATAGCGCCGGCGCGGCCAGGCGCGCGATCAAGCGGGCTGGGCGCAGGTCGGCGAACGCCGCGCCGGCCAGCAGCGCCATCGGCGGCAACCAGATGATGAAGTGGTAGCGGTAGGAGTGACCTTGCCACAGGTTCAGCAGCATGGTGGTCAGCAGCCACAGAACGGCCAGCCTGCCCGCTTCGCGCCGCGTGCCGCTCCACATCGATCGGACTGCACCGAGCGCGACCAGCAGCATGATGAATGGATAGCCGCGCCCAAGTGATTGCACCTGTGGCACGGTGTCTTTGAACCCGGCGGTGGGCGTGCTGCCGATCTGCACAAATGTCGTGATCTCCACCCAGAACAAGCCGGTCAGCCAGGCCCAGCGCTCGTCGAGTGGTTTGTTGTGGAAGTTGGCAATGGCGTAGCTCAGGTGCAGCAGCAAATCTTCTAGCGCGCCGTTGATCAGGAAGTAGGCGCTGCCCAGTGCAGTCGTTAGCGCTGCGCCGGCACCGACCAACGCGGCGGCGCCGATATGCCTGCGCTGCGCCAGCGCCCAAACCATGAGCACAATGGCGTAAAGCGCGAAGGGATACTTGAACCAGAACAACGCGCCGGCGAATGCGCCGCCGGCGAAGAGCCAGCGCGTCTGACGGCGGTCTATGAATCGGCCTGCTTCCCAGACGCACAGCGTCGCCGCGATGAAGCACAGGTTGGCAAACCCCTCGGCCTGTGCCACCGACCAGTAGTTCAGCGTAGCCATGGTCAGCCAGAGCAACGCGCCGGCGACCATGCCCGAGAGTCGGCTGCCGAACATACGCCACGCGAGCACGCCGAGCAAGGTCGCCGAGGTCGCCTGCCAGGCCAGGTTGAAGGCGAATACGGCTGGCTGCGTTGGTTCGAGCGCCGTGGCGAGAGCATAGAGCGCCGGCGTGAGCGGCCCGCGTACGTCCCAGCAATCGCGCAGGAAGACACCGCCGCGCCGCAACACATCGCCACACGCGGCGAACGCGCCCTGGTCGAACCACATCGGATACCACACCTGCGGTAAGCCGATGGCTGTCAGCCCCAGCGCAGCGAGCATCGCCAGTCCAAGCGCTATCACTCGCATGTGCGCTCAGTCCTTCCGGCGGAAGAGCAGGAATGGCCCGTTCTCCGCCTCGTAACGATAGTTGGCTTCCACGTAAGCGTGCAGGTCGGTCAGCCGTTTCCAATTGTCAATGTGCCGCACACCCAACCAAGGGTAATCGTCGCGGGTAAGGATGAAGTAGGTCGGTCGGTTGGCAGCGAGTTGTTCGTAGAACTGCCGACCGAACTCGGCGTTCGTCCACGAGCCGTGCGCCGGCGCCCAGACATCGGCAAACGGGAAGCGTGTCGCGTTGCGTCGCTGGGTGAGCATGTAAACCCATGGCGCGTCGGCGAACAAGCTGATGGTCTCGTCCGGCCGCGTATGTTCAACGATGTAATCGGCCACGTAGAGCTGCGGCGCAACACGACTCTCTAGGTGAACTTCGCGCAGCGACTTGCCTTGCACGATGATGTTGATGTAGGCGTCGTATACCCAGGGCAACATGCGGATGACGAGCAGCGTAAGGGCTATGACGCCAACCGATCCGCCTAGCACGCCGAGCGCACGCGCGACGGCGCCCGAGGCGCGCACCCACAGCCACGCCGCTGCCACACCCGCGCCGGCCAGGATCGCCAGCGGCCCGTGGAGAATAGTGAAGTGATACTGCACATACTTGGCCTGGATGGCAACCACGGCCAGCCCGGCGATAAACAGCCCGACGAGATAGGTGTAACGCGCCAGGCCGTTGCCGTTGACCGGTCGGATGAACCGCGCGCCGCCCAGGATGGCCAGCGCAAACAGCAGCGGGAAACCGCCGCCGAAGAAGGTCCACTGCGGCACCGTTGCCTTGTAGTCGCCGGTCAAGTCGGCGCCGTTGTCGGTGAAGCGCCAGAGAAATTGCACAATCTCCGGGAAGGTGCGCGGTGGACCCAGCGGGAACAGCTCGCGGAAGACGTTGAGTTGTTCGATCAGCGCCGGGATGCCGCCGGCCAGCGCGAAGTAAGCCAGCACAAGCGCGTTGATCGCGATTGCGCCGACGGCGAACGCCGCGCCGGCGCGCAGCGTTGTGGGCAGCGCGCGCGTGCGCAGCCAGGCATGCAACAACAGCCCCGCGCCGATTACCGCGATCAGCAGGCCGAAGGTGTACTTGAACCACATCAGGATGCCCGCGCCGGCGCCGCTGATGAGCAGCAATCGCAGGTTTGGCACCGTTCGCGTGTGATCGCCTACGCCGCGCCATGCCAAATACAACGCCAGCACGATGAACAGGTTCGAGAACGTCTCGGCCTGGTTCATGGACCAGTAGTTGATGCCGGCGTAGATCAGCCAATAGAACGCAGCAGCGGGCAGCGCCGCGGCCGGATGGAACATCGCGCGCGCCGTCCAGCCCACCAGCGCCGCCGTGACCGCCTGCCAGGCCAACGTGAAGGCGTGCACCGCCACCGTGCTGAATGAGATCGAGAGCGCAATGGCATACAGCACCATTACCCCCGGCCCTTTGCTCTCGAAGCAATCGCGGATCGGCACACCGCCGCGACGGATCACATCGCCGCACGCCGAGTAGATGCCCTGGTCGTGGCCGAAAGGGTAAATGAGGTGCGGCGTCGCCAGTGCGCCGAGCAACAGCGCGCCGATCCCAACTGCCGCAATGCGCAGCCAGCGCCGGCCAACGGGAGAAACAGACTGGTTCGGATCGAGCACGGGGATGATGCTACCAGTATTCGCTCGTCGGTTGCCGTCGCTGGTTGTCCATCGCCGCCGAACGGCGGAGCGATTTCTCCTAACGACGGCGCAGCATCACCGGCTCACGCACGGGTGGCTGCCCGGTCTTCCTCGCTGAATTCCGGTTCGGGCGCGCGCGAACCGTGAGGCGTTTGGTCAAATGGCCAAGCAGCGCGCTGCGAAAGGTGCCGGCCACGGCCGGCGCCTTTGCGCTTTCTCCTGTTTGCCTGCGCGTGCCTTGCTGCTTAAGCAGCCTGCTTTATGCAACACCTAGCGCTCGCTCTCGCCGATTTGCTCGGCGGGCAACACGTCCACATCTAGCCCGGCGTGTGCGAGCACCTGACCGATTCGCTCGGCGATCTCGGTCGTCGAACCGTATTTGCTCGCGTAAGCCACAAGCACTTTGTTGCTTCTATTCATGTCACATCTCGACGTGTGCCTTCTCCGGCTTTGTGCGCGCCGTCGGGCTCTCCGACAGCGCCAGCGCCTCGTAGCGGCGCCAGTGCTCGTTGATCACTTCTTGCGCTGCACGTATCAGCGCCTCGGCCTCTTCAGGATGGCTCTGTTGCAGCATGCGATAGCGCGTCTCGTTGTAAGCGTAGTCCTTGAAAGGGATCTTCGGCGCGCTGCTGTCGAGCTGCAGTGGGTTCTTGCCCTCGGCGCGCAGCCGGGGGTCGTAACGATACAGCGGCCAATAACCCGACTCGGCGGCCAGCTTTTGTTGATGCAAGCCCTTGGCCATGTCTATGCCGTGCGCGATGCAGTGGCTGTAGGCGATGATGAGCGCCGGCCCGTCGTAGGCTTCGGCCTCCAGGAAGGCTTTGATGGTCTGCGCATCGTTGGCGCCCATGGCGACCTGTGCCACGTAGACGTTGCCGTAGCTCATCGCCATCATGCCCAGGTCTTTCTTGCGCGTGTGCTTGCCGGCGGCGGCGAATTTGGCCACGGCACCCAGCGGCGTGGCTTTGGATGCCTGGCCGCCGGTGTTGGAATACACCTCGGTGTCTAACACCAGCAGCTTCACGTTTTGTCCGCTGGCCAACACGTGGTCGAGGCCGCCATAGCCGATATCATAGGCCCAGCCGTCGCCGCCGACGATCCACACCGATTTCTTCACCAGCATATTGGCGAGGCTCAAGAGATTGGCGATTTGAGATTGGAGATCGGGTGATGTCGGGCTCAGCTGCTCCAGCCGGCGGCGCAACTCGTCCACGCGGGCGCGTTGCTCGGCGATGCCGCGCTCGGTGGATTGGTCGGCGTTCAGCAGCGCATCGGCCAGGTCCGGCCCGATGACATCGCGCAGTGCAGCGACCAGTTCCCTGGCGGCATGGGTCTGCTTGTCCAAGGCCAGCCGCATGCCCAGGCCGAACTCGGCGTTGTCCTCGAACAGCGAGTTGCTCCACGCCGGACCGCGCCCGTGCGCGTCATACGTCCATGGGGTGGTGGGCAGGTTGCCGCCGTAGATGCTGGAGCAGCCGGTCGCGTTGGCGATGTAGAGCCGGTCGCCGAACAGGCGCGTTAGCAACGACAGATACGGCGTCTCGCCGCAGCCGGCGCACGCGCCGCTGAACTCGAACAGCGGTTGCAGCAGTTGCACGTTCTTGACATTGTTGAAGTGGATGCCGTCGGTGCGCGGGTAGTCCGGCAGGCGCTTGAAGAACTCCCAATTGGCCGCCTCGGACTCGCGGATCGGCAACTGCGGGGCCATGTTGATGGCCTTGCGGCCGGTCTGGCGCTTGTCCTTCACCGGGCAGGCTTCCACGCATAGGGCGCAGCCGGTGCAGTCTTCCACGGCGACCTGGAGCACATACTTCTTGCCGGGCAGCTCCTTCCAGCGCGCATCGGCAGATTTGAGGGTGGGCGGCGCGTTCGTCAACCGCTCCGGCTCAACGACCTTCGCGCGGATCACGGCGTGTGGACAAACGTAAACGCACTTGCCGCACTGGATGCAGATGTCCGGGTCCCACACTGGCACCTCCAGCGCGATGTTGCGCTTTTCCCATTGCGCCGTGCCGCTGGGATATGTGCCGTCCACCGGGAAGGCGCTCACCGGCAATTGGTCGCCCCGGCCGGCGATCATCATCGCCGTCACCTGCTGCACGAATTCCGGCGCCTGCGGCGGCACGATCGGCGGCGGGGTCACCTCGCTCAACCGCGCCGGTTCGGGGATGGGCATCTTGTACAAATGCTCCAGCGTTGCGTCCACTGCGGCGAAGTTGCGCTGCACCACGGCCTCGCCGCGCTTGCCGTAGGTCTTGCGGATGGCCTCTTTGATCTTGGCGATGGCTTCTTCGCGCGGCAGCACGCCGCTGACGGCGAAGAAGCACACCTGCATCACCGTGTTGATGCGGTTGCCCATGCCGGCCTCGCGCGCCACCGTGTAGGCGTCAATCCCCCACACCTTCAGCCGCTTGGCCAGGATTTGCTCTTGCACGGCGCGCGGCAGGTGATCCCAAGTTTCTTCTGCCGGGAACGGACTGTTCAGCAGCAGCGTCGCGCCGGGGATGGCCTGTTCGAGCACGTCGTAACGGTCTAGAAAGCCGAACTGGTGCACGGCGATGAAGTTCGCCCGCGAGATCAGGTAGGGCGCGTGGATGGGCCGCGGGCCGAAGCGCAGGTGCGAGATCGTGCGCGCGCCGGATTTCTTCGAGTCGTACACGAAGTAGCCTTGCGCGTAGTTGTCCGTCTCCTCGCCGATGATCTTGATCGAGTTCTTGTTTGCGCCCACGGTGCCGTCTGCGCCCAGCCCCCAGAAGATGGCGCGCACCGTGTCCTCCGGCTCGATGTCGAACGTCGGGTCGTAGTCCAAGCTGCTGAACGTCACATCGTCGTGAATGCCGATGGTGAAGTGGTTCTTCGGCTGCGGCCGAGCCAATTCGTCGAAGACCGCCTTCGCCATGGCCGGCGTGAACTCCTTCGACGATAGGCCGTAGCGCCCGCCGATGACGACCGGCCAAGCGCGCGCGCCGCCATCGGCGCCGAAGCGTTGCTCCGCCAACGCGCCCAGGACGTCTTGATACAGCGGCTCGCC
Organism: Candidatus Roseilinea sp. NK_OTU-006; assembly: GCF_012931985.1. Classification (GTDB taxonomy): domain Bacteria; phylum Chloroflexota; class Anaerolineae; order J036; family Brachytrichaceae; genus JAAFGM01. The sequence continues at coordinate 176,706 of NZ_JAAFGM010000001.1, forward strand.
GATTGCGCCCGGCTCCTTGGTGCGGTCGAGCACGGCGATGGCCCTGACCGTTGGCGGCAGCGCGGCGACGAAGTGTTCGGCGGAGAACGGGCGATACAGCCGCACCTTCACCAAACCGACCTTCTCGCCGCGCTCGACCAGGTAGTTCACCGTGGCCTCGGTTGTCTCGCAGCCCGACCCCATCATCACGATCACGCGCTCCGCGTCCGGCGCGCCAACGTAGTCGAACAGGCGGTATTGTCGGCCGACCCGCGCCGCGAACTTGTCCATCGTGCGTTGCACGATCTCCGGCACGGCCCGGTAGAAGGGGTTGACCGCCTCGCGAGCTTGAAAGTAGGTGTCGGGATTGTGCGCTGTGCCGCGAATGAACGGGTGATCGGGCGAGAGCGCCCGCCGCCGGTGCGCCTGCACCAGCTCGTCGTCAATCATTGCGCGGATGTCGCCCTCGGAGAGGCGCTCGATCTTCATGATCTCGTGCGACGTGCGGAAGCCGTCGAACACGTGCAAGAACGGTATGCGCGCCGCCAGCGTGCTGGCCTGGGCGATCAGCGCAAAATCCATCACCTCCTGCACCGAGTTGGCGAACAGCATCGCCCAGCCGGTCGAGCGCGTCGCCATCACGTCGCTGTGGTCGCCGAAGATGGACAGTGCATGAGTCGCCAGGCTGCGCGCCGCGATGTGAAATACAGTGCTGGTCAGCTCACCGGCGATCTTGTACATATTCGGGATCATCAGCAGCAGGCCTTGGCTGGAGGTGAACGTGGTGGCCAGCGCGCCGGCCTGCAGCGCGCCGTGAATTGCGCCGGCCGCGCCGCCCTCGGATTGCATCTCCTGAACGATCGGCACGCTGCCCCACACGTTGCGCTCGCCGGCCGAGCTCCACTGGTCGGCCAGCTCGCTCATCGGCGAAGAGGGGGTGATCGGGTAGATGGCAATCACTTCGTTGGTCTTGTAGGCCACATAAGCGGCGGCCTCGTTGCCATCAATCGTGACGAGTTCTCGTGACGCAGGCATAGGCATGCCGGCCTTTGTAATCGGATTGGCGCGCCGGTGCGTCCTTCGTTCGACGGGTTAGCGGCTGGTCAAGCGGCTAGTTTGACCGCTTTACCAGATTGCGCGCAGGAACTTCACTTTCTCCACCGTCTGGTATTCGCCGCCCCCTTCGTGCCGGTTGAACTCGTAGATGCGGATTTCCTTCTCGCCGGCCCAGTGGTTATAGGCGGCAAACACGGTTGAGGGTGGGCAGATGTCGTCCATCAGACCGACGGAGAACAAGGCCTTTGCGCGCGCGCGGGCGGCGAAGTTCATGCCGTCGAAGTAGCTCAGCGTGGCGAAGACCTGCTCCACTTTGTCACGTTGGGCGACGAGGAAGCGTTGCAATTCGATATACGGACTGCTGTCTATCAGCGTCGCAGCGCGCCGGAAGTGGCACAGGAACGGCACATCCGGCATGGCGACCTGGACGGCGGGCATCAGCCCGGCGACGGCGATGGTGATGCCGCCGCCTTGGCTGCCGCCGGTGGCCGCGATGCGGTCGGGGTCTATGGCATCATGCGCCTGGGCGGCCTCGACGGCGCGGCAGCCGTCGGTGAACACGCGCCGGTAGTAATACGTCTCCGGCTTGAGCACGCCGCGGGTCATGAAGCCGGGGTGGTGCGGGTTGCTGCCCTCGGGTTCGGGGTCGGGCGTGTCGCCGTGGCTCCACGTGCTGCCCTGGCCGCGCGTGTCCATAACCAGGTGGGCATAGCCGGCTGCGCTCCACAGCAGCCAGCTTGTGGGATAGCTGCGCCCGCCGCCATAGCCAATGAACTCGACGACGCACGGCAGCTTTCCAGCACGATGCCGGGGGAGGATGAGCCAGCCCTTGATCGGCTGGCCGCCATAGCCGTTGAAAGTGACGTCGAACGTCTCTACGTTGCGCAGCCCGAAGTCCGCCGGCTCGAAGCGCGGCGCGAGCGGATGTGCGCGCGCCTCGTCCAGCGTGCGACGCCAGAAGGCATCGAAGTCAGTTGGCTCATTGCGGTCGGGGCGATAAGTTTTGAGCTGGTCGAGTGGAAGGTCGAAGAAAGCCATGCGAGGAATTGAACCACGAAGTCGCGCGGGCGCAAAAGACGCCGGCCATGGTGCGTAAAGGTCACCTCGCGCCCGGCAGGCGGACGCGCGCCGCCTCAGCCTGTGCACATCATCAAGGTTTATGGGCCGCCGCAGTGATAGATGACGCTGGCGCCCGATTGAAACGCCGGCGCGCAGAGCGACTCGAACTTGGCCAGCCCTTCGGATGAGAAACGCTGGCGCTCTGTCTCTCCGATGATCACATACCGCGCGCCAAACTCGCGCAGCAGCGCGCGCGCTTCTGCGAGGTCGGTTGTGTTGTAGAGCTGTTCGATCAGCGGAAAGCGCCGCGCCTGTTCGTCGGTGGTGCCGCGCCATTGATGCTCGTGGCCGCCCCAGCCGAGCGCAGTCGGCAGGCCGGTGAACGTCGAGATGCGTCCTTCGTAAGCGTATGCGCCGAAAGCGTTGCTTGGCGGCGCTTCGATGATGTGCGGGGCGCCGGCGACGTTGGCGTTCAGCCAGGCGATCATCGCTGCATCTTCTGGATGGATGCGGCGCAGGTAAGCGGCGCCGTCCAGCGTTGGCTCGCCGCGAAAGTTGTTTGCGCGCGCGGGGATAGCCATGATCGGATAGATCAGCCCCAGCGCGACGAAAGCCAACGCGACCCCACCGACGCACTTCGCCGCAGCCTGGCGCGCAGCGATCAGGCTGACAATGGCGAATCCACCAGCGACTGACCATAGCGTCCAGGCCTGGTAGTAGAGTTTGAACACCGTGTTCATGCGCGTGCCGAACAGGTCGCGCAGGAAGACGAATTCAACGAGCAGGGTGAGCAACGCGCCGGCACCGAAGAGCAGCAGGATGAACGGCGCCGGTGGGGTGGGGGCATCCGCCGTCGCCGACGGATGCGATGCCGATTTCGGCGCGCGATAGGCCAGGATGAGCGCAGCGCACGCGGCTGCGCCCCCGCTCAGCGCCAGCGCCGTCCAGGGGTTGGTGATGCGCTCCACCAGCCGTTGCGATACCTGCTCGCGCGGCATGCCCATCACTGGGCCGGCGCCGCTGAGTTCCTGGGCTATGGCGCGTCCCTGCGGCGAGGCGAGTCCGACCGCTAACGCCACAACGAAGCTGGCAATGAGGGTTGCGGCCGTCAGGCCGGCGGCGCGCCCCACAATTGCACGCGCCGACATGCCTGCCGCGCGCGTGGTCGAAGCGATGAAGCCGGCCCCGGCGATCAAAAACGGCGCGTAGATAAGGAAGAAATGCACGAAACGCGTGCCATTGAACAAGTTGATCCCAATCCCGCGCGCCTGTGAGGCGAATGTCACGTGCCAAGGCAAATAGAGTAAATACCCCAGCATCATCACGCCGGCGCCATGCAGAAGCGCCGGCAACAGCGGCTCGCGGCGCAGCCATCGCCCGAGCAGCGACGCGGCGATGAAGATCGCCCCGTAGATTGGGAAGTCCCAGGTGTTCATGAACGCCAATCCGCCGAAGATGATGGCCGGCAAGACGAAGGAAGTGGTGATTCGGGGGAGGTCGAACGGGGGGCGTGATGCGGAAGGCAAATCGCGCGCGTCGCATTTTGCATCTTGCCCGTTGCCGGCTTCGCCAGCGAAGTTGCCCAGCGCCAGGGTGAGCGCCAGCAGTGCAAGCGGCAGCGCCATCACGTGCGGGTGGTTGTCGCCGAGCACGAAGCTGAAGATGGGGATTTCGGTGATCGTCTCCTGGTATTGGCCGGTTGGCGTCGTGTCTTTCACCACGCGCGACCAATCCCACCACCAGCCGTAGAACTCGCTCGGTGCCAGGCCGTTGCAGGCATACGTCTGGGTTGCCGTGTCGCGCACGTCCAACCATTCCCAGAACGATTGCGGCAGAGCATCGCTGCATTTGAGCGCGCCCATCAGCCCGCCCAGGTTGCCCATCAGCGCCAGCATGAGCGCGGTCAACAGACCCGTGAGGAATTGAGGATTAAACATGAGGAGGGATGACTTCCGAATACCGACTCCCGACTCCCCAAACTCCGATCCCTGACCCCTGGCCTCAGCCCCCTGGCCCCAAAGGTTGTATCCGATGCTGAATCCGCCGATGAGCGTGAGCGCGAAGATCATCGCCCCGCCGAGGTTGAAGCCAACTGCCGGCGCGACGCCGCTCAATAAGATCAGCATGGCGAAGATGATGTAGCCGAAGTAGTAGTAGCTGATGCTGAAGCCGGAGAACCAGGCGTCGTTCGGCGGGAAGGCCGGGCTGCGCAGGATGGCGTTGATCATCATGGACTCCATGAACTTCTCGCCGCCGGCGCTCATGATGTCCGGGCTGTAGGCGCGCACGATGGCCCAGCCCGCGAAGGCCAGCGCGAAGAGCGCTTCGGTAGTGATGGCCAAAGCCGCCAGGGGGATTGGGGCTTGCGTCGCGCGATTGGCGTCGCGCGCGCTATAGCGCAGCCAGAGGCCGACGCCCCATACGCCGGCCAGCGCCAGCAGCGCGGCGCCGACATGATTCGTCGAAAGGCCGGAGGTGACGGCGGCCCAGTAGCAAAAGCCGCCGAGGGTTAGCCCCAGCGCCTTGCTAACGCCGTAGCCTCGGTCGGGCAGGCGCACCAGCCAGCGCGACGCGATCAGCCAGCCGCCGAAGGCGAAGGCTTGCAGCCACAGGTACCACCACAGCGCATCGCGCATATCATGGTTGAACGTCGGCAAGCGATTCTACGCGGATCGGCTTGTCGGCAGCGCGCAGCGCTGAACGCACGTCTTTGAAGCCGCTGCCGGTGAGCTGGAGCACCACTTCGTCGTCGTTGCCGATTACCCCTATGTGCCGACCCTTGACCAGGCCGACGTAGGCCGCCGCGCAGGCCGGCTCGACGAAGACGCCGGCTCGGGTCGCGAGCTTGCGCATGGCGTCCAGCATCTCTTCGTCGGTCGCTTCGACGACGGCGCCGCCGGTGCTGCGAATGGCGCGCAACGCCATTACGCCGTCGCAGGGTCGGTCGGTGCCGATGCCGCTGGCGATCGTCTGCGACGGGATCGTCTCGAACTGCTCGCCGCCCGATTGCCAGGCGCGGTAGAAAGAAGGCGCCAGCGCTGCCGTGACGCCGATGAAGCGCGGCATGTGCTCGATCCAACCGAGCATGTGAAGCTCTCGGAACCCCTTGTGCACGCCGCTGATGATGTTGCCGTCGCCGACCGGCACGATGACCACGTCCGGCGCGCGAAAGCCGCTATCGGCTCTGCGCGCGTCTTGCCGGGCGAGCTGTTCCGCGATCTCGAAGCCGGCGGTCTTTTTGCCCTCGCGCGTGTAGGGATTGAAGCCGGTGCTGCGGTTGTACCAGCCGAACTCGCGGCAGGCTGCTTCGGCCAGTGCGACGGCGTCGTTATACGAGCCGCGCACGGTGTACACCCGCGCGCCGTGGATGAGGATGCCGGCCAGCTTGGCTTCGGGCGTGCTTTCCGGCACGAAGATCACGGCCTGCAGGTCGGTGCCGGCGCACAGCGCGGCCAGCGCCGCGGCAGCGTTGCCGGTGGAAGCGACACAGATCGTCTTGATGCCCATTTCCATCGCGCGCGCAATCACCATCGCGCTGGCGCGGTCTTTGAACGATGAGCTGGGCAAGCGCGAATCGTCCTTCATCCACACGGCGCGTATGCCCAGCGCGCGCTCGAGCGCCGGCGCGCGGTACAGCGGCGACCCGCCGAGCGCAGCAAGCGGCGTATGCGGCGCTGCCGGAGGGACGACGGGCAAGAGTGGAGCGTAGCGCCAGAGCGAGCGATCGGGGTTGTGCGTGATGGCGCGCGGATCGAGATACCGCGCCAGGTGCGCATAGTCGTAAATTGCGTCTAGGTTGCCGTTATCTTTTGGGCAGGTGTAGGTGACTTCGTCGGGAGCGTGTGTTGTGCCGCAAAGTGAGCACCGAAGGCCGATGAGGTAGGGGTTCATGCTGGTTTGAGATCAGGGAAAGAGCGATTTTGCGATGTGCGGATTACCGTTTACGATTGGGAGCAAACGAAATTCCAAGAATCACGGTTCCATCCCTAGTATGCCAAAGATTACGTTGATCGGCGCCGGCAGCACGGTGTTTGCCAAGAATCTCCTCGGCGATATTCTGAGCTTCCCCGAATTGGCCGACGCGCACATCAGTTTGTTCGACATTGACCCGGAGCGTCTGCGCACTTCGGAGATCGTGGCCCGGAAAGTGGCCGAAAAGCTGGGTGCAAAGCCCAGGATCGAAGCAACCCAGGATCGGCGCTGCGCCCTTGACGGCGCGGATTACGCCATCAGCATGTTCCAGATCGGCGGCTATAAGCCCAGCACGGTGATTGACTTTGAAGTGCCCAAGAAGTATGGCCTGCGCCAGACCATTGCCGACACGCTGGGCGTGGGCGGCATCATGCGCGCGTTGCGCACCATCCCGGTCTTCCTCGACATCTGCCGCGATATGGAAGCGCTGTGCCCGCACGTGACCTTCCTGCAATACGTCAACCCGATGGCGATGAATTGCTGGGCCATCAGCCGGGCGACGAAGATCAGGACCGTGGGCCTGTGCCATAGCGTACAAGGCACGGCGGAACAGTTGGCTTGGGACATCGGCGTGCCGATCGAGGAGATCAACTACGTGTGCGCCGGCATCAATCACATGGCCTTCTACCTGAAGTTCGAGCGCAACGGCGAGGACCTTTACCCGCGCATCCGCAAGGTGCTGGAGGAAGGCAAGCAACCGACGTGGAACCTGGTGCGCTACGAAGTATTCAGGCACTTTGGCTACTTTGTCACCGAGTCCAGCGAGCACTTCAGCGAATATGTGCCGTGGTTCATCAAGCGCGACCGCCCCGATCTCATCGAGCGGTTCAACATTCCGCTCGATGAGTACGTCCGCCGCTGCGAGGCGCAGATCGCCGGCTGGCAGGCCATGCGCGCTCGGCTGGAAGCCGGCGAGGACATCGAGGTGCGTCGCAGCCACGAATACGGCGCGCTCATCATCCACAGTATGGAGACCGGCCAGCCGCGCGTGATCTACGGCAATGTGCCGAACGAGGGGTTGATTGACAATTTGCCGCAGGGCTGCTGCGTGGAGGTGCCGGTGCTGGTGGATAAGAACGGCCTACAGCCGACCAAGATCGGCAGGCTGCCGCCGCACCTCGCCGCGCTGATGCGCACCAACATCAACGTGCAGGAGCTGACCGTTGAGGCGGCGCTCACCGGCAAGCGCGAATACATTTACCACGCCGCCTATCTCGACCCGCATACCGCCGCCGAGCTTGACCTGAATCAGATTCACGCGCTGGTGGATGATCTCATCGCTGCGCACGAAGCGACCGGCCTGTTGCCGCGTTTCACCTAGCGCCCTGCGCCTCCGCGCGCCGCAGCTCCTCGATCACGTCTCGGATGAACTGCCACAGGGCAGGCAAGACGAGGAGCTGTGCGCCGGGCGTCGCCAGCCGCAAAGCGATTTTTGCTGCGCTCGCGCTGATCACGCTCATCAGCCGGATGAGCACGGCGCGGCGCGCCAGCGCAGCTCGCACATTGCGCTCATGCAGTCGAACCTGCTCCGGCGTGAGATCCCTGCGCCAAAGCGACTTGAAATCACCTGTCCAACCGACGAGGGTGCGAGCAATCACTGCGCCATCGGACGTGGTTTCGATCACTGCGTAATATGACACAAGTTCGCGCACACGGCGGACGAACGCATCGAACTCTTCGCGGGAGCTTTGCAGCGGATCGAGTAGGCCCTTAGCCTGCGGTGCGTTGATGCGTTCGAGCGCCTCGACCAGCGCATCTTCGGGTGATTTGGCCGGTGTGTCGAGTGATTTCGCTCGTGGACCCTCGCCCGGCATCCATCCATCGGCGAAGTGATTCAACCGGGCGATTGCTTGCTCGATGTGTGCCTGGCCTTGATCCATCTCCAGGCGCTGTCTTTGCCAAGCCGTGCGTGGGTGGGATGGCGTTTCCCAGCGCCAGACCGGAGCTATGTCGAAGCGTTGTGTTTCATGCGCTCCGGTCATCCATGCACCAAGCAGCGCTTGAACGGCATCCATTTGCTGTTGCGTCTTCCACGCTTCGGGCGCAAACGGCCGTAAGAGTCTCGGTGCCTGACCGCTACGGTCAGCTGAACAGCGCGATCAGCCGGGTCGCCATCTCAGCCATCGAGCCGATGAACTGGGCGCGCGTGGCCTGCGCTTCTTTGACCATCGAAACGTGCGCTGCCCACAGCGTTTCGTCCAGTTCGTCGCCTTTCTCCGGCACAACGATATCCGTGTCGCCGTCCAGGCTGATTCGCGTGAGCGCGCGCGGTTTGACCGGCCCGATGAACTTTCCTGAGTTGAGATCGTAGTGCACCTGGCTCATGTCGTCGGAGCTGAAGGTGCGCACCTCCAGGCTGCTCAGGTCGTTGGCAACCTGGCTGAGCGAGTCGGTGAGCTGCCGGATGAACGACTTGAGCGCGTCGCCCAGCGTCTGGCCGGATGGCAGGTTCTTCTTGGCTGCTGCCTCAAGGCCCATTGCCGCCAGGCTGCTCGAAGGTATTACCATGGCCCGCAGCTCGTCCATCGCCGAGTTGGCCTCGAACTGGGATGGCGCGGATGACGACTTGGCGACGGCGTCGTCGTTCGCCGATTCGAAGTGCGAATCGTTGCCGGTCTTTTTGTTATTCATCGTTAACCCCTCCAGCGATAATCGGTTGTCCTGATCGTCGCGCGGATGTCGTTTTGCACACCGGGCTTGTCCACGATGCTGTAGATGTCGTCGCGCGACCAACGATATAGTAACAGACATTGAATTTGCTGGGCGTGCGGCTGGTGGTTGTATCGCGCGATCTCGGCATAGGCGGCCTGTACCCAGCCGTTCTCGCCTCCGCTCCAAGGCTGTGCGCCGTGCGGGTTGGTCTCGGTGATGTAGACCGGCTTAAAGCGATGCCGTGGCGGGATCACGTCGAGCAGCGTTGTATAAGCGCGGAAATGATAGTACTGCCAGCGTAGCGGGTCGTTCTCGAACCGGTCGAGCGACGTGACCAATTCAGGCGTGTAACCGTGCGTGTAACAGTGTAGAGCGATCCCGTCGAGGTCGGTGATCGCAGCCAGCATCTGCTCGAAGTACTCGAGACAGCTCTGCCGCGGCCCTTGGAATGGGTCAATCGCGCCGGGCACGACGATTGCCCGCGGTTGCACGCTCTTGATCGCCGCGCGCACCTTGTTGAAACAAGCAGCGTAGCGCTCCGGCGTGATGGCGTCGGCCGGGTTGTTCCCCGGATTCCACGGGTCCTGGTTCGGCCACTCACGTGGGTTGTTCATCTCGTTGCCGATCACCCAGATCAGGTTGCCGCGCGAGTTCAACACCCAACGGCGACACTGGTCGGCGAAGGCGTCGTAGTGCTCCGGCGTAGGGATGGTGCCGCTGCCGCCGTAGTCGTTGTTCAGCCGGGCGATCACCCCGTAGCCGCTGCGCGACCAGTCCTCGTAATTGCATCCCTCGCCGTTTACCACGCGATGCGTGAACAGCACCCAGCCGGTCTTTCCGCTGTCAGCGAACAGATTGCGGTCGAACGGATCGTGCAGGCCATAGTTCCACGCACATATCCCGAAGGGCAAGGGCGCGTCTTCTACTTTCACGCGGCGGTCGGCAAAATCCGGCGCGCGCACGTGCGACCCCCGCATATAGCCACGCTTGAACGCGAACGTCTCGACCTGCACGAAGGCGGTCTCGTCGCCGATGCGATCCCAGTCGCCATCGCTGAGCAGGCGCAGCGGCGTGCCGGCCGTCACCCGCCATTCGCTCCTGCTGCCGGCTGATGGCCGCTCGTGCAGCAGCGCCGTCATGCTGGCTAGGACGACGCCCTGCGCGCGCACGTCTGGGATGGGCGGCAGCGTCGCGGCGAGCACGACCCACTCTGCTGCTACGAAGCCAGTCACGCCGTCGAACGTGGAGACTGCGAGCCATTGGCCGGGACGGCCGATTTTGGGCAGTGCGACGTCCAAAGGTTCGCGTAACAAAACCAACGTCCCATACGGCAGCACCATCTTAGTGTTGCTATCCATACTAGGCGCGTCACGCAAGCGCAGCCCGGCCTGTGCGATCACGCGCAGCGCAGGTCGCGCGTCCGGCTCGGTCAGAGCGATCAGGCTTTCGTCGAGCGACTTACCGACAGGTGGCTTGCGTGGCTTGGGCGCGTAGATTAGCTCCGGCTCCAGGTCGTGCGCCCGGACGTAGCCGATGCGCTTGCCGGTAAGCACTTTGATCCAGCGCGGCTTCGTCGTCTTTTGCGCGCGCAGCGTGTGCGCCAGTGTCGCGGTGTCGCCGATCGCTTCGAGCTTCGTCCCACCTTTGACGTAGCTCATCATTGTGCGTTTGTTTGTTTCATAGATTGCAACGCGCTTGCGCATCTTCCTGGCGCGCACGAAGCCTCTGTCGCGCAGCGGCGGCTGCGCGGCGGCGTCCACATCCAGCTCGCGCGGGCGGCCTCGCTTGACCGGCACAGGCAGGGATTTCGTCACCGTGACTTCGCGGGCGTGCACATACCAGGCAGCTACCCAGCCGCGCGTCCCATCCGGCGCGGCCACGTTCAGCCACTGGTTGTATACGCCGACCTTCTGCCACGCCGACTCCGCGGGCTCGAGCAAAGTGAGCATCGTGCCCGCCGGCAGGCGCTGCAGGATCTGTGTGCCGATGACGCCGGGGCGGTTGCGCAACGCCAGGCCGCCGACGGCATGAATGTCCGGTGCATCGTTGACGACGATGACGATCGTTTTCTCTTCCGGCTGGGGCAGGCCGTCGGACGGGCGGAAGTTCGGATTGTCGTAGAAGGCGCAGTAGGTGATGATCTGTGCGGGCTTGCCGACGAAGCCGTAGCGCTGGGTAAGCAGGGCGCTCTGCTCCGTGGGCCAGGGCCACGGGTCGTGGATGAGATAGTCGTTGTCCTGGCGACCGTAGACCAGAACCCAGTGGTTCTGGAAGCCAGGGCTTGGCGACATGTCCAACTCGACCACGACCGGCTTGCCGGCGTCCAGCGCGGCGTCAATCTCGGCCATCGGCGCGGGGACGCGGCGGCATTCGATCAGCTTGTTCAGCTTCAACCCAGGCAGGACGCGCGGTACGCCGAACCAGGCGATCAATGCGCCGAAGAAGCCCTGGTTCGGGCCGAGCGCCTTGAGTTTGTCGTTGAGCGTGGCCGGCGTTTCCTGAAAGCCGAAGCCGTTGACCAGCATAGTCAGGCAGGTGAGCGTGCAGCCATCTGAGCCGATGGTGCGGCCTTCGTGGGTGAAGCCGAGCGGGATATTCTTCCAGTCCGGATCGCGTTGTGAAAGTGGGCGTGTTCTGAACATCTTGGGAGCGGGGAGTGATGCAAATTCGAATTGACCGTTGCGGATCACGAGCGCGCGATTGGTTGGCTGCACCGATCAAAGCCAAGTTCCTAAGAACACGCCTAGGTTATACGAAGACGCAATAAACGCAAGTGGGCTTGCAAGAGCTGCGGACTGCGCGCCGGCCTGCGCTGTGCGCGCTAACGCAGTTGGCCGCCGCCGCGCACTTGCTTCTTTAACTGCGCCATGCGGCGTTGGCGTTTGCGCTCCTGGGGGCTGAGCGGAGGTGTGGCCGGCCGCGGCTGGGGCGCTGGCTTAGGCTCCTGGAAGACCCCTGCCCAGAGGCTGATCTCCGACGGGCTGGCGACCGGCTTCTCGTCCTCTTCGGGCGTTGCAAGCAGCGTCTGGCGCATCTCGCGTTCAAATGCTTCTGACGAACGCACGCGCACACCGCACTGCCGCGTGAAGTTTGCCAGTGCGCCATCCGAGGTGACTAAGATGATCCCGCGCCGATCTTTGACCTCGCCAACGATCTCGCGGATGACGTCATCGGCCTTTTGCCATGCCTGCGCATAGATCACTTCCAGCCGACCGTCGCGAAAACGGTTGTAGTCGAAGCCAGCGGGGTCGGCCTCCGGGTCGGGGTCGAAGACGACGGTGATCGCTCTGCCCGTGCGTGCGCTATAGGCCTTGAGGCGGGCGATCAGTTTCGCTTCGTCGTTCGGGTCGCTGAGCGACAGGTCGGGAGTGTGACCGATCAGGTTGTGGCCATCAATCAACAAGGGCACGGCGTGATTATAAAAACATGCGAGCGCGTTGAGCGCTGCGCGCGCAAGTCTAGATCCGCAATCTACCCTCTACGGGTCTGATTTAGAACACATGTCCTATAATCCTGACGATGGCTGACGACCGCCTGCCCGAAAAGCCGCGCATCGTCTCCGGCAGTAACCTATCCAGCGACGACGGCGCGCTCGATCGCGCCTTGCGGCCGCGCACGCTCGACGAGTTAATCGGCCAAGATAAGGTGCGCGAAAACCTACGCGTGATGATCCAAGCGGCCAAAGCGCGGGGCGACGCGCTGGATCACATCCTCATCTACGGCCCGCCGGGCCTCGGCAAGACGACGCTCAGCCACGTCGTGGGCAATGAGATGGGCGCGACGGTGCGCGTCACCAGTGGCCCGGCCATCGAGCGCGCCGGCGACCTGGCTGCCATCCTCACCAATCTGCGCGCCAACGACATCTTGTTCATTGACGAGATCCACCGCCTCAACCGCGCCGTCGAAGAGGTGCTGTATCCCGCCATGGAAGATTACGCGATTGACATTGTGATCGGCAAAGGCCCGAGCGCGCGCAGCGTCCGCTTGAAGTTGCCGCCGATCACGATCATCGGCGCGACCACCCGGCTGGCGCTGATGGCGGCGCCGCTGCGCGCGCGCTTTGGCGCCGTGTTGCGCGTGGATTTCTATCCCGTCGAGGCCATCGAGAAGATCGTGGCGCGCGCAGCCGGCTTGCTCAACACACCGATAGACGCGGACGCGTTGTCCGAAGTGGCCCGCCGTTCGCGCGGCACGCCGCGCGTGGCGTTGCGCCTGCTCAAGCGCGTGCGCGACTACGCCCAGGTGCATGGCCAGGGCCGGATCACCGCGCCGCTGGCCCGCACGGCGCTGAACTTGCTCGACGTGGATCCGCTCGGCCTGGACGACCTTGACCGGCGCGTCCTTCGGACGATCATCGAGAAGTTCAACGGCGGGCCCGTCGGTCTCGAGACGTTAGGGGCCAGCATCAGCGAGGAGAGCGACACAATCATGGATGTGGTCGAGCCGTATCTGCTTCAGCTAGGGTTCCTCGACCGCACGCCGCGCGGCCGCGTTGCGACGCAGCGCGCCTACGAGCACCTCGGCTTCGACTATGCGCCGCCGGCTCAGCCGAGTTTGTTGTAGCGAGACAGCCCAAGTCGCGATCCGCTGCGCCTCCTCTGAGGGCTAGAATGCGCGCTATGCGCAAGACGTTCGCCGCAGTGTTGTTGCTGGTTGCGGCCTCGGCCTGCGCGCCGGCTCCATCGCGGGCAGCCGATTCGCCCGGCGTCGAAGTGCTGTCGCCGGCGATTCAAGGCGGTCGGCTGCGGCCGACCCGGGCCGGTCGCGTGCTCCACTTCGCCGTATATGCCGCGAGCGCTCACGGCATCACCGGCGTGGCGTTGTTCGCCGATGGCTTGCGCGTCGCCGAAAGGCCTGTCAACGGCGCGACGCGCGTCAACGCCGTCTTGGGGTGGCGGCCGACGGCCAATGGCGATTTCCGCATCGAAGTGCAGGCGACCGACCGCGCCGGGCAGCGGCTGCGCACGCCGCCGGCCGTGCTCTCTGTGCGCGGCGCAGATGGCCCGCTTGGCTCGATGTTACAAATGCCCGCCGGCGCGTTTCTCATGGGCAGCAACGCCGGTGCCGAAGACGAACGACCTGAGCGCCTCGTGAACATGCCGGCCTATCAGATTGACCGCTATGAAGTCACCGTCGGCGAGTTCCGCGAGTTTGTCAAGGCGACCAATTATCAGACCAGCGCTGAGATGGCCGGCAAACCGTTCGGCGAAACGTGGCGCGTGGATAACATCGGCTCGCGTTTCGATCATCCGGTGCGTTACGTGTCCTGGTGGGATGCCGACAAGTATTGCCGTTGGCTGGGCAAGCGCTTGCCGACCGAGGCCGAGTGGGAATACGCAGCCCGGGGTAACGACGGGCGCCGATATCCCTGGGGCAACGACTTCGACCCGGCCCGCGTGGCGTCGTCCGAGGACACCGCGCCTGTCGGCTTGTACCTGGGCAATCGCAGCCCAATGGGCGCATACGACATGGCCGGCAACGTCTGGGAGTGGGTGAACGACTGGTATCGTCCCGACTACTACGCACAGAACGAAAATGACAACCCGCAAGGCCCGCCGCAGGCCGATCAGCGCGTGATGCGCGGCGGCAGCTTCACCAATATGCCTGACGACCTAAGGGTGACCCGGCGCATCAAGGACGATCCGAACAGTTCGCATCGCGACGTAGGCTTTCGTTGCGCAAAGTGAGCCTGCTGCCATGGCTGACCCGTCTCCCTCGCAATGTGTCGCCTCGGTGGCGCTCCTATCGCAAGCGGTCGTCGAGCCGCTGACGTATCTCATCCCTGAAGGTCTGCGCGGCCAAATTTCAACCGGCTCGGCGGTCGTCGTGCCGTTGCAGCGCCGCTGGACGAGCGGCATTGTCGTCGGATGGGGCGCTTCGTCCACGCCCGCCGAAGCCGAACTCAGGCCGATCCATGCGGTGCTTGACGAGCGTCCGGCTTTAAACCCGGCGCAGCTCGAACTCGCGCGATGGATCGCTGCCGAATATCACGCGCCGCTCGGTCGCTGTTGCGCGCTCATGACGCCGCCGGGTTTCACGCCGCGGTCGGCCTATGTGTATCGCTTGACGGAGGAGGGCGAGCGGGCCGTGACCTTGAACGGCGAGGACGCAAGCGCAGCCGACCCGCGCAGACGGCTGCTCAAAGTGTTGCATTGGCGCGGCCCGTCGGTCGAGTCGAGGCTGGCGCGCGCGATGCGCGGCATCCCAAACTGGCGTCGCGCGTTGAAGGCGCTGGTGAAAACCGGCCTGGTGTCGCGCGCATCTACGCTGCAGCCGCCCCGGGCGCAGCCGAGGCGCACCACGTTGGCGCAGCTCGTCGTCGGCGACGATACCCTGGCGTTGGCCCTGGCGAATTTGCAGGCCAATCGGCAGTTGAGGCCAGAGACACGCGCGCGCCGCGCGGCTGTGTTGAGCTATCTACACTCTCATAACGGCTTGGCTGCCGCGGAGTGGATCTTTGCGGAGACCGGCGCGACCCGCGAAGATTTGCGCTGGTTGGCCATGCGCGGTTATATCGCGCTCGGCGACGCGGCGCAATGGCGCGATCCGTTAGCTGATGTGGACTACGTGGCCAAGTCGCCCCCGCCGCTCACCGAGGATCAGGCGCAGGCCTGGCGCGCTATCCGATCGCGCATCGCGCTCCCCGAGCTGAGCAAGGATGTTTCACGCAGCGCGTCGTTCCTGCTGCGCGGCGTGACCGGTTCCGGCAAGACCGAGATCTATCTGCGCGCGGCCGAAGCCGTCCTCGAGCAGGGGCGCGGCGCGCTGATCCTGGTGCCGGAGATCGCGCTCACGCCGCAGACCTCTCGGCGTTTCCTAGAGCGCTTCCCCGGTCAGGTTGCGCTCATCCATAGCGGCCTGAAGCCTGGCGAACGCTACGATACCTGGCGGCGCATCCGAGCCGGCGAGCTGCGCGTGGTCGTCGGCGCACGCTCGGCGCTGTTTGCGCCGCTGCCTCAGGTCGGGCTGATCGTGCTCGACGAAGCACACGACCCATCCTACAAGCAGACCGCTCCGCCGTATTACGATGCTCGGCACGTGGCTATGCGCTATGCCGAATTGACCGGCGCAACGTTGATCTTCGGCAGCGCCACGCCCGCGCTGGAAGCCTGGCAGATGGTTCGCGAGGGGCGCCTGAAACTGCTCGAATTGCCGAATCGGGTGCGCGGCCACGCGCGACGCATCGCCGATCAGCAGGCGCGCTTGGGCGTGCCGGCTGTGCTGCAGCCGGAGACCGAGGCTGTCGCTTACCAGCCCCTGCCGGCGGTGCAGGTCGTTGACATGCGCGCGGAGTTGCGCGGCGGCAATCTCGATATGTTCAGCGGCGCGCTGATGCAGGCGTTGGCCGAGACGTTGCGACGCGGCGAGCAAGCCATTCTCTTCCTCAACCGGCGCGGCGCTGCATCCAGCGTGCTGTGCCGCGACTGCGGGCATGTGCTGCGTTGCCCAAACGACGATACACCCCTCACGTATCACGCGGAAGCGGTCAATCCCATATCGCCCACTTGCCCGCCGGTCCCCCATCTCCAGTGTCACCAGTGCGAGTACGTCGCGCCGACGCCGTCGCGCTGTCCGGCCTGCGGCAGCCGGCGTATCCGCTTCATCGGCGTCGGCACACAGAAGGTGGAGCAGGCCGTCTTGCAGCGCTTTCCCGAAGCGCGGGTGCTGCGCTGGGATCGCGACTCGGCCGGGCGCGGCGGCGGTGACCATATCCTGCAACGCTTCGTCAATCGCCAGGCCGATGTGTTGGTCGGCACGCAGATGATCGCCAAGAGCCTCGATTTGCCGATGGTAACCCTAGTAGGCGTGGTGCTGGCCGACGTAGGATTGTTCTTGCCGGACTTTCGCGCCGGCGAGCGCGTCTTCGACTTGCTCGTACAAGTGGCCGGCCGCGCAGGGCGGGGCTTGCTGCCCGGAAGAGTGATTGTGCAGACGTACAACCCAGAGCATCCGGCGATTGCGTTTGCCGCCCGACACGATGTGCAGGGCTTCGTGGCGTATGAGTTGGCGCAACGACGGATGCTGAACCTGCCGCCGTTCACGCGGCTGGTGCGCTTTGAATACGCAGACGCCGACAACGACGTGGCGCGCCGGGCGTGTGAGCTGCTGGCGCGCCAGGTGCGCCGGTCGCCCTATCAGTCCGGTGTGATCGGCCCGGCGCCGGCGTACTTCCCCAAGCGGAACAATCGCTATCGCTGGCAAATGCTCGCGCGCACGCTCGCGCCGCGCGAACTGCTGGCGGGTTTGGACGTGCCGCGCGGCTTCATCGTGGATGTCGACCCCGTGAGCGTGCTTTGAGCGCGAGTCGCGCAATCGGCACGCGCCACTACAATACCCATCAGCATGATTGACGCTTTCCGCGTAGCCGTGAAGACGTTCAAGGACATCTGGGGCGAGATGTTTACCCTGGTGCTGATGAACGTGTTCACGCTGCTGTGCCTCATCGTCATCCTCCCTGGGCCGCCGGCGATGATGGCGTTATACGCGGTGTGCAACCGCATTGCGAACGACTACGCAGTGACTTGGGAGCACTATTTCGCCGCATTTCGCGAACACTTCCGCAAGGCGTGGCTCTATGCGCTCGTCGCGTTCGTGGTTACGGCGTTGCTTATCTTCAACTTTTGGTGGTATGGCGCGATGTTTGACCGCGCGGTGTGGGCGCAATGGGTGCAGGGCGCATGGCTCGCGGCTATGTTCTTCTGGGTGGCGATCAATTTCTACATCGGCGCCTTTTACGTGGAACAACAGGATCGGCGCTGGCGGGTCGCCTTGCGCAATTCGGCGTTGGTGGCAGGGGCGAGTCCGTTGTTCACGTTGACGCTGCTGGCAATCGCCGGGGCGTGTATGGCCGTATCGCTGGCGATGACGCCATTGTTTGTATTGCTTGGGCTGTCCACTTGGGCGATGTTGGGCAGCGAAGCCGTCGTCGACCGCGTCAACCGCTATCGCAGGCGCATGGAAATGCAGGCGTCGGTTGGCGCTGAAACGCAAGTACACAAACACGAGGCTTGAAACCGCACGTGTTGTGGGCTTCAAGCGGGAGGAGCGAGTCTGATGCACACCGAGTCTAACGACGAGTTCGACGGTGGCGACTTCGACGGTCACGATGACGCCGACGATTTCGGCCTCGATGCCGCATGGCTGGCGAGCGAGTTGACGGATGAACTGGTGCGCTACTGGGGCGACCGCTGGCGCATCGAGGAAGAGAACAAAGCGATCTGTGTCAACCTCTCCCTCAAGACCGCGCTCAGCAAGCTCCCCGGCAAATGGTTGGACGCTGCCTGCCAGGCGAACCGGCTGATCTTGCGCGGTGAGCAATACGGAAGCCGGCGCGCTAAAGTCACGGCCCTGGTGGCGCGCCTGACTTCAGAGAATGAACTCCGGCGCTGCGTGGCCGAATTGCCCCCTCGCGCCCGGAGCGCCCTGCGCCGGGTGATCAACAACGGCGGGTGGATGCGCTTGGCCGACCTGACGCGCGACTTTGGTTCGATGGACGGCGACGGCTGGTTCTGGGACGAACAGCCTCCGACATCTTGTCTGGGCGAGTTGCGCCGCCGAGCGTTGCTCTTCATCGGCCGCACCTCTCGCGTTAAAGACGGCAAACCGGGTAAACGGATGTTCAAGGTGGCCGTCGTGCCCAAGGATATCCGCGCTTTGTTGATGCACGTCCTCTCCGAGATGCCAACCGACGCAGAGGAAGAGGCCACTTTGGCGCGGCATGGGGCGACGCTGGCAGATGCACTCAACGACGCGATGGCTGCTGCGCGCGACTATTATGACGCCCTCGGTTTGCACTTGCCGCTCACGCAGAGCGATGTGGAGGACTTCCTGTGCCATGTTAGCCAGCGCGGTTTCGATCCCGTCATGGCCTGGCTTGGCCTCGCGATCGTCCTGGTATTCATCGAGACGCACTTGCACGAGATCCAATCGCTCGATGACCTATGCGATTATCACATCAGCGAGTTGGCTTCCAGCTTCATAGACATGAGCTACATGCATCGCTGGAGACTGGACGAGCGGCGCAACCTGATTCACCTGGTGTGTGTCTTGTATGACCGCCTGTACGAGCGCGGGCGCGTCCTGAGGGAAACGCGCGACGAGGTGCGCAGCGCATGCGCGCGCCTGCTGAGCGGCAAGCGCAAGCTCAACCTGATCCGCCGGCCGCCGCCGTTGGGCGGCGAGCTGATCTTCATGCGCGTCAATCCCCACACCGGCAAGGAAGAGCGTTACACGTTTAATCATCAACGCCTGCTGATGGTGTGGGCCGGCGCCTTCGATCACGACTGGCGCGCGATGCTTAGCGTGTGTGACACGGTGCCGAGCGGCGCGCAGAAGAAGGCGCTCATCCATGAACTGACCGCGCTTGAACCGGACATCTGTGACCTGCTCCTCTCCCAGGCCGACGAGGAAGATTTCTATCGCGCCATCTTGTGGTTCTACGAGGACCGTCTGCTGGAACTGAGCGTGTGGTGAAATGGCGCGCCGGCCGGGCGTGCGCTCAGTCCTGCTGGTCTGCCGCCTGGGAGGTTAAGCGACGTCGTTCTCTAACGTCACCGCGCCGACGCTGATCTTGACCTGATCGCCTGGTTGAAGCGAGAAGCTCTCCGGCGGCACGATGCCGGTGCCGGTCATCAGAAACGTGCCGTCGGGGAAATCCAGCTCGCGGTAAAGATAGCTCACCAATTCCTCCAGGCGCCTCTTCATGCGCGCGATGTTGGTCTCGCCGCTGAAGACGACCGCGCCGTTCCGCCGAATCTCTAACGTCACAGTCAGCGCCCGCATTGCCTCGGCGTCCACCAACACGATCTCCGGCCCCAGCGCGCACGCCCCGGTGTAGATTTTGGCCTGCGGCAGGTAGAGCGGGTTCTCGCCCTCGATGTCGCGTGACGACATGTCGTTGCCGGCCGTATAGCCGACGATCTCCCCATGCGTGTTAATGACCAGGGTCAGCTCCGGTTCCGGCACGTTCCACTGGCTGTCTTTGCGGATGCGCACCGGTTGCCCGCCGGTCACAACGCGCCAGCCGACGGCTTTCATGAACAATTCGGGCCGCTCGGCTTCGTAGACTTTTTGATACACATCGGCGACCGACGATTCCGCCTTGCGCGCGTCGCGGCTGCGTAGATAGGTGACGCCGCTGGCCCAGACTTCCTGCA
Source organism: Candidatus Roseilinea sp. NK_OTU-006 (assembly GCF_012931985.1). GTDB lineage: Bacteria > Chloroflexota > Anaerolineae > J036 > Brachytrichaceae > JAAFGM01. The sequence goes on from NZ_JAAFGM010000001.1 coordinate 196,580, forward strand.
GCGGCTCGATGGGGGGGAGCACCGTTTGTGCTTGGATGCCGCTAGCGGCGTCGTCTCGTCGTCGCGCCAGCCAGTCAGAAAGTGTGCTGGCCGGCTGTCGGAGCAGCTCAGCAAGCGTAAAGCTCGCAACGAGCGGTTGACCGTCCAGCATCCATCGCGGCCCGGCGCTCGTCGCATATCGAGAGAGTTTCTTCATCGTTATTTTCGATTCGTCCTCAATCCATCGGATATAGGCTACACCCGCCGTCCACCAGCAGCGTCGCGCCGGTCATATAACTGGCCATGTCGGAGCATAGGAAGACGAACGCATCGGCCACGCTTTCCGGCGTCTGCAAATAGCCCAACGGAATGGCCTTTGCAGCGCGCGCGCGGTAGCTGGGATCGGTGTCCCACTGTCGCTTGGCCAGGCCCACGCCGACGATGCCCGGCGCGATGGCGTTGGCGCGGATGCCTTTGTCGGCCAGTTCGCGCGCGAAGCCGCGCATCATGGCTTTCATGGCGCTTTTGCTCATGGTGTAGGGCGTGATCTCCGGCCAGGGGACGTCTTGCACCCACGACGTGGTGAAGATCAGGTGGCCGGCCACGCTCCGCGCGATCCAACGTCGTGCTGCTTCCTGCGCCACCACGAACGCTGCGCGCACGTTCACTTCCATCAGTTTATCGTATTCGCTCAGCGGGTACGCGGTGACCGGATGAGCGGCTACCATGCCGGCGTGACAACATGCCACGTTGGGTAGACCCAGCGCCGATTCGACGGCGTCGAACATCGCCGCCACCGACTCGGCGTGAGCGGCATCGGCCTGAAAGTAGCGCAGGCGCTCAGACTGGGGCAGGATGGCCTTAACCTCTTCTTTCGGTAGTACATCGTTCACGGCCACCGCCGCGCCGTGCTCCAGTAGCCTGCGCACGATCACTTGACCGATTGCGCCGGCGCCGCCGGTGATCAAGATGATTTTGTCGGAAAGATCGAGCGTGTTCATGGGATAACGGGTTAGGGATTGCGTGAAGTTGGGGCGGAGCTGTTGGCGCGATAGGCCGTCCCCAACTCACAGGTCAGGTTGAGGTATAGATCGCCGTACGTGCGGCCCGGCTCGATGGCTGTGCCTTCGATCCACTCGTTGAAGCTCTTTACCAACAGCAAGTCACCGCCGGTTCGCGGCGTTACGCTGAATGTCTCACGGTAATAATCACCGTTGCCGCGGTCGCGGGCGAAGATGGGGGCGGGGATGCGCATGTCGGTGGACTTCACCAGAGGTGAACGGGTGTCGTCGAAGCCAGGCGCAATGGTATCGGCGAAATACAGGCGCATGCCCGATTGCCGCTCGACGTTGCGCAAACGGGCGGCGTAGGTGGGTTGTTTGAGCCAACTGCGCGGGCTGTTGCGGTGATCAATCCGATACACGTAAAGGCCATCGAACAACGGGTTGAAGGCTGTGGATAAGCCTTCGGCAAACCACACAGCGCGCCGATCAGGATCGGTGGCCTGGCGGATGCGCTCCCAGCCGGCTCGGGCTGCGGCCAGGTCGCCCCAAGGCCGGGTCATGCCTTCAAAGAAGATCACCGGGCGCCCGTCGAGTTTGACGTAGCTGGGGTGCGATGCCCACTGGGTCAGCACGAATTGTACGGCGTCTATCAGGTCTTGCTCGGTTGTGCCGGGTAGGCTGTTGGCGAGCAGCACCACGGCGTGTTTCAGCCCACTGCCGCTGGAGGCTGCCAGCAGCGCGTTGAAGTTCTGGGTGGTGCGTGGCTCCTTGGGGCCGAGCCAGTGGGCGGCGAATCCGTCAAGGCAGGCGCGCTGTGCCAGTTGCACGTGGCGTTGAATGAGGGCCGGGTCGTCTGAGTGATAAGGGCCGGCGGCGGGCACGTCGAAGGTTTTGCTGCCGTCGAACACATCCGGCGTATACCACATGACATAGTCGGCCAGGATGAGGCGGGGCGCAGCGTCAGCGCGCGCAGGCAAAGTGGGGGAGAGGGTCACCGTGGGAGGCTGGCCGAGCGAGGTGTGCTGCGCGAAGAGATAGGCCTTGCCGTCGCCGTAGGCGATCTCCAGCCAATCGCCGTCGGCCGTCCGCGTGATGACTGTGATCACGTCGCCGCGCTGGAGTTGCCCCACAACGGCGCTGCCCAGGCGGGGGGCGCTGCGCACGTTGAGCAGCGCCGACGTAACCGTGGCGGTTTGGACGCTGCCGGCTGCCAAGATCGGCGAAGCGCTGGTGCACGTGCCACCGGGGATGGCGAACTGAGCCGACACAAACCCATAGCCGCCGTTGAAGCGGATGCGATACCACGCGCCATCAGCTGTGCGCGCCTCGGCAATAACCGTTTGGCCGCAAACGAGTTGGCCGAGGATGCGGTTGTTTGTGCCGGGCCCGCTGCGCACGTTGAGGATGGCGGAGGTGACGACCAGCGTAACGGGCGGGGGTTGGCCTTGGGCTGCAGGTGCGTCGCTGATGATGATGCACAGCGCTGCAACAAAGGAAAGCAACCTGCGCATGGCGTGACCGGAGCGGCGGGCGGTTGTGCTCTCGTGCATGGGCACATTATCGCCGGGCCCAGGGGCTACCCGCGAAGCGCGCACGGCGCATCACCAGTCCAGGATTGCGCCGTCGTGTGCGCGCACGGTGGTCGCGTGGATGATCTCCTGCTTGAATGGATGTTTCTCAGCCGCTGTTTCATCAACCTCAATGCCAAGGCCAGGTGCGTCGGTGGGCAGCCAGTACCCGTTCTCCGTCTTGAGGGTATGCTTCACCACGTCGAACCGCCAGGGCACGTCGGTGAGCATGTCTTCTTGAATCAGGAAGTTCGGCGTGCTGAGCGCGAAGTGAAGCGCGGCAGCATTTGCCACCGGCCCGAGCGGGTTATGCGGCGCGACGCCCATGTAGTAAGCCTCGGCCATGGCGGCGATTTTCTTCGCCTCCCATAGCCCGCCGCAATGGCACAGGTCGGGCTGGATAACGTGGCAAGCTTGCTTCTCGAACAGCTCGCGGAACTCGAACCGCGTCACGCGCCGCTCGCCGGTGGCGATGGGCACGGGTGAGGCGCGGCGCACCTCGGCCAACGCGTCCACGTTCTCCGGCGGCACCGGCTCCTCGATGAAAAGAGGGCGATACGGTGCGAGCACGCGGCAGAACTCGATGGCGTTGGCCACGCTGTGCCGGCCGTGGCAGTCAATCATGATGTCCACCCCTTCGCCCACGGCCTCTCGAATAGCCGCCATCATGCGCTCGGCGTAGCGATAGGCGGCGATGCTGTTCAGCGTCTCGGTGGGTGGGGTGATGAGCACCTTCACCGCGGTGTAGCCGCGCGCCACGACTTCCAGGGCCAGGTCTATGAACGGTTGGGGGTCGGCGCTGTATTGTGTCTCATACACGGCGCGCATGTCCCCGCCGCCGAGGTGGGTGTACATGCGCACCTTGTCGCGCACCCGGCCGCCCAGCAATTGATAGACCGGCACGCCGAGCATCTTGCCGCGAATGTCCCACAACGCCTGCTCGATCCCGCTGATCGCGCTCAGGCCGATCACGCCGACGCGCCAGAAGCTCTGACGATACATCTTCTGGTAAAGGAACTCGATGCGCTGGGGGTCTTCGCCGATCAGCATCGGGGCGAAGTCTTCAATGGCGCCGACGACCGCGCGCGTCTTCCATTCTAGCGACGCTTCGCCCCAACCGAAGAGGCCAGGCTGATCGGTCTCCACTTTGACGAATACCCAGTTGCGCATCTCGGCGTTGACCACGCAAGTTTTGATGGCGGTGATTTTCATGGCCGCATTTTCGCCTCGGCTCGATCATGTGACTGGATGACGGATGATGCTTGAATCGGCAGTTGGGCGTTGTCGCGCAGGAAGAGCGGAATGCGCTCCAGCGGCGCGTCAACGCGGACCGCTTGGCCGCCGGCGAACGTTTGGCCGCTCCAAGCGTCGGTCCAGTGCGCGCCTTGCGGCAGATATACCTCGCGTTGCACAGCGCCGGGGTGCAGCACCGGCGCCACCAGCAGATCCGGGCCGAACATGTAAGCATCCTCCACGGCCCAAGCGTCGGCGTCTGCCGGAAAGACGTAGAACAGCGGCCGCATGGGCGGGTCGCCGTGCTCGTGGGCCTCGCGCATCAGGCGCATCACGTATGGGCGCAGCCGCTGGCGCATGAACATCACGTCGCGGATGATGCTGTAGGCGCGCTCGCCGAACTCCCACACTTCGTTGGGGCCGCCGCTGGCGGTGATCGGCCCATACGGTTTGCGGTAACCGTGCAAGCGAAAGAGCGGGCAAAACGCCCCATACTGAAACCAGCGCACGATCAGCTCGCGGAAGTCGTCGGATGTCACGTCGCCGCCGTAGAAACCACCGATGTCGGTCGTCCACCACGGGATGCCGCTCAGGCCGATGTTGAGGCCGGCGGGCACCTGCGCCCGTAAGGCTTCCCAGGTGGATTGAATGTCGCCGCTCCACACGGCGGCGCCGTAGCGTTGGCTGCCGGCCCATGCCGACCGTGCGAGAAAGACGATCTCTGATTCGCCCTGCGCGCGCATCCCCTCGTAGAAGCCCTGGGCATGGCGCAAGGGGTAAATGTTGGCCACGGCGCGGCCGTCGCCGGCGTGATAGCGCAGATTGTCGTATTGCACCGGATACATCTCCGGCTCGCAGGCATCCAGCCAGTACACCTTGATGCCGTGGTCGTAGTAGCCTTGTTTGACCTGCTCCCAGATGAAACGCCGCGCTTCGGGGTGGGTGGCATCGTAGTAGGCGAGGTACACGCGGGCATCGGTGTATTGGTCGTGGAAGTTCATGTGGGCAGGTTGGCCGCGCAGGGTGCGCAGCAGCCATCCGGCGCGCATGGCGACGTGGAAGTTGGCGCTGTCGGGGTTGAGCGCCGGCCACACGCTCACCATGGTTTTGACGCCCATGCTTTCCAACTCGCGCACCATGCCGGCGGGGTCGGGCCAATTGTTCGGATCGAACCGCCAGTCGCCGTATTTGGTCCAGTGAAAGAAATCAATCACGATGACCGAAAGGGGCAAGCCGCGCTCTTGGTAGCCGCGGGCCACGCGGAGCAGCTCATCTTGGGTGCGATAGCGCAGCTTGGATTGCCAGAAGCCCGATGCGAATTCCGGCAGCATCGGGGCGCGACCGGTCACCGCGGTGTAGTTGCGCACGATCTCGGCGGGAGTGGCGCCGGCGGTGATCCAATAGTCGAGTTGCGCCGTCGCTTCGGCAGTCCAACGGGTGCCGTTGGCGCCCAGTTCAACGCGTCCCACAGCCGGGTTGTTCCACAGAAAGCCGTAGCCACGATTGCTGAGCAAGAAGGGGATGCTCACCTCGCCGTTGAGCTGGATCAGGTCAATCACTGCGCCCTTTTGGTTGAGCAGAGCATGCTGATGCTGGCCCAATCCGTAGAAGCGCTCGCCCGCGTAGGCGCGGAAGCGCGCTTCCAACCGCCACAGATCATCGCCCACGGAGCGGAAGCAGCGCGGCGGCGGCCAGGAGGGATGGTAGGACTCCTCGGCCAGCAGCTCAGCGCCGGTTTCTGCGTCGAGGAAGCGCAAGCCGATGTCCATGCCGCTGGCATCTACCCAATCCAGCGGCTTGCGCACGATGACTTCGGCGGCGATGCGGCCGTTGCGCACCAGGGCGCGGTTGCCCTCGATGCGCACGTCCGCGGATGTGCGCATCGGCGGCAACAGCGCGGAGAGATGATCGTCGGTGAAGGATGGATTCGGCGTAGCGCGCACGCGCAGGGCATGGTCGCCCCAAGGTTCGATGCGCACAGTTTCTTCGGCAAAGCGCACGATTAGCGCTTGACCTTCCTGGGTGAAGATATTCATTTGGCTGCAAGGAAACAGGATTAGCGATAGCGTCCCCGATTGAAGCGATGACCGATGAGCGCCAGGATGATCACCAGTCCGTATGCGAACTGCGTCCAGAAAGCAGTCAGGCCTGCACCGATGAGGCCGGTCTCGATGAAGCCGACCGACATGGCGCCGAATACCGCGCCGATGACCGTGCCGACGCCGCCCCATGTGGGTGTGCCGCCGATGAACACCGCGGCCAGCGTGCGCAGCAGGTAGCCATCGCCGGCCGTCGGCCACCAGGTGTTGTTGATCAACTAAGACAACACGCCGGCAAACGCTGCGCACAGGCCGACGATGACGTAGGTAAGGGTCTTGGTGCGCGCCACGTTGATGCCCATCTCCTTGGCGCTCTCTGGATTGTCGCCGACGATGGCGACGTGCGCGCCGAGCCTATGGCGATTGAACAGCACGACGCAGATCACCAACACCAACGCGGCCGAGATGACCATCAACAGTCATGGAATCCTCCTGGATTTTTGAAGTAACAGCCTCTTGGTTACTGGGCTGTGTCTAATCTTGAGCTGAAATTGAACGCTTGCATCGGGTCTTGCGCAAAAGAGCAATAGCGATCCTCGATAGGCATCCCTCCCTTTGTGATCCGTGCGATTGTCAGGCCGAGCCGTTTGGTCTCGACGTGCGCGGCGGGGCGATGCTCCGGCGCAGAATGAGCTGCGGTGAAGGGAGGATGTGCTCCACGTTGCCGGAGCCCTGGAGTTGTGCGATGAGCATGCGCCCGGCCTGATAGCCGAAGTCGTAAGCCGGAAAGTCTATGGCGGCCAGCGGCGGCGTGAATAGCTCCGCCGCGCGGCGGGTGATGAACGCGATCACCGACACATCTTCTGGGATGCGCAGGTTGCGCGCTTCGAGTGCGCGATATACCGCGATCGTCGTATCGCCGTGCATCGAGACGATCGCCGTGAGATCGGGATGACGATCAAGCAGCATATGCGTCGCTTCGGCCAACTCCGCTTGCGTGTCGTTGGCGGGCGCGAGGATCGCCGGCAGGCCAAGCTGCGCGCAAGTTTGCACATAGCCGTCGCGGCTGCGCACCGCCGGCCCATAGCCACGCTCGTATACGTCGTCGGGAGAGGCGAGTAGGGCAATCTTGCGGTGTCCCAGCTTGACAAGGTGTTCCACGGCTTGTGCGATGCCGCGCTCGAAGTCCATATCAATGAAGCTGATCCCGTTGTTGTTCGCACAGCGACCGATCATGACAAACGGGAAGCCGAGCCGTTTCAGGTAGCTCACGCGCCAATCGCGCAGGTGAATCTCCATCAGGATGATGCCATCGGTCAGCGCGCTGCGGCAGAGCGCCGCGAGTTGGTGACGCGAGGGGGCGCTCGTTATCAGGTAGAACGCGTATGAGGCGTCGCTGGCAGCTTTGGCCGCGCCGAGGATGAACTCTTCGCGCATCAGGCTGAGCTGCGCATCAGGGAAGAGCAGGGCGATGGCGCGGCTCCGGCCGGCGGCCAGTCGTTGCGCATGGGCGTGTGGCGTGAAGCCCAGCTCAGCGATGACGGTTTGCACACGCTGGCGTGTTTCTTCGGCCACATCGGGCTTGTTGTTGAGGATGCGCGATACCGTCGAGACTGACACGCTGGCGGCGCGGGCGATGTCCGCGATCGTGACGTGGTGGGTGGATGTAGCCATCGGTTTATGGCCGGTATCGCTACCGGCAACGATGCCGAAGATCTTAATGATCCAGCAGGCGATGTCAAGCGATGGTGTGAAAGCGACACCGTATTTGAGACGGGCAGCGCGCATTGCCCACCCCCTTCACGACTGGGCGCTCGCGTGGCGTTTGGGCCGGCATGTATGTGCCTTGCTCGTTCGGAGATTGCGACGCTCCATCATGGACCAGATCAGCATGATGTGCTCGCGCACGGCGCGTGCGGCGGCAGCCGGCCTGCGCTTGCGCAAGGCAGCGACGATCGGATTATGGGTGTCGGCGATGTCGGCCAGCCGCTTGAAATGGAGTGGATGGTTCTGAGCGATGAAGCGCTGAATCTGTGCATAGAGCGGCATCCACATTTGCACCACGGTGGGGCTGCCCGACCATTCGCACAGGTGCCGGTGAAAGGCCATGTCGTGCTCGACGAGCGCGACCATGTCATCGCGGAGGCCGGCGTGGCGCATGTCGGCGATCAACCCATCGAGCATGTCGCAATCAGTATCGGTGATGCGCTTTGCGGCACGTCGGATGGCATAGCTTTCCACCCAGCTTCGGATCTTGAACAGCTCGTACATGTCGTCGAACGACATTGGCGCGACGAAGGTGGCGGTATGGGCGCGTCGCTCAACCAGGCCGTCGCGTTCGAGCATTTGCAGCGCCTCACGCACTGGCCCTTGACTGGTACCCATGCGCCGCGCGATATCGAGTTCGACCAGGCGCTCGCCAGGTGCTAGTTTGCCGTGGATGATCTCGGTCCGAAGCCGTTGCATGATCTGGTGAGCCAGCGAGCGGCTGACTGCGTCGTTCTTCACAGGCCGAAGGTCTTCCATCGTCTGGCGTTGCATCTTCTATGATCCTTCATGTTCGGCGCTGGAGCCGGACTTCTTGCAGGCACATACCGTAGCGGCTGCCTGGCGGGTTGGCTTCGAACCGTGTGCCGAATACGCCAGGCTGGTTGGTGAAATTGGCTGAGTAGCATAGCCAAAACGTCTCGCCGTCAGCGCCGATGAACTTCGAGGGGATGTTCACAAAGTATCCCTGCTCGCCGAACTTCTCCATGAATGTGATCAGCCGCCATGGGCCAGTGATGGCGTCGGATTCGAGCAAAAAGGTATTCATCGTGCTGATGGTGGGCCAGCCATCCGTGACGCACATCAGATATTTTTGCAAAGGTGGGTTGTAGGTGATCGTCACGTGACCGACGCGTCCGTTCCACTCGATCAGCGGTTTGATCTCGCTGAAATTGAGGCTCCAGATCGGTTCGCCCGAAGCATCGTGACCGGCGAAGAATTCGTACTTGGCCGGGTCGTTCATGTTCTCCGGCGCGGGCGTCACGCGAATCAAATAGGCCTGATCGCCGGCGATCCAGGCCAGTTCGGCGTCTGGTCGTGTTGCGCCGTGGCCGACCAGGTAAGCCTTGCCATCTGGCGAATAAGCCATGTTTTTGCCGAAATCCACGAAGTGCGGTGCGCCGATCTTCACCTTCGCTCCGTTCTTACCGGATTCGCCGAAGATCGGGCTAGCGGGTGTGTGGGGGCACTCCTCCCAGGTGAGGCCGTAGTCGCGCGAGATGCGGAAACCCACGAACGGGCCAAGCACATCCCAATTCAACCCGCGATCGGTTTCATCCAGGCAGTATGTGCCGTAATACCACACGCCGTCATACACCAGGCTGCCGCACGGATAGCGCCCGCCATAGGGAAGGGGCGAGGCGTAGTGGATGCCCAGATTCACCAGTTTGAGATTGAGCGGGTCGTCGCCGATGATCTTGGCCTGGCCGGTGCCGGACTTGTCGCCCTTGCCGGCGTTCGCCGGGTTGTCGAGCTTCGAGCTGCACTCTACCGCGCCGGCCTCATGGAACGGGCGTGTCCGGGGGTATTCAAAATTGCCATCGGTCCACGGCGAATACAGATTGTCGTCCGATGCCCAGCTTGGATACCATGTGTCGGCATGCGTGTATTCGGCGTCCCGACCGGTGAAGATCAGCCCGTCGAACTGCTCCGAGGGCGGAAATGGGCAGTCGGAGGGAGGGGTGGAGGGCCAGCGCGTTTCCATCATTGATTATTGATAATCAATAACCGAGTGTAGTATGACCTTCCGAATTGTCAAATCGCGCCTTCGGTATAACCTATGCCGGGTATGGCAAACGCACTTCGAGCCACCTGGCGGTTCAGTACCTCGGATGAAATCCTGTTCGGCTGTGGCACTGCCGAGCGCATTGGTGTCGAGGCGCGCCACCGCCATCTCAGCCGCGCGCTCATCGTCGCCGACCCGAACATGGTCAAAGCCGGTCTGGTGGATGCAGTGCGGCGAAGCCTAGATGAGTCACAGGTCGAAAGTCACGTGTTCGAGGGGAGCGCGCCGGAGCCGGGCACGATGGCCGTGAATGCGGCTGCGGATGCCGCGCGCGCCGTGAAACCCGATTTCATCGTTGGCCTGGGCGGCGGCAGCAATATGGATGTGGCCAAGGTAGCCGCTGCGGTTTACACGCATGGAGGCAGCGCCGGAGATTACTTCGGCGAAAATCGCGTCCCCGGCCCAACCGTCCCTGTGTTCGCCGTGCCCACGACCGCCGGCACAGGTTCCGAGGTCACCGCCGTGGCCGTGATCGAGGATGAGTCACGTCATCTCAAATTGGCCGTCGCCAGCCCATTTCTGCGCCCGCGCTTGGCGATCGTGGACCCTTTGCTCACGTTGTCATGTCCGGCCAAAGTCACAGCCGAGAGCGGCATAGACGCGCTAGTGCATGCAGTCGAGGCCTACACCGTGATCGGCTACGATGCGCTAGACCTACCGCCGGACGCGCGCCCGCAATTCACCGGCCGACAGCCGATCACCGACGCGCTGGCCGAGCAAGCCATCCGGTTGATCGGTCAGCACCTGCGCGTCGCGGTTTATCAACCCAAGAACATCGCGGCGCGGGAAGGCATGCACCTGGCAGCGCTGTTGGCCGGCATGGCGTTCAGCAGCGCGGGGCTGGGCGCCGCCCATGCGCTGCAATATCCGGTCGGCGCAGAAACGCACACGTCCCATGGGCTAGGCACCGGCCTGTTGTTGCCGTATGTCGTTGCGTACCTGCTGCCGGCTGCGCCCGAGACATTTGCTCGAATCGCGGGTTGGTTGGGCGAAGACGTGGACGGCATGAGTGCATTCGATGCAGGCGAGCTGTGCGTGGAGGCGATCCAGCGTTTGAAGCGAGACATCGGCCTGCCGATGCGCCTGCGTGACATCGGCGTGCGCGAGGAGCGCATCCGGTCGCTGGCCGAGCAGGCGGCGACGTATCAGCGCTTGCTGCGCATGAGTCCGCGCCCGCTCGACGTTGCCGGGCTGGAGCAGATCCTGCGCAGCGCGTGGTGATAGGGTAGGGCGCTGGCGGTCAGAGTGCGTGCTCGACAAGCCGGCGGAACTCGCGGCAATTGGCCAGCAGATCCGGACCGCGTGTGTGCAGCCCACCCCCGATGAGCAGAATGACGTCCTCGCCGTAAACGGTGCGCATCTCCGGCACGCGCTCGAGCGTCATTCCTCCCGCCGGGGCAGGGAAGATCGGTCGCAAGCAGCCCATCGGCTCCGATGCGGCCTGAGCAATCGCTTTGCACGCTTCTCTTGAAAAGGCAAAGCGTCCGCCGTAGTTCGGAAAGATCGTCGCATCGGCGCCGGCGAGACGCATGAGCTGCCCGAAGATGGCGTAATGACTGATGCCATGGTCTGGATGGACGGCGAAACTTCCCAGAAGCGCTGGATGTCCTAGGATAGGCAAGCCGATGCCTTCGTCGGTTGCAAGTTGTTGCATGATCCCGAAGCTGACCAAGCCCGGAGCAATGAGCAAGGCGCCTGCACCGAGCTGGCGCGCTAAATGCGCTCTGCGCAAAGTCTCGTCGCCCCTTCCGCTCACATTGGGCGCGTAGACACACTTGAGGCCGGTCATTTGATTAGCACGTTGAACGGCTTCTGAGCAACGTGCTACGCGCTCGCCAAACGGCGCAAAAGGCTGATCGGCCAGGCCATGGTCATCTTTGATAATGTCAATTCCGCCGAGCGCTAAGGTATAGGCCAGGTTGGCCAATTCATCGGCAGACAACCCCATCGGCTTAAGCGCGGTGCATAAGAGTGGCCGCCGTGTCACGCCCAAATAGGTGCGTACTCCCATGCAGCCGAACCGGGGGCCTGGAAAGGCCTGCAGCAGCGTCTCCGGCATGACGATGCGTTCCACACGCACCCCTGGCTGCATGCTGGTGTTGCCGAAGATGACGTTGATGAGCTGGGTGAGCTCGAAACCGCTGGTTTCGATTGCGTAGCTAATAGCAACTTCGTGCTGGGACTCACCGATAGAAGTAATCGCTTCAATGTGCCCGACGATGTGATTGCGAATGTCGCCGTCGGGCAGGAGCGCTTCCGGGAATTCGACCGTTTGTTCGATACAAATTTCGCGCGCTCTGGCACGGACTTCGTCGGACGTGCCACAGATGCGGTAAATGACTTGAAAGCGGTGTCCACTGAGCTCGAGAGAAGCTGGCATAGCAGTGTGCGGATGCGATAGCGGATCGTAAGTTGCCTCAGAGGGTTTGAACGGCCATGTCGCCGAATTCAGCCGGAATCCGCAACCGTGAACACGAGCGACATATACCACATGTCCGACGGGATCGGGAATTCACAAGTGTGAATTTTCGGGGAAATTGTCAGATGGCTGCTTGCGCAAATCCTGTGATTCAACTAAACTTTCATGTGAAGGATAAGTAAAGGACGAGCGCTTCGTGGCTGTTTGCTCGACTCTTCGAACGCTAGTTTCATGTAAGCGCGTTGTCAAAATCCAGGAGGATACGTATGTCTAACATAAATCTCACTAGCCGAAAGCTCTCTCGCCGACAGATACTGCGTGGTGCAACGTTGATTGGTATTGGCGGACTGGCAGCGGCATGTGCTGCGCCACCTGCAGCTCAACCCGCTGCTCAACAACCGGCGGCGCAGCAACCGGCCGAGGCGCCCAAACCTGCGGCAGATGCGAAAGGTACGTATGCCGTCGTCGTAAAGATCGCTGGCATCAACTGGTTCAACCGCATGGAGGAAGGTGTGAAGGAGTGGGGCAGTGAGAATGGCGTTCAGGCGTTCCTCACCGGTCCGGAGAAAGCCGACGCTGCGCTGCAGATCCCGATTATCGAGAACCTGATCGCTCAAAAAGTTTCAGCGCTGGGCGTAGTGCCGATGGATCCAGATGTGCTTGATCCTGTGCTCAAGAAAGCGATGGACGCCGGTATCGCCGTGATTACCCACGAAGCGTCTAACCAGAAGAGCATGCACTGGGACATCGAGGCGTTTGACAATACCGCCTACGGTGCTCACCTGATGGACTTCATCGCCGAGAAGGTCGGCGGCGAGGGTGAGTATGCGGTATTCGTCGGTTCGCTAGGCTCCAAGACCCACAACGAGTGGGTGGACGGCGGCATCGCTCGCCAGAAGGAGAAGTATCCCAACATGAAGCTGGTGGGCGACAAGCAGGAGACCAAAGACGATTCGCAGATTGCTTACCAGAAGATGAAGGAACTCTTAAAGGCGTATCCAAACTTGCGCGCAGTGCAGACGAGCGCCTCTACCGATGCTGCTGGCGTTGGTCAGGCGATCGAGGAAGCCGGTCTGGTCGGCAAGATCGTCGTTGCCGGTACCAGCTTGCCCTCGATCAGCGGCAAATTCATCGAGAGCGGCGCCGTCAGCATGATCAGCTTCTGGGATCCGAAGATTGCCGGCAAAGCGATGCTCAAGCTGGCCATGATGCACATCAAGGGTGAGCCGATTGGTGATGGCATGGACCTCGGATTGCCCGGCTATGAAAAGCTCATCGCCAGGGATAGGGTGCTTTACGGCAACGCCTGGGTGGACGTAACCAAAGAGAACCTTAGCCAGTATCCCTTCTAGAGCCGCACCGTCTCGAAGTTGTGAAGCAATCGGGCTGCCCTGAGTGGGCAGTCCGATTGCCTTTGCGTTGGCTGTGCAGCCGTTTCTTTCTCTTACCAACATCAGCAAGTCGTATGCTGGCGTCCGCGCGCTAGAAGATGTCAGCTTGACCGTTTATCCTGGCGAGATTCACTGCTTGGTCGGTGAAAACGGCTCGGGCAAATCCACGCTGATCAAGATCATCGCCGGAGTGGTTCAGCCCGATGCCGGACAGATCGTCATCAACGGCAAGACCATGCATCGCCTGCATCCCATTGATGCGATCCGCGAGGGGATTCAGGTCATCTACCAGGACTTCTCTCTCTTCCCCAATCTCACGGTCGCAGAGAACATCGCCATCAATCACGAACTGTCTCGGCAGAAGCGCTGGGTGAACTGGCGCGAGGTGCGCGAGATTGCACGGCAAGCAATGCGCAAGATTAATATCCAGCTTGATCTGGATGCGACCGTGAGCGAAATACCGGTAGCGGATAAGCAATTGGTTGCTATTTGTCGCGCGTTGCTGCAGAACGCCAAGTTGATCATCATGGATGAGGCAACGACCGCGCTCACCGAAAGAGAGATCCGCTCGCTCTTTGATGTGATTCACAATGTCCAGCGTGAGAATGTGGCGGTGTTATTCGTGAGTCACAAGCTTGACGAGGTGCTGGAGATTGCCGATAAAGCGTTAATCATTCGCAACGGTAAGGTCGTGCTTGATGTGGATGCCCGCGAGTTGGATCGTAGCAAGTTAACTTACTACATGACCGGCCGCAATATCGAAGAGACGGTGTACGAATGGCAAGGCGATTCTGACAAGCCTCCGTTGTTAGAGGTGCGCCATCTCTCCTCGCGGGGTAACTTCGAGGACGTGACATTTCAACTCCATGCAGGTGAGATTCTAGGCGTTACCGGTCTGTTGGGTAGCGGACGCACCGAACTGGCACTTGCCCTATTCGGGGCAATCCCTATTGACGCCGGCGAGATCGCCCTCGATGGTCAGCCGATTGTCCTCCGCAGCATCCAAGATGCGATTACCCACAGGATCGGCTATGTGCCGGAAGATCGCCTGACCGAGGGCTTATTTCTGGAAAGCTCGGTCGGCAACAACATCCTGGCGCGCGTTTTGGATGGATTGAAAGGCTCCGGTCAATTGCTGGATCGCGCCTTGATGAAAGCGACGACGCAAGAATGGATTGGCCGGCTGAGCATCAAGGCGCCGCACGCCGAGCTGCCCGTCAAAAGCCTGTCGGGGGGCAATCAGCAGCGCGTGGTGCTGGCCAAATGGTTGGCGAGCAAGCCGCGTGTTCTGATTTTGAACGGTCCGACGATGGGCGTGGATGTAGGGTCGAAGATGGAGTTGCACGAGATCATCAAACAACTTGCCCGTGAAGGCCTAGGGGTGATCATCATCTCCGACGATGTGCCCGAGTTGATGCAAACCTGCAATCGCATATTGCTGATGCGCCGTGGTCGCATCGTTGAGCACTTCGACCGCCGTCAGATTACGGAGATGGATCTGACCCAGCGGCTGGTGGCGGTGTGATCCATGAGGTGCGGCATGCAGGTCAAAAAGCTCTTCGCTAAGCAAGAAACGCTTGTGGCGCTCACGCTGTTCGGTCTATGTCTCGTCATCGGGTTCATCAATCCCGTCTTCTGGACGGCGGGTAATTGGTTCGACCTGGCGCGCAGCGCGACGGTGACCGGCATCTTCGCCATCGGGGTGTTGATCGTGCTTATCTCCGGCGGCATTGACGTATCGTTTACCGCGATCGCCGTGTTCGCCATGTACACCACCACCGTTTTGTTGAAGGACGCTCAGTACACCGGTGGGATGTGGTTGTTCTTCGTGATCGCTGCGCTCATCGGTTTAGGTTTAGGTCTGATCAACGCGTTCTTCATCGCGCGATTCCGTCTGCCAACGCTGATCGTCACGTTGGGGACGCAAAGCATGTTTCGCGGCTTCTTGCTATTCGTTATCGGCAGCAAGATCATTCGCGATATTCCCCCCGGCATGGCGGATTACTCGAAAGCCTTCCTATTTACCGTGACCGATGATCGCGGCGTGACGGTGGGGTTGCACTCCGCTGTGCTATGGCTGGTCGCAATTGCCATCTTGGCATTCGTCATCCTGCGCTACACCATGCTTGGGCGCGGTATCTACGCGCTAGGGGGCTCGCGCGAAGCAGCCGAGCGTGCGGGTTTCAACATCGCGCGCACGCAGGTGTTCATCTACGCATTCGTCGGTGTATTGGCGGGCATCGCCGGCATGATCTACGGTGGCTTGAATCGTCAAGCCAATGCACAAGACATCGTCGGGCAGGAGCTGGACGTCATCGCGGCGACCGTCCTCGGCGGCGCTTCGATCATGGGGGGGCGGGGCAGCGTGATCGGTACGCTGCTCGGCGTGATGCTTGTCGTTGTGATGAGCAATAGCCTGGTGCTGATGGGCATCCCGGCCACTTGGCAGCGCGTGGTCGTCGGGGCCATCATCATTATCGGCACGGCTGTGCCTGCGCTGCGCACACTCCGCCGACAACGCCGCTCGGTCAATGTGGAACCTGAGACCCTGGCGCCGGTAGGAGGACGAACATGACCTCTCAGGAGACTGCCCGCCAATCTGCTGCGCCTTGGGTGCGCCTGGTCGTCCGTGACGGCAATCTGCTGCGGCTGTTCATCGCTTGCGTCTTGATTTTTGTCGTCATGACGCTGCTGCGCCCGGAGGTCTTCCCGACTGTGGAGAACTTCCGCTCGATGGGCAGCCAGTTCCCTGAGGTAGGTGTTTTGGCGGTTGCCATCATGATCGCAATGCTCACGGGAGGGATTGATCTCTCGGTAGTCAGTATCGCGAATCTGTCCGGCGTTTTGGCTGCGCTCTTCATTCGCACATTCATTCCTGCTGAAGCGTCCGATGTACAGGTGGTCATCGGGCTGATTGGCGCTGTGGTCATCGCCTTTGCTGTCGGCATGTTGTGCGGCTTGTTGAACGGTCTGCTGGTCGCGCGCGTCAACTTGACGCCGATCCTGGCGACGTTGGGGACGATGACCCTCTATACGGGTATCACCGTGGTCATTACGCGCGGCAATGCGGTGTTCGCCGAGAATCGTCTGACCTTTATCGGCAACACCTACCTGTTCGGCGTCATCCCCATTCCGATGCTGATCTTTGCCGTCGTAGTGGCTGTCTTCTCGGTGATCCTCAACCGCACTGCGTTTGGGCTCAAGCTGTATCTCATCGGCACAAACGAAAAGGCCGCGCGCTTCTCCGGCATTGATGTCCCACGCACACTGATTGGGGCGTATGTGTTGAGCGGCCTGCTAGCGGCCGTGGTCGCCATGATCTTTCTGGGGCGCAACAATTCCGCCAAATGGGATTTTGCCCCTTCGTATGTGCTTCAGGCGATTCTCGTCGCCGTGTTGGCTGGCGTGAATCCTGCCGGCGGCTCCGGACGCTTATTGGGGATCGTGCTGGCTATCTTGGCCTTGCAATTTGTCTCCACCGGCCTCAACATGCTGCTCTTGGCGGTGAGCGGAGGGCAATTCTTCAAGGAATTTGCCTGGGGGGCGTTGCTGCTGATCATCATGGTCATCAATTACTTCAGCGAACGGCGCAAGTGAAAGGCTTGAGCGGGATCATCAGTAGCGAGATGCCGCGCAATTCTCGAGCGAGCAATATAGTTACACAGAGCGATGTTTGTCTTAGGCGTTGATTTCGGCACAGAGGGGGTACGCGTGGGTATCTTCACCCCCGACGGCACGCCGGTGGCTTTTGCTGCCGAAGCTTATCCGACCGATTACCCGCGCGTGGGTTGGGCAGAGCAAGACCCTAATCAGTGGTGGACGGCGTTTGTCAAAGCGACGCGCCGAGCGATAAGTGAGGGCAACGTGCCTGCGGCATCTATCGCTGCTATCGGCGTGGATTGCACCAGTTGCACCGTCGTAGTCATGGACGAGCGCTTTCAGCCACTGCGCCCGGCCATCATTTGGATGGATGTGCGCGCCGCAGCGCAGGCCGACCGAATCGCTGCTTCGGGCCACCCGATGCTGAAATACAACGGCTTCGGCAACGTCTCCGCAGAGTGGATGCCCTGCAAGATGCTGTGGCTAAAAGAAAATGAGCCGGAGATCTATGCCCGCTCCCGTCATGTTGGCGAGTTCATTGATTGGGTGACCTATCGCCTTACCGGTGAATGGACGGCCAGCATCAACAATGTCAGCATTCGCTGGTACTACGACCGCAATGAAGGGGGCTGGTCGCCCTCGTTCTATCAAATGATCGGCTTAGGCGATTTAATCGAGCGCTTCCCTTCGCGCGTGCTCGACATGGGACAAGTGGCCGGGCAACTTCGCAGCGATGTTGCCGAGGCGCTGGGCTTACCGGCCGGGATCCCCGTGGCTCAGGGCGGTGCCGATGCGTTTGTGGCCATGTTTGGCTTGAACGTCGTCTCGCCGGGCAAGATGGCGTTTATTGTCGGTTCCTCGCACCTCATGTTGGGCCAGAGCGACCGGCCTTTTCACGCCAAAGGCTTATTCGGCACCTACACAGACGCCGTCTTACCCGGCCAATACACCGTCGAAGGCGGGCAAGTTTCTACCGGCTCGGTTGTGCGCTGGTTCCGTGATCACTTTTGTGCCGCCGAAGCAGAACTCGCGCGGCAACGCGGCGTCTCCACTTACGATGTGTTGAACGAAAGCGCCGGCCAGGTGCCGGTTGGCTCGGAAGGGTTGATCGTCCTGGACTACTTCCAAGGCAATCGCACCCCGTATGTGGATTCGCTGGCGCGCGGCGTATTCTTGGGCCTGTCACTCAGACATACCACCGCGCATATCTTCCGCGCCATCCTCGAGGGCATTGCCTACGGTTCAGAGCACATCTTCCGCACCTTCCGCGCCAGTGGCTACGTGGTCAATGAGATTGTCGCCGCGGGTGGTCCGACCAAAAGCCGGTTGTGGATGCAAATTCACGCTGACGTGAGCGGTATCCCGATCACCCTCACGCGCGTCCCTGATGCAACCTGCCTCGGCTCGGCAGTGCTCGCCGCCGTAGCCGGCGGGCTTTACCCGAATGTCCCCGCTGCTTCCGGCGCGATGGTGCACGTTCGGGATCGAATCGAACCGGACCAAGAGCGTCACGAAGCCTATCGCTTCTACGCCGATCGCTATATCGAGACCTATCCGCGCTTGCGAGATCTCATTCACGCGGTGGTTCGCCATCAAACTTTGTAGATGAACCCAAGGTGCTGATCATGAAGAAGATCTTGAATGACCCCAAAAATTTCGTGCCTGAAATGCTCGATGGATTGTTGAAGGCTCACGCCGATCAACTTAGCTACGCGGCCAATGACCTGCGTTGCATCGTTCGCGCCGATGCCCCTGTGTCCGGCAAGGTGGCGTTAGCTACTGGGGGCGGCTCAGGCCACTTGCCCGTGTTTCTGGGATATGTTGGCCGGGGCATGCTGGACGGTTGCGCTGTCGGGGATGTCTTCCAGTCGCCGAGCGCTGACCAGATGCTCGAGGTGACGCGTCGCATCCATGGCGGGCGTGGCGTGCTTTATATCTACGGCAACTACGGTGGCGATGTGATGAACTTTGACATGGCGGCTGAGATGGCCGGCATGGAGGATATTGAAGTGCGCACCGTGCTCGTGAAAGACGACGTCGCCTCCAATCGCGACCCCGAAAAGCGGCGCGGCGTGGCGGGTATGGTGTTTGCCTTCAAATGCGCCGGCGCCAAGGCTGACTTGGGCGGTTCGCTAGACGAAGTGGAAGCGATTGCGCGCAAAACCCTGGCCAATGTGCGCACCATGGGCATGGCGCTGACCCCTTGCATTGTCCCGCAGGTCGGCAAGCCGACCTTCACGTTGGGCGAAGACGAGATGGAGATGGGCATGGGCATCCACGGCGAACCAGGCATCAGCCGTGAGACGTTGAAACCAGCCGACGAAATCGCCGAGCGGATGCTGCGCGCCATCACGGGCGATATGCCCGTTGGTGCCGGTGATCGCGTAGCGGTCATGGTGAACGGCCTTGGCGCTACTCCTCCCGAAGAGTTATACATCGTCTATCGTCGTGTACACGACGTGCTCACCGGCGAGGGCGTGAAGATCCACCGCGCTTACGTGGGCGAATACGCCACCAGCATGGAGATGGCCGGATGTTCGTTGACGCTCTTTCGTCTTGACGATGAACTGACGACCCTTTTGGATCATCCGGCCCGGACGCCATTCTTCGTTCAGGTTTGACCGATGTCCACATTCACTGCGGCATGTGTGCGCAAGGCGCTCCGACGCGTAGGCGAGCGGATGGTCGCCTTGCGTGACAGGTTGAATGAACTCGACGCAGCGATGGGCGATGGTGATACCGGCATCAGCATAAGCAAAGGCGGTGCGGCGCTTGCGGAATTCGCTGACGCCAACCCGCTGAACGACGGTGATGACATCGGCAAGTACTTGGCTAATGCCGGAATGGCGCTCAATCGCGCTGCACCGAGCACGATGGGCACACTGCTGGCCACAGCGCTCATGCGTATGGGCAAAGAGGCCAAAGGCGCGACGACGCTTGACGCGCACTTGCTGGCGCGGATGATCGTTGCTGCTGATACCGCCATTCAAGAGCGCGGCAAGGCCAAGCCGGGCGACAAAACCATCGTTGATGCATTGCATCCGGCAGCGGAGGCATTTGCGGCAGCCATTGAGCGGGGTGAAGATCTAAACCGTGCTGCCCAAACGATGCTCGAGGCGGCTCGACGCGGCTGTGATGCGGCTACGCCGCTGCGCAGTAACGTCGGGCGTGCAAGTTGGGTCGGTGAGCGCACTGTAGGTCGGCCGGACCCAGGCGCGGTGTTGTGCGTCGAGATACTCGAGTCTCTAATTGCCGCCTGAGCGCTCGTTTGTGGTGGGATGGGGTCCAGATGCGTTTGCCCAGGCGCGCCCATGGCGCAATGCGCGCCATGGCGTCGAACATACTCGCCTGCTCCGGGATGCGAACGGCAGGTTGGGTGGCCGGCGCGCACGCGGCCTGTGTGAGACCGGCCACAACGCTCCATCGCTTCACTGCCTCTGCCGTTGCTGTGTGCGCCAACCTGCGTGCCGGCGTCTTGCGTTCGATCATCGTTCAACCCCCTGTTATCGAACAAGCCAGATCGTGGACTTCGGCAATCTAGCGCGTTCGTGTATAATCCCTTTCGTTCAAGGGCCAGTGGCGCAGTTGGGAGCGCGTCTCAATGGCATTGAGAAGGTCAGGGGTTCAAGTCCCCTCTGGTCCATGACAATCCTGCGCGATTGGGTCAACTGCCTGCTCGCGCACAAAGCGACGACCGGAAGTAGTAGGTCATCCCTGCAGCGAGTCGGGGGAGCAAGGTGGAAGCCCGGCGCAGCGCCCACAGGGAGCGCGTGAGACCGAACTCGTCCGCGAGCGTGAACAACACGGGTGCGCCCGTTATCGCGCAATTGAGGTCTTTGAGTGTCAGAAGTCAGAAGGTCAGAGATCAGAAATCAGATAGTAGTCTAAATTCTGGTTATCCGACATCTGACTTCTGAACCAGACGAATCAGGGTGGTACCACGGGCCCACTCGTCCCTGAGCGGACGGGTGGGCCTTTGCTATGCTGAGGAGCGAGAGCAGAACGCGTATGGTGGATAGATACAATCCTCAAGAAATCGAGCCGAAATGGCAAGCGCGCTGGGAGACAGATCAGCTCTACAAGACCGAGCCGGCCTGCGATAAGCCGAAATACTACGTGCTGGACTTTTACCCGTATCCCTCCGGCGAAGGAATGTCGGTGGGTCACGCGCGCAACTATGTGCCCACAGATGTGATCGCCCGCTACTACCGCATGAAGGGCTACAACGTGCTACATCCGATGGGTTTTGACGCCTTCGGCCTGCCGACCGAGAACGCTGCGATCAAGCTCAAGGTGGATCCCCATGAGCTGAATGAAAAGTACTCCGCCAACTACGTGCGCCAGTACAAGCTCATGGGGCTGAGCTACGACTGGTCACGCCTGATCAACAGCGCCCACCCCGATTATTACCGATGGACGCAATGGATTTTCATCCAGATGTTCAATGCGTGGTACGACCCGCGCAAAGACAAAGCGTGCCCGATTGCCGAGTTAGAGGCCGAGCTGGCCGAGCGCGGCTCGCAGGCCATCTTCGACTACATTGACGCGCACCCAGAGCACATCGGTGTCGTCACCAAAGGCGCGCCGGTGATCACGGCGGAAGGGTGGCGCGCTATGAGCCGGCGCCAGCAAAATGACTACCTGAACAACTTCCGTCTCGCCTTTCAAGCTGAGAGCACGGTCAATTGGGATCCGGTGGATAAAGTCGTGGTGGCCGATGAAGAGGTGGAGCATGGGCGCGCCTGGCGCAGCGGGGCGCTGGTGATCAAGCGCACCTTAAAGCAATGGTTCTTCCGCATCACTGCGTATGCCGAGCGGCTGATCAACGATCTGGATAGCGTGGACTGGCCGGAGCGCATTGTGCTGATGCAGCGCAACTGGATCGGCAAGAGCGAAGGCGCCGAGGTCGTCTTCCGCGTCGCCGACAGCGGTCACCCCATCCCCATCTTCACCACGCGGCCGGATACGCTGTGGGGCGCGACGTTCATGGTGCTCTCGCCCGAACACCCGCTGGCGCCCGAAATCGCCACGCCGGAGCAGCGCGCCGAGGTCGAGCGCTACATCGCCTTCGCCAAAGGCGAGACCGAGGAGCAGCGCACCGCCGAGAACAAGGAGAAGACCGGCGTGTTCACCGGCGCATACGCCATCAATCCAGTAAACGACGCGCGCATCCCGATCTGGATTGCCGACTACGTGCTGATGAGCTATGGCGCCGGCGCAATTATGGCCGTGCCGGCGCACGACCAGCGCGACTTCGAGTTCGCCCGCAAGTTCGGTCTGCCGATCAAGGTGGTGGTTTTCCCCGAAGCAGAACTGAAGCGACAGGGGATCCAGGACGCTCAACAGATCACTCCTGCTCTGATTGCCGAGTATGAGTCGCGCATGACCGCTGCCTACGAAGATAAAGCCGGCGTGATGGTGAACAGCGGTCCGCTCACCGGCATGCACACCGGCCCCGACGGCAAGGCATGCATCCGCGCGGCGACCGAGCACTGCCAGCGCATGGGCTTTGGCAAGCGCCGCGTGAATTACAAGATTCGCCCCTGGTTGATTAGCCGCCAGCGCTACTGGGGCACGCCGATCCCCATCGTGCATACGCCCGATGGCCCGGTCGCCATGCGTGAGGATGAGCTGCCGTTGCTGTTGCCCAAGGTGAAGGAATACCAACCTGGGCCAAACGGTGAATCGCCGCTGGAGAGCATCCCGGAGTTCGTCAACGCGCCGAACGGCCGGCGCGAGACCGACACGATGGCCACCTGGGCGTGCTCGTCCTGGTATTACATCCGCTTCGCCGACCCGCACAACGACAAGGCCATCGGCGACCCGAAGGAGATTGATTACTGGTTGCCGGTGGATATGTACGTCGGCGGCGCCGAGCACGCGGTGCTCCACCTGCTGTATTCGCGCATGTGGACGAAGGTGCTGTATGACCTGGGCGTGGTCAAGTTCAAAGAGCCGTTCAGCGCCCTGCGCAACCAGGGGCTGATCCTCTCGCCGCAGAAGCGCGTGGACGAGAAGGGGCGCGAGTACTACGAGAAGATGAGCAAGTCCAAGGGCAACGTGATCACGCCCGACGAGGTCATCGCCGAGCACGGCGCAGACGCCCTGCGAGGCTATGAGATGTTCATCAGCGACTTCGAACAGACCGTGCCGTGGAGCACGCAAGGTGTGCCGGGCGTACGGCGTTGGCTGGACCGCGTGTGGCGCATCGTGCTGGCGCCGGAGGAGGATAAAGGCGCGCCTGTTCAGATGAGCGCGCGCGAGTTGCGCCGCGTCGCGCATCGGACCATCCAGCGCTATGAACGTGACTTAAAGGCGTTCAGCTTCAACACGGTCGTCGCGGCGATGATGGAATTCACCAACGCACTGTATCGGGCGCGTGACGCCGGGCTGGCCGGCACGCCGGAATGGCGCGAGGCGGTGGATATCCTGTTGCGGCTGCTGGCGCCGATCGCGCCGCACATGGCCGAAGAGCTGTGGCACAGGCTGGGCCGCCCTTACAGCATCCATCGCCAGCCCTTCCCCGTCGTTGACGAGGCCGCAGCGCGCGCGGAAGAAATCACCATCGTCGTCCAGGTCAACGGCAAAGTGCGAGACCGAATTGTGGTGCCGGTGGACGCCAGTGAGGAGGCGATCACCCAGGCGGCGCTGGCCAGCGAAGGCGCACGGCGCTTCATCAACGGCGCACCGCCTAGACAGGTGCATTACGTGAAAGGGCGACTCGTCAACATCGTCGTCTGATGGCTGATGACAGTCGGGCGCGGACCGGAGCCCGCGCCGACACACCGGAGCGCGATTTGTCACATCGCCGGCGATGGTGCAAAATGACATCACGATGAACTCGCCAGGTGTGAACCCGCTTATCTACCCGATCGTGATTTTTGCGGGTAGCCTAGTGATCGCGCTGATCCTGCTCACCTATGCCGTGTCATCTGTGACGATGGCCGTTCGCAAGCGGCGCGCCCAGGCGATTAAAGATTGGAAGGCGCGCGGCGTGCAGTTTTCGCTTGGGCCAGTGCAGGCGAACTTCCTGAACGAGCCGCGCTCGTTTGGGGTAGGCGGCAACGGCACGCTGGTGCTGAGCGACACGGCTATCCATTTTGCGCAGGTCGCGCCGGAGCGCGAGATCGTCATCCCCCTGCGCGATGTCGAACGGGCGTTCTTGCTCAGACGTTTCAACGGCCGCCGGGGCGCTAAGCCCTTTCTCATCATCCAGCGCAAGGTCGGCGACCTGACCGGCTTTCAGATGGACGCGCCGGAGAAGTGGGCCGAGGCGATCAATCGCGCCGTCGGCGCAGTGGTGGGCCTGGCTCAACCTGCTCAGGCAGCCGGCTACGAGTTCCAGGCTGGCTAGGCGACCGGTGGGACGCGGCGCGACATGCGCAGCATCGTCCACAACGCCGGCCCGCCGAACAGTCCCATCCCTGCGAACACTGCTGCGGCGATGGCCGGCCCGCCCCAGAAAAGTGCGTTGGCTAAGCTTTCGCCCAACCAAGTGACCACGTAGGCCCATACCGGCAGCAGTCGAAAGTCGAGAGGCGAGCGATGGGAGGCACGCGGAGTCTGTGCGATGCGCTCGGTCTTCGGCCACCGCAAAAGGGACCGCTCGATGCCGTGCCAAGCGCCGTAGATGAGCGCAGACGTGAGGAACCAGCCGACGTAGTTGCTAAGCGGAATGCCGAAATATGCGCCCCCATCGCGCCACACCCAGTTCCCGTCGGCCACCATGCGTGGATCGAGGCTGAGGTCCCATGCCGTCATCGCCAGCGCGGCGATGCCAATGGGCACAATAGGCAGGACGAGATGCCGGGCGGCTGTGTCGTGTCGCGCATTGCGTCGGCGCGCAACCAGTACCTCGGCGACGCTCCACGCCGGGTATAGCATCATGAACCAGGCCACCGGAATGATGATCGGCACCTTGCCGAGTGCCTTGGGGCCGAGGTTATCGGTGTAGTCGTAGTTGCCGAAGATTAGGCCGTAGGTGCTACCCAGATATTCCATCGTCAGCGCGATGGCAAAACTGGCCAGCAACATGAGCGACGAATGCCGGATGCCGCGCGTCTCGCTGCAATGCGCCAGCGAGAAGGAAAACAGGCTGATGGCGGTGAACGCCGTGCTTAGCCCGGTTAGCGCCTGCTGGCCGGAGAGGCGCACCAGGCAGTAAAC
Organism: Candidatus Roseilinea sp. NK_OTU-006; assembly: GCF_012931985.1. Lineage (GTDB taxonomy): Bacteria > Chloroflexota > Anaerolineae > J036 > Brachytrichaceae > JAAFGM01. The sequence goes on from NZ_JAAFGM010000001.1 coordinate 221,811, forward strand.
CGGCATGGAGAGCAAGTAGAGGGCGAAGAGAATCGGCGAAAGGTGCCACACGCGCGCAGCGTCGGCGCCGCTCAACGACTGCGTCTGGGCGCTGCTCATGCGCTTGCCCGGCCCTCCTTACTTTCCCGTGGCAGTTGCCTCACCATCCAGACGATGCCCGGCATGTGCTGCAGTTTCTCCCAGAAGGTGAGGTGCGCGCGCTTGTTAAACACGTCGAAATCATTGGCGATGATTTTGTCCAGGATGCCGCGGTAAAGCATGGCGGCTGCGGCAACCGCCACTCGGCCGTCTGACTTCAGCGCAGAGATGGACGGGATGCTGCGCGCGTAGTAATCATGCGCTCGCTGAATCTCGAAGCGCATCAATGCGCGAAACCGATCGTCAATCACGCCATGGTGCAGATCCGCTTCCGTGTAATCGAAACGTCGTAAATCTTCCTGTGGCAGATAGATTCGCCCGCGGGCCAGGTCCTCGCCGACATCCCGCAGGATGTTCGTCAATTGAAGCGCAATGCCGAGGTCTATCGCCGACTGTCGGCTGCGCTCGAAAAGGTGGGGGTCGTCGTCGTTCACGCCGATGATGTGCATCGAGATCAGGCCGACGGTGCTGGCGACGCAGTAGCAGTAACGCTCTAACTCTTGCCAGGTTTTATACCGTTTGATGCTCAGATCCATCTCGCAGCCATCAATTAACTCCTCGACGTACACCTGCGGCACGGCGTAGCGATCGCGAATGGACGTCCAAGCCGCTAACACCGGATTGACTTGTTCGCTGGGTGAGAGGCGCGACGCACGGCGCCATTCGTCGAGGAAGGGACGCGCTTCGGCGTCGCTCTTGCTCAGCACATCTACCGTGTCATCGGTGGTGCGGCAGAAGGCGTAGAAGGCGCGGATGGCGCGTCGCTTGTCTTTTGGGAGAAACGCGGTGCTGAAATAGAACGACTTGGAGTGATCGCGGGTGATTTCGCTGCATAGCGCGAACGCGCGATCGAGGTCGAGCTTGCTTTCGGGTTCAGGCGAGGGAGTGCGCAGCTTCAGTGAGCGAATCATCATTGTTCGGTGAACCGGTTGGCAGTTAGAACAATCATAGCGCCAACCGGTTCGACGAGTTGAAGCGTAACAGAGCACGAATCCTGTGTCAACGGCGTTTCACCGACTGGCGCGCTTGGAGGACAGTATATGCGCTCTCAGGAGGCGCCTAGGAGGGCGTTGCTCGCCCTTTTCTCACGATTGTTTAAGCTGTGTACGAGTTGACATCGCCCGGCGTTTTAATAAAATCCGTAGAAATGGAAGCGGAAGTGCACAGGGAAGCGCGTTTGCTGTCGTCACTGGTAAGCCCAACAACGAGAAGAAGGCACGCATACGACTACACTGCGTGCCTTTTTGTTTGCATTCAATCTTAGGAGGCAAAGCACATGATGGATTCAAGCTTGATCGGCAAGGTCGAAAAGGCGCATCGCTACGCTCAGGAACGTGACCGATTTCAGTTCTTGACATTCCAGGTGATGGTGCGCGGGGATAACGGAGAGTACCTCGTCACCTACGATCATGGACGGTGGCATTGCAACTCCGAGTACTTCAAGAACCACGGCGTAGACAGCCATACGATGGCCGTGGAGCGTTTGTTGGAAGGCATGCTCTACGAGCCGGAGAAGGTCTGACCCAGAGCGCTGATGGGGGCGCTACTAGGCGCCCCCTGGATGCTTCACGCAAGTCGCGCGCGTGCTAACATCACGCTGTGCGGTTGCGCGATCGAAGATATGTCCAGCCCCCCCGCCAGCGCAGTGGCAACGGTTGCGCTTGGCTGGTTTTGTGGTCTATTGTTATCCTCGTCGCCGGCGGCTACTTGCTGGTGCAAGTCCGGCTCAATGATGGAGTTCAGCTTGGTCGGGATGCGCGAACTCCAACGCCTGCGCTGACCCCTACACCGACGCGCAGCGTGGACTCTCTGATTCGCGCTGCCGAGGAGGCGGCAGCGCGGGGCGATTATCGCGCGGCGATTGACGCCTATGACCGCGCCAGTCGCCGCCGGCCTAATGATCCCGACTTGCATCGCCGCGCTGCTCGCCTGATGGTGTTCATCGGCCAGCCGGAGAAGGCCGAGCAGCGCATCCGCAGAGCGCTGGAGATCGATCCCAATCACCTGCCGTCGCGCGCGGTGCTGTGCATGGCGCTGGATTGGCAGAAGCGCATCGCTGAGGCAGTGGCCGAGTGTCAGGCCGTCGTCGCCGCTGACCCGAACTATGCCACCGGTCACGCTTATTTGGCCGAAGCTCTGGCCGATAGCGGCGACTTCAACGCGGCGCGCTCCGCCGCGCAGCGGGCTGTGGACCTAGAGCCGAATAATCCCGACGCGCTGCGCAACCTCGGCTATGTCTACGATGTCTTCGGTCGCTACGACATAGCGCGCTATCACTACGAACGGGCGCTGGAGCGTGAGCCAAACATGCCCCACGTGTTAAGCGCCATCGGGCGGATCTTCTATGTCACCGGCCGGACGGCTGATGCGATCCGAACGTTTCAGCGCATCATCGAGATAGACCCTCAGCATGCGGAGGCATATCAGCAATTGGGGATGGTGTATCGGTTCATCGGCGAGCGCCAGAAAGCGCGCGAGGCGCTGGACAAGGCGATTGAATTGGAGCCGACGCGGCTGCGCGCGTTGACCGAACGCGCCCTGCTCAACTTTCAGGTGCGCAACTACTTCGGCGCGGTCGAAGATTACACGCGCGCGCTCACCCTCACGCAGCAGTCCGGCACATCGCTGAGCGCGATAGACTATCTGTACTACGGCTTTGCTTATCGTTGGATTCAGGAGTGCGATAACGCCCGCGCGATGTGGGCTAAGTCACTCGAGCTTGCTCCGGGGGATCAGGAAATCCGCGCCAATGTGGAAGCCGGCCTGGCCGCGTGCAGCGGCCGCTGAGCGTGCAGAGGCCACCGGGCGCATTCCCGCCATAGCGCAGCGGGGTGCGCGCCTGGGCGGAAGTGAGGAGTCGCGTTGTTCAAATCAAGCAACATCACATGGCGGCTGATACGCTACGTCAAACCTTATCGCGCCGTGATCACCGCCGCCGCCGTCCTGTTTATCATCAGCACGGCGCTGAACCTGGCCTTCCCGTTGGTGAGCGGCCAGTTGGTCAATGCGGTGACCGGCGTTTCCGTTGGGCTGAGCGTCGGGCAGATCATCGGCATGCTCATCGCCGTTTTCGTCGCGCGCGCGGTGGTGGACATCGGCGCCCAGTTTTTGATCGCCGAGGCCGGCGAATCGGTCACGCGCGATTTGCGCCAGAGCGTCTATGCCCATCTGCAGCATCTGGGCCTGGGGTTCTTCGCCAACCGGCGCACAGGCGAGTTGACCTCGCGCTTGTCGTCCGATGTCACCGTCGTGCGCGTCGCGCTGGTGAACAACGTCGCCACCCTGCTCAGCAGCGTCCTGACCGTGGTCGGCTCGGCAGCGCTCGTCGTCACCATCAACTGGCGATTAACGGGCATTGTGTTGTTGATCTTCCCGCTGGCGACGATCGTGGCGCGGCTCTACAGTCGCTCGTTGCGCCCGCTGGCGACAAAGGCGCAAGATCGTTTGGCCGAGGCTAATGCGATTGCCGAGGAAGCTATCAGCGGCGTGCGCGTGGTCAAGGCCTTCGGCCGCGAGTTGTATGAAGTTCAGCGCTTCAACCAGGCGTCGCAGGAGGTCTTTCGGGCCTCGCTCAAGCTCTCGCGCATTCGCGCGACGTTCGGCCCGTTGATCGGGTTGATGTTCTTCTTTGCGCTGGTTGGCGTGCTGTGGTTGGGTTCGCAGGAAGTGAGCGCCGGGCGGTTGCGCGCCGGCGACTTAGTCGCCTTCCTGCTGTATGGCGCGGTGATTGCCGGCGGCATCTCTGGGCTGGCGAGCATCTTTGCGCAGTTCCAGGAGGCCGTTGGGGCAACGCGCCGGTTGTTCGAGATTCTCGACACACAGCCTGAGGTGCGCGACGCGCCGGACGCGCGCGATGTCGGTGCTGTGCGGGGGCAGATCACCTTTGATGGCGTCTCTTTTGCCTACGAGGACAATCGCGAGGTGTTGCGCGATGTCTCGCTCGATATCGCCCCCGGTGAGATTCTAGCGCTCGTCGGACCGAGCGGCGCCGGCAAATCCACCTTGTTCAACCTGATTCCGCGCTTCTACGACCCGACCAGAGGGGCGGTGTTGCTGGATGGCGTTGATCTGCGCCGCTTGAAGGTTGCGAGCCTTCGTTCGACCATCGCCATGGTGCCGCAAGACACGATGCTGTTTAGCGGCACTGTGCGCGAGAATATCCTGTACGGCGACCTGAACGCCAGCGAGGAGGCGATGATCGCTGCAGCTCAGGCGGCCAACGCGCACGATTTCATCCTCGCGTTGCCCAAAGGATACGATACGCTCGTCGGCGAGCGTGGAATAAAACTGAGCGGCGGCCAGCGCCAGCGCATCGCTATCGCTCGCGCCGTTTTGAGGAACCCGCGCATCTTGCTGCTCGACGAGGCCACTTCCTCGCTGGACAGCGAAAGTGAAGGTTTGGTGCAAGAGGCGCTGGGGCGGCTGATGCAGGGCCGCACCACGATCATCATCGCGCACCGTCTGAGCACGGTGCAGGTGGCCCATCGCATCGCTGTGCTGGATAAGGGACGGCTGGTGGAGCTGGGCACGCACGATGAGCTACTGGCCGCGCGCGGCTTGTACTACAAGCTGTATAGCTTGCAGTTCGAAGTCGAGGAAGTGGATGATTCGGCGCAGCAGGTTGTGATGGCTCAGCCCTCCGGCGAAGATGCCCCTGGGCCACGGCCGCGCCGGCGCGGCTTCAATCCTTTCGCTATGCTGGATGCCGGAGCGTCATGAAGGATCTGTTCAGCGTCGAAGGCAAAGCCGCTCTAGTCACGGGGGGATCGCGCGGGTTAGGTCTGGCCATCGCCCAAGGTCTATTCTTTGCCGGAGCGAAAGTCGCTGTCGCAGCGCGCACGGCGCCGCCGGTTGAGGGGGTGCACTTTGTGCCGTGTGACTTGATGAATGCCGATGCGCGCGCGGGATTGATAGAGCGCGTCGTTGCCGATCTGGGCGCGATTGACGTGCTCGTCCACTGCGCCGGCCAGCAGCATCGCCGGCCGGCTGCCGAGTACCCGCTGGACACATTCGAGGAGATCTATCAATTGCACGTCGTCGCCGGCATGGACCTGTGTCAGCAGGCTGCGCGCTATATGCTGCCGCGCGGCTCCGGCAAGATCATCTTCGTCAGCAGCGTGCTCGGCTTCCAAGGCGGCATCACCGTGCCGGCCTATAGCGCCGCCAAGCATGCGGTGGTTGGGCTGGTCCGCGCGCTGGCCAACGAATGGGCAGGCCGGGGGGTGAACGTCAACGCCATCGCGCCGGGCTACATGAACACCGAGATGGTCGCGCCGTTGATGAACGACCCCGATCGCGGGCCGGCCATCCTGAGCCGCATTCCTGCCGGCCGGCTGGGCGAGCCGGGCGAACTGGTCGGCGCGGTGATCTTCCTGGCCAGCGCTGCTTCCAGCTATGTGCATGGCCATACGCTGGTCGTGGACGGTGGCTGGCTGGCGCGCTAGCAGTCAGCGTTTGAAGACCTCATCTACCTCGACTTGAAAGCCGTTGGCCAGCCGGTTGGTCATATTAGCCGCGCCGACGATGGCCATCAGCTCGCCGAACATCGCGTCGGTCATGCCCTTGGCGCGCGCAGCGGCCGTGTGTGAAGCGATGCAGTATTCGCAGCCGTTCGTCACGCTCACGGCCACGTAGATCAGCTCGCGCGTCAAGGGGTCGAGTTCGCCCGGGCTGGTCATCACTTCCTTCACCATCTGCCAGGTGCGGCGCAGGGTGGGGGGATGTTGCGCGAGGACCTTCCAGAAGTTGTTGATGTATTCGGTCTTGCGCGTGGCGCGGATGTCGTCATACACCGCGCGCACTTCGTCGCTGGCGTCTCCGTATTCGATCATCTTGCTCATGGCTGAATCTCCATCGGTGGCTTGTGTTTCTATTTCAACTCCTCATGTCCGACTCAGTTGGGGAGTGGGGAGTTACGGGTGACTGCCGGCTCACACCTCGACCGGTCTGCCCGCGTGCGCCGAACGCAACAGCGCGAGGATCGCAGCGACGTTGCCGCGGCTATCCTTCAGGCTGACGCGCGGCGCTGCGCCCTCCAAGATGGCGTCGGCCATGTCTTCGACTTCGCCGAGGTAGAGCCACTCCGGCCCCTCGATGGTGAGCGGCTCGAGCCGGTCGCCGGCTTTGCCGATGTAGATCGTCTCGCGCGCCGTGGGTTTGAACGGGCGTGGGACGACGATCAACCCTTCGCTGCCGACGATTTCCATGTGCATGCGAAATGGGGCGCGGAAGCCGCAGTCGAACTGCGCGTAGACGTCTTCGCCGAACCGCAGCGTCCCGACGAATGTCTCATCCACACCGCTTGGGCCGGTGAATTGCATGCCGAACGCCTCCACCGGCTCGGCGCCGATCATCGTGCGCGCATAGTTGATCGGGTAGCAGCCGACATCCCAGATGCTGCCGCCGTCCAAGCCGGCGTTCATGCGAACGTTGGCGTGGTCGGTCAAGGTGAAGGTGAACGCGCCGCGCGCCAAGCGCACCTCGCCGATCGCGCCGCGCTCGATCAGCGACTTTACCTGGAGCGTTTGCGGATGATGGCGGTACATGAATGCCTCGGCGACGACCCGGCCGGCGGCTGCTGCCGTTGCCGTGATGGCGTCCACGTCCTCGACGCGCGTGGCAAGGGGCTTCTCGCATAGCACGTGCTTGCCGGCGCGCAGCGCCTGGATCGTCCATTGGGCGTGCAGGCTGTTGGGCAGGGAGATGTAAACGACGTCAATGTCTGGGCTTTCCAGCATGGCCTCGTAGCTGCCGAAAGCGCGCTCGATGTTCCATTCTCGCGCGTAGGCTTCGGCTCTGGCTGGATCGCGGCTGGCGACGCCGACCAGCCGATTGCGCGGCGATGCGCGCAGCGGCGGAATCAGGGAGCGGTTGATGCGAGCTGTGCTGAGCAGTCCCCAGCGCAGGATGCGGTTGGTCATCAGATGCGTCGGGCGTCGCTGGTCGTGTGATACGGAATGCGCGACGCGCGCATCGTGAGTATACTGACTTGCGCGAAACGCTGCAAAGGCAAACTGATGAGCATCCGATTTGAACACATCGCGATCAACGTGAGTGACGCGCGGCAGGTGGTCGCTTGGTATGTCAGCAACCTCGACCTCGTGGTGGTGCGCGGGACGAACGAGCCGCCCTACATGACCTTTTTGGCCGATCAGGGGCGCAACATGATGTTCGAGTTCTACCAGCAACCAGTGGGCGAGGCCGACTACGCGCGCTTGCATCCTGTGGCCTTTCACATCGCCTTCGCTGTGGATGATATCGAGGCGACGCGGGCGCGGCTGATCGCCGCCGGCGCGACAGCCGAAGGCGAGGTGACGACGACGCCGGCTGGGGACAAATTGTGCTTCCTGCGCGATCCATGGGGCATGACGTTGCAGCTCGTCATGCGTGCCCAACCCATGCTGCGCTGACGCTCACGCGCCGAAATACGCCCGATACCAGTTCACCGTGTCTTGGATGGCCACGTCGTGCGGCGTGTACTCGAAGTCGGGATACGCGGCGGCGAACTTTGCGCCATCCAGCACGAACGGTTGCTCAAACTGGTAGAGCACTTCGGCCACTTCGCGGATGCGCGGCGCGACCAGGCCGGCTAATCGAAAGAAGGCGCGCCCTCTCGCGCCGATCTTCGGCGTTTTGCCGTAAGCCTCAAAGACGCGGCGGATGAACTCCTCGCCTGTGAGCGGGCCTGCGCCGGGCACGTGCCAGGTTTGGCCGTAGGCCTCGTCGTTGAGCGCCAACAGAACGCACGCGGCTGCGGCGTCGGGCAAATAGAGCAAATCGTGCGGCACGTCGAGCCGGCCGAACCACATTGCCTTTTGTCCCCAATAGGCTGCCTCGAAGATCATGCTCATGAATGTGCCGCGCAGATGCGCGCCATAGAACGTGGCCAAGCGCACGATCACAGCGGGCACTTCGCCTCGGGCGTGCGCTTCCATCACCGATGATTCGGCGACCCGGCGAATTAATCCGCGGCGGCTGTTTGCAGCCAAGGGGTGGTCTTCCTTGGCCGGTATGTGCTGCAGCGGGCCGTACACCAGTCCGTTACTTGGATACACCAGCCGGGCGCCGGCGGCCCGCGCGCCGGCGAGCAGGTTGCGCGTGACCTGCTCTAACTCATCGCCTGCGTAGATGCAGTTGTAGATCACGCTTGCGCCCTTGCAGGCTGCGCTGACGCTCTCTGGATCTGTCGCGTCACAGGCGAGGATTTCTACGCCATCCGGCAGCGTGTCAGCGGCCTGAGCCGGGTCGCGCGCGATGGCGCGGACTGGCAGTCCCTCGGCTTCCATCAGGTGATGGACAACCGCCGAGCCTAACGCGCCGGACGCGCCGAAGACCGCGTGGAGTTCAGCCATAGCGCCGCCCCGCGTATCTCATTCCGACAATTGACACCTGGCACATCGGCCGATGATTTCGACAGCATTCTTCTGCGATTCGAAACCGGCAGCGCGCAGTTGCGCCGACAGCGCGCGGGAGAAGCGGTCGGGTTGTAGCTCGATCACCGTCCGGCAGCGCTCGCAGATCAGATGGAAGTGCAACGACTTCTCCTTGCACGCCAGCGTGTACCCTTTGTTGCCGATGCGCACACGCTCAAGGTAACCCTCCGCATGCAACATGTCCAGCGTTCGGTACACCGTGGCTAGGCCAACGCTGGGTTCTATCTTTCGCGCGCGCGCCAGGATTTCCTCTGGGCTGAGTGAATGGCGAGCGCGCATGATCGCCTCGATCACCGCCCGGCGGGGCTGTGTGATGCGATAGCCCGATTGACTGAGAGCTTTCTGGATGTCGCGTGTGCGCTTGCGCATGTCCACGATTTTAACCGAACTGCACCTGGTATACTTCACGTCCTTGATGAGAATCGTTCTCAATAAGAAGAAAGCTGTTGACGGAAAGGAGGTCACGCGGAGATGAAGAACGACGCTGTGTTGAAGGCAAGCTCGCTGCTCGCAGCAGCCGCGCTCATGATGGCGGGATGCGCTGCGCCGGCTGCGCCGCAAGCCCGGCCAACTCCTGCCCCGCCTGTTGCGACACCGACGCCGGCGCAATCGCCGACGTCCGAGGCGCCTGCTGCGACGCCGACGCCCGGCGATATCGCTGCGGCGCCCAAGCTGAAGGTGCTAGCGACTTTTAGCATCATCGCCGACTTGGTGCAGAACGTGGCCGGCGACAAAGTGGAATTGTTCACCCTGGTCGGCCCCGGCACCGACTCCCACGACTATGAGCCGACGCCGTCCGATGTCGCCAAGGTCGCCGATGTCCAACTGATTTTTGAGAACGGCCTGGGGTTCGAATCCTGGCTGGATCGCCTCTACGAGGCCGCCGGCTCGCGCGCCAGGCGCGTGGTGTTGAGCGAGGGCATAGACCCGCGCGTGTTCGCGGAGGCGCACGGTGAGGCTGAGCACGGCCATACGCACGATGCAGATGGCAAAGAAGGCCGCAAGGAAGAGGGTCATAGCCACGATGAGGAAAAGGCCGGCGATCATGCCCACGCGCACGGCGAATTCGACCCGCACGTGTGGCAGGATGTGCGCAACGCCATCCAGATGGTGCGCAACATCGTCCAGGCCCTCAGCGAGGTTGACCCTGCGAATGCCGACTTCTACGACGCCAATGCCGAAGCCTACATCGCTCAGCTTGAAGCGCTGGATGAAGAGATCGTCGGCCTGATCGAGCAGATCCCCGAAGCGCGGCGCAAGTTGGTGACCTCGCATGAGGCGCTGGGCTACTTCGCCGACCGTTACGGGTTTGAGATGATCGGCGCAGTGTTAGGCACCATGTCGGCGATGGCGAGTGAGCCTTCCGCGCAAGACTTCGCCAATCTGGCCGAGGCCGTCAAAGCCGAGGGCGTGGATGTGATCTTCTTGGAGAACGTCACCAATCCCCAGGCAGTGGAGCGCTTGGCCCGCGAAGCCGGCATCCGAGTGGGGCCTTCGCTCTTCACCGATGCGCTGAGCGCGCCGGGCGAGCCGGGCGCAACCTACATTGACATGATGCGTTACAACGCGCGCGCCCTCCGCGACGCATTGACACAGTGACCGAAGCGAACGATGCGCTTTTGCTTGCCCTACAGCGGACGTTGCCGTGAGCAGCCGCCAACCGCTGCGCCGGCCTTGGCCGCGCAGGGCGTGGTGGTGCGCTATCCGGGGGGGGCGCGGGCAGCCCTGGACGGCCTAGACTGGGTGGTGCCTCCCGGCGCGCGCGTGGCGCTGGTCGGCCCGAACGGCGCCGGCAAGTCCACCTTGTTGAAAGCCATTGCCGGCCTGCTGCCGATTGCCGCAGGCAGCCTGCGTGTTTTTGGCGCGCCGGTCGGCGCTTTCCGTCATCGCGTGGCTTACCTGGCCCAGCGCGGCGAGTTGGATTGGAACTTCCCGATCAGCGTGCGTCGGTTGGTGTTGACCGGCCGCTACCCTCATCTTGGCTGGTTGCGCTGGCCGACGCGCGCAGATTGGCGGCTGGCTGATGAGGCGCTGGCGCGGTTGCACCTGCTCGACTTGGCTGAACGCCAAATCGGCGAGCTGTCCGGCGGCCAACAACAACGCGCGCTGTTGGCGCGCGCGCTGGCGCAGGAGGCGGACTTGCTGTTGCTCGATGAGCCGCTCAACGCCGTGGACGCCGCGACGCGCGAGGTGGTGTCGGCTGTGCTGCGCGACCTGCAGCGCCAGGGCAAGACGGTGATCGTCGCCACGCACGATCTGGACCGTCTGCAGGCCGACTTTGACGATGCGCTGTTCCTCATGGATGGCCAAGTGGTGGCGCGCGGCGTCGGCGCCGTTGGCGAGCGCGTCCATCGAGCGTGGCTTGACAACCATCGCGCAGCAGTTGCGGTATGAACATCCTCGATTGGTTTCTTGCGCCTTTTCAATACAACTTCATGCGCACGGCAGCCCTGGCCGGCGTTTTGGTCAGCCTGACGTGCGCCTCGCTCGGCGCCTATGTGGTGCTGCGGCGCATGGCGTTCATCGGCGATGCGCTGGCACACACCGTCTTGCCGGGCCTGGTGATCGCTTACTTGAACCGCTGGAATATGACCATCGGCGCGGTGCTGGCCGGCATCGCCACGGCGCTCGGCATTGGCTGGCTCTCCCGCCGCCGCGAGGTGCGCGAGGACACGGCCATCGGCATCTTGTTCACCGGCATGTTCGCGTTGGGCATCTTGCTGATGAGCAGCGTGCGCAGCTTCCGCGACTTTACCCACATGCTCTTCGGCTACATCGTCGGGGTGACCGATGCGCAGTTGCGCCTGTTTGCGCTCATCGCGCTGGTCGTCCTTGTTGTGCTCATGCTGTTGCACAAAGAGCTAGAGCTGACCTCGTTTGATCCGACGCATGCCGAGGTGATCGGCTTACGACCTGATCGCCTGCGCGACGTGCTGCTAGTGCTGATGGCGTTGGCGGTGGTCGGCGCGATCCAAGCCGTCGGCGTGGTGCTGACCAGCGCGCTGCTGATCGTGCCGGCGGCAGCCGCGGCGATGTTGACGCGTCGCTTGGCGCCGATGATGGTGTTCGCCTCCGTCATTGCCGTACTGGCCACGCTGGTAGGCTTGCTGGCCTCTTATCACTTGGATGTCTCTTCCGGCGCAACGATCGTGCTGACGTGCATCGTTTGCTTCTTGGCAGCTTGGGGGCTGCGGACGCTGCGCGAGCAATTGAGCCGCACCCGGCGCGCCTCCCGCGCCTAACCACAAGGCTGATTCAGGCTGAAACGGAGGACAACCTACTAACTATGGTCAACAGGACTACTCTGTCCGACTCTGCTGCGCGGCGTCGCTATCTGGCTTACGCCGCCCTCGCCATGGTCGTTTTCATGCTAGCGCATGCCGTAGGCCAACTTGCCGAAGCGCTGCTCAGCGGTAAGCCGTGGAACCAAGCTTTGCCGGTCATTGAGAAGCCGGTCGCCGATCTCGGCAAGTTGGTTGGCACCGCGTTGACCGGTTGGGTGCCGGATGTGTCACTGCCAACCCCACTTGGGCCGCTCGCCGTGCGATACACCGCTGCCTACACGGTTTACGAGTGGGTCAAGCTGCCCATCCTGCTCTTCTTGACGACGTTTGGGATGACGTTGCTGCGGCTGAAGGCGGGAGTCCGGCGCATCGAGAAGACGCTGGGGCGCGATGACTTGTTCGGCGTGTTGGGTGGCACTGCGCTCGGCATGTTCACGCCGGTGTGTTCTTGCACGGTCACCAACCTGTATGCGGGTTTGGTCGCCGGCGGCGCCAGTCGGCGAGCGTCCGCTGCCTTCTTGTTTGCAAGCCCGGCGCTCAACGAATTTGCCATCATCTTCATGTTCATCTTCGGCGGGCTTTGGGGTGGGGTGGTGTACGTGGTTGCTGGCGTGCTGGCCTCAATCGCTACGGCTTACCTCTCGCCGCTGTTGGGGTTGAACCCTCAACATTTCATCGCGAGCAAGCAGAATGCCTGCTCGCATCAAGCCGCATTCACCAACAGCATCATTGAGCGCGCCTTTGAAGAGGCGTCGGTCCTGTTCAAGCGCCTGTTTGTGCCGGTGTTGATCAGCGGCGCGTTGGCCGGCTTGCTGGTGAACTTTAACCTCACGGTCGTCCAAGTGTTGCAACGGGCGCAGTTTCAGTGGTGGGGGCCGATCGTCGCCACGCTGGCCGGCCTGCCGCTCGATGTCAATGCAGCGGCGACGGCGCCGATCCTGGCGGCTGTGCGCAATTTTGTGCCGCTAGGCACGCTGGTGAGCGCCATGATGGCCACCACAGTCTCTTCCATCCCCGAAGTGACGATGCTTAGCCGGTTGCTCTCGCGGCGAAGTGCGCTGAAGGTAGTGGCCTGGTATGCGGCCTACACGATGGCTATCGGCCTGTTGATCAATACGCTCTTTGCTGGTGTGTGATGAGGGGGGGCGATGTCAACGGCTCAATCACCTTTGCCGGTGACGGTGCTCTCCGGCTTCCTGGGCGCGGGCAAAACCACGCTGCTGAATCACGTGCTGAACAACCGCGAGGGGCGGCGCGTTGCCGTCATCGTCAACGACATGAGCGAGGTCAACATTGACGCCCAGCTTGTGCGTGACGGCGCACAGCTCAGCCGGGTGGAAGAGAAGCTGGTGGAGATGACCAACGGCTGCATCTGCTGCACCCTGCGCGAGGACTTGCTGGTGGAGGTGGCGCGGCTGGCGCGCGAGGGCCGCTTTGACTATCTGCTGATTGAGTCCACCGGCATCTCTGAGCCGCTGCCGGTCGCCGAAACGTTCACCTTTGAGCTGGCGGATGACCAGGGGCGCAGCTTTTCGCTCTCCGACGTGGCCCGGCTGGACACGATGGTGACGGTGGTGGATGCGTATAACTTCCTGCGCGACTTCAACGAGGCGGAGGACCTGCGCGCGCGGGGCTTGGCCGCCGGTGAGGAAGATGAACGCACCATCACCGATTTGTTGGTGGAACAGGTCGAGTTCGCTAACGTCATCGTCATCAACAAAACAGACCTCGTCAACGAGTCGGAGCTGATCCGGTTGGAGGGCATCCTGCGCCGGCTGAATCCCGACGCGCGCATTGTGCGCGCATCGCATGGCCGCGTGCCGCTGGACGCCGTGCTGAACACCGGCCTGTTCAGCCTGGAGAAGGCCGCCCAGGCGCCGGGTTGGCTGAAGGAGCTGCGCGGCGAACATGTGCCCGAGACGGAAGCGTACGGCGTGAGCAGCTTGGTCTATCGCGCGCGGCGGCCCTTCCACCCGCAGCGACTGTGGGAAGCGGTGAACGCCGACTGGAGCAGCGCGAACGTGCTCCGCTCGAAGGGCTTCTTCTGGTTGGCCTCGCGCATGGATGAGGCCGGCTTGTGGTCACAGGCCGGCGCGCTGCTGCGCATCGCGTATGCCGGCCGGTGGTACGCGGGGACGCCGCGCGAGCAGTGGCCGGACTACGCGCGCGCCGAGGTCGAAGCTCACTGGCAAGAACCCTTCGGCGACCGTCGCCAAGAGATCGTCTTCATCGGCGCCGATCTCAAGCGCGATCTGGTGCAGGCGGTGATGGATTCCTGCCTGCTCACCGATGAAGAGATGGCCCGCGGCCCGCAAGCTTGGCGGCGCTTCCCCGACCCATTCCCAGGCTGGTGATGAGCCGCGCCGTGTTGCATGGTGCGTGAGCGACGGCGCGCCCTCGAAGTATGTCTCTAGAGGAGCAACACACGATGAGCGTAGCCTATGTCTTTGCGACACGCCCTCGTTCAACAGCAACAGCTTCGGCTGAGTGGATATGTTCCTTGACGGTCTTTCATGTTGCGGCGCGATGCGCGCATGTTAATTAACTCATGAGGATGATGCGTTAGCCGCTGTTGCTATCATAGCGACATGCCGATCTACGTCTATGCTTGCCCCAATTGTGGGCTGGAGGTCGAAGAACTGCGCCCGGCCAGCAGAGCCGACGACCCGGTGCGCTGTCCGGTGTGCGGTGGCCTGTGTAGACGTGGCGTAACCAGCTTCTTCGTCAGCCTAGGGCGGAAGGAGAAAGATCCGACCGTGCGCAAACCGGCGCACCCGCCGGGTTGCCCGTGCTGTGCTCCCCGTCGCCCCAAGTCTGCGACGAAGGAGCAGACAAAGAATTTACATGAGTAAGAAGCTCAAACCCATCCCAATTACGATCCTGACAGGCTTCCTCGGCGCCGGCAAGACGACGCTGCTCAACCGTATCTTGAAAGGCGACCACGGCCTACGCGTGGCCGTGTTGGTCAACGACTTCGGGGCGGTCAACATAGATGCCGAACTCATCGTCGGGGTGGAAGGCGAGGACATGGTCAGCCTGGCCAACGGCTGCATCTGCTGCACCATCCGCGATGATTTAGTGCGCGCCGTTCTCAACCTGCTCGAACGCGAGCCGACGCCGGAATACATCCTCATCGAAACCAGCGGCGTCTCCGACCCGTATGCCGTAGCGCAATCGTTCTTCCTGCCCGCCCTGCGTCCCTACGTGCGGGTGGACAGCATCATCACGGTGGTAGATGCCGAGCAGATTCGTGACCTCCGCGATGATCACGCTATGCTGGCGGTGGATCAGGTGAGCGCCGCCGATATCGTCGTGTTGAACAAAGTGGACCTGGTGACGCCGGATCAATTGCAGCAGGTGAAAGACTGGATTTACGAAGTGACGCCGCGCGCGCGCATCTTGGAGACGACCTACGGCCAGGTGCCGCTGGAATTGCTGCTCGGCGTGGGCGAGTTCGCGATTGAGAAACTGGTTCGGCGCGAGCAGCGCGACGTGCATACGCATGAAGTGAACACGTTGCACGCCGAGGATGAACACGGTCGCGACGATGACCATCATCACGATCACACGCTGGTGTTCAACACTTGGCACTACAAGACCGACGAGCCGCTGATGTACGAGGCGCTGTGCGACGCGGTAGATGCGTTGCCGACGACGATCTACCGCGCCAAGGGCATCGTGTATTTGAAGGAAGCCCCCGATCGCAAAGCGCTGATGCACGTCGTTGGCCGGCGCGCCACCTTGACCATCGGCGAGCCTTGGCAGACGCAAAAGCCGCGCACGCAGATCGTGGTGATCGGCAGCTATGGCGGCGTGGACGGCGAGGCCCTGCGCAAGCTGTTCGACGCCTGTCGCGTCAGCGCCGTCGAGGCGGCCGGCGATGACAAGCTGCAACGCGCGCTCGAATGGGTGCGCCGCAACTGGCCGAAGTCGTTTTCGGGCGGATGAGGAATGGCGCATCGCATTGCCTATGGGGTGGTGACCGGCTTCCTCGGCGCGGGCAAAACCACGCTGCTGAGAAATCTCATCCGCAGCGACTTCGCCGCCGGCCGGCGCATCGCCTTCATCGTCAACGACCTGGCCGACGTGGACGTGGACGGCCAACTGCTTGCGCAAGAAGTGGGCGAAGCTGGCATCGTGGCGCGCCTCTCGTCCGGCTGCATCTGTTGCACCATCCGCGACGAATTCGAGGCGACCCTGCGCCAAATTGTTGAGGGGCATCAGCCCGATATGGTCGTGGTCGAGAGCAGCGGGGTAACTCACCCACGGGCTGTGCTACAAGGCCTCCATCATCCGCGCCTACGGCTGGATTCGGTCATCACCGTGATAGACGCCGAGCGTTTCCTCGAATACATGCGCTATTCGGCGGCGGTGGAGACGCAGGTGTACATGGCCGACTTCGTGTTGCTGAACAAGCGCGAGCTGGTAACGCCTGAGCAACTGGCGCGGGTCGGGGCGCAGGTGCGTCGCTTCAATCGCAAATGCGCCATCATCCCCACTCGCTACGCTGATGCGCCGCCGCACGTGCTGTTTGGCGCGCATGCGGCACATGCCGCGCACGACCTTGCAGTGCGGACCGATGACCACGCGCACGAACATGACCACCTGCGCCATGATGAAATTGAAAGTGTGACGCTGCCAGCCCCGGAGAGGCTTGACGAGGACAAGCTGGCGGAATTCCTGCGCAGCGAGGCGGTGCGCGATGTGTATCGCGCCAAAGGCTTCGTGCGGATGGCCGGCGATGACGGCGTATCGCTGTTCAACTTCGTGCCGCGCCGGTTTGGGCTTGAGCGGTTGCCTGCCGAAGCCGCCGGCGGTCAACGCTTCATCCAGTTCATCGGGCGCAACCTGAAGCAGCACGAGGCTGTATTGCGCGCCGGCTTGGCCGCATGTGCAGCGTAAAGTGCGCAGGGTAGCGCCGGCCATGCCTTGCCTGTCCGGACCGGCAACGTTTTTACCCTGGCCTCGATGAGGCCGCGCGTGTCGCTTGGCGTGCTTACTCCTTTCTCATCTCCCTGGGCTAAAGTTGCCCATAAATGGATGAGCTCAAAATCTATGTTGCCGACGCAGCCTCAGATCGGCTGCCCCACGGCAACGAGACGCTGATGTTGCTGCGCGCGCGTGTGGCCGAGGTGATGATCATCGAGGAGACGCAAGAGCTGGCCGCCGGCCAGGCCGTCGCCTTCAAGGGCCGGCTGCGGATCGGCGCGCAGGAAGCGTTCGAGCGGCTCAAGGCGCGCTTCACCGACCTGGGCTACGTGCCGCTGCTGCGCGAAAGCGACTCGGGCGAGCGTCAAGAGGTCATGGCGCTTAAAGGGAGCCTGCAAACGTTGCTGACCCAGCGACCGTGGGTGAATTTGCTGCTGTTCCTGGCGACAGTGTTCACCACCACACTCTTCGGCGGCATGTTCGCGGCGGCGCTCACGCCGGGCGGTGATCTGTCGTTGCCCTCGATTCTGGAGAGCGGCGTTCCGTTCTCGCTCACCTTGCTGGCCATCTTGGCTGTGCATGAACTCGGGCACTATGTGCAGGCCCGGCGCCATGGCGTGCCGGTCACGCTGCCCTATTTCATCCCGGTGCCGCTGCCTGGCACGCTGGGCACGTTCGGGGCATTCATCCAGATGCGCGGCGCAGTGGAGAACCGGCGCGCGCTGTTCGATGTCGGCATGGGTGGGCCAATTGCCGGCTTGCTGGTCGCCGTGCCCCTGTTCGTGGTGGGCCTGGCTTTGGCAACGCTGAGCCAAGATCCCCCGCCGCCGACGCGCTCCTATCTGATTACCCTGTTGATCGTGCTGTTCCGGCCAGAGGCACTGGACTACGGCATCATCATGAATCCGGTGCTGCTGGCGGCGCGCTTCGGCCTGGTGATCACTGCGCTGAACCTGTTGCCGGTCGGTCAGCTCGACGGCGGACACATCGCCTATGCCGCCCTGGGCCGCCAGTGGGCGCGTCGCGTTGGCCTGGTAACGGTCGCGATCATGGCCGTGCTCGGCCTAACCGTATCGCCGACGTGGTTGATCTGGATGGCCTTCGCTGTGTTCAGCGGTCTCAATCACGCTCAGCCGCTGAACGACATCACGCCGCTTGACCTGCGGCGCAACGCCGCCTTCATTGGCGCATTCGTCCTGTTCCTCTCCATCTTCACGCTCCGGCCATTTTGATGGCCAGGCGCATCGTGATTGGCAGCGAAACGCCCGCCCGCACCTCGGGGGACTCCGTCGCCGCGACCAGGTAACGGCGCGCGCCGAGATCCCGTATTTCGGATCATCCGTTAACATACGGCCTTGGTCAGCGCCTGTCCCGGTTGGCGCTTTATGTACAAATCACTAAACCACAACTCGGAACAACCATGACCTACGCCTGTATCAGAGTCTTCCTCTCCCTCATCCTTGTGCTCACCGGCTGGATCACGTCCACCGACGTTGCCTTGGCGCAGTCGTCATCGCCCTTTGCTGCCCCGCTGCAGCCGTTTAAGCTCGACCGCGCCCGGCAGGTGTTTATGCGCACGTGGCAGTTCATCCACGATCACTATGTGTATCCCGATTTCAACGGCCTGGACTGGCAGTCTATCCGCGCGGAGTATGAGCCGAAGGTGCGCGCGGCGCAGACCCTGCCGGAGTTCTATCGCCTGATGGCGGAGATGGTCAGCAGGCTGAACGACGGGCACTCGACCTTTCTGCCGCCGCAACAGGCCGGCGCGTTGCAAAGCTATCGCTTGGGCAGCGGCACGGCCTCGGTCACCGGCCTGGCGGCCAGCTTGCGCAGGATGCCAGACCACAGCTTGCTGGTGTTGCAGGTCATTCCCAACTCGAAGGCCGAAGCCGCGCTCAAGCCAGGTGATCGCATCGTGGCGATTGAGGGCGCCCGCCTAGATCGCGAGGACCGCGCGCATCTGCTCTATGGCCGTGCGGGCCTTGTGCGCGTCACGGTGCAGCCGCCCAACGGCGCGCCGCACGAGGCGTCCATTGAACGCGAGACTTATTCGACCGCGCTCATCCCGCCGCCTGTGGTTGCCCACCGCCTGCCCGATGACATTGGCTATCTGGCGATCTATGACTTCCTCTCGTTTACCACTGGCATGCGCGCGAGAGAGGCGCTGTTGCGGTTACTGCGCGACGGTCGGCTGAACGGCTTGATCGTGGATATGCGCGCAAATGACGGCGGCATGATCGGGCAAATGGTGGATGTGCTCGCCTTGCTCATTGACGGCGGCTCGGCCGGCAGCTACGTCAGCCGATCTGGCGAGGTGGACGCTTACACCATTCCGCGCGGCAGGACGATTCGCGCGCTGGACGATGTGCCGGTAGTCGTGCTAGCCGGTCCGGGGACGAACAGCTCCGGCGATATCTTCGTCGCGGTCATGCAGGCGAGTGGACGGGCGCGCGTGGTGGGTATGCCCACGCCCGGCAATGTCGAGATGTTGCAGGCGCTGCGCCTGCCGGATGGCTCGGTGCTGTGGGCTGCGGTCAAGCATTATCGTGATCCAAAAGGCCGTTTTCTAGAAGGGCGGGGGGTGCAGCCCGACCGGCTGGTGGATGTTGAATGGTGGCGCTATGCGTTGCAGGACGATCCGCAGGTGAAGGCTGCGATTGGGCTGATAGCCCTGGGCCGATAACAGCTGACTTTGGCTGTCCGATTGCCCCCTGGGCTTGCGCCGATGGCGCTCTACCACGCCTGCAAAATCAGCGCATTCATGGCTGCGCGCTCAACGAGGGATGAGAGGAGGATATGCTCATCGGCGGCATGTAGGCCATCGCCTACCGCGCCTAGGCCGTCCATCGTCGGCGCGATCGGGGCGGTGAAGGCTGCGTCGCTGCCGGCGCCGCTCGGGCCGTGTTCCAGCGTGAGGATCGGCGCGACGATTTGCTTCATGCGCTCGAAGATGGCCAAGCGCTCGGCGTTGCATTCCATCGGCGGGCGCTCGAACTTGCCGCTCACTTCCAGTTGCGCGCCGGGCAACACCGGCCGCAAGCTGTAAATCTGTCGGGTGAGCCAGTCGGCGTCGGCCTGCGTGTTGGCGCGGGCGTCCACGTGGATTTCACAGCGATCGGGCACTACGTTGTGGGCGATGCCGCCCTGGATCTCGCTTACCGTGGTCGCGATGCCGCGCTGGTAGTCGGTCAGCGCGTGAATAGCTAGGATGTGATGGGCCATCTCCTGGATGGCGTTGATGCCGCGCTCGTGGCCGCCGCCGGCGTGCGAAGCGCGCCCGCGCGCGACGACGGTGAAATTGCCCACGCCGCGCCGCGACGACTTCAGCCGTCCGTCGGCCAGCGCCGGCTCCATGACCATCACCAGTTGTGCGCCGCGCGCCTGCTCTATGATGAGCGCTTCGGATGTGAAGCTGCCGATCTCTTCGTCGCTGGTGAACAGCGTGCGGATCTCGCGCCGGGGCATTTGGCCCAGCGCCTGCAACGCCTGCACGGCGTAGAGCGCGATGACGTGGCTGGCCTTCATGTCAAACACGCCGGGGCCGTACATCTTGCCATCTGCGATCTTGTAGCGCGCTGCGAACGAGCCGCGCGGATGCACGGTGTCCATGTGCAAGAGCATCAGGATCGGTGATCCTGCGCCGCGGTTGAAGACGCCCAGTACGTGATCGCCGGTCGTCGTCTGTGGGAAGATGGTCACTTCGGCATTGAGCGATCGCAGCTCTTGGGCGATCAGCCGGGCGACGTCGTCCACGCCGGCTTTGTCGGCGCTGAACGATTCGAGGCTCACAATCCGCGTCAGCAGCTCGGTCATCGCCGGAAGCTGCGCGTTCAGGTAGGTGATGAGTGGGTGCATGGTCGGGGGTCAGGGGTCAGAAGTGAGAGCGGAGATTTGGAGATTAGAGTTTCGAGTTTCGACTTCTCGCTTCCCACTCCCCACTTCCGACTCCCAGGCTCTGGACTCTGGACTCTGGACTCTGGACTCTGGACTCTCAATCACATCCCTCACCTTTCAGGCGCGCCATCAAGGTGCGGTAGAAATACGAAGGCGGTTGCACGCGCGCAAACACAGCCACATGCTCGCTGGCGCGCACCCGCACGCGGTCGCCGTCCTTGAGCGTGGTCTCGTGCTGGCCGTCGGCGGTCAGGATAGCTTGGTGGTCGGTGTGGATGACGATCTCGACCGTGGAACCTTGTGATAGCACGACCGGCTTGTCCAGGCTGAGGTGTGGCGCGATTGGGACGAGCACGAAATTCTGTAGGGTGGGGGGCAGGATCGGCCCACCGGCGGCCAGCGCGTATGCGGTGCTGCCGGTCGGCGTGGCCACGATCAGGCCGTCGCAGGCGAAGGTCGTCAAACGGCTGCCGTCCACGTGTACTTCCGGGCGCACGATGCGCGCGAGCGTGCCGCGACTCACCACCACATCATTCAGCGCTTCGTGCGCGCTCAGCATCGTCTCCGCGCGGTATGCCTCGGCGTGGATCATGATGCGTTCTTCGCGCCAGTAATCGCCCGCGATCATGCGCTGTAGCGTCTCCCGCCAGTTGGCCGGCGTCATCTCGGACAAGAAGCCCAGCCGGCCCATGTTGACCGAGGCGACCGGCACGTCGTGCGGTGCAGCTACGCGAGCGGCGCGCAGCGTGCTGCCGTCGCCGCCCAGCACCACGATCAAATCCACCTTGGGGATGATCGCTTCCAGCGCTGCCGTGTCCCACGTCTTGGCGCGATAGGACAGCACACCCCATTCGCGCAGCGCCGCGCCGATTTCGTCGGCTACCTCGGCAGTCGCCGGCAGCTTGGGATGATCGAGGACGCCCACCGCCTGGATCATGTCTGCACCATCTCGGCCAGCGCTGCTGCAACTTCATCGCGGGGCAGCGCCTGCTCCCTGGCCGTGGCTAGGTTCTTGACCTTCACCTGACCGGCGGTGAACTCTGTTTCGCCTGCGATCACCGCGAAACGGAATCCCTTGCGACTGGCGTACTTCAACTGGTCGCCCAGCCGGGCCTTCTCCAGATACACTTCGGTGGCGATGCCGTGCGCGCGCAGCTCGGCGCCGATCCGCAGGTAGTCCTGCATGTGCGCCGGGTCCATCGTCGTGACCAGCACCAGCGCCGGCGTCGCGGGGCCGGGCTTGAGCACGCCGGCGTCCAACAAGCGCAGCACCAGCCGGCTTAGGCCGATCGAGATGCCGACGCCGGGGAGCTTCTCGTGGGTGAAGTAACTGGCCAGGTCGTCGTAGCGCCCGCCCGAACAGATGCTGCCCAGGTCGGGGTGCGCGACCAGGCGCGTCTCGTAGACCGTGCCGGTGTAATAGTCCAGCCCGCGCGCAATGCTCAGGTCCACTTCGAAGCAGTCGTTCGGCACGCCGAGGCTGCGCATGCCCTCGACCACGGTTTTCAGCTCATGCACGCCGCGCGAGAAGTCCTCGTTGTTGACTTGCCCGCTTTCGATGTGCGACTGCAGGGTGCGCAGCACGTCATCGGCTGGCCGGCCTTGGCTGCTGTCGAGGAAGTCGAGGATGCGACCGGTCGTTGCCTCGCTCAGACCAACCTTGTTGACCAACGCGTGCGCCACGGCGTCGCGCCCGATCTTCTCCAGGGCGTCCACCGCACGCAACACCTCAATCTTGCTTTCTGCCGGCGCGCCGACGGCGTCGAAGAATCCCTGCAGCAGCCGGCGATTGTTGATGCGCACGACGAACCGGCCGATGCCCATCTCGCGGAAGACGTGGTAGATCACGCTGGGGATCTCGGCGTCGGTCATAAGGCTGACCGAGCCGCGGCCGATCACGTCAATGTCGCACTGATACAGCTCGCGGTAGCGGCCGGATTGGGGGCGCTCGCCCCGCCAGACTTTTTGAATCTGATAGCGTCGGAAGGGGAAGGTCAGCTTGTCTTTGTGCTGGGCCACGTAACGCGCCAGCGGAACGGTCAGGTCGAAGTGCAGGGCGAACTCCGTCTCGGCGCTTTCGCCCGGCCCGGCAGACAAGCGCGAGAGCGCGTAGATCTCCTTCTCGTTGCCGCCCTTGGACGTGAGCACGTCCTTGCGTTCCACGGCCGGCGTCTCGATCGGCGCAAAGCCGTAGCGCTCGAAGGTGCGACGGACGATGTCCAGACAGCGGTTGAACACGAGCTGCTGCTCCGGCAGCAGTTCGGGGAATCCGCTCATCGGTTTGGGGGTGACGATAGGCATAGCGATGTTGCTTTAGCGAACGCTCTCGAACAACCCGCGCAGCTCGGGTGTGTCGGCGACTTGCCGGTAGCGCGCTTTGAAGCGCGGGTCGTTCACCAGCAGGCGGTTCGAGGTGTTGTCCGCGATGAAAGTTCCGTCGGGCGCTTTCGCGATCACATGCGCCTGGATGAAGCGCGGATTTTGCGCGAGCACATAGTCTACATCCCATTTCCCGAACCCATCGCCGCGCCCGAGCAGACCGCCGGGAAATTGCGGTGTGAGATGCGCGATGTGCGCGTCGGTCAGCCCGAACATGTCCACCACCCGCGCCTCGAGCGGCAGGATATAGGCCAGCCATCCGGCGTCGGTGACGGCGAGCACGTCGCCCGGTTGCCAATGGGCGCGCAGGTAGTCGCTCATGGTCTGGCCTTGGGGCGCGATCGGCTGACCGATGCCCCGCACTAAACGCGCATCCAGCGCGTTAAAGAGGAGAACCGCAAGCTGCACCAGCGTTAGGCCGATGCCGATCAGCGCACTACGGCTTGTTGCCATGAATCCGGCCAAGGTCATCATCCCGCGATGGGCGAGGACGATCAACAGCGGCAGGATGTGCGCCCAGAATCGGTGCAGCGGCATCCAGTCGCCGCCACCGATGATCACGAAGAGGGCGTAAGCAGCGCAACTGGTGAGCAGGAAAGCATGACGCGGCGTGTGTGCTTTCAGCGCGACAAGCGCTGCCGGTAAGAGCACAAATCCTGGTCCGCCAAGGGCGGTCATGCCCTCGAATAGGTAATAGGCTCCCTCAACGAAAGCGCGCGGATGCAGCCCCATGGATTTGGCGTATACCGTGTTGGGCAGGGGCCAACCATAGTAGCTCAGTCGCCAGAGAAAGTGGGGCGCGAACACGATGGCAAAGCCGGCCAGCCAGCGCCATTCGCGGCGTAGGATGTGCAATAGCCGATGGCTCCAATGGCTGACGGTCGTGGCGTTGCCAGAAGTGACTCGATGCCACAAGCGGTAGGCTAATGCCAGGCCGAAGAACAACACGCCCTCCGGGCGGGACAGAGCGAGCAGCCCGAAGATCAGACCGGAAGCGCTGCCGCTGCCCGACGCTTCCTCGCGGATGAATGTGTATGCGGCGGCAGTGAGCAGGAAAGCGAACAATGCCGTCTCCAGACCGCCCATGGTCCAGGCGGTGAAAGGCGCACAGGCGGCGAGCAGCACGGGGGCAAGGATGGGTAAGGGGCTATCTGCGGCAAGGCGGTAGGTGATCAGGAGTGTGCCTGCGCTCAGGATGATGGCGATGAGGCGGGCAGCGGTGAGCAACTCCATGCCCAATGCATGTGCGGGGGCGAGAAGCATCACCCACAGAAAGTTGGAATAGCCTTCGACGCGCTCGCCGATGTTGTAAACCAGGCCGTTTCCGGCGACCAGTTGACGGACGTAGCGGAAGGTGATAAAGGCATCGTCCACCGAAAAGTGCTGGAAGAGCCAGAGCTGTGAGGCGAACAGTGCCCCGATAATTCCCCAGTCGAGCGCGCGCATCCAACGTAAGGACATCATCGCAGAAGCTGAATGCCAAAGTGCTGCCAGGATAAATCCTTCCAAGTCGCCGCCGTGACCATCCACGTAGCGTTCCTGCGTGCTTGCATGGCTTCGATGAAAGCGTAACAACAGATCTGGTTCTCTCCCGCGTCGCATCTCCTCCGGCATGCGGATGGTGAACGGTGCAGGCACCACTAACCCCCAGAGCCGTTCATTTCGGCGTGAGCGGCGAACTGTTCCAGAAGCCGGCGGCGCACGTGCGCCTGGAGGGGCGTGACCACGCCATATCTACCCACTCCGTCATGGGCGTCTCATCGTGGGCGAAGTAGCGATCGGATGAAAGCATGGGGTGCGGTGGCCGTTCAAGGCGCAGTTAGGTCTCGGCAATGGCGCGAACCAGCTCGCGGTTGAAATCGGGGATGTCGGCGACGACGCGCCCCCACACCAAGTTGCCATCGCGCAAGGCGGGCGCATCGCACCAGGTTGCTCCCGCGTTTTCCAAGTCGTCTTTGATGGCGATGCTGCCGGTTGCGCGGTGGCCTTTGACGATGCCGGCGCTGATACCGACCCAGCCGGCGTGGCAGATCATGCCGATGATCTTGCCCTGCGCGTATGCGTCGCGCACCAGATGCTTCACGCTCTCGTATCGGCGCAGCTTGTCGGGCGCCCATCCGCCGGGCACGATGACGGCATCCATGTCGCGTGCGGCGATGGCGTCCGCCGCGGCCTCGCTCGTCGCGGTTAAGCCGCCACTCTTGCTGTGGAAGGTGACGCCGGCCTTTGGCGCGACAACCGTGACACGCGCGCCTTCTTCGCGCAGGCGCATATAAACAGCCCAGAACTCTAAGTCCTCAAAGCCCTCTTCGACGCAAAAAGCGATGCGTTTGTCCTTTAATCTCATGTGTCGTCCTCGTCACGCCCTACGGTTTGAGCAGGATGATACCCGTTCGCGGCCCCATGGTGATGCTGGCGTCCACCGGGTTGCCCTGCAGCGACTTATAGGCGCCATCCAGTGAGGTCTTCTTCTGTTCGTTGGTGGGGTTGACCAGCACCAGCCCTCTGCTGAATTTGCGCTGGTAGATGCCGCTGCTGAGCTTGGTGTAGGCCTCGACCGGCGCGCCGATCGGCGCGTTCAGGACGGGGTCGTTGGAATAGGCTGGGTCGCCGGCGTCGAACTGAAAATAGGTGTAGGCGCCGTTTTTGCCCAGCAGGTACGAGGTAGTCGCGTAGCTCAACCACTGGCGAGTAAGTTCTTCTGGTGCGCCGATCAGCCGCGTGGTAAGCAGCACGACTTTGTTGTCCTGCGAGGCGACGCTGAGGTAGTCCACATCGCGCTTCCAGTTCGCTTCGGATTTGAACTCGGTCGTTTTGCTGATCGGGGCGCGCAGGAACTCTGCGATGTGAATGCCATCGGCCAGCGTGGCGAGCGTCTGGGCCTCATCGCTGCGCGCGGCGAACGCCAAGCCGTCTTTCCAGGCGTAACCGCCGATGATGATGAGCTTGCTGGGGATGCGCGCACGGAGGGTGCGCAGTAAGCCCTCCACGGCGCTACGGCGCTGCTGCTCGGTGAACGCCTGCGTGCCGGTATAGACCGGCGCGGCGGTGGGGCGGATCAGGTCTATGCCCACATCATCAATCAGCACGCCTTCAAATCCCCCGTCGTTGATTGCCCGGGCGATGTCTTCGGCGAGTTGGTCCTTTACGGCCTCGTTGCGGATGTCGAGCAGCGGCGCGTTCTTGTCGGCTGAACTGAACGCGACGCGCTTGTTACGATCGTAGAGCAGCCAATCGGGCTTGTTGGCTTGAAGATCGGCGAGTTGGTCGCCGTTGGCTACGCTGACGCTTTTCTTGGTGAGCGGGACCAGCAATGGGTTGCGCTCGCGCTGATAATCGCGCGCGGCGTTGCCGGCAGCGATGTCGAGAAAGCCAGGGAATGACGGCGCCGACGCAATGGTGTCACTCCACAGGCCGATCGTCGCTGTGCTCTCTTGCGGGAATCGCTTGGGGACGGCTGTCGGCGGCGGTGAGGTAGGCGTCGGGAGCGGCGGCGCCGTCGGCGTGGGCGTGGGCTCCGGCAGCGGCGCAGCAGTCACATAGGCAACCGGCGACGGAAATACGTTCACCTCGCGCGGGCCGGGCAGGCTGGCGCATGCTGCCAGCACAATCGAGAATACAAAATCGAGAAAGAAGAGGAGCCCGGGACGGCGCGCCCTTCGCAGTGCTTCGTGCTCCTTGCTCGATGCTCTAGACGCCGAACGCATCTTTCAGCTTATCGAAGAAGCCCTTCTCCTGTTGCGGGACGACTTCCCGGCCTAATGTCTTGGATAGCTCTATGAACAAGCGTTTCTGCTCGGCGGTGAGCGATTGTGGGACTTGTACGGTGACCAACACGATTTGGTCGCCGCGCGTGTTGCGACGCAGGTGCGGCACCCCTTTGCCTTTGATGCGGAACACGCTGCCGCTTTGTGTGCCGGCTGGGATCACCAGCTTCTCCTTGCCGTCCACGGTGGGCACTTCGATCTCATCGCCCAGCGCGGCTTGCGCGACATTAATCGAGACTTCAACGATGATGTCCTCATCCTTGCGGCGGAAGAAGGGATGCGGGGCTACATGGATGACGACATAGAGGTTGCCCGGCGGCCCCCCATTGACGCCGGGTTCTCCCTCCCCGTTGAGGCGGATCTGCGTTCCGGTATCCACGCCGGGTGGAATATTGACTACGAGCGTGCGTGTGACGCGCACCTGCTTGCGGCCGCCGCATTGCCGGCAGGGGGTGGTGATCACCTCCCCCGTGCCGTTGCATGTAGGGCAGGTGGCGACGTTGACGAACGAGCCGAGGATGCTCTGTTGCACCCGGCGCACTTCCCCGGTGCCATTGCACGTGCGACAACGTGTAGGGCTGGTGCCCGGCTCCGAGCCGGAGCCGTCGCAGCGCGGACAAACGTCGTTGCGGACGACTTCGATTTCCTTCTCTGCGCCGAAGATCGCCTCGAGGAAGTCTATCTTCAGATCGTAGCGCAAGTCTGCGCCGCGTCGCGGCCCACGGCGCGCCTGGGCGCCGGCTCGGGCGAAGCCGCCGAAGAACTCGTTGAAGATGTCATTGATGTCGCTGAAGCCCCCGAACCCTTCGGCGCCGAAGCCGCCTTGCGCGCCGGCGTGACCGTAGCGGTCGTATGCGGCGCGCTTCTGGTCGTTGCTCAGCACCTCGTAGGCTTCGTTGATCTCCTTAAACTTATTTTCAGCGTCCGGCGACTTGTTGACGTCGGGGTGATACTCGCGCGCAAGCCGGCGAAACGCTTTTTTGATTTCGTCGCTGCTGGCGTTGCGCGGCACGCCGAGCACTTCGTAGTAATCGCGTTTGGTCGTTGCCATGGGCATGTGTTGCGCGCGTGGCGCGTCTCACCGCCTGCGCCTCACGCCTGCGCGCGTCGCGCAAGACTCGGGATGCGCGCGGTGAGACCCCGGACGCTCATTTCGTCTCTCTGAATTCGCCCTCGACGACGTCGCCGTCGGGCGGCTTCTGATCGCCGCCCGCATCGGCCGAGGCGGCGTTGGTTGCGCTGTCGGCGGTCGTGCCGGCTTTCTGATACATCGCGGCGCCGATCTGGCTAAAGGTGTTCTTGAGATCCTGCGTAGCCTGACGCATGGCGGCGAGGTCGTCGCCCATGATGGCCTGACGCACGGCCGTGATCTTGGCTTCGAGTTCCGCTTTCTGGTCGGCGGGAATCTTTTCGCCATTTTCGCGGATGAACTTTTCGGCCTGGTAGGCGGCGTTATCGCCTTCGTTGTGCGCCTCGACCTTCTCGCGGCGCGCCTTGTCTTCAGCAGCGTGCGCCTGCGCCTCGCGCACCATGCGCTCGATCTCCTCCTTGGCCAGGCCGGATGAGGGTTGGATGGTGATGTGCGCCGTCTTGCCGGTGGCCTTGTCGGCGGCGGTGACGTTGAGGATGCCGTTGGCGTCAATGTCGAACGACACTTCGATCTGCGGGACGCCGCGCGGCGCAGGTGGGATGCCGTCCAGGATGAACTTGCCGAGCGATTTGTTGTCGGCGGCCATCGGGCGTTCGCCCTGCACGATGTGGATCTCAACGCTGGTCTGGTTGTCGCTGGCCGTGCTGAAGATTTGGCTCTTCTTGGTGGGAATGGTCGTGTTGCGTTCGATCAGCGGCGTGGCGACGCCGCCCAGCGTCTCGATGCTCAGGGTGAGCGGTGTGACATCGAGCAGGAGCACATCGCGCACTTCGCCGCCCAGCACGCCGGCCTGCACCGCAGCGCCGATCGCCACGACCTCGTCCGGGTTGACGCTGCGGTTGGGTTCTTTGCCGAACGCGCGCCGGACAGCCTCTTGAACGGCCGGCATGCGGGTCATGCCGCCCACCAGCACGACTTCGTCAATCTTGCTCTTGTCAATGCCGGCGTCCTTTAGTGCCAGCTCACACGGTCCCAGGCTGCGCGCAATCAGGTCTTCCGTCAGTTGCTCCAAGCGCGAGCGCGTCAGCCGCGTGACCAGGTGTTTGGGCCCGGTCGCGTCGGCGGTGAGGTAGGGCAGGTTGATCTCCGTCTCCATCACCGACGACAGCTCGATCTTCGCCTTCTCCGCCGCCTCCTTCAGGCGCTGTAGCGCCTGGCGATCGTTGCGAATGTCTATGCCGTTCTCTTTCTTGAACAGGTCTATCAAGTACTCCATGATGCGGTTGTCGAAGTCGTCGCCGCCGAGGAAGGTGTCACCGTTGGTGGCTTTCACTTCGAACACGCCATCGCCGACTTCGAGCACGCTCACGTCGAACGTGCCGCCGCCCATGTCATAGACGACGATCGTCTCGTCCTTCTTCTTGTCTAGGCCGTAGGCGAGCGAGGACGCCGTCGGCTCGTTGATGATCCGGAGCACGTCGAGGCCGGCGATCTTGCCGGCGTCTTTGGTGGCTTGGCGCTGGGCATCGTTGAAGTAGGCCGGCACGGTAATCACAGCCTGGGTGACCGGCTCGCCCAGATAGGCCTCGGCGTCGGTCTTGATCTTCTGTAGGATCATCGCGCTGATCTCCTGCGGCGAGTATTCCTTGCCACCCATGATCACGCGGCAGTCGCCGTTGGGCGCCGGCACCACTTTGTACGGCACCACTTTGATCGCGCGTTGCACTTCCGGGTCGTTATACTTGCGCCCCATGAAGCGCTTGATGGAGAAGATCGTGTTCTCGGGGTTGGTCACGGCTTGCCGCTTGGCCACTTGACCCACCAGCCGTTCGTTGTTCTTCGGGTTCACGGCCACGACCGATGGAATCAGCCGTGAACCTTCTGCGCTGGGGATCACCGTTGGCTCGCCGCCTTCCATCACCGCGACCACGCTGTTCGTCGTCCCCAAGTCAATGCCTATTATCTTTCCCATGTCTGCTTCCTCATTTTCATCGCCTGCTTTCGTCTTTCGTTCGGGGGCGCCTGCGCGTTCCTGCATGGAAGACGAAAAGCCGGGAGATGTTAGATGCAAGTCTACTTCGCCACTCTGACCAGGGTCGGCCGGATCACGCGGTCGCCGATCTTGTAGCCTTTTTGCAACTCCTCGATGATGTGCCCGCTCTCCACGCCTTCGGCTTCGTCGTGACTAATGGCCTCGTGCAACGTGGGATCGAACGGGTCGTTCTTGCGCACTTCGATCTCCTTGACGCCCTCACTCTCCAGGATCAACTTGAGTTTACGCTGGATGAGCATCACGCCCTCGATCCACGTCATGTGTGCGATGCCTTCGGGGAGCGTCTTGGCGGCGCGTTCGAAGTCATCCTGGATGGGCAGCAACTTGCGAATCAGGTCTAACGTGGCGAAGGCGCGTAGATCGGCGTTTTGCTGCTCTTGGCGCTTCTTGTAGTTGGCGAACTCGGCGCGGGCGCGTTGCCAGCCGTCAAGATATTCGTCGGCCTTTGCCTGCGCCTCTTTCAGGGCCTTGTGCAACGCCGCGATCGGGTCGGCCTCGGCACCGGGCGTTGTTGCTTCCGCTGCGGTAATCCCTTCCGTGGTGTTTGTGGGTGCATCCGTCGTCGTGGTCTGATCTTGCGCAGTTGTCTCCGTCATCATTTCCACCACTCCATAGTGAACGGCCGGGCAGTGGCGCCCGACCAAGAATAGCCGTGCACGCTTAATGCAAGCTGATACAGCGGTGCGCGGATCACCAGTTGTGCGTCGCGTGTCGCGTTTTCAGTCTGCGTACAGGTCGCTCACCAAGTCGCTCATCAAGTCGGCGACGTAGCGCACTGTGCCGATGGCGCGCCCATACGGCATGCGGGTGGGGCCGAGCACGCCGAGCGCGCCCGTGGCAAACCCTTCCACGCCATAGCGCGCGATCACCATGCTACATGCACTGAGTTCACGCCAACGACCCTCCCCGCCGATGACCACCTGCACCGTGCCGACCGGCGAGGTGCTGACTTCGTTCAGGAAGGTGGGTTGCTCGAAGGCATTGACCAGCGCATTGGCGTCGCCGCGCTTGTTGAACTCTGGCTCTTGCAGCACCTCGGTCAAACCGTCGCGATACACCTCGTTCATCGCCACTTCGCCGCCGGCGGTCAACTCCGTCAGCAGGTCGAGCACGGCTGCTTCAAAGTCGGTCGGATCGGTGATCGTCGCGCGCAACGAAGCCATATCCAGCTCATGCCCAAGCGCGTTGAACTTCGCCGCCACCTGGCTGAGGGATGCTTGGTCCATGGGCTCCTTTAGCGTGAGATAGCGCTGGCGCACGGTGCCGCCCTGAAACACCACTATAAGAAGGACGAGCTGTGATTGCGTCGAGATTAACTCGAGGTGTCGCAGGCGCGGCTGCTCAATCCTGGGCGCCGTCACGAGCGCGGCGCTGCGCGCCGAGCGGGCTAAGATTGCCGCGGCCAACTGCATCCACTGGCTCATCTCTAGCTTGGCCTGGTGGAATTGGTGGCGAATCATGTTTTGCTCGGCTTGGGGCAGTTCCACGTCGCCGATCAGTCGCTCGACGAAGTAGCGGTAGCCCTTGTCAGTGGGCACGCGACCGGCCGAAGTGTGTGGATGGGTCAGATAGCCCAACTCCTCCAACACGGCCATCTCGTTGCGGATGGTCGCGCTGGACACGCCCAGGTCGCTTGCCTCAAAGACTGCTTTGGAGCTGACCGGCGTCACCGTGTTGATGTAGGTCCTCACCACTAGCCCTAGTATCTTCTGCTGTCTCGGGGTCAGCTCTTGCGTGGTTATGGTGTTTGGATTAGCAGTCATAGACATAGAGTGCTAACGTAACAGTGAAGATGATACCACGTTTTGAAACTTAACGTCAAGCAACTTGGACAGAATGCCTCCGGGCAAACGCATCTAAATTTTAAGGCTATCTGCGATCCGGCGCACGAGGTCGCGCTCGTCCCGGCCGGCAGACGCCTGGACTTGATGCCCAGTTTCCCGGTTTTGTCGGACTTGAGCAGGTTGAGGGCGATGTGACGCAGAACGGCTAAGTTTTCAGCCGCGTGGCGCAGACGCACACGCGGCCGATCCTCGCGGAAGGCAATGTCCAGACGCCCATGCTGATGATCTGGGCTGCCTTGCCCGACCCGCCATCTGGAAGCCGTTGAGTTTTTTAGCGTCGCCGGCGATCCCCTCGCCCGGCTTGAGCCGAGCCACATCGCGCACCCGGTTCAAGAAGCAGGCCTGGAACTGCGCCGGATCGAGCAGCGACGGCGTGCGCCGAACGTGCCGTGCGAGGGGATACCGTTCGGCAACTCCAGAAACGTGCGAAACCACGCTTCTTTAGCCTTCCCATTTTCCTGGCCGGCGCACGCGCAAACCCGTGACCCTCGCACGCCGCCCGAACAGACGAGCCAAGATTGCCCGCCGTATTTCTACGCCGGTGGTCGGACCGCCACCATCTATAACGGTCGAGTTCAACCCGGAGAGATTTAAGACGGACAAGCAAGGGAGAATCGCTTCGGCATATTCCGGCTCGGCGGCGGGTGCTACAGCACGGCAGCGATTGCCGCTTTCCCCATCCCGTTCCTGACCGACGCGAATTTCTTGTGCTACGGCGGGCGGGTGTATTTTCGGACTTCGGCCGATGCGCTGAGGTTCGCCGGACTCGCCCTCGCACTACAGAGCTTTGACCCGGCGCACTGCACAATGGGGCGAGGTCGCTCTTTAGAGTAACATTTCGGGCTATGCAATCGTTGCTGTCATGGCTGAAGCGGCCGCAGGCCGCCACGGTGCTGTGCATTGCCCTGCTCATGCTGCTGCCGATGGCGCTGTTCTTCCCGGTGACCGTCGGCGGCTATACCTTGCTCCCTGCCGACAATCTGTTTGCCTGGCAACCGTTCAAATCCGCGGCGGCGTCGCTCGGCGTCGGCATCCCCCAGAATGAACTGCTCTCCGATTTGATCCTGGAAAACTATCCCTGGAAGCGCTTCATCATCAAGTCGCTCGCCGAAGGTGAACTGCCGCTGTGGAACCCCTACCTCTTCGCCGGCGTGCCGTTCTTGGCGGCGGGCCAGCACTCGGCGATGTATCCGCTCAGCCTGCTGTACTACGTGCTGCCGCTGGAGAAGGCCTATGGTTGGTTCACCGTGCTGCAACTTGGGCTGGCCGGCGTATTCGCCTTTATCTTCATGCAAACGTTTGGCGTCCGGCCCTACGGCGCGCTCTTGGCGGGCGTGGCCTACCAGTTGAGCGGCTTCTTCGTGGTCTCGGTGGTCTTCCAGATGATCATCGCCGGCGCAGCGTGGTTGCCGCTGATTTTGGCCATGTGCGAGCGCGTGATCCGGCAGTCGCCTGGGCTGGGCAATCGGCCGTCGTCCATGCCCTGGGTGGTGATCGGCGCGCTGGCCTTGGCCATGGTCGTCCTGGCCGGCCACGTCGAAATCCTGGCCTACACGCTCATTGTGACGGCGCTGTTCTGTCTATGGCGCGTGAGCACGGTAATCGGCTTCGGCAACCTGCGTGTGGACGGGCCATATCTGGCCGGCCGGCTGGCCTGGCTGGTCGCAATGGGCGTCGCCGGCCTCCTCATCGGCGCGGTGCAGTTGATCCCGTTGCTGGAGTTGGTGACGCGCAACTTCCGCCAGGGCAGCGCCTCGCTGCAGGAGGTGATGAGCTACGCCTTCCCGTGGCGGTATGTCGTGCAGTGGTTAGGACCGGACTTTTTCGGCAATCCGGCGCACCACACCTACTACGACCTGTTCACGTTCAGCCGGCAGGCGGTGAATACGCCCAGCGGCCACACGGCGTGGGGCGTCAAGAATTATGTTGAAGGTGCGGCCTACGTGGGCTTAATTACGCTCATCCTCGCCGGCGTGGCCGTCGCCGGCCGCATCCGCGCCTCATCGGGCCGTCGTGCGACTGCGGGCCGACAATCAAAGTTCCCGACCTGGTTCTTCGTCGCGCTCGGCGCGCTCTCGCTGTTGTTCATCTTCGGCACGCCGGCCTACGCCATCCTGTTCTTCGGCGTGCCGGGCTTCAATCAGTTGCACTCGCCCTTCCGTTGGATCTTCCCGCTCACCCTGTCGCTGGCCGCGTTGGCCGGCGCCGGCCTTGACTCATTGGCGACAGAGCCAAAAGGCCCACCGGCCATCGGCGGGTATCGGCCTAAGCTCACACCGGCCAGGCATCACCCGATCGCGCGGGCGCATTGGATCGCGAGCGGGGTCGCAGCCGCGCTGGGCGCGCTGGCGATCGCGTCGGTGGGGGTCGTGCGGCTGGCCTGGCCGGTCTTCCAGCCGTTCTTCGAGGACATCGTGCAAAATTCGGCCGCGCGGCAGGGGTTTACCAGCGCCGAGATGTTCTTTAGCTACCAAGCATTCAACGTCGTTCGCCTGGGGCTGTTGCTCATCGCGGCCGGCGCGGTGTGGTGGTTGTTGCTCAGGCATCACGCGCAGCCGGCCGAGGGCGCTGGTGTGGGGGCGAAGCTGGCGCGCGCGGCGCCGGCACTCGCCATCGCGTTGCTGGCGGCCGACTTGAACTGGGCCTGGGCCGGCTTCAACCCGGCGGTGGACCCCAAACTGTTGCGATTTACGCCGCCGGCCATGCAGGCGCTTCAGGCCGACACATCGCTCTGGCGGCTGACGGCCTACGAGCCACGCGCCGGCAAACCGCTGAACGCGAATTCGGCCTGGCTGTTCGACTTTCAGGACATCCGCGGCTACGACTCGATCATCCCCAAACAGTACACCGACTTCATGCAGGCCATCGAGCCGCAGGGCGAGCTGCTCTACAATCGCATCGCGCCGATCAAGAACGCGCAGAGCCTGGCGTCGCCGCTGCTTGACCTGCTCGGCGTGAAGTATGTGGTGACGGAAGAGGAGATCACGGCGCCTGGCTTCTCGCGCTTCTACGACGACGGCACAACGCGCATCTACCAGAACAGCCGGGCGATGCCGCGCGCGTTCACCCTGCCGGTCAGCGCCACCGTTGCTGCCGACGACTTCGCCCAGGCAATCCGGCGCTACGACCCGCGCACGTTCGTCTTGGTGGAACCAGACGCGCTCCGCGCGGTGCGGTCAACCGCGTCGGCCGATGCGCTGACGAACCCCGCGAACGTCTTGCCGGCGCACTCTTCCCCGGCCAGCGTCACGGTGTATCGCCGCAACGAGGTTTGGGTGGATGCGCAGGTCGCCGGGCCGAGCTGGTTGATCCTGGCCGACAGCTACTTCCCCGGCTGGCGCGCCTTCGTCCGGCCACTGGGCGCGCCGGATAGCGCCGAGCGCGAAGTCCCCGTGTTCAAGGTCAACGGCAACTTCCGCGGCGTGTTGCTGGGGATCGCGGGGCCGGGCGTAGACAGCAGCGCGCGTCCGAGTCCCGATGCTCCACACGCCGTCACCGTGCGCTTCCGCTATTCGCCCGACTCGTTCCGCATCGGCGCGTTCGCCACGTTCATCGCGCTGGCGGCGATGCTGTTCCTGGGCGGCGTGTATGTCTGGCGCAACGCGGTGCGCGAGGCGCGCGCGCAGTCCGGCGTGCGCCTGATCGCGCGCAACAGCCTGATCCTGACCGGCCTCAACATCGCTGCGCGGCTGATTGACTTCGCCTTTGCGCTGCTGATGCTGCGCGTGCTCGGGCCGGAGGGCGCCGGCAATTTCTACTTCGCCGTGGTGATCGTGGGCTGGTTCGAGATCGTGATGAACTTCGGCCTGAACACTTTCCTCACCCGCGAAGTCGCGCGCGATCCCGCTCACGCGCAGGCCTATCTGTTGCAAACCAGCCGGCTGCGCATGATGCTGGCGCTGGGGATTGCGCCGATAGTCCTGCTGCTCGTGCTGATCTGGCGGGCGGCGTTCAACCTCGCCCTGGAGGCTGAGATCGCCATCCTCCTGCTCGCGCTGAGCCAGTTTCCCGGCAGCCTATCCACCGGCCTGAGTGCCGTGTTCTTCGCCTACGAGAAGGCCGAGACGCCTGCCGCGCTTACCATCGTCAGTGCGCTGCTGAAGGCCGTGATCGGCGCAACGTTGTTGTTGCTCGGCTGGGGCGTGGTGGGGTTGGGGATCACCTCCATCATCGTGAACGTCATCACGCTGGCGCTCCTGCTCTTCCTGGCCGGGCGGATGTTGCGTTTGCGGTTGTGGCCGGCCGCTGCGCCGGCATGGCCGGCCGCTGCGCAGCAATCATCGGCCATCCTGCGCGAATCCTTCCCGCTGATGCTGAACCATCTGCTGGCCACGCTGTTCTTCAAGGTGGATGTGCCGATGCTGCAGGCGTTGAAAGGGCCGATGGCGGTAGGCTGGTATAGCGCGGCCTATAAGTTCATTGACGCTTTTAACATCATCCCGGCCTTCTTTACGCAGTCGCTGTTCCCGGCCATGTCGCGCATGGCGCAGCAGCGCGATGACTCGCTGGCGCGCTCGTACACGCTGGCGCTCAAGCTGCTGGTGATGACGGCGCTGCCGCTGGCGGTCGCCGTGGCCTTCTTGGCCGAGCCGATGATCGCTGTGCTGGGCGGGCGCGAGTTCCTGCCGAACGGCGCTATCGCGCTCGCCATCACGGCCTGGAGCATGCCGATCGGTTGGATCAACAGCGTGACGAACTACGCGCTGATAGCCGCCGGTCAGCAGCGCGCGCTCACCCGCGCCTTCATCATTGGGCTGACGTTCAACGTCGTCGCTAACGCCATCTTCATCCCGCAGTTCTCGTTCGTGGCGGCGGCGGTGACGACTATCTTCAGCGAGATCGTCGAGGGCGCCGCGTTCTACGTCTTCGTCCGCCAATACATCGCGCCCGTGAATTGGGCCGAGGCGCTGGCCAAGCCGTTCCTCGCAGCAGGGGTCATGGCTGCGGTGACAGCCGCATTGGCCGCCGGCGGCGCAGTGCTGATCGGGCTGGCGCTTGGCCTGGCAGCCTATCTCGCGATGCTGTGGCTGACCCATGCGTTGGCCCCCCAGGAGCGCGAGATTTTGCGCCCGCTGGTGAGGCGCGGCGCGTGAATGCCCGGCGCGGGCGAATGCGCTGCCCAAGTGGGCGGGGGCGCGGCCCGGGGAGGCGGAAGGCATGGCCTTCGCCTAGCCGGTGATCCAGGGCGGTTGCCGTTCGCCGCGAAAGTGCGCGCTCAACACCTGGATGCCGGGATGGTTCATCCGCGCTAACTGCGCGATCACGGCTTCACGGTCGTAGTCCACCCGCCGATGCTCCAGGCGGTAGCCCTTTTCGTCCGCTTCCAGCAGGTAGTAGCTGGCGCGCAGATCAGGCGCCCACGGGTTGCTCACGCTGCCCAGGTTGACGACGCGGACGCCGCCGACCGTGCAATCGAGCTGCCAATGGGTATGGCCGGTGAAGATCAGGTCGGCCTCGCATCCCTCGACGACGGCGGCGATCTGGTCATCGCTCATCGTGGGCCGGATGCCGGGGCCGTCGTCGGTTCCCGGCGCGGCATGCACCAGCAGCACGCGTGCGCCGTTGGGCAACACCAGCCGCTGCTCCAGCGGCAGCGTCGCCATCCAACTCAGCCAACCCGATGCGGCCAGCGCGCCCTGCGTCCAGCACAGCATGGCCAGCCGCGTCGCCACGGCCAGTGCCGATTGAGGATTCTGCGCGATCTCCGCCGCTGCTTCGCGCGGGTCGAGCAGATTGCACACGTAGCGGTCGGTGTTGCCGCGCACAAAGCGCGCTTTGGGTAGATCGTTCAGCCGCTCCAGCACCGGCGTGGGCGAGGGGCCTAGCGCGGCCAAGTCCCCCAGAATCCAGTGCTCGTCGGCGCCGAGGGATGTGATGTCGCTTAGCACGGCATCCAGCGCCACCGCGTTGCCGTGGATGTCGGAGAAGATCGCAACTCGCATGACGGCCAATTGTAAGGCGGCCTCAAGGCTTCATGCGCAACAGGCCGAGGACGGTGAACAACCCGGCGTCGCCGGCGTGTGGAGCGGCCACGCCGGCATCGGCATACCAATCGTCGTTGGGGGAGGTGAGCGCATCACGGGCGGCGGCTCTTCGGCAAGGCGAGCATCGCGCAGCGAATAGCACGATGGCCTCACACCCAGCCGAGCGCGCGCGCGATGATTGCGCCGGCGGTGGCGACGATCAGGCATCCGCCCATCAGACCGACCGGGCTGGCCCGATGGGAGCGCAGCAGCCCCCACATCGTCAGTGTGGCGAACAGGGGCAATCCGCCCGGCAAAATCGCATCCAGCACGCGCGTCTGCAAAGGCAGTTGCGCCGCGCCGATTTGGATCAAGCCGTCGCCCGGCAAGGTGATCGGCGCGAGCGCAACCACCAGCGCGCCCAGCGCGAAAGCGCCCAGGCGCATCGCGCCGAATAGGGCCGGGCGCAGCCAATTGTTGGCGCGCGCCCAGTCGCCGAAGCGGCGCGTTTGCGCATAGCCAAGCTGAAAGCTGATGAATCCAACCGCCAGCACCAGCGCCGATTGGACGACTGCGAACATGAACGGCCCGAACAAGCTGCCGCGATCTGCCCACGCTGCGCCGGCAGCGATGAGCAGCGAGCCGACCGCGCTCAGCATGACTGTATTGCCGATGGTGTCTAGGCTGGCCATGAGGCTTGTCTTGGCGCCGACCAGCTCGGCATCGTTGATCACTTCGCCGTTGGCGCGGCGCTCCTCCAACGCGATGATCGCGCCGACCAGCGACGCGCCGAAGGACCACTCGCTGTTGAACAGCGTCAAGCTGCGGCGCAACAGCGTAACGCGCTCGCTGGCCGTCTCGCAGAGCTGCTTGGCAGCCGGCGCGAGCGCTGCAGCGAACCCCATGTTCTGAAAGCGCTCGAAGTTCACCCCGGCGTTGTGGAAGAACATCCACAGCACGAATGAAGATTGCAGCTCCACCGGCGACAATCGCGGCCCGGCCAGGTCGCCCTCGGCTTGATCGGAGGGCAGCACGTCGGCGACGAGCATCTCGGTGTTGACGTCGGCGCGTCGGCGGGCCAGGAAGGCGTGAATGATGGCGATGCTGCCGCCGAGGAGCGTCGCCTGCGTCAAGCCCAAGGGCGGCGCGCTCAGCCAGCCTAGCAGGAAGTAGGCGATGCTGCTGCCTTGCATGACCCATCGCAGGCTCATGGCGATGCCCAGCGCCGCCAACAAGTGCCGGCTCCAGTCCATCGCCAATTGCACCCAGGCGGGAATGGATGCGGCGATGCCGGCGATGGTCGGCGCATCGAACAGCAGGATGAACAGCGCCGGCAGAAAAGAGGTGAGCACGACCCAGAGCTGCGTGGGGACGACGTTGAGCAGTGCGACGGCGCTGATGTTGCCTTGGTCGGCGAAGTAATCGGCCCAGTGTGCGACCACCGTGTTGAACAGGCCGCGGGCGAAGTTCAGCACGATCCCGAACACGACCAGCGCGCCGAACAGCGCTGCCGTTTCCGGAGCGTCGGGGCGCAGGCCGCTCAGCAGCATGAGTGATACGCCGACATAGCCGATGAGCGCGACATCCGGGCCAACTTGCACGCGAAGCTGGCTGAGGGCGAGCGTGCCCAAGTTAAGCGCGCCGCCGATTTGCGCGCCGCGGATCGGGTCGCCGAGCAGCGCGCCGGCTATCGTGCCGGCGACGAGCGGCTGGGCCAGCACAGAGCCGCCCAAGCCGGCGTTGAAAGCCGAACGGGCGAACGCGTAGAACAGGGCGATGAGCGCGGCTTGCAGGACGCTCATCCGGCTCCCCGTCCTTTGCCCCGCTTAGGCGCGTCGGCTTTTGTTTTGCGCTTGGCGGGCTTGCCGGCCTTCTGGGTCGCCGCCTTCGACTTCGACGTGCCCTTCTTCGCCGATGGCTTGTCGTCGGATTTCTTGGCGCGCGCGGCCTTCGCTTGCTTTGCCGCAGCCGGCTTCTGGGTGGCCTTCGCCTTCGCGGCGGACGCCGCGCGCGATGTTTGGGCCGCCTGCTCGGCCATCAGCCGATCGTACGTCGCCAGCACATTGGCCAGGTGGAGCTGCACCACGGCGCCGCCCAGCAGCACGCGCGGCATGCCGCATTGCTCGATCGTGATGGCTTTGGCGTCATCGCGGCTGCCGCCGGCGTCAATCAGCTTTTGCACCTTGCTGCGCAGGTTGTCCAGGTAGTTGGCCTGCCGGCGCAGCGTGTCGCGGATCTCGCCGCGCAGGATGATTTCCCCGTGACCCTGCACGATGTTCTCCAGTGGCATTGCGCCGATGGTCTCGAGCGACTTCTTGAGCTGATCGGGATCGCCGTGGGTGATGGTCGGCAGGGCCATGACCGTGTCGCCGGCGAACAAGATGCGTTCCTCGTGCAGCAGCACGGAGACGCAATCCGCCGTATGGCCCGGCGTGTGGATGATCTCCAGCGTCTTGCCCGGCATGCGCAACGTGACGCTGTTCGTCGTGAAGGTGAACGTCGGCAGGCGCAGTTGGACGGGCGCGAGTTCCGGCGATTGCTCCTTGGCGCGTTGCAGGGCGGTGAAGCCGCGCTCGATCAGGATTTCGCGCGCCATCTCGTGCGCGATGACCTCGGCTTTGGGGAAGAGAAAGGCGCCGTAGACGTGATCGGCCTCATGACCGGTGTAAATCACGAAGCGCACGCCGTCCGGACAGCGCTTGCGAACGAACAAAGCGATCTGAGCCGTTTCGCTGGGGAAAGGAAGTGTGTCAATCAGAATGCCCCTGTTGCCGGAGACGATCAGGCTCGCAGTCACCTGTGCATAACGGTCGCTGGTGAAGATGTAGATGTCCTCCGAAGCCCGTTCACAATGCATAGCTTGAGGATACCTGAGCTTTTGACGTAATGCAAATTTTTATACATAAAAATTAGCCTCGGATAGGACATCAATTTAATTGACAACCACCTCGGCGTGTGGCCGAGCTGAGCCTGCTAAGCGCTAATCAGCGCTCGGTAAGTCTGCGGCTGGCGCTGCTCGAGCAAGGGGAAGAGATTGCGCCAAAAGGCCATGACGCCGAAGTCCAGATCGGCGACCAGCACGGCCGGCCGGCTGCGCGGCGCGCGGGCGATGACGCAACCGGTCGGGTCGCACACGAATGACGAGCCGTAGAATCGGACGAGGCCCTCATCGCCGGTGCGGTTGACCGCCGCCACGAAGATGCCGTTGGCAATGGCGTGAGCGATCATCACCGTTTGCCATTGCGGTTGCGTATCGAAGCCCGGGAAGTCCGGCTCGGAGCCGATGGCGGTGGGGTAGAGGATCAGTTCCGCGCCTTTCAATGCGCAGATGCGCGCCGTCTCCGGGAACCACTGGTCGTAGCAAGTCGGCACGGCGATCTTGATGAAGCCCAGGTCGTGCACCGGATAATCGGAGTCGCCGGGCGCGAAGTAGTAATCCTCGTGGTAGCCGCTGCCGCGAGGGATGTGTTGTTTGCGGGTGAAGCCGAACAGGTTGCCGCGTGGGTCGAAGATGACGGCGGTGTTGAAGTAGCGCCCATCCGCGCGCTCGAACAGCGAGCCCACCACGAACGCGCCGGACTCGCTCGCCAGCCGGCTGCACAGCACGCTGGTCGGCCCGTCGCCGAGCGGCTCGGCCAGGGCGAAGCGCGCAGGGTCTTTTGCGTCGGCGAAGTAACGGTGTAGCGTCAACTCTTGCAAGCCGATCAACTGCGCGCCACGGGCGGCAGCCGCCAGCACGCCGCGGCGCAGCGCCTGCGCGTGCCGCAGCGGATCGGCGTGCCATCGCTGTTGTATCAGACCGATGCGAATCGTGGGCGCACCGGTCTGTTGAGTGTCGCGATCGGGCATGTAAGAAATTCTATACGCGATTGCGAGATGCCG
The DNA here is from genome assembly GCF_012931985.1 of Candidatus Roseilinea sp. NK_OTU-006. Lineage (GTDB taxonomy): Bacteria > Chloroflexota > Anaerolineae > J036 > Brachytrichaceae > JAAFGM01. Next base: position 263,469 of record NZ_JAAFGM010000001.1, read on the forward strand.
AGCGACAACCGAAGACAAAGGCGCGGGCGGGTGAGGGCGCTGCATCTGCAACCCGCAGGGTCCTCTTCAGTGTGTTGCGCGTTGTGGCGGTGAAGAAGGTGTGCAGGGGATGAGTCAGTTCCAGTTTGACTGCCGGCTCAGGCGTTGGCAGCAGTGGCTGGACATAGCAGCCGACGCACCCGCCCTGGTCATCGCACACGTGATGCACCGTTAGCAAGTGAGCCGGGCCGCTGGCGTGAAATGCGGCCCAGGTCGGGCGCGGACTGCATGCCAAGGGAGAGGACAGCGCGAGGCGCGCAACGCACCGGCAGTTTGATGCCAGACAACGGTGGCGCTAAGCGGCAACCGCATTGCAGTGCGGCTGCCGCCCGGCCACGAAATGCGTTTGCAGGCGCAGATGCGCCGCTTTGTGAACCCCCCGGCTTATGGCCTGCGCACCAGCGGCGCATAGCTGCGCCACACGGCCATCTCCACCGCGCCCACATCGCATGCGCTGTTCTGCGGGCGCAGCGTGTTGCGCTGATCGGTTGGGATGCAGCGCGCCGGCGGAATGCGGTTGAGCGCGGGGCTGTGCGGCATGGGCTGATGCGTCGGCGTGAAGTCGAACGGCGAGGCGAACCCCAGCGGGTGCAGCAGCGGGTTGGTGTTGGTCAGGTCGTTGGGCGCGCTGAGCGCCGCGCAGCTCGCATCGCTGCTCAGGTTGTCGTTGGCGCTAACCAGCGTGCCGCCGCTGATAGAGCAGTTCGCGGCGGTGTTGCCGGCCAGCAGGGTGGCGCGTGCGGTTACCGTGCTGCCCGATGCCAGCCATAGCCCCGCGCCGCTGTTGCTGACGATCGTGGTATAGGTCAGGTAGCCGGGGCCATTCTGCACGTGTATCGTCCCGTTTGTACCCTGGTTGCCGCTGAAGGTGACGTTAAGGGCGCTGAAGCCTGCGTTGACGACGCTAAGCGCCCCGCCCGACGCGCTGGCCGTGTTTGTGGTGAGCGCGCTGCTCTCCAGCCGCAACCCGCCGGTGCCGTTTTGTGCGACCCCGCCCCCGTTACCCGCCACGGCTGCGTTGCCGTAGACGTGTGAGCCTTGCACCATCAGCATCCCGTTTCCACTATTGATTGCCCCGCCGCCCGAGCTGGCGCGATTGTTGCACACGATCGAGTCTTGCACATAGCTATTGGCTACGTTTGCCAAACCGCCACCCACCGCCGGCGACATCCCTTCGGCGCGGTTGTCGCACACGATGGCATTGACGATTCCCATGCTTCCCGCGCTCGCAGTGTTCAAGATTCCCCCACCGATTTCCAGCGCCCGGTTGAATCTCACCTCGCTGCCGATCAGCAGCGCGTTGGCAGCCGTGTTATACCAGCCGCCACCTAGCCGTGCTGTGTTGCTCAGGATCACGCCGCCGTTGATCTCGCCCAGCAGGTTGCTGGTATGTAACCCGCCACCCAGACCGAGGTTGGCGGTTATCACATTGCCGACGATGCTCGATTGATTGACCCACACCATCTGACTGCTGTACACACCGCCGCCCAGCGCGATCGGCGAGAGCGATTCCAGCCCATTGCCGATAATGCTCACCTGGGTCAAGGTGGTTGCTGCCCGCGTGGCAATGCCGCCGCCATGCGCCTCGGCCGTCGTGGTGATACGCCGCGCGATGTTGAAGCTCACCGAGCCGCCAAACACGTCGAGCGAGCCGGCGCCGGTCGAGGGGCCATGATAGATGCCCCCGCTGCCGCGCGCGTTTGCTTCGCTGATCACAGCGGTGTTGTACAGCACCCGTGTCTGGCTGACAACAGTCGGCCCAGCGCTCAAGATGCCGCCGCCGTCGCCGCCCTGGGTGGTGTTGCCGGTCACGATGCTGGCGATCACGTGCAGCGCACTGCCCTGATGACACACCCCGCCACCGGCCCGCGCGCGATTGTCCCGGATTGTCACGGTGTCCAGCGTCAGCCGGCCCGTGCCACGATGTCGCACCCCGCCGCCGGACTGGTAGCACACATCGCCCGAGCTGCCCGTCTCGTAGGTCGTCGCGGGCATCACCCCGCCCATGAGCGTGAGCCGGGTGAGCGTGACGTTTGCGCTGCTGGTGGGCAGCACATCCATCACGCGGTCGCCGACGTTGGCCCCGATGGTGATCGTGACGCCGTTGGCCGGCCCGCTGATCGTCAGCGCACCGCTGCTCGGCCCGCCGATGTCCAGGTCGCGGTAGGCGTTGCTGTCATTGTCGCCGCCGCCGCTGTTCAGCGTGAGTGTGATCACGGCGATGCTGGGGTCGAACACGATCACATCGTCGCCATACGGCCCGACGCCCGTGCAGCCGTTGTAGTCGCTGTTGTTGTTGGCGGCGTTGATCGCCCGGCGCAGCGAACAGCCGATTGGCCCGCTGACGAAATAGTCGTTTTGGGTAGTGACGGTAATCGTCGCGGCCTGCGCCGGCCTGGCGCCGCCGGCCAATGCGCCGCCCAACACCAATCCCGCGATCACCCATCCAAGGCGTACCATCGTTCCATGCTTCATGTCACACGCTCCTTCACTTTTCAAGTCTGTTGTCTTTCGGTCGTTTGCAAACGCGCTATGTCTGGACGCCTGTTTGAGCGGGCGGGCCGGATCTGCGCGCGCATGGGCCTTAAAAACAACATCGTAGAGACGCTTCCGGGGCAGCGTCTCTACGATGGTTGCGCTTAAAGCCCTGAAGAGTTCGGTTACGGCTTACGCACGATCGGCGCAAAGATTCGGTATTGTACCTTCACCACCACGCTGCTCGAGGTCGCCGGCGTGTTGGGGTAGGTGGCTGCGTTCACCGTCGCGGTGTTGGTCAGCACCAGCCCCGGCGTGATCGGCGCGGTGGCCACAATTTGGATGGCCGGCGCCGCGCCGACGTTCAGTGTGGGCATGGTGCAGGTCACCGTCGGCGCGCTGAAGCTGCACGACCAGCCGGAGCCACTCGCGCTGACGTAGGTCAGGCCGGCCGGCAGGTTATCGGTCACCGTCACGCTGGTCGCGCTGCTCGGGCCGGCGTTGGTCACCAGCAGGGTGTAGGTGATCGTCCCGCCGGGCCGCACGGTGCCGGTGATCGGCGTGACGACGCTCTGCGCCTTGCCGATTTGCAGGGTCGCCGCCGGTGTGACCGGCGTCGTCACGCTGGCCGTGTTGTTGCTCGGGACCGGGTCGGGGTTGCTGGAGGCTACTACGGCGGTGTTGGTGATCGGCCCGCCGGCCGGGACGGTGGCGGTGAACACCAGGGTGACCGAGCTGCCGGCCGTCAGGCTGTTGAGCGTGAAGATGGCCTGCGAGGAAGTGCTGCTTTGCAGTGCAAAACCGCCGCTGCTGACCACGCCGCCGAAGGTTGCGCCGCCGCTCAGCGTATCGGTGAGCACCACGTTGTTGGCCGCGCCGGCGAAGCTGGTGTTAGTGACGATCACCGTGTAGGTGATGGTCTGGCCGGCAATCACCGGCGAGGGATCGGCCGACTTGCTGACTTCCAGGTCCGCCTCCTCCAGCTCGAACGCGCCCACGTCGCAGGCGACACCTTGCGGGCGCGGGACAAAGCGCTGGTCGATAAATACGTTATAGCCGTTGCATCCACCGGCGGCGTCGAGAGCCGGGCTACCCGGCGACAGGGCATGGTTGAGCGTCTGCCCGCCGTTCAGCGCCAGCGGCTGCAGGAGTGGGTCGGTGTTCAGGGTCGTCACAGCGCATGTGCCATCACTCGACATGGACGCGCCGTTCTCAGTCAACGCAGCCGTGCAGTTGCCGCCGGCGTTGTAGGCCAGCAGCGTCGCCAGCACCTCGACCGTGCCGCTGACGGCGATGCCGGCGCCACCCGTATTGCTGGCGACGGTGGTGTGGGTGAGGTAGGCCGTGCCTCCCACAGCGGCGTACAGTCCGCCGCCGACCGACGCGCTGTTGCCGCTGAACGTATTGTTCAGACTCTCCAACGTACCGCTGTTGTAAGACCCGCCGCCGTTGCCGCTCGCGGTATTGGCGATCAGTGCGCTGTAGGACACGTTGGCCGGGCCGGCGTTGTAGAGGCCGCCGCCGTCGATCGCGCTGTTGCTTTGGAAGGTGCTGTTGCTGATGAAGAAGCCGGCTGCTGTGGCGTCGTTGAAAACGCCGCCGCCGTTGCCGTTGGTCGCACTGTTGGCGCTGAAGGCGCTCTGGCCGATGCTCATGGAGCCAGTGTTATAAACGCCGCCGCCGTTGCCATTGGTCGCGCTGTTGGCGCTGAAGGTGCTCTGGCCGATGCCCACAAAGCCGGCGTTGAAAACGCCGCCGCCGTCGTTGGGCGCAGTGTTGGTCAACACCTGTGAATTCATGATGTTGACACTGCCCAGGTTGTACATGCCGCCCCCGTTGCCGGCGCCGCATGCGCCGGCCGCGTTGGCGCAGGCGGTCGAGGCCATCAGCATCATAAAGCTGCTGCCGCTGTTGTAAACCCCGCCGCCGTCTTGATCGGCCTGATTCTGACACACCATGCTGTCCCATATCTGCAGACCACTCAGGCTGTGGTAAATGCCGCCGCCGTTGCCACTGCCGGCCACCGGGCTGGTAACCGCGCGGTTGAAGCGCACTTGGCTGTTGAATATCTCGGCCTGCAAAGTATTGAAGTTGAACCATCCGCCGCCCTGCTGCGCGACATTGGTCAGAATCTGGGTATCGGTGATCGAGGCCGATTGACCTGAGCTGTGCACGCCGCCGCCGGAGCCGAGCGCATTGGCGCCGGTGGCCGTGTTGCTGACCACCAGCGAGCTGGTCAGCGTCAGCACGGCGCCGCTGCGTACGCCGCCGCCCTGCGCTCCCTGGCCGCCGTCGGCGCGGTTGTTGCGGATCTGGCCAAACACGATGTCGGCTGTGTCGCCTGAGAAACTGCCGTTGAAGATGCCGCCGCCCTCGCCGCCGCCAAAGACCGGGTTGCCCTGCGCCGTGTTGGTGGACACGCTGCTGCTTTGCAGGGTGAGCTGGGCGCCGGTGAAATTGACCACGTCGCTGTTGTAGATGCCGCCGCCGCTCGCGCGAACCCCCTCGGCGCGGTTGTAGTCCACACGGCTATTGTTCCACAGGGTGAGCCGGGCGACGTTGAAGAGGCCACCGCCGTAGGCCATGACGCCGCTGACTGCGCCATCGGCGATGTTGTCACGCACCTCCACGCCATCCAGAAAAGCAGTGCCGCTGTTCCAGATGCCGCCGCCGGCGATGTCCCCCGCAACAAACCGGCGCGCCAGGTTGTTGCTCACCTGCCCGCCGAAGATGTTCATCGGTGCGTTCTGATGGTAAATGCCGCCGCCACCCCCCGGCACAACAGACATAGCCGTGCCGCTGATGAGCGCCGCGTTGCTCAAGACAGCGGTGTTGTTCAGGAATAGTGAAGTGATGCTCCGAATGCCGCCGCCGTTGCCGGGATTGTTCAGGAATGCGCCGGCCGTGTTGCTGAGCACCGTGCTGGCGTCCACCTGCAAGCCGCGCGCGGTCTGATTGTAGATGCCACCGCCGTCGCCGTCGGCGCGGTTGTAGGCCACCGTGCTGGTGACGATAAACTTGAGAGTCGTGCCGCCATTTGTGGCGACGCCGCCGCCGATGCCGCCGGTGCCGGTGACGGTGTTGCTCAGCACCTGGCTGTTTTGAAGGGTGAAGGCGTTGCTTTGCTCGAAAATGCCGCCGCCGGCCCGTCCTGCGGTGTTGTCGCGAATCGTGCTATCCACCACGGTCAGGTTGAGGCCACTGACGGCGTAGATGCCGCCCCCCATCATATTCGCCGTGTTGTTGCTCACCGTGCTGGTCAGCACCGTCAGCGTGCTGCCCTGCTGGCACACCCCGCCGCCGTGCATCGGCATCGCGTTGTTCTGGACGGTCACGTTCTCCAGCGTCAGCGGCCCGTTTGACCGGTTGCGCACGCCGCCGCCGCTGTTGAAACACGGTTGGCCGCCGCCGGTCTCGCTGGTGGGTGGGTTGCCGCCCTGGATGGTGAGGTTGCGCAGCACGACGGCGCCGGGTTGTCCCATGGCGATTGATGGGATATCGAAGATACGGTCGCCCCAGATTGGCACGCCGGGTTGGACAACGACGCCGTTAGGACTGCCATCGATTATCAGGTTGTTCGGGGGGATGCTGTCGCGAATATCAAGATCGAGGAACGAGTTGTCGTCGTTATTTGCGCCCGTGGTGGTGATAGACAGGTTGATGACTGACACGCCGGGGGCGAACACGATCGTGTCATTGCCGTACGCACCGGTCCCTGTGCAGCCGCCAAAGTTGTTGTCAGTGTTGGCGGACTCGATGGCTTCGCGCAGCGAGCAGTCTGCTAGGTTTGAGCCGAAATCGTCCGCGCCGATGGTGACGGTGATCGTGGCGGCGCCGGCCACACCGGCCGAGAGCGCCAACGCGCCGGCTGCCATGAGCAGGCCGGCGCACAGCTTGACAAAAGCGGGACAATATCTAGCAAGAGTTTTGATCATCATTTTGCAACCTCCTGAGATTGGAGAAGGACAAGACCCAGCATCGGCGGCCTTGATTCTGCGCGTTCAACCGTGCCGAGCATGTGTGCATTGCAAGTATCAGTACACGACGCATCCCGCTTGACGCTTCCCCTACGCTTTCCCCACGCTCTACAAACAACTCGTTGTGCACACCAATCGCTATTGCTGTGCTGAGGGTGTAGCGCAGATTTGTGACAGTCACGGCCGGCGGCACTGACGGATTGCGGCATCTAGCCGATTGCTGTGCAGTTCACACAAGGCGGCGAGCATGGCCGCAGCATGCCGCCGTTCCCAGCCCCGACACAAACGTCGCTGTATCACCGTCTTGCAGCCGCTCTCTACTACGCCGCTGCCAATCGGCAGCCCTTGCGCACGGAACTCTGCATAACGCATCCGCTCCGCGCGGCTGGGTGATGTCTGCGCGGTGCAGGCGTTGATTGATCAGAATCTCCAATCCACGGCCCATCAGCGCTTGTCGCATGGCTTCGATCTCAGCGAACGTGGCGTCCGGATGCTGGTCATACCATGTCTTGAATGCTTCATAGGCCTGGGCGGCCAGGGCCAGGAACTGTTCGCGCCGCTGCGCGTGGCTGGATACGGTTGATGGTCTCATGTCCCCTATGTTGCTCCCGCTGCAGAAAAAGTCGCCCACATTTCTGCGCTACACCCCCGCTTGACAATCAGGCTTGACAATATAGTGTGGAGTCACTAATATCTAAGCGATCGGCGGCTCTTCACCGGCTAATTTGCGCGGGTTTTAACGCGCGTCTCATAGGGGTGTGTATAACACTAAGTCAATGGTTATGAAGAAATCCGCGAAGGCTCCCAAGACTGTCCGCAAGCCGGCGACCAGGCCGGCCAAGCGTCAGTCCAAGCGAGCGGCGCAGGTTGCTCGCGCGTCGGTGAGCGCTGTACCGAACGCAGTTATTGAAGCGTCTGCTGCGCCTGTTCCGGCAGCTCCGGCCGGCATAGCCTCTCCCGCGGCTGCTGCTATTGAGGAGAGCACCGTAGAAGAACTGAGCGGCGAAGAGCAGTTGATCAACCTCGGCCGGGAGAAGGGGTATGTGACATACGAGGATATCCTCAACCTCTTCCCCGATGCTGAGAAGAACTTTGATCAACTCGAAGACCTGCTCGCTGCGCTGTCTGATGCCGGCATTAACGTGGTCGCCAGCGAGGATGAGGCTGCTGACCAGATCGTGGATGACGAGGACGACGAAGAGGACGAGTTCAACGACCGGACCAACGAAAACCTGCTCGAGGCGATCGAAGCCGATGACACGGTGGGCCTGTATCTGAAAGAGATCGGTCGCGTGCCGTTGCTCACGGCGCCGCAGGAAGTGGACCTCGCCCAGCGCATGGAGCGCGGCCGCGAAGCCCGCGAGCGACTCCAGTCTGACCCGAACCTGACGCCGGAAGAGCGCGAACGTCTGGAGATGTTGGTCGAAGACGGCATGGCAGCGCGTGAGCATCTCATCAACGCGAACTCTCGGCTGGTCATCAGCGTGGCGAAGAAATACATCGGCCGCGGCGTGCCGTTCCTGGATTTGATCCAGGAGGGCAACATCGGCCTGATCCGAGCGGCCAAGAAATTTGATTGGCGTCGCGGTCATAAGTTCAGCACGTATGCTACCTGGTGGATTCGCCAGGCCGTCACGCGCGCGATTGCCGATCAAGGCCGCACCATTCGCGTGCCGGTGCACATGGGTGACCAGATCAACCGCCTGCTGCGCGCCAGTCACCAGTTGACACAGGAGCTTGGCCGTGACCCCACGGTGGCCGAATTGGCCGAGGCATTGAACGTGACCGTGCGCAAAGCTGAGCAGATGATCCAAGTTGCTCGCCGACCGATCAGCCTGGAGACGCCGACCGATGACGAGGAAGAGAGCGTGCTCGGCGACTTCATCCCGGATGAGGACAGCCCGGCGCCGGTTGAGATGGTGACGAATCAGATGCTGCGCGAGCAACTGGCCGATATCCTCGACACGCTGCCGCCGCGCGAAGTGCGCATCCTGCAATTGCGCTACGGCCTGCTCGACGGCGAGACATACACGCTCGAAGAAGTGGGCCGCAAGCTCGGTGTGACGCGTGAGCGCGTCCGGCAAATCGAAGCCCAGGCCCTCAGCCGATTGCGCCTGCCCGCGCATGCCCGCAAGCTGCGCGACTTCCTGAAAGAATAGCCGCTCACTACCGCCCGATCCCTTGGGATCGGGCTTTCTTTTGTCCCGCATCCCACTACCGTCCACATGCGTAGGCCATGCGGCTTGGCGCGGTGGGCTGTATGGGCTGGCCTAACCGATTGCGCGCAAACGCATCGCGATTGCTGCTGCTGCGCCATATCGTGTGCAAGCGGAGTTGATCGGCATCCGAATCGCTCAGGCGCCGGAAGCGTTTATACTTGCGAAGCGATGCCCAAGCCTGGTTCGCCTGTCAATCATTGCTCGTTCTGCGGCAAGAGCGAACTGCACGTCAACCGGCTGATCGCCGGTCCGCGCAACGTGTTCATTTGCGATGAGTGCGTGCAGATGTGCCAGGACATCCTGGACGGCGAGCGGCGGGCGGCGCGCGAAAACCGAGCTGCGCCGGCGGGCGGCGCGCCCCTGGCTTCGCTGGCGCCGCGTGTGATCTGCAAACATCTCGATGAGTATGTAGTCGGTCAAGAGAGGGCCAAACGCGCGCTTGCCGTTGCGGTCTATAACCACTACAAGCGCATCGAGAACAAGGCGCGTTTCGCTGATGTCGAGATCGGCAAGAGCAACGTGCTGCTCGTCGGACCCACTGGCAGCGGCAAGACCTATCTGGCCCAAACGCTGGCCAAGCTGCTGGATGTGCCGTTTTGCATTGCCGACGCGACGGCGCTCACCGAAGCCGGCTATGTGGGCGAAGATGTGGAGACCATCTTAGTCCGCCTGATCCAGGCCGCCGACGGCGACGTGCGCCGCGCCCAACGCGGCATCGTCTATATTGACGAACTGGATAAGATCGCCCGCAAGTCTGCCGACAACCCCAGCATCACCCGCGACGTGTCCGGCGAAGGCGTGCAACAAGCCCTCCTCAAGATCATCGAAGGCAGCATCGTCTATGTGCCGCCGGACGGCGGTCGCAAGCATCCCCAGGCTGAGATGCTGCAGATAGACACGAGCGACATCCTGTTCATTTGCGGCGGCGCATTTGAAGGCTTGTCGCAGGTGATCGGCGAACGCATCGGCGCAAGGCGACGCATGGGATTGCCCGCCTACACGTCCGGCGCGCCTAAGGTCCGCCGTGACGAAGAGCTTTTGCGCTATGTAAACCAAGAAGACCTCATGCGATACGGGTTCATCCCCGAACTCGTCGGACGCTTACCGGTGCTGATCACGCTCGACGCGCTCGACCGTGAAGGATTGATTGAGGTACTGACTCGCCCGCGCAACTCGATCATCAAGCAGTATCAGCGGCTGCTCAGCCTGGATGGCGTGGAGCTCACCTTCACGAGCGAGGCGTTGAACGCTGTGGCGGATGAGGCGATCCAGAGCGGCAGCGGCGCGCGCGCTTTGCGCGCGATCATTGAGCGTGTCTTGCTCGACGTGATGTACGAGATCCCGTCGCGCCGGGACGTGCGGCGCGTCGTGGTTGATGTCACGGCGGTTCGCGGCCAGTCCGCGCCCAAACTCTACGACCAAAATGGGCGCCTGATCGGCGGCGAGCTGGACAAAGCCGCCTAGCCGCGCGAACGGCGCACCCGAATCCCCGCCATGGCTTCCACCTCATTGCTCGGCTCGCCCGCGCATCGTCTGCTGCTCATTGCGTTTTGCGCGTTGGTAGGTTTGACCGTCGGCGCGTTGGCGGCCCTGATCAACCCCCTTGTGCTCATTGGCCTAGCGGTCACAGCGCCGTTAGGTCTCTGGCTGATTAGCAGCGTCCCGCGTGCTTTATTCGCGCTGGTGGTGGTGATTGGGCTGTTGCCTCGCTTCGCGCTGCCGGCGCGGCTGGGCTTTACGCCAACTTTTCTCGACCTGTCGCTGGTGGGGTTGGTCATCGCGTGGGCGATTCACCAGCTCGGCGCGCGGCGCGACATGCCGCTGCGCCGGACGCCGATCAGCCTGCCTGTGCTTTTGCTGACGCTCGTCGCGTTGGCCGCCTTCATCATCGGCCTGCCGAACGGCGCGCTGACACCGCTTGTGCTGCGGCGTTTCGCCGAGTTGGTGCTCAGCCTGCTCATGTCGCTGCTCATCATCGCCGTATTGCGCGGTCTCTCGGCTCAGGAACAACTCGTTCGCTGGATGCTGTGGATCGGCGCGCTATCGGCGGCGATCGGCATTGTGCTGTATGTGATCCCGGATGACCTGGCCATCCAGGCGTTGTCGGCGCTGCGGCCATTCGGTTACCCCACCGGCCCCGGCGTGCTGCGTTTCATCCGCGACGATCCGGCCTTGATGCAACGCGCGACCGGGCTTTGGATTGATCCGAATGCCTTCGGCGGCTACCTGTTGGTCGCAGGCGCTCTGGGCCTGCCGCAGCTCTTTTCGCCCAGGCCGGTGATGCGTCGTGGATGGGTCGGTTTGTGTCTGCTGCTCATCGGCGGCGCGCTTGTGCTCACGGCGTCGCGCGGCGCAATGCTTGGCTTTGCCCTGGTCGTCGGGCTAATGGGCGTGCTGCGCTACCGGCGATTGCTGATCTTGATGGCGATCGTGTTGACGCTGGCGCTCGTGTTGCCACAAACGCGCGAGCTGGTGCAGCACTTTGTGGAGGGATTCCAGGGACGCGATCTGGCGACCCAGATGCGGTTCGGCGAGTACAAAGATGCCCTGCGGTTGATCGAACGTTATCCGGCGCTTGGCGTCGGCTTTGTGGACGCGCCGGACGTTGATCTCTACATCGGCGTGTCCTCGATGTATTTACTGATTGCGCAGCAGATGGGGCTGCTCGGCGTGGCGATGTTTGCGAGTGTGATCGTCGCCCTGTTTTCCGGCGCCGCGCGCGCCTGGCCGGCGGTGGCTCGCGATGCGCGCGCGTCCGCAGTGTTTCTGGGCGCGCATGGCGCAGTGGTCGGCGCGCTGTTCAGCGGCATTTTCGATCATTACTTCTTCAACATAGACTTTCACAACTCGGTCACATTGTTCTGGGTGATGATTGCCTTGGCCGTAAGCAGCCGGCTTTTGAAGCAAGGGGAGACGGCGGCGGGGCGCTCTGATCCACTCGAGCCAGCAAGCCGGCGTCTGTCAGGGTCGAGTGGGCCGGCCGTGGATGTGGGTGCAGCGCAGATTGGGGACCGTCACGGCTGGCGGCGCTGATGGATTGCGTCGTCTCGGGCTTGTCCTCGCCGGGTGGTGCGACGACACGGGCCTGCGTCACTTCTGCCCGGCGCATCCGTGGATGTTGCGCGTAAGCCGAAAAGTGATTGCACTTAACGGCCTTGCGCACTCCCGCGAATTAATTGTGCTTACTGTCGCTTGCGGCGGGGCGGAGCGCCCCCCTTCGCTCCGCCGCAAGCCCCCACAACAGCCCAGGCAAAACGAGCCGCACGATTAGTTTTGTGCGCCGAGAAACCGAAGCGTCTGCTCCAGGGTAGGCGCGCCGGCTTGTCCGCCGGTGCGCGTCGCTTTCAATGCTGCCGCAGCAGAAGCGAGGCGGATGCGTTCCGCGGCCGGCATCCCCTTCGCCAGCGCTGCGCAGTATGCGCCGTGAAACACGTCTCCACAGCCCGTCGTGTCTGCAACTTGGACGCGGAAAGCGGGTTGATGGCTCACGACTTGTCCGTCATCGCTGAAGAAGCAGCCATCTTCTCCACAAGTCACGGCCACCAGCGCGCGCCTGGGCGTCCATAGTCGGTAGATGCCTTCCTCCGGCGAATGAGCGCCGGTGAGCGCCCGTGCAAAATCCCAGCTCATCACGACGTGATCCACCAGTTCGAGCAGCTCGCGGCAGCCCGGCAAGTCGCGCTCTATGTCGGAGACGATGGGAATGCCGGCCGCGCGCGCGACGCGCGCCGCGCGGATCATGCCTTCGATGCCGACGTGGTCCACGAATAGCACGCGCGCGTTGCGGATCACCGGTTCTGGGGGCAGGGTGGGGTGCGCGCCGCATTGCGCTGGATGTTCGGGAAAGACGTTGCGCGTGCCGCGGTCGGTCCCGACGATGATAGTCGAGCGGATCGGGCCGGCGTCGTCGCGCACGATGAGGTGCGATAAGTCAATGCCCTCGCGCTGCAGCGTCTCTGCAACGAACTGCGAGGCGTCATCCCGACCGAGCATGCCGGCGTAGGCGCAGCGCGCCCCCAGCCGCGACGCTGCCACCAGCGCCGTAGCCGTCAGGCCGCCGCACTGGCGCTCGCTGCGCTGAACATGCGATTTGACGTTGGGTGGGGGATAGCTGGGCACGTAGATCAAGTGATCCACCGCGGTTGCGCCCAGGCCGAGGATGTCCATCATGGGAGTCGTGGGTCTCGATACGCCCCGCGTAGGTCTGCTGCGCGAATCTCCAGCAACTCGCGCACGCCGCGCAAGCTGTCCCGCAGCAGATTCACGCGCCGCGAGTGCCGATAGTCCCATTCCACCGGCACTTCCTTAACGCGATAGCCGAGTCGCTGGGCCACAAAGAGCAGCTCTACGTCGAAGCCGGCGGTGACGGTTGCGCCATGCACCTCGGCGTGGTGGGCGAAGTTGTAGAGGTGTAAATGATCCAGAATAGGGCCGATCGCGCTGCCGCGAAAGGACTTGAAGCCGCACTGGGTGTCGGTAATGTCCCTAAAGCCGAGTATCAGTTGGCGCAGCAGAATTTGGCTGCGCGACATGAATTTGCGCCACAGCGGCGCATTGCGCCGGTAGGTCCCGCGCGAACCGATGACGATGTCGTAGCCGCGCTCGTACCACGGCAGCAGCTTGGCCGTCTCTTGTATCGGCGTCGCCTGATCCATGTCGGTAAACAGCACGATCTGGCCGGTTGCAGCGCGCAGGCCTGTGGTCACGGTGAAGGCTTTGCCGCGGTGCGGATTGCGGATCAGGCGGGTGTTGCGGTGTTGGGTCACAAAATCCTCGGCTAGCGCTGCTGTCTCGTCGGTGCTGCCGTCGTCAACGACGATAATTTCATACGCATAGGATTGGACACAGAGGTAGTCGTGCACAGCGGTCAGCGATCCAGATAGGATGTTGGCAGCCTCGTTGTAAGCAGGGATCACAACAGACAGATAAGGATTCATGGGATGCACGACTCGCGCATGGCAGTCAGCATGGCTCGATTATCGCAAATCCATCGGGCGCAGTTGTCTTCGGCCGAAGTGGGCGGGGATCTACTCGCTCAGCATTTCGGCGATGGCGCTTGAGCAGGTTGCGATGACGCGCTCCAGGCAGCCGGCCGCATAAGGCGTTTGCCACACCTGGTATTGGTCGCGGCCGTACATCTCGCGCGGCGGCAGATAGGCGTAGCTGCCGTTGGTGATATTCAGCACGGCGATCGCCCGGCCGGGGAAACGACGGCGCAGCTCGATTTGCAGATGCGAGTAAGCTTCGTTTGGGGTGGCGATGAGCAATGCATCGCCCACGCGCCAGAGCCAAATCGAGGAGGGGGAGGATGGGTGATCGCCTGCGCCTATCGCCCGTCGTAAGCGGTGTTGTCGGCGTAGCCGTTCGATCATGAAAGGTTCATTCGCTGCCGCAAGCTGCGCTGCGATCTCCGCCGTCGAAGGCAGGTCCGGCTTTAGTGGGATTTCGATCGCCAGCATGCGCGCGCTGAGGTGGGTTGAGAGCGCAGCGGGCTCGCGCGTCCAGGCGGCCAGTGGCGCACCGGATTCGACGACGCCTGTGTAGCGCAATCGCTGCCCCGGCGGCAGCATGCCCGCTAACACCGACAGCGCGGCGAAACCCAGCCCGCGTCCGTTCTTGTCGGCGATGTCCGCATCGCCGGTGTATGCCTCCATCGGCGCCAGCTCGCCCGAGGCGCCTTGTAGGAATAGGCATGGCGCGCTATCGGTGTGTGCTTCAACTACTTCGCGCATCGCGCCGACGAAATCGGGGGAGATCAGCGCGTTTTGCCACGCCAGCGTAACCGGATGCATGGCGTAGTTCACCAGGGTCGCCCTGATCTCCCCGCCGGCTCCGGCGACGCGGCCGATGAGCAATGTGTCGTCCGCGGGCGCATGGGGGTTGAAGCCGCAGACGATGCGATTCGCGTCCGGATCCGGCAGGTCGCGGTTGCGAGCCAGCGCGCATGTGCCATAGGCCCACTCGAGCACGGCCGGCGCAGCGCGCTGCACTGCCTCGCGGGCTGCTTCGACGCACATCGCCCTGACGTGGTCGAGATAGGGGCCGATGAGATGCCCACCTGGTCGGTCGGCGTCCGCGCGGCAAATGCTTGGGCCGGCATGCGTGTGAGTGAGATGCAGCAACACCCGGCGCTCTGCCACGCCGAGCGCATCCAAGATGGCGCTGCGCACCTCCCATTCGTCCTCGCGCGTGCGCCACCAGCCCAGGTCGAGCGAAAGCAAGACGAGCGGCTGTGCGCCGCTGGCGTCCCGCATGAGCGCCAGCGCCGTCAGCGTGAGCGGGCGGTGGATGCCGGTCGCCACTTCGCCGGCCGCTGCGCCCCAGTTGCGGTTGTAAATGCCGATGGGCGGCGTAATATCGCGCCGGGCGACGCCAATGTGACCGGCGAAGCCGGAGGGGGCATAGATCAAAGCGCTCACGCCTGGATCAGCCGGGCGAATCGCCGCTTGCCGACTTGCAGGATCTGGGGCGGGGCCGGGATCGCGCTTGCGTCGGAAACCGTGCGCCCATCGAGATATACGCCGCCGCCGGCGATCAATCGCCTGGCTTCGCCCTTGGATGCAGCGAACTTGAGCGCGACGATGACATCCACGATGTTCATGCCGGGGCCCACGGCAAACTCCGGCATCTCGTCGGGCAACGCCTTCTTCTGAAAGACGGATACGAAGTGCGCTTCGGCCCACTCGGCGGCTTGTGGATCGTGGAAGATGCTGACGATCTCGCGCGCCAGTTCCATCTTCACATCGCGCGGGTTCACGCCGCTGGCCAGGCGTCGCCTCACGTCCTCGACCCTGGCAGGCGTGTAGCGCGTGGCCAGCTCGAAGTAGGGGATGAGCGCGCTGTCGGGGATGGACATCACTTTGCCGTACATGTCCTCCGGCGGGGCCAAGATGGGGATATGGTTGCCCAGCGACTTGGACATCTTCACGACCCCGTCGGTGCCGGGCAGGATGCCCAGGATGATGCCGATCTGCGGCCGTTGGCCCATGGCCTCTTGTAGCTTGCGGCCGGCGGTGATGATGTTGAACAATTGATCGCTGCCGCCTACCTGCACGTCGGTTTCCAGCGCCACAGCGTCGTAGGCCTGCATCAGGGCGTAGAACGTCTCGTGCAGGTAGATCGGCTCGCCCTTATCCAATCGCAGCGCGAAGTTCTCGCGCGCCATGAACTGTTGCACGGTGAAGTTTTGGGCGATCTGGATCAGCTCCAAGAAGGAGAGCCGGCTCAGCCATTCGGCGTTGTAGCGCACACGGGTCTTTTGGCGGTCGAGGATCTTGAACGCCTGCTCGGCGTAGGTGCGCGCGTTGGCTTCCACCTGTTCGGCGGTGAGCATCGGGCGAAGCCGGTCTTTGTCGGACGGGTCGCCCAGCAGGCTGGTGTAGTTGCCGATGAGAAAAGTGACTTCGTGCCCCAGCTCCTGGAACTGCCGCAACTTGCGCATGGGGATGGTGTGGCCGAGGTGCAGGTCGCTGGTGCGCGGGTCAAAGCCGCAGTACACGCGCAGCGGCCGACCTTCTTTCAGCCGCTCGCGCAGCTCGTTGGCCATGTGGCGCGCCAGCGTCTCGTCGCCATAATCGGTGCCCTGCATCAGCAGGGCGACCTGTTCGTCTAGCGACAGCGATGTCGGTGCAATCGTCATTGCGGCGATTATACGAAGCGGGCGCGTCTATGACGCAAACGCGCCGAAGTACTCGGCGAAGAATCGCTCGGCGTCCACGCCGACAGCGACCTCGTGCCGACCGTTCACGCCTGGCGACCAGCGCGTGACCGCGAAGGCGTCTGGGTCGTGCAGCTCAACGTGCACCTCGCCGCGTTCAAACGCGCAAATGCGCGCGTCGAAGAGGGTGGTCGCTGCCAGCGGGTCGTGAAAGGTGATCTTCTCGGCGTGCTGGAACCACACCTCGGCGAAGTCGAGCACCGGTTGCAGCAGCGGCGCTCGAAAGCGCTGGCGCACTTCTGCGGCGTTCATCGTCACGCGTGTGGTCACGTCTAGGCCAATGCTGCGGTGTATGGCGACCGGCGCGCGATAGACGATGGCGGCAGCGTGCGGGTCGCAGTAGATGTTCCATTCCCATCTGCTCCCGCGCCAGTAGCGCGTGCGCGACGGGTCGAACATCCCGCCCATGCTCACCAGTCCTCCGAGCAGCGATGGGATCTCCGGATCGGTCTTAAACAGCACGGCGATGTTGGTGAGCGGGCCGATGGTGAGTAGGATGACCTCGCCGGCGTATCGGCGGATGGTCCGGCGTAGGAACTCGATGGCCTCGCCGCGTGGGAAGTCGGTTTCGTGTGGCCAGCGCGCCAGCGCATCGGCTTGGGGCGCTTGGGGTTGGCGCGACGTGACCAGCAGCGGATCGGCCAGGCCGGGGTAGATCGGGATGTGCTTGCCGGCCAGTTTGCACAGCGCGCTGGCCATCATTGCGCGGCGCTCTGGCTCGCCGCTGACGGTGGTGATGCCGAGCAGCTCGCAATCGGCTTTGGCGAGCAGATAGGCTAGGCATATGGCATCGTCAATATCCGAACCGATGTCGGTATCGAGTAAGAGTCGAGTGGGCATAGGTAAGATGGATTGTAGGTTACTGGTGGCGCGTTATCCATTGGGGGGCCGGTCTACAATGACCGGCGAGTTGAGACTTTCCGATTCACGCGCAGCGGTTGCTGCCCTGCTCTTCGTCGCTTTTATCCTGCGCAGTGCCAACCTGACTGGCGAAAGCCTCTGGCGCGACGAGGTGGACTCGGTGCGGTTTGCGTTCGCGCCGCTGAGCGATCTTGTTGCACGATTCACCGCGAACGGCTTCAACGGCCCGCTCTATCACCTGATCGTGCGTGGCTGGCTGTCGTCGGCCGGCGTGAGCGATTTTGCGCTGCGCTACTTGTCGGTGATCTGTGGCGTCGCCCTCGTGGCGTTGGTCTATGTCCTAGGCCGGCGCATGTTCGGCGCGCGCGTGGGAGTTCTAGCGGCCTGGTTGGCGGCCCTCTCACCAGTTCTGGTCTGGTATGCGGGGGAGGGCAAGATGTACTCCCTACAACCCATGTTGCTTGCCCTGGCGCTCTACGCCCTCCTGCGCGCAACCAACTCCCCGGCCGATGGCCGAGCGTTGCGCTGGTGGACGGTCTTCGTCGTCGCAGCCAGCTTGAGTTTCTACGTCCATGTGCTTTCGCCGTTGTTCGTGCCGGTGGCGATGCTTTTCTTCCTGGCCCAATGGCCGGCCTCGCGCCGCCATCTCGCCGGCGGCGCGGTGGCCCTTGCGCTGCTCACCCTACCGTATCTGCCGCTGCTGGCCTGGCAGGCGCCGGCCTGGTTGCGCGGGGGCGACATCGGCCATCGCTTCTATCCCCTCGATCAAATCGTTTGGGCATTAGCATCGCACTGGCTTTTTGGCCTGGATGAGCGGTCGCCCGTGTTGTGGGCGATGCCCGGCGAGTCTGTGATGCTGGTTCGCCGAGTGGCGGTGCTGCTCAGCTTGATGCTCATCGCGTATGGCCTGTTGACCGCCGCACGATGTGCGTTGCGCGACGCGCGTGAGGTGAAAGCCTGGCGCATGCAACTGGCGGCGCTGGGATGGATGACGCTGCCGGCGCTGTTGATGTTCCTGATCTCGCTGCGCGTGCCCCTCTTTTTGCCGCGCTATGTGCTCTGGTCGGCGCCGGCGTTCTACCTGCTGGCCGGCGTCGGGTTGGATCGGCTGTTCGACGGCGCGCGCGCCGGGCGTATCGCCGCGCGGGTGGCGCTTGCTACTGTTAGCCTGGTCAGCCTGGCCGGCGTCGCCGCGCAGATCATCTACCCGATCCGCCCTGACCTACGAGGTGCCGTCGCCTATGTGCTGCACCGCGCCCAGCCCGGGGACAAGATTGTCTTTCAGATTCCCTACATGAGGCATAGCTTCGCCTACTACGCCGAGCGGTTGGGCTATTCGCTGGCGCAATTGCAATGGGTCGAAGCGCCGTTCACCAACCATGGGATGTCGCCGGACGACGTTGCGCAGGTGATGCGCGCTCAGGTTGTCTCGTCGTCGCGCGTGTGGCTGTTCGAGTCCGAAGCAACGATGTGGGATCAGCGCGGCCTAGTTCGTCGGTGGTTCGACGCGACGTTGCCGTTGCTCGACCGGCAGACCTTCCGCGGCGTAGAGGTGGGGTTGTATGCGGCTGGCGTCGGGCGGGTGGGGGGCGCGCCGCTCAGCCGAAGGATGATCGAGGGTGTGTGTCCCGATGCAGCCGTCGAGCCTCACGGCAATCCGGCCAACTGTCTGGCCGCTGGGTTAGGGACGACATACTGCGCCATGACCCATGCAGTGCCGTCCGTCCCGCCGGCGTAGGCGATCTGCCACCACTGCTTGTCCGGCGATATCCCTTTGACCTCTAGGCTGGCGCCGTTCTGTGCGCGGCCCAGGATGGGTGCTTTTAAGGATGGTGTGGCCCGTATGTTTAATCGGCTGCCGCCGGTGTTGACGACGACCTGCGCGGGTGATGTGGGTTGCGACGCAGCGGCGGCATGGCCGCCCAGCGCAGCTTGTGCAGCAGCGTTCGGCGTGACCACCGAATGGTGAATGTAGGCCAGGCCATCTTGGGCGCGGCTAAATTCGATCTGCCACCATTGGCGGTCGGCGGTGTAGGCGCGCACCGTGAACGTCGTCCCTTGTGGGGCCGAAGCCAGGATCGTGCTGTTGAGGGTGGGTGCGGCGCGCACGTTGGCGGTTGGCGTTTTCACAACGACGCCCGGCGCCGCAGCGCCTGAGCCGGCCGGCGGCTGCGCGCCGGCCGGCGCGGCGGGTTGTTGTGGAGCCGGCGCATTGCCGATGACGACGAGCGAAGCGTCATCTACGTGCACGTCGTTGTGAATCACCGGGTACTCCGCCGTGGTGTCAATGATGACCGCGACGGCGTCGGACGCAGCGGTCGCCTCGACGACGAGTTCCCCCCATGTGTCGTAGGGCCGCATCCAGATGCTGCAGACGACCGCCGGGTCGTTCAGGTTGGGGGTGAGTGCGACGAAGCCGGTGGTGTGGATGCAAGCGCGCGCCTGCAAGCCGCCCGGCTGGCGGGATGAATGCAGCGGCAACACGTCGGAGTTTGTGGTGAGTAAGTTGACCCACACGCTGAAGCGCAGTCGCGTTCCCGGTGTGAGGCCGCGCACGATTTGATACAGGCCGGCCGAGCGGTTGATCGAACGGTAGGTGAAGAAGCTGGCGCTGGTCGGATAGCTGCGCACGCGGTCGGCGGCGATGTCCACGGTCATCACCCGGAACTCCGGCGCGCGGTTGACCAAGTCCTGGTTCAACTCTTCGCCGCTCTTGCACGTCCAAAACGCCGTCCATTCATGCGGGGTAATGGCGTTGTCTTTGGACCAACCGGGGGCGCATACGTCGCCGTTGGTTTGCGCCGGCCAGTCGAAGCCGGGGTTCTTCAGCAAGTTCGGCCCGCCGCTTTGGGCATGCGCCGCGCCGGGGACGGGGACTACGAGTGCAGCGGCGCACAGCACAGCGTGCAATGCATAGCGCACTGCGCGCGCGCCGCCTGGCCATCGGAGTAACTTCGCGCCGACCATCGGCGAGATTATAGGAGAAATGTTCGGAAGTCGGCAGCGTTAACTGCGCGCCCCGCACGATCACCGGATCAGCCCGCCGATCTGTACGAATAATGGCGCAAAGACGAGCGACACCACGCTCATCAGCTTGATCAGGATGTTCAGCGAGGGGCCGGAGGTGTCTTTGAAGGGATCGCCGACGGTGTCGCCCACCACCGCCGCTTTGTGATTGTCGGAGCCCTTGCCGCCCAACTCACCCGTCTCGATGAACTTCTTGGCATTGTCCCACGCGCCGCCGGCGTTCGCCATCATAATAGCGAGGACGAAGCCCGATGCCGTTGCGCCGACAAGCAAGCCAGCCAGCGCTGCCGGGCCGAGCAAAATGCCGATGGCGATCGGCGTGGCGACGGCCAGCACGCCCGGCGGCACCATCTCGCGCAGCGCCGAACGCGTGCTGATCGCCACACATCGGGCGTAATCGGCGCGCGCGCCGGGCGCGCCCTCCTTCAGGCCGGCGATCTCCCTAAACTGACGACGCACCTCCTCGACAATTTGCATCGCCGCGCGGCCTACGGCCGTCATGGTGATCGCGCTGAACAGGAAGGGCAACATCGCGCCGAACAGCAGGGCGCCCAACAGCCTCGGGTCGAGCAGGGTCAGTTGCGCACTTTGCAGGCCGCTGGTCTGGGCGTAGGCGGCGATCAGGCCCAGCGCGGTCAACACCGCCGAGCCGATGGCGAAGCCCTTGCCGGTGGCAGCCGTGGTGTTGCCCAGCGAGTCCAGCGCATCGGTGCGCGCGCGCACTTCTTTGGGCAGGTGCGCCATCTCGGCGATGCCGCCGGCGTTGTCGGCCACCGGCCCATAGGCATCCGTCGCTAGCGTGATGCCTAGCGTGCTGAGCATGCCGACCGCAGCCAGCGAGACGGCATACAGTCCACCGTCTGCGCCGCCGATTCGCCCGCCGACGGCATTGTTGAAGCCGAGCACATATGCACCGATCACAGCGACCATGACGATGGCAACCGGCGCCAGCGTCGAGCGCATGCCAACGGCCAACCCCTCGATGACAAGCGTGGCGACGCCGGTGCGCGCGGCTTGCGCGATCCCCTGCGTCGGCTTTTCGGTATAGCTGGTGTAGTATTCGGTGAAGTAAGCGATCAACAGCCCAGCAGCTAAGCCAAGTAGAATAGCGAAGAAGATCGGCCAGCCGATCGTGCCGTCCAGCAGGATCAGCAGGGCGATGCCAGGCACCACTAATCCCGATGCGGTCCAGACTGCCGTGCGCAGCGTGCGCAGCAGGTCGCCCTGAGAGGCGTTCTCGCGCGTGCGCACCATGAACGAGCCGATCAGCGCCGCGAGGATGCCTACTGCAGCGATGGCGAACGGCAACAGCAACGCCCCGGGGCTGAGTTCGCCGCGCGCAGCTCCTACGACGGCCACGGCCGAAGCGGCCACGATTGAACCGACGTAGGACTCGTATAAGTCTGCGCCCATGCCGGCTACATCGCCCACATTGTCGCCAACATTGTCCGCGATCACGGCCGGGTTGCGTGGGTCGTCTTCGGGGATGCCGGCCTCGACCTTGCCGACCAGGTCGGCGCCAACGTCGGCTGCTTTGGTGTAGATGCCGCCACCCACGCGGGCGAACAGCGCAATAGACGACGCGCCGAACGAGAAGCCGGTCACCGCGTCAATCGCCAGTTGGTTCATGCCGAACAGGAAGAACAGAGCCGACAACCCGAGCAGGCCGATGCTGACTACACTCATACCCATCACGCTGCCGCTGCGGAAGGCGACCCGCAGCCCGGCGTCCAGCGACTTCATGGCGGCAGCGGTCGTGCGCGTGTTCGCGCGCGTGGCGATGCTCATGCCGATAAAGCCGGTCAGCGCCGATGTGAACGCGCCGATGACGAAGCACACCGCTGTTTGCCAGCGGATGAACACGGCGATAGCGATGGCCACCACAGCCGCGAAGATCACCAGCACACGATACTGCTGCGCTAGAAAGGCCTGCGCGCCCTCACGGATCGCCTGACTGATCTGTTGCATCGTCTCGTTGCCAGGATCGCTGCCCAGGATGGCCCGCGCAGTGACGGCGACGTAGGCCAAGCCTATTAAGCTGACGACGATCGCGAACACAATCGGAATCGGAGATGGAGATAGAGACATCGTGTGAGAAGACTCCTTCACCTAAGTGGTTGGATGTTGACTGTTGCGAGCGTATGATTCTACCTGTTGCGTAGAATTCTCATAACAACGCACGGTGCATAAGCGAGTGGAACTATGAGCGCGTTCGACAAGGACTACTACCAGATCATGCAGGTGGACGAGATGGCGGAGAGCGTCGTCATCGCTGCCGCTTACAAGGCGCTGGCGGCCAAATATCACCCCGATCGCAATACCTCTGCCGATGCCACCCGCCGCATGCAAGCCTTGAACGAAGCGTACGAGGTGTTGTCGGACCCACATAAGCGCGCCGATTATGATCGGCAACGGCTGCCTCGGCGCAACGGCCAGGCCAATGACGCTTCGCAGCCGGCGATGCCCGCGCAGACTGCCCTCGCTGACGCGCGCCTGCGGGAACGCTTCGAGCGCATTGCTCAACGCATCCGCGAAGTGCAGGAGAAGTCTCTCCAGCAGATTCAGACCGTTCAGGAGCGCTCGGCGCAGCAAATTCGTGACATTCAGGAACGCGCAGCGCAACAGGTCAAAGAAGTCCAGGACAGGGCGGCGCAACAAATCCGCGAGATTCAGCAGCGCACGGCGGAGCAAATTCGCAGCATTCAGGAAGGCTTGTGATGCCATTTGCGTGTCGCATCGGCACGTGGTATGTAGGAGCGCCGCGCGCCTGAGCACCGCTCCAGATGCCGCGAGCTTATGTGAAGTCGCCCACCTTCAGGATTTTTACTTCTCCGGCTGTAGTAGGCCATAGTCGCCGCCCTTGCGACGATAGACCACCTTGACCCGGCTGTCGTCGGCATGCACAAACACGAAGAAATCGTGACCCAGCAATTCCATTTGTTCAATTGCCTCTTCCACACTCATCGGCACGATCTGGAACGTCTTGATGCGCACCAGCTTAGGCGACGGCGCTGCGGGTGGGGTTTCTTCTTCGATCGGCAACGCCTCGGCCATGAGCAGTTCTTCGTCTTCGGTCGCGAGCGCGGCTGCGCCGCTGCGCTTGTGGTCTATGCGGCGGCCCTTGTAGCGCGCGATGCGCTGATACATTTTCTCCAGCGCTAGGTCAAATGCCTTGAACGGGTCAGCGTCTTCTTCTTCGACGCGGAGTAGCGTGCCGCGTCGCCGCACGGTCAATTCGACCGATTTCGGCACATCCCTCTTTGTGCTTTGCCTCGTAAACTCCACGCGCACGTCCTCTAAGCCTGGCAGATATCGTTGTAGGCGCTCGGCCTTGTTGCGGACATACTTATCGAGGCGTTGGCTGACGTTCATGTTGTGACCTTGAACTGAGACTTGCATGATGCTTCCTCCGATGGGGTAATTCACTTCGTCGAGTTGAACATTTCGTATTGCGCAAGCTTTAGCTTCACGCGCGGGCCAGCGTGAGCGCGACGACGTGTTGTGCGCCGGCCTCATACAAGACGTGCGCGCATTCCACTAAGGTGGCGCCGGTGGTGAGCACGTCATCTACGAGCATGAGCGCCCTGCCTTGGACCCGCTCGGGCAGAGCCGCGAACGCGCCGCGCATGTTCTCCTTGCGCGCTGTTGCGCTCAGGTGCGCCTGTTGCTGAGTTGGCCGGATGCGCTGCAGCGCGCGCGCCTCGACCGGCCTTCCCAGCGCTGCGCTGATGTGACGCGCCAGCAGCAAACTCTGATTAAAGCCGCGCTCCTTCAGTCGAGTCGCGTGCAACGGCACAGGGACGATCCCATCGGCGGACAGGGCGTTGGCTTTTGCGATGGCGCTCATGTGGGCGGCGAACGCTTCGGCGAGTTGAGGCTGGCCCTCGTACTTGAAGCAGTGGATGCCTTCGCGCAGCGGCGGGCCAAAATTTGCTGCCGAGATGACCGTCAGCGATTGGCCCGATGGCAGTTCAAGCGAAACTCGGCTGTCGCGCGCGTTCAGCCACTGCGTCCGGTTGTTGCACGCAGTGCACCACCAGCCCTCGCCATATTTACCGCATCCCCCGCAGCGCGGCGGATACAACAGGTCGAGCAAGAACGCGAATGTGCGCTGGCCGCGCCCTATTACTGAAGCTATGGCGCTTATGCGCAACATACGACGATAGTAAACATGATTTGTCTAAGAATCAAATAGGAGAGCACGGGGGCTGCGCCGATGGGCTAACGGGCGACGAGCCGGCTTAAGAAATCGGTGATAGCCGGACCGAGCAACACGACGATCACAACGATCACGATGGAGAACAGGATCAGGATGAGGGCAAAGTCTATCAGGCTGCCACGCCCGCCCTCGCCGCTGGGGGGTCTCATAACAATTCCATGCCTCAGGCGTGATTATAAGCCTCGCCTATACTGACCGCATGTCGCGCGCGGAATCTCTCTATCGTTTGCAATTGCTCGACCTGGAACTCGACCGTGCCCGTAAGCGCCTGCACGAAATCGAGACGTTGCTGGCCGGCAGCCCAGCGCTCGAACATACACGCGCTGAGAGCGCCAGAGCCGAGAAGGCGCTGCGACTCGCTTCGTCCGAACTCAAGTCGCTCGAGCTGGATGCCCAGGCGCTCGACGACAAGATCGCTCGTGAGGAACAGCGGTTGTACTCCGGCGCGATTCGCAACCCCAAGGAAATGCTTGACCTGCAGCACGAACTGGATGTTTTGAAGCGGCGGCGTGTTGCGCTGGACGAGCAGATTTTGGCGGCGATGGAGCAGGTGGAGCAGCTCCGCGCCGACGAGCTGCGTTGTCGCCAGGCGCTGGCTCAGGCCGAGCGCAACTTTGCCGAGGACAGCGCGCACCTGCGCGCCGAGCGCGACAACCTTACAGCCGTGGTCGAGGGCGCTTTGGAGCAACGCGAAGCCCTGTGTCGCAGCCTCCCGGCCAGAGACTTAGACCTGTATTCGGCCATCCGGGCGAAGAAACCCAACGGCGTAGCCGTCGCGCTCATCAAAGCCGGCGCCTGTAGCCAGTGCGGTGAGACGCCTTCCTCCCAACTCATCCAGCAAGCCCACACCGGCGCTGCGCTGGCGATGTGTTCCAATTGCGGGCGGATTTTGTATGCGCTGTGAAGCTGTGGGTGGACGCAGGGCGGCGGGGTGAGGACATCCCTACGCGGGATGAAAGAGGCGACGGTGGGAATCGAACCCACGCATCAGGGTTTTGCAGACCCTTGCCTTACCACTTGGCCACGTCGCCGGGTGAAGGAAGTATAGCACGCAGCGCTCATGCTACACTGATGCGGAGATGAGCGCTGCTTCGTCGCCTCGCGTCAGTGCCGTCATACTCACATTGAACGAGGAGCGGCACATTCGCGCGTGTCTGGAGACGCTCGCCTGGGCAGATGCGCGCATCGTTTTCGATTCGTTCAGCACCGATGCCACAGTCGCGCTTGCCGAGCAAGCCGGCGCGCAGGTGATTCAGCATCCCTTCCAGAACTACGCGCAACAGCGCAACGCTGCGCTCGGCGCCGTTGACAGTGAATGGGTGTTCTTCGTAGACGCGGACGAGCGCTGCCCGCAGGCGCTGGGCGAAGAAATTCGCGCCGTAGTTGCCGCGCCGCAGCACGATGTGTATGCGGTACCCCGGCAGAACTATCTGTTCGGCCGGCTTACGCTGGGCGCCGGCTGGCACCCCGATCACCAGGCGCGGTTGTTTCGCGTCGGTCGCGCTTGCTTCGACCCGCGCCGCGAGGTGCATGAGGTGGCGCAGCATGACGGCCCCATGGGTTACCTACGCGCCGCGCTGATCCATTACAACTACGACACCGTCGCGCAATTCCACGTCAAACAGCGCAAGTATGCCGAATACGACGCCGGCATCCTGTTCAAGCAGGGCGTTCGCCCCAAGCCGCGCAACTTCGTGCTGCAGCCGCTGCGCGAGTTTCGCCGGCGGTTCTTCACGCTGCGCGGCTATCGCGATGGCTGGCATGGCCTGCGCCTGAGCGCGCTGATGGCGTATTACAACTTCGACATGTACCGTCGGTTGGCGCGCATGTGGCGGGAGCAGGATAGGCGAGGCGCTTAGACCAGCGACCGCCCGCCATCCACGAAATACACCGCGCCGGTGGCGAAATCCTCTTCGATCAAGTAACGCACCGTGCGCGCGACGTCCTCCGGCGAGCCGATGCGTTTGAGGGCGGACTTTTCAATTGCCCACTGCCGTTTGGCCTCGTCGGCGTCGTCCGGCAGCAGGACGGTGCCGGGCGCGATGGCGTTCACGCGCACCTGCGGCGCCCACTCCAGCGCCAACACCTTGGTGAGCGCCACCAGCGCGGCCTTGCTGGCCGAATGATGGGCGTAGCCCGGCCAGGCCTGGAACGCCGATAGGTCGGTGATGTTGATGATCAGGCCGCACCCTTGCGCGATCATGTGTGGGGCAACGGCCTGCGCTATCAGGAAAGGCGCTTTGGCGTTCAGGCTCATCTCCGCGTCCCATTCTGCCTCGCTGATCTCGAGCGCCGGTTTCTTCAACCAAATGGACGCATTGTTGATGAGGACATCTACGCGCCCGAAGCGCTGCAGCACGGCCTGCGCCAACGCGCGCACCTGGCCGGCTTGTGTCATGTCGGCTTGCATGGCAAAGCTGCGCACGCCCAGGCGCTCGATCGCTTCCACCGTGGCGCGCCAGGGTTCGCTTTCGAGGTAATAGCTGAACGCAATATGCGCACCATGCGCCGCCAAGTCGAGCGCAACGGCGCGCCCGACCCGCTGTGCGGCGCCGGTGATGAGGATGACCGATCCTGTGATCTCCATGCCGTGATTGTGCACCACGTCGCGCGATCCTGGTCAGGTAAAATCTCGGCCATGTCAAGCCCGCACAATTCGAATAAGGTCTATCTCACCCCCGAAGGCGCGCAAAAGCTGCGCGACGAGCTGGCCTATCTGCGCGACGTGAAGCGCCCGGAGCTGGCGGAGCGCCTGCGTTTCGCCATCCAGCAGGGTGACTTGTCGGAGAATGCGGACTACACTGCGGCTAAAGAAGAACAAGGGTTTTTGGAAGGACGCATCCTAGCCCTCGAGCGCATGCTGGCCGACTGCATCATCCTCGATGAGGCAGCCAATGACCAGGAAGAAGTGCGCATGGGCAGCCGCGTCACAGTGGTTGAGGATGGCTTTGACGACCGAGAAACCTTCCAGATCGTCGGCGTCGCGGAAGCCGATCCGATGAACGGCAAGATTTCGAATGCGTCGCCGCTAGGCCAGGCGTTACTTGGCAAGCGCGTCGGGGCGAAGGTGCGTGTGGTGACACCGGCCGGCACGACCATCTTCAAGATCCTCGCTGTTGAGTGACGCCGTCAGCTCAACCTCTGCGGCGCCTTAACTGATGGCGTCGAGCAACCGGTAATACAGACCGGCCAGCGGCAGGAACCAGGGGTTGCCGCGATATAGGTTGGCCGGAGCCGTGGGGAAGGGTAGGGTGAAAAGTGGATTCTCGATGCGCCGGCCGGCGATGTGTTGCGCCACACATGCGCCCAGATATGAGAGCAACGCCACGCCGTGGCCGCCACATCCGAGCGCATAGTGAATGCCCGCCGCAGTAGTGCCGGCGTGCGGCAGCAGGTCGAACGTGAAGCCCAGTGTGCCGCCCCAGGCATACTCAACCGCGATGTCCTTCAACTGCGGATATACCTCCAGCATGCCGCGTCTTAGGATGGCTGCGCTCTCGCGCACGGTGTGCGCATTGGCGGGCATGAAGCCGGCGCGTCCGCCGAAGATCATGCGGTTGTCCGCCGAAAGGCGGAAGTAGTAGAGAAAGTTCTTCGAGTCGAACATCATGCGCCGATGTCGGCTGACCCGCTGCGCCAGCTCCGGCGGCAGCGGCTCGGTGGCGATGATGTAGGAGCCGATCGGGATGATCCGGCGCTGCAACCAGGGGACGAGGCGTTCCGTGTAACCGTTCGTCGCGATCATCACTTGGTCGGCATGCAGCTTGCCGCGCGCAGTAGTCACTGCGAAACCCGTGCCTGCGGCGTCATGCTCAATGTGCGTCACGCGGGCGTTCTCGAACAGCCCCGCTCCGGCACGTTCGGCGGCCTGGGCTAAGCCAACAGCATACTGCGCGGGATTCAGCCCGGCGCTCGCCTCGTCCACCAGCCCGCCATGATATAGGTCAGTCTCAATCTCATCGCCTAGATGCGCTTTGTCCACCAAGCGCACCGGGTGCTGGAAGTGCTTCTGCAAAAGCTCCGCCTCGCGGATGAAGCCGGCGAAGTGGCCGGGTTTGTAAGCCAGCTCGATGTGGCCGCAGCGTCGGAAGTCGCAGGCGAGGCCTTCCTCGCGGACGACTCGCTCGACATGGTTGATCGCGTCGAGTGATGTGCAGAACAGCGCGCGCGCCGTCTCCATCCCGAAGCGCTTGACCAGCGCGCCGGCGCTGGATTTGAGACCGGTGAGCACCATGCCGCCGTTGCGGGAACTGGCGCCCCAGCCCAGCGTGTTCGCTTCGAGCACTGCCACACGCGCGCCGCTGCGCGCCAGCTCACGCGCGGCCGATAACCCCGTGTAGCCGCCGCCGACGATGGCAACGTCTACGCGTGCGGGGAAGTCGTGTGGCGCGGGCGAGAAAGGCGCGACGGTGTCGGACCAGTACGGTCGCTCTTTCATGCCCGGCATTATCGCGTAAGCTGAGACAGCCCTCATCCTTCCGCCAGATACTCGAACAGCAATGTGCCCGCCGTCCAGAAGATGACGATGAAGGCCAGCTCGACGCCGATCCAGGCTGCGAATTCACCCAGCGGCAGCCGGTCGAGGAAGCCCGACGTGGCGATGACGGCGGCGACGAGCAGCGGCAGCGCGAGTGGGAAGAGCAAGATCGGCAAGAACACCTCGCGCGCGCGGGTGCTGGCCGCCATTGTCGCGATCAGCGTGCCGGCGCCCGCATAGCCGATCACGCCGAGCAGCACGACCAGCCACACGCCCGGTTGCATGAGCGTTTCGTCGAACAGAATGGCCATGATCGGCGTGACCAGCAGCGCGACGGCCAGCGTGAAGATGACGTTGGCGATGGCCTTGCCGGCGAAGATCACGCTGCGGTCGCAGGGCGCTAGCAATAGCCCATCCATGCACTGGTTGATCTGCTCGGACGACATCGAGCGCGACAGCCCCAGCGTGCCGGCGAACACCAGCGTTACCCACAACACGCCGGGCGTGAGTGGGCGAAAGGTATCCACGCGCAGCCGCAGCGCAAAGTTGAACATCACGATGGCCATCACGGCGAAGACCACCATCGCGGTGGTGGACTCGCGCGTGCGCAGCTCCAGCAGTATGTCTTTGCGGATGATGGCGGCAATTTGGCGGAGAGCAGTCGGCATGGCGCAGGCCGCCTTCAAGCGTGGCTCATGAGCGCGGTGAGTGACTGGGCAGTGATGCCGTCGTGCACTTCGCGCACAATGCGTCCGCCCTGCAGGACGAGGGCGCGCGTGACGCCGTCCAAGCTGCGGCTCAACTCGTGGGTGGTCATGACCACGGCGCGGTCGCCCAGCGCGGCGTCGCGCAGCAGCGCGGATAGATTGGCGGCCGACGCCTGATCGAGGCCGGTGAACGGCTCATCCAGCAAGAGCAGCGGTGGATCGTGCAAGATGGCGCGGGCGATGGCGAGCCGCTGGATCATGCCGCGCGAAAAGGTGCGCGCCGGATCGTCGCGACGCTGCCAAAGGTTGACGCGCCGCAGCGCCTCCTCGATTCGGGAAGAAAGATTGCGGATTGGGAGATTGGAGATCGCAGATTGCGCCGACGAATCTCTCATCTCCAATCTCCAGTTCGCCGCGCCATACATGCGCCCATAGAACTCCAGGTTCTCGCGCGCGGTAAGGTCGGGGTAGATCAGCGATTGGTGCGACACCAGGCCGATGCAGGCGCGCGCGCGGTCGGGATGCGCCAGCGCGTCTATCCCGCCGATGGTGAGCGCGCCGCTGTTGGGTCGGGTGAGCGTGGCCAGGATGCGCAGCAGCGTCGTTTTGCCGGCGCCGTTGGCGCCCAGGATGGCGACGAATTCGCCGCGCGAGACGTCGAGCGAGACGCCGTGCAGCACGGGGCGTAGGCCATATCGTTTGCCGATGTTCGCGGCGTAGAGCAGCGCAGTCATAGGAATGTGGAGTCGGCGTCGCCGGATCGGCGCGCGCCGACAGACGGTAAGTGTAACCGACTCGGCTTGACGGGTCGCTTGTGCAACCTCGCAAGCTGGTTGACTTTTAGCGCCGCTTATGCGATATATGCGCGCTATGAATCTGCGCGACAAGATCGTTGCCATTGTTGGCGGCGCGACGGGCATCGGCAAAGCCACCGCTGAGGTGTGCGCCGAAGTCGGTGCAACCGTGATTGTTGCGGACCTCAATGAGGTTGAGGGGCGCACAACTGCGTTGGCCGTCGGTGGCGCTTTCTTTCCCATTAATGTGGCTGATGAATCTTCGGTCGCTGCCGCTTTCACCAACATCGCCGCGCAGTATGGACGCCTGGACGCGCTGATCCAAACCGCCGGCATCTTGCGCGGCGCATTTGTGCCGCTCGAAGAGTTCGACCTCGCCACTTTCGAGTCTGTCGTGGACGTGAACCTGATCGGCAGCTTTTTGTGCGCCAAACACGCTGTCCCGCTGCTCAAGAAGGCGGGCAAGGGCGTGATTGTGCTGGTGTCGTCTGGGGCGGCGATCGGCGGCAGCTCTTCGTACGCCTACGGGGCCAGCAAAGGGGGCGTGAACGGGCTGGGCATTACGCTGGCGAACAAACTAGCTGCCGACAACATCCGCGTCAACGTCGTGATGCCGGGCAATATTGACACGGCGATGAAGCGGTCGGTGATCGCCGCCGAGCGAGAGCGACTGGGTTTGGGTGGGGAGCAGCAACAACTCAACCTGGGCGAACCGGCCGGCGTCGGGCGCATCTTGGCTTGGCTGGCCAGCGACGATGCCGACTACGTGCGTGGCATGATCCAGACGCGCTAGGAGGGCGCATGAAACTCGGCGTTGCCGGCCAACTGGCTCGCCCCGACGAACCTAACGCAGTGCTCCTACCGCCGGACTGGCGGACGATTGACGCGGCAGCGACGCGGCGCGTGCGCCAAGCCGGATTTCGCGGCGCGCAATTATTCATTCAGCGCCCGCTGGAAGCCGACCCGCAGGAGGTGCGGCAGGTAAAGCGCGCCTTCGATGCAGCGGGCCTCGAAGTGGCGCAGGTGAACGGTTGGTACGAGCCGCTGTGCAGCTACGACGATGCTGCGCGCGCGCAGGGCGTGCGCGGCATGCAGACGCTGGTGCGCATCGGGCGGATGGTGGATGCGCCCAGCGTCTATGTCCGTCCGGGGGGACACAACCCAAACGGTCACTGGTATGCCCATCCGGAGAATCACTCTGCGCGCACGTTCGACAAAATCGTGGACAGCCTGCGCCAGATATGCGCTGTGGCGCAAGCCGAGGGGGTGCCGGTGGCCGTTGAAGGACACGTGCTCTCTGCGCTCGACACGCCCCGGCGCGTGCGCGACTTGCTCGACGCAGTGGGTTCGCCAATGCTGAAGTTCAACTACGATCCGGTCAACTTCGTCGGTACGGTGAGGCAGGTGCACGACACGGCAAGCGTGCTGAACGAACTCTATGATCTGCTGGGGCGCGACATTGTGGCGGCGCACGCTAAGGATTGCCGCCTGGCCGACCAGCTCGTCGTGCACATCGAAGAAGTCGTGCCGGGTGCCGGCGTGCTGGATTATGCGCTGTTCATGCGCCGCTTTCAGGAAGCCTGCCCGGACGGCTATTTCATCATCGAGCATCTGCCCAATGCGCTTGTGCCACAGGCGCGCAACTTCGTTCGGTCTGTAGCGGCTGCCTTGGGCATGCTCCTCGAATGCTAATGCGCCCGCGTGTGCGAGCGCGCTTTCATAGAAGTTCAACGCAGGTTCTGAACCGTTCGATTGAGGGCGTGCAATGGCAAGAGACATTTCACGCAGAAGTTTTCTGGCACTGATAATTGTGAGCATGGCTTCCGGTGTGTCGCTGGCTGCATGCGGCGGTGATTCGGGGCAGCCGGCCCAGCCTACCGCGCCGCCGCCCGGTTCGGGCGGCGAAGTCTCGATTACGCTGGCATCGAAAGGCAGTACGCCGTTCTACGATCGGGACCGCTTAGAGGTCAAGGCCGGCGCGCGCGTCACGCTTACATTCAAGAACGCCGCCGATCCCGGTTCTAATCGGACGTTCAACTGGGTGCTGGTGAAGCCGAATACACAGCTCCGTGTAGTGAGCGACGGCCAGTCTGAGGGGTCACCTGAGACGAGCTACGTCAAACCAAACGATCCGAATGTGATCGCACACACGCGGCTGGTTGCCGCCGGCGAGAGCGACACCATCACCTTCGATGCGCCACCGCCGGGCGAGTATCCCTTCATTTGCACCTTCCCCGGCTACTACAACACGATGAATGGCGTGCTGGTGGTGCGGTAGGCAACGGACCGAAGTATCCCAAGCCAGCGCGGATGGATGAGGGCGGCGCCCTTACCCATCCGGATTCAGGTCGAGCTGCTCGCGGGGCCTGCGTCGCGCTCGCGCTATAGCCGCGCACGGTCGGATGATGGATCGAGCGCGTCGCGCAGACCGTCGCCGAGGAAGGAGAATCCCAGCACCAGCAGCGCCAGTGCGATGGTGGGGATGACGCCGACGTAGAGATAGTTCGGGCTGGAGAGGTAGCGGCCGATCGCGCCGACCATTTTGCCCCAACTCGGCAAAGGATCGTTGATGCCGTAGCCCAGGAAGCTCAAGCCGGCTTCGGTGCCGATGAAGCCGGGGATGGCGAAGCTGATCGCCACGATGAGCGGATTGATGATGTTGGGCAGCAAGTGCCGCACTAAGATGAAAGGCGTCGTGGCGCCCAGACTGCGCGCTGCGCTCACGAAGTCGCGCTCCTTGTAGGTTAGCACTTGTGCGCGCACCAGGCGTGCTAGTCCCGGCCAGCCGAGTATCGAGATGGCAATCGTGACCTGTAAGATGCCGTTGCCGATCAGCAGCATCAGGAGGATTTGAAAGAGCAAGCCTGGCAGCGCGCCAATTACTTCGAACGCGCGGTTGAGCAGGTAATCCCATGCGCCGCCGAAGTAGCCTGAGAGGAATCCGAAGAGCAAAGCGAGCGCTACGACGATGGCGGTCGCGGCGAGCGAAACGACGAGGCTGACGCGCGCGCCCCAGATCAACCGGCTGAGGATGTCACGCCCGAGTTCGTCGGTGCCCAGGATGTGCGCCGGATCACGTCCGGGCGGCAGCCACGTCTTGAACAGGTTAGTCTTATCGTAAGGGAAGGGCGAGATGACCGGCGCGAGCACACCGGCGGCGATGAATATCAGCACAATGAACAGGCCGATGATGGCCAGTCGGTTGCGTTGGAATCGCCGCCAGGCCAACTGCGTCGGCGAAAGTGGTTTGTAAGTCATCGTCGGCGTGCCTCGGGCGGCTGTGCGGGCGGAGGTCGCGCCTTGCGCTGGGAGGTTCTGCACAGCCATCGGTCAGTGCCCTCCTCCTAATCGGACGCGCGGATCGATCAGCGTGTAGGCAATGTCGATCAGCAAGTTGCTGATCGTCAAAATCGTTGCCGTGATGATGACCGTGAAGATGATGACGGGATAATCGCGGGTGTAGATGCTCTCCAGGAAGAAGCGCCCGATGCCGGGGATCGCAAAGGCGATTTCGACGAACGTCGAGCCGGTGATCGCGTTGGCCAGCACCGGGCCGAAGATCGTGACCAGCGGGATGAGCATGTTGCGCATGGCGTGCTTCATGATGATGACGGTGCGATTCAGCCCCTTGGCGCGCGCGGTGCGGATGTAGTCCTGGCTCAACACGTCCAGCATGCCGGAGCGCGTGTAGCGCGTGAGCGAGCCGACCGTGCCCAGGCCGAAGATGAACGCCGGCAACACCCATGCATTGGGGGGCTGTTGATACAGCGGCTGGCCGTTGTTGAAGCCGAACCACTTCAGCCCGATGACGAAGATGGCGATGCCGAAGAAGATTAACGAGATGATCGGCACAGTGACGGTGACCAGCGCAACGGTGGTGATGACTTGGTCCACAAAGGTGTTGCGTTTGAGCGCTGCAATCACGCCGAGCACGACGCCGAGTGGGAAACTCCACGCCACCGCAAGGAAGCCCAACATCAAACTCGACCCCCAATACTTGGAGAACAAATCAATCACCCGCGTATTGGGGTAGTAGTAGGACATGCCGAAGTCGCCCTGCACGGCTTTGGTGACCCAGTTCCACCAGTTCACGTAGAACGGCCGGTCCAGCCCGTATTTGCGCATCATGTTAGCCTTGGCTTCGGGCGACAACGGCTGGTTGAGTTCATCAAAGGGGCCGCCGGGCGTGCTGTACATCAGAAAGAACGTCAGGAACGAGACGGTGAGCAGCACGAATACCAGCCCGGCCAAACGGCCCAGGATATATCTCGCCATACGATACGAATCAGAACCTAAGGTCCGTTGAGGACCTTAGGTTCTGATGCTTGTTGCTTGGTGCGACTTGGCTTACGGGATGTTCTTGCGATACTCGAGGACGTTGTTGGCGATGTAGATTTCCGAGGCGCTGTTGTTCATTGCGTTCACGTTCGGCCAAGCCACGCCGCGGTTGGTGTTGATCTTGCCGGGTTCCATCGGCGCGCCCTTGATGTAAGGCTTCCACAAGTTGACCGGCGTGCGATGGATGCAGAAGATGAAGGCGCACTCCTCGACCATCAGCTTCTCGGCCTGCTGGTAGAGCTTGGTGCGCTCCTCGATGTCGGTCATCGGACCGGCCTTAGCCAGCAGGTCCTGGTATTCCTTGTTGTTCCAGGTATGGCGGCCGCCCAGGTCGCTGCCCTTCATCACCGTCAGCATGTTCGACGGGTCGAGGTAGTCCATGCCGTAGGAGATGTAGCCGAAGTCAATCGTCGTATCGGGCTTGCCGTCCGGCGTGCGCTTGAGCAGGTCGGCCATGTAGTCTTTCTGCGGCACGGACTTGACTTCAACCTCGATGCCGAGGTTCTGCTTGATCGAGTCGGCGTAGGCTTGGGTGATCTCTTTGCCGAAGTAGCCCTCCAGGTCGCCGCGCATCTGCAGCAGCAGTTTGTCCACCTTGACGCCGGACTCTGCGTAGAGCTGCTTGGCCAATTCGGGATCGTAGCGTTGGATTTCCTTCAGCGCTTCGCCGTTGGCTGCGGGGAAGCCGGGCGCGAGGAACGAGTAGGCCGGACGTGCCAGCAGCGGCTTGGTGATGAACTTGACGATGCTGTCGCGATCCAACAGGTGTGAGAGCGCCTGGCGGAACTTCAGGTTATCGAACGGCGGCTTAGTGACATCGAAGAAGAAGTAGTCGGTGCGGAAGTCGCCCACGTCCGGCGTCGCCTGCGCGCTGAGCTGTGGGTCGTTCAGCACCGCGTCCACTTGCGCCGCGTTGCCGATGCTGGTGAAGTCCACCTGGCCGGCCTGATACGCCTGGAAGGCGTCGGGGAACGGCACGGCGATTATGCGCTCGAGGAAGGGTTTGATGTCGTCGGCCGCCTTCGGGTTGGCGACGATTTCGATGCGGGTCGGGCTAAACTCTTTGACGATGAACGGGCCGCACGAAACGCAGGTGGCCGGGTTGGAGTTGTATGCCGGGCCGTGGGCGGCCAGCGCCTTGGCCTGCAACGGCATAGCGAACATGAACAGGCGCGGCAAATACGGCGTGACCTCGCTGGTCTCGATGATCAGTTCGTAGTCGTTGGCGCCCTTGCGCACGCCCAGCTCTTCGACCGGTATCTTGCCGGCGACGACTTCGTCGAAATTCTTGATGTTGCCGGAGCCTTTGCTGTAATACCACGTGAAGTCGTAGGCGCTCTTCGGGTCGGCCATGTAGCGGAAGGTGGCCACGAAGTCGTCGGCGGTCAGCGGCGTGTCATCGCTCCAGACAATATCATCCCGCAGGGTGAACGTCCAGGTCAGGCCGTCTTCGGACACCTTCCATTCCTTGGCTGCGCCGGGCACCAGCTCGAAATCCTTGTTGATGCGCGTAAGCGGCACGCCATACATGTCGGCCAGCGGGGCGCGGTTGTAGACGCTCGCGCTGATGTCCATAAACTGGCCGGGACTACCGCTGCCGGCGGTGACGTATACCTGCAGCTCCGGCGGCGCGGCATCTTCTGGCAGCACCTTGCCCACGCTATTCTTCATCGGGCCAGCCGTCGCAGCGGGCGCCTCGGTCGGCTTCGGCGCCTCAGTGGGCTTGGGGGCGGCGGGCGCTTCGGTGGCGGCCGGCGCAGCAGGTGCTTCGGTAGCTGCGGGGGCGGCAGGAGTGGCCGGCGCGCACGCAGCCAAGAGCGCGCCGCCTGCACCGATGCTCAGCAATTTCAGCATCTGACGGCGGCTGAGAGTCGTTTCTGGTTTATGCGTCATCTCGTTGTCCTCCATAATAATGTTTGATGTGAGCTTGAGCAAATTGAGGGCGATGGCCGATTGCGTAAGTGCTTTACCGGCAATCGCCCTTCCTGGGTAGGCCATTGTAAGCAGGGACGCCCATAACGCAAACTGAACCGACAACGCCCTGGGCATCGTGCTCTCGACCTTTGAGACAGGCCTTGGAGGATTAAACGCTAAAGCCGGCTTTTGGGCCGGCTTTAGCGTTGGCGCGACAGCAAGGTTATCTGCCAAAACGGAACGATTGCATCATGGCCTCGACTTCGCCATCGAGAGATGCTTGGCTTCGCTGGGCCAGCCGTGTGTATATGCCGACGATCACGCGCTTTTGTTCAGGGAAGACGTAGAAGACCTGTTGTATCTGCTGTCCGTCATCTGTCCTTGTGGTGATGAGGCGCACGTATGTCAGGCCGTCATCGGTCTTGCGCTCTTGCGGCTCTGAGCTGACGCGACGGCCGCTGCTGCGCAGTTGGCGCGTCAGCGAGCTGACGTAGTCCGATAGTTTGCTGGGCATTGCTTCCTCGAGGAAGAGGACATTCGGAGCAAAGTTCTGGGACACAGGGCCGATCAGGACGCTGAATTCGGTGTCTGAAACATTCAGTTCTTGGGGGGACTTCAAACTCCATTTCGGCAGCAAGTTGTAGGAGAAGTTACCGAGTGGCTCGTAGTGTCGTCCATCTTCTAACGTCTCGGCCTCATCATTGCTTGCCGGCTCAGCCTCTGCAAGGTCCAGCGTGCCCAGCGTGTTGATCATCGCTTCGATTTGCTCGTCGTTGTCTGGCGAGCTGCCGCGTGGCCGCGCATAGAGCGCTACAATCTTGCGTCCCTCAATATCAACGATGTAGGCGGTAATTTGTGCGCGCTGGTTATACACCGTACCTTCCATGACGAACTTGGCGGCGTTGTAGCCTGTATCGGTGGTGAACAGCGAATCCCGGATGAAGCGGACGCTCCCCGCGCGATTATAGAATTCCCGCAGTCGGTTCGGCAGCAAGGTGCGATACTTGCGCCTAAATGCCTGATCAATAGGCGCAGGATCATCCAGCGTAAAGAAGGCGACCGTTGGTTTAACGCTGTCCTCTTCTCCCGGATTGACGAGGGATTTGAATTCTGCGCCGGGTGTGTCTTCCAACTCCCAGCCTTCTGGGATGACATACGAGAACCCACCATCCGGCTCACTGTGTCGCGAGGGCTTGCTTTGTTCTTCGTCAACTTCAAGGAGTTCAATAGTCTTAACAAAGTTGTCTACCTCCCTGTCGTATCGCTGTTGACTGTTCTGCAAGCGGGTGTAAGTGACGATAAGCCGACGCGGCCCCAGCTCGACGATGTAAAAGACTTGGCGCAATCGCCGCCCTTGGAGCGTCGAATTGGCAGTTAGCTTGACCACGTCGCTGTCCTGGTCTGTGGTTAGCCTCTCCTCCTTGAGCAACACGAATCCTGAGATTTCGTTTTTCAGCTCTTCAATTGCAAGTTCGACGTAAGTCTCCAAGTCAACCTCAGACTCATCTATGACGAAATTCACGTTAGGGGTAAAGCCGCTCCCATCGGAAGGGGCAAACAGCACTTTGAAGGATGACGCTGAGACTTCCTTGGTTCGCCAGCCGGCAGGTAGGATATAGGCAAATCCCCCATCACGCTCCTCGGTGCGCTCGCCCGCCGTTGCTACCGGCGTCTGTGTTGGGGTCGGTGTAGGGGATAGGGTGGGGCGGGGTGTTGAGCGGATGGACTGCGACGGGTCGGGGCTTTCGATTACTGCGGCAGGTGGTATTTGGTAGCGGAGCCGGCCAATGGCTGGGGTTGCGCCGAAGCTCTGGCCGGCTATAGCCAGGGCCGATATGCTCACTAGGGCGTAACGCAGGAGGGTTCTTGGCTTGGTCATTTCATTCTCCTATAGAGGGTCATCTGAAAATGGCCGGGTGAGCTGATGGGATGCTTTACGTCCAATCAACTTGCCCCAACGGTCAGAAGTATAGCGAATGGCATGTGATGTTGCACGGCTGCTGCCGGAGATTCAAACGGGTGTCGGCGTCGGCGGATGACCACGCCAATGGCCGTGCGCGAAATCGTAAACGCAGGCTTCTATAATCGTCCGGGGTGGTTGCTCGTCCGTCAGACTTATTCTCCGCCGCTTCGCTGGGCATGCTGCGCGTCGCGGCGATCGCGCCGGCCGTGCGCGTCGCCGACGTGGCGTTCAACGCGCGCGCGACTATCGCCGCGCTGGAGGTGGCGCGGGCGCATGGGTGTGCGCTGGCCGTTTGCCCTGAGCTGGGCATCACCGGCTACACTTGCGGCGACCTCTTCCGGCAGACCAGCTTGCTGGAAGCAGCGCAGTCTGGCCTGCGACAGGTCGCAGAAGCAGCCGGGCGGATCGGCATCGCCGCAGTCTTGGGGCTGCCCGTGCCGCTGGACGGGCGTGTGTTCAACTGCGCAGCGTTCGTGAGCGACGGGCGCGTGCTGGGTTTCGTGCCCAAAACTTACCTGCCGAACTACAGCGAGTTCTACGAGCAGCGCTGGTTCAGTCCGGCGCAGTGTGCTACGGCGCAACACGTCGTGCTCGATGGCCAGGCCGTGCCCTTCGGCGCCGATCTGCTGTTCGTCGCTGAGGATATGCCGGACTGTGTGCTCGGCGTCGAAATCTGTGAAGACTTGTGGGCGGTCGAGCCGCCCAGCGGCCCCATGGCCCGCGCTGGTGCCACGGTGCTGCTCAACCCATCGGCCAGCCCGGAACAACTCGGCAAGGCGGACTATCGGCGCGACCTGGTGCGACAGCAATCGGCGCGCTGCATCGCCGGCTACCTGTATGCGGGGTCGGGGCCGGGTGAATCTACCACCGACGTGGTGTATAGCGGGCATGCGCTCGTGTGCGAGAACGGCCAACTGTTAGCCGAGACCGAGCGCTTTCACTTCGACACTCAAGTCGCCATCGCCGATCTTGATCTACAACGCCTGCGCCATGACCGCTGGCTCAACACCACCTACCGGGCGGCCGGCGGGTCGCATGCCTTTCGCGTGATTCCCTTTCGCCTGGGCGATGCTCAGACAAACATCTTGTGGCGCGCGCTGCGTCGGCCGATCCCGCAAATGCCGTTCGTGCCAAGCGATCGGGCGGCGCGCGCTCAGCACTGCCGCGAAATCTTCGCCATTCAGTCCACCGGCCTGGCCAAGCGACTGCTGCACACCGGGGCGCGCCGGGTGACCATCGGCGTCTCCGGTGGGCTGGATTCGACGCTGGCGCTGCTCGTGACGGCGCGCGCCTTTGACAAGCTCGGCCTGCCGCGCGAAGGTATCACTGCCATCACGATGCCCGGGTTCGGCACCACCGAGCGCACGCGCAGCAACGCTTGGGCGCTGATGCAGGCTTTGGGCGTCACGGCGCGCGAAATTCCCATCCACATGGCTGTCGGCCAGCATTTCGCCGACATCGGCCACGACCCAGATCAACACGACGTGACCTACGAGAACGCACAGGCGCGTGAGCGCACACAGATCCTGATGGACGTGGCCAACCAGATCGGCGGCTTTGTCGTCGGCACCGGCGACCTGAGCGAGCTGGCGCTGGGCTGGGCCACCTTCAACGGCGACCACATGAGCATGTATCACGTCAACGCCGGCGTGCCGAAGACCCTGGTGCGCTACATGGTGGATTGGTGCGCCGACGAGGAGTTCAGCGGCGAAACATCGCGCGTGCTGCGCGACATCAGCGCCTCGCCCATCACGCCCGAGCTGCTGCCGCTGAAGGACGGCCGGCTGCAACAAGAGACCGAAGCGACCATCGGCCCCTACGTGTTGCACGACTTCTTCCTGTTCTATCATGTGCGCTACGGCTATGCGCCGCGCAAGGTGTTCTTCTTGGCGCGTCATGCGTTCGGTAGCTCATCGGGGCGCGGCTATGATGATGAAACAATCCTCAGGTGGCTGCGCGTGTTCTACCGGCGGTTCTTCGCGCAGCAGTTCAAGCGCAGCGCCATGCCCGACGGGCCAAAGGTCGGCTCGGTCGCGCTGTCGCCGCGCGGCGACTGGCGCATGCCCAGCGACGCTCAGGCGGCATTGTGGGAGCGTGATGTTGAGGCAGTGCAAACGGCGCTGGCGTTGCCGGCAGGCGCCTAAACCTTAAAAACCGTCCCCGTCGAGCGCTATCATTGGCACGGAGAGACAGTAGAACAACTACAGTGCTATGCCGATCTACGAATATCATTGCGCCCAATGCGGAGAGAGGTTCGAGCGTTGGTTCGCCTCTCATCAGAAGGCGCCGAAGGGTGGGGGCGCCTGCCCGTTTTGCAACAGCCGGCGCGTCCGTCGCTTGATCTCGGCGGCGCGCGTTAGGTCCGGCGACGCGACAAGCGCAAGCGACGCAGCAGAAGGTGACGACTCACCGACGCCCACCGGCCTGCTCGGTCGTAAAGAGATCGCCGAAATCACCAGGCGGCGTCAGAAGATGGGCGTAGGGTAGTGGCAAGCTACTGCGAATACGTGCGCTCGCCCAAGGCGCACCCGATCCATCGTTGGTATCACGATCACGAGCACGGTTTCCCTGTGCACGATGACAACGCCTTGTTCGAGCGACTGGTGTTGGAGATCAACCAGGCTGGCCTGTCGTGGGACGTGGTGCTGCGCAAGCTGGAGCATTTTCGGCGCGCCTATAGCGGGTTCGATGTGGACGCCGTCGCAGCTTACGGCGAGGCCGACCGCGCGCGCCTGCTGGCCGACCCCGGCATCGTCCGCAACCGACTGAAGATCAACGCCGCGATCGAAAATGCGCGGCGCATCGTCGCGCTGCGCGCGAACTACGGCTCATTCCAGGGATGGCTGGAGGCGCATCATCCGCTCCGCAGGGAGGAGTGGGTGAAGCGCTTTAGGCAGAACTTCGTCTTCACCGGCGGCGAGATCGTCAACGAATTCCTGATGAGCACCGGCTACTTGCCGGGCGCGCATGACGAAGACTGCCCGATCTTCGCGCGCATCGCTGCCCTCCGTCCGCCCTGGATGCGCGCGTCGCGCTGAATCAACGATCGGGCTCGATGAAGGTGATCAGCGGCGCTGTGATCCCCCGCGCTGTGGCGTCCATGGTCGTTGCTGCGCTTGGCGCCAGCACGTAGATCGTCTTGCGCTCGCGCGAGCGGAAGGTGAGCGCGCCCAGCGCAGCCAGTGCAGTTGGGGTTCCTGCCTCTCGCAACTCGAGCGTGTAGGCGCCGGCGGGTTGCGTCGTGGTTTGCGCCGTGGGAAAGCCAACGTTAAAGAGCCACACGGCGCCGCCCGTCACCGCCAAGTCTACTTCGCCGACATCTACCGCTAAATGCGCCACGCGCAAGCTGAACCGACCGGCCGGCGGTGTCGTTGGATTTTCCAGCGCGACGACCTGTAACTGCTGTAGCCGGTTGGCGAGTGCGATCACGTAGCTCCGGCTGAACGCCATGGTGATGTTTGAACTCACCAGCGGCGCAGTCGTATTCGGATCGGCGCCGGCCGGGAAGGCGCGCACCAACACGATAGTTGCCGCAATACACCACCGCCTTTGGCTGAACTGGGTGTAGGCGATGCCATCGGCTACCCGCGTGCGGTTGACGTACACGTCCAAATTCGACGCATCCGGGGAGGCGTGCAAAATACGAAAACAGGCCGACCGGGTGACGGCGCGCGTCACGCCGGTATTCGAGAGCAGCATTGCGCCCGCCAGGGCGGTCAATGCCAGGATGCGCAGCGGGGAAATCATCGCCAATCGCTAACCACCCGTCAGTATAATCTCGCCCTATGCGCGTGCACAAATGCGACCATCGCAGCGAGCGCAAAGTCAGCTACGACGGCGAGGTGCTCTCGCGCGATGGTGAGCGCATCACCCTGCGCGCCATTTGGACGCTGCCGACCCGGACCCTGCCCTATGTGACGCTCGAACAGGGGGATATCTTCATCGAAACCTTCTACACCAATCGTTGGTATAACCTGTTTGAGATTCGCCATCGCCATGGTGACTTGAAGGGCTGGTATGCCGATGTCGCCCGGCCGGCGCGCATCGCAAACGACGGCATCGAGTGGGACGACCTCGCCCTGGATATCTGGATGGATCCACAGGGGACGATGCTCATCCTGGACGAGGATGAATTCGAGGCGCTCGCGTGCGAACTGCCGCCCAACGAGGCGGCCAGCGCGCGCGGCGCCGTCGCGCTCATCCAGGACGAACTGCGCACGCAGTGGCGGCGCTTCGCGAACGACGCGATTGCGCATGCGCTGATCCAGCGCGGCTGGACGCTCGGCACGGCCGAATCGTGTACCGGCGGGCTGATCGGCAATGTGATCACCGACCGACCCGGCAGCTCGGCCTACTTCGCCGGCGGCATTATCGCCTACAGCAATGGGATCAAGCAACGCGCGTTGGGTGTGCGCCAGGCGACGCTCCAGCAGCATGGCGCGGTGAGTGAGCCGTGTGCCCTGGAAATGGCGCGCGGTGTGCGCCGCGCGCTCGGCGTGGATGTCGGCGTGAGCGCGACCGGCATCGCCGGGCCAGACGGTGGCAGCGCCGATAAGCCGGTGGGCTTGACCTACGTCGGCGTCAGTTCGCCGCTGGGCGAACAGGGCGAGCGCCACCTCGGGTCGCGCGACCGTATCGGCAACAAACAAGCGACCGCCGACGCCGCCCTGCGTCTGCTCATGCGCCACCTCGCCGCTCCCCCCGTGGCACATTCGAGCGCGCCAGCCGAATCCCCTCGTTCAGGATGACATGGGCGCTTCACTTCCGTCCGCGCTGGTGGACCTGGTCGGCAACACACCGCTCATTTCGCTCGCGCGCATCGCTGCGCATGTTGCGCCG
The DNA here is from genome assembly GCF_012931985.1 of Candidatus Roseilinea sp. NK_OTU-006. Classification (GTDB taxonomy): domain Bacteria; phylum Chloroflexota; class Anaerolineae; order J036; family Brachytrichaceae; genus JAAFGM01. The sequence continues at coordinate 307,035 of NZ_JAAFGM010000001.1, forward strand.
GTCGAGATCTACGCCAAGGCCGAGTGGTTCAACCCGAGCGGCTCGGTCAAGGATCGCGCCGCGTGGAACATCGTCCGCACGGCGATTCAATCCGGGTATTTGACCCCGGAGAAAACGTTGCTGGATGCAACCAGCGGCAACATGGGCATTGCCTATGCCATGCTCGGCGCGGCATTAGGGTATCGCGTCCATCTGGTCATGCCGGCCAATGTCACCCCTGAGCGCAAGGTGATCATGAACGCCTACGGCGCGGACATGACCTTCACCGACCCGATGGCCGGCAGCGATGGCGCCATCGAGAAGGCCCGCCAACTCTACGCTCAGTCGCCGGATGCGTTCTTCTACGCCAACCAGTATGACAACGACGCCAACTGGCTGGCTCACTACCACGGCACCGCCGAGGAAATCTGGCGGCAGACCCAAGGGCGCATCACCCATTTCGTCGCCGCGTTGGGCACGGGCGGCACATTTACCGGTACCGGTCGCCGCCTGCGCGAGCTGAACCCGAAGATTCGCCTGATCTCGCTCCAGCCGGATTCGCCGCTCAACGCGATCGAAGGCTGGAAGCACATGCCGACGGCGATCCGGCCGCAGATTTACGACCCGGCCTTGGCCGATGAGAACATCGAGATTGCGACCGAAGAAGCGCACTCCATGGCGCGACAACTCGCGCGCGAGGCGGGGCTGTTCGTCAGCCCATCCGCCGGCGGCGCCGTCGCCGGCGCACTCAGTGTGGCCGAACGCCTGAAGGAAGGCGTGATCGTCACCATCCTGGCCGACGCCGGCTACAAATACGTCAGCGAACGCTTCTGGTAGGCCAGGACATCATGCTCACGATCTCGCGATCGCTCTTCGACAAAATGACCCGCCATCTGGAGGCCGGCTATCCCTACGAGGCCTGCGGCATCTTAATCGGCGAGATGGACGACCCCACTCATCCGAACCATCGGCTGGTGCGCGATGTCATTCTGGTCGCCAACGCTTGGGAAGCGGTGAGCGCGCGTGAAAGCCGGCGCAACCGCTACCTGATTTCGCCGGATGAATACGTCAAGGCCGACCGAGAGGCCAGCCGGCGCGGCCTGGACATCGTGGGCGTCTTCCACTCACACCCCGATCACCCTTCGCAACCATCGGAGATGGATCGCCGCCAGGCCTGGCCGGGCATTTCCTATCTCATCGTCTCGGTGCGCGGCGGCAAAGCGACGACGGCGCAGGCGTGGCTGCTGCGCAACGAACGCGATGCGTTTGAGGAAGAGTCGCTCGTCATCAGCGACTAACGATCTCCACGGCGGCGTGCACCAGGCGTTGGAGTTCGCGCACCGGCGCAGCCATACGCCGGTATGAATCGCACACGAGGAAGACGCAGGCCAAGCCGCGCCGAAAGTCCACCCACGGCGTGAATCCGTTGGCGCCCGGACTGCTCACCTGGATGGCCTGCCCGCGTGCATCGGCGTTATCCCGCCAGACGCCCAGGCCGTACCCATCGCCGGGGAAGAGATTGGGCGAAGCGATGACCGGTGCGCCGAACGTGTGATCCTCGTGCATGAGCGCGACCAGCTCCGGCGCGAGCACGCGCGCGCCGTCGAGGGTGCCTCCGGCAGCGATCATGCGCACGAAGCGGCTGTAGTCGCGCAGGGTCGTGCGCAGGCCGCTGCCGATGCGAGGATGGTCGGCGGGTGGATCGCCGTAGTCGCTGGCCGTCATCCTCAACGGCTCGGCGATGCGCTCGTGAAACAACGCCGACCATGATCGGCCGGTCGCCACTTCAGCGATTCGCCCGATGACCTGAAACGCGCTTTCCCCATAGGCGAAAGCCTGTCCTGGCGCGGCAACCAAAGGCGACAGCGCGATTCGCTCGGCGCAGGCAGCCAACGAGTGCGCAGCATGGCCGGCGCACGGCGCCCGTCCCGGCGGCAGGCCGGACGTGTGCGCCAGCAAGTGACGCAGCGTCATCGTGGACTTGTCGCCATCAAAGCCCATCAGGTAATCTGAGGCGCGCTCGTCGAGGTGAAGCATGCCATCGCTCATCAACGATGCGATCACTGCTGCGCTCACCCATTTCGAGCCCGAAGCGACGGCGACGCGCATATCGGGGGAATAGCTGCCGAATGCGCGTTCGTAGATCAACGTGCCGCGATGAGCGATGGACAATGCGGCGCCGTTGAGCGGCGTGCGCGCAATCAGCCCCTGAATGTGCGCCTCGATCTTGGAGAAGTCGTAGCTCACCCTGCCCATTATCGCCGCCGGCGCAAACCGGAGACCAGTGCCGACCCTGCCCGCGTGCGCGAAATCAGGTATCCTTCAGCGCATGTCAATCACCATTCGCATTCCCACCCCGCTGCGGCCCTATGTGGGTGGGGCGAAAGAGATCACCGGCAACACCGGCACCGTCGCCGAGGTGCTCGCTGCGCTAAGCGCGACCTATCCCGAGCTGAAGCGCCATCTGTTTAACGACGAGGGCAAGTTGCGCTCGTTCGTCAACGTGTATCTCGGCGACGAGGATATCCGCTACTTGCAAGGGACGGACACGTTGGTTCCCGACGGCGCGACGTTGAGCATCGTGCCGAGCGTGGCAGGCGGCATGGCGCCGGTTGTGGCCGAGCTAAGCGGCGTCCACCTTTCCAACGACGAGATCCGCCGCTATTCGCGCCACCTGATCCTGCCCGAGATTGCCATGAGCGGTCAAAAGAAGCTCAAACAGGCCAGCGTGCTGCTGGTTGGCGTAGGCGGGCTGGGCGCGCCAGCGGCGATGTACCTCGCCGCGGCCGGCGTCGGCCATCTCGGCATCGTGGACTTCGACGTGGTGGACGAGTCGAATTTGCAACGCCAGATCATCCACGGCCAAAGCACCGTCGGCAAGCCCAAGCTGCAGAGCGCCGCGCAGCGCATCCAGGACATCAACCCTTTCGTGGAAGTGACCGGCTATGAAGAGCCGCTGACCCGCCAGAACGCCCTGCGCATCTTCGCCGACTACGACGTGATCGTGGACGGCACCGACAACTTCCCCACGCGCTATCTGGTCAACGACGCCTGTGTGTTGCTCGGCAAGCCGAACGTGTATGGCAGCATCTTTCGCTTCGAGGGCCAGGCTTCGGTGTTCTGGGCCAAACACGGCCCGTGCTACCGATGCCTCTACCCGGAACCGCCGCCGCCCGGCCTGGTGCCCTCATGCGCAGAGGGCGGCGTGCTGGGCGTGCTGCCCGGCGTAATCGGCGTGATCCAGGCCACCGAGGCGATCAAGCTCATCACCGGCATCGGCGAGCCGCTGATCGGCCGGCTGCTGCTCTACGACGCGCTGGAGATGCGCTTCCGCGAGCTGAAGCTGCGCAAAGATCCGGCCTGCCCCATCTGCGGCGAGCACCCCACGGTGCGCGAGCTGATAGACTACGACGCGTTCTGCGGCATGCCCTCACGCAACGCGGCAACGTCGGACGCCGGGCACGGTGTGCCGGAGATCACCGTGCACGAACTCAAGCAGCGCATCGAAGCCGGCTTGGAGCAGACCAACACCATCCTGATTGACGTGCGCGAGCCATACGAATGGCAGATTGCCCACCTGGACGCCGCACGGCTCATTCCCAAAGGCGAGATTCAAAATCACCTACACGAACTGAGCCAGGCCGACGAAATCCTGGTGCACTGTCGCAGCGGCGCGCGCAGCGCCGATGTGGTGAGGTTCCTGATCCACGACGTCGGCTTTCGCAAGGTGAAGAACGTCAAAGGCGGCATTCTGGCCTGGGCGCGCGAGATTGACCCGCGTATGCCAGTGTATTAATCGCCCATCAACGCACGGCGGCGGCTAAGTTGGCCGCGCCGGCGAAGGCGATGGCTACGCCGGCCAGGGCCAATGCACCCGGCACAACCCACAGCCGCAGCGGAGAGGCGACCTGAGCAATCTCTGGATAGGTGGGGTCGTAGATCACCGTCACCTGCTCGCCCACTTCGTGGTCTGCGGCGCGCGCGAGCGGCGCCTCGACCGGCCGGCCGTCGCGCGTGGTAAACCGCAGCGCGGCCGGTGGAGACGATGCCCCCTCGCCTTGCGGCGCGCTCGACGCATGAATGGTCGCCGTCGCCGAGTAAGACAACGACCGGCGCAGCAGCACGATGCCGGCGGCAGCCAACAAGCACCCAACAACGATGAGCGGCATGGCGATCATCAAGCGTATAGGATCCATAGCCAATAGTGTGAACCTATCTCGCGCAACCGGCAACTCCCCGAGCGCCCTGACCCCGGCTTGATTCGGCATGGACTCCCTCCCTCAAGACCTCCTCGCGGCAATCGCGCGCCAGGTCGGCACGCCCTGCTATGTGTACGACCAGGGGCGCATGGCGCAGAACTACGCGCGCTTGGCCGAAGCGCTGGTGCCCAGCGCGGAGGTTGGGCGCGTTTGCTACTCCGTCAAAGCCAACAGCAACCTATCGGTGCTGCGGCTGATGCGCAACCTGGGCGCCGGCTTCGATGTGGTGAGCGGCGGCGAATTGCAGCGCGCGCTGCTGGCCGGTGCAACGCCGGATAGCATTGTGTTCGCCGGCGTGGGCAAACGCGACGATGAACTGGTCGCCGCGCTGGATGCCGGCGTCAGTTGGATCAACGTCGAGAGCGCCCAGGAGCTGCGTGTCCTAAACGACTTGGCAACAGCGCGCGGCGTTGTTCGGCGCGTCGCCCTGCGGATCAACCCCGGCGTTGACCCACATACCCATCGCTATCTCGCCACCGGCAAGCGGGCCAGCAAATTCGGCCTCGAGACCGAGGAAGCGCTTCGGCTGGTCGCTCATCGCGCAGATTACCCTGGCATCCGCATCGAGGGCGTCCACATCCATATCGGCTCGATGGTGAGCGACGCCAGGCCGTATTTAGACGCCATGCAGGTTGCGCTCGCCGTCGTTGCACAGTATCGGGCGCTAGGCGCAACGATCACGACGCTGAACCTGGGCGGCGGCTTTGGCGTGGCTTATCAGCCCGATCAAGCCGAGGCGCCCATCGAGGCCATAGCACGCAACATCCTGCCGCTGGCGCGCCAGGCCGACCTACGCCTGCTATTCGAGCCAGGCCGCGCCATTGTGGCCGACGCCGGCGTGCTGCTCACCCGCGTGCTCTACACGAAGACCAACGGCGATACACGCTACGTCGTGGTGGATGCTGCGATGAACGACTTGATTCGCCCGGCGCTCTATGGCGCGGCGCACCGCGTGTCCTGCGTTAAAGGGCCAGCGGTCACCGACGTCGGCGGTTTGGCGCACGACGATCTGACGCCGTGCACCGTTGTGGGGCCGGTGTGCGAGAGCGGCGACGTGTTGGCCGAAGGCGTGGTGCTCCCAGAGCCACGGCGCGGTGACCTGTTGGTGATCCATCACGCCGGCGCATACGGCATGAGCATGGCCAGCAATTACAACGCCCGCCCGCGCGCCGCCGAGGTGCTGGTCGCAGACGGCCAATGGAAGGTGGTTCGTAGGCGAGAAAGCATAGAAGACCTGGTGGCGCACGAAGTAGAATGCTAGGCCGAGCTGGTTGTTGAAGTGGCTGGATCATGTCTGTGCAAAAAACCCCCGACCGCCGCGGCGGCGTGGATCACCCAAAGATTCACTGGGAGGAAGATTTAAGGCCGTTCAGGCGTCTTCCGCGGCAACCACGCGACTACCCACAACAGCGCGTGCCGGCCATCATCCCGATGGCGATCAGTTTCGCCCTGGTCGGCGTCGCCTGCTTTTTGGCCGCGTCGTTCGTCAACCAGAACCGTCCGGCGTTGAACTTCAGCGCGCCCACCGCGACGATCCAGGTCATCTTCCCCACGCCGACAGAGGAGATTCCGCCGACGGCGACGCCTTACGTCGCGCCAACCGACCCGCCGACTCCAGAGCCGACGGCCCTTACCGAGGGGCAGCCGGGCGTGATCGGCGTGGGCGTCCGCGTGGTGATCTTCGGCACCGGAGGCAACGGCTTAAACTTCCGCCGCGAACCATCAATTTCGGCGGAGAAGATTCGCAGTTTGCCCGATGGCACGATTTACGAAGTCGTCGGCGGGCCGCAGGAGAACGGAGGCTTCGTATGGTGGCAGTTGCGCGACCCCAGCGATGGGACGATTGGCTGGGGCGTGCAGAATTACCTGCGCCCCACGCCGTGAGCGCTGGCGCATCGCGGCAGGGTTAGGTGGGATAGGTGGCGAGGCGCTTCTCGGCCACGCGCTGGTTCAGACGTTGCAACCGGCGCGCAATCTCGGCCTTGACGCGCGGCAGATCAATGGTCAGCAGCCGACCGTAGCGCATCAGCAATTTGCCGTCGCAGATCACCGTGTCCACGTCGCCGGCGCGGGCGGAATAGACGAGGTTGGCGATTGCGTCGTAGCGCGGAAAGAGGTGTGCGCCGTCTTGGCGCAGCAGGGCGATGTCGGCCAGCTTGCCCTCGGCTAACTCGCCGATGTCCGGTAGGTGCAACGCCGCCGCGCCGCCGGCGAACGCGATCGCCAGCACTTCCTGCAGCGGCATCGTAGTCGAGTCCCTCGCCGCCTGCTTCTGGTCGAGCGCCAACAGGCGCATCTGCTCGAGCACATCGAGCGTGTTGCTGCTCACGACGCCGTCGGTGCCAATGCCCACGACGATGCCGGCTTCGCGCATGGCACGCACGGGCGCCGTGCCCATCGCCAGCTTCATGTAGGTCTTTGGACACTGCGCCACCGCCACGTCGTAATCCTTGAGCATCGCAATATCTTCGGGCGTCAGGCCGATGCCGTGAGCCAGCAACACCGGCACATCCAGTACGCCGGCCTGTTGCAACAGGGCCGGCGGGGTCACGCCGTGTTGCTTCAAGCTGAGCGCGACCTGATCGTGCGTCTCGCTGCAATGAATGTGGATGCCTGTGTTCAGCGCTCTGGCGCGCTGCGCGGTAAGCGCCAGGAAGTTGCGATCGCATAGATAGGGTGAATGCGGCGCAAGCCATGTGGTGATGCGCCCGCCGGCGCCGCCCTGCCAGCGCTGCGCGAACGCCACGGTCTGGTCCAGTTTCCTCTCGCCCTCGTGACCGAAAACGGCCCAACCAATGTTGGCGCGCATGCCGGATTCGGTTACCGCCTCGGCGATTTGGTCGCAGAAGAAGTAATGATCGGCAAACGTCGTTACCCCGCTTTGGATCATCTCCGCGATGGCCAGCAGCGCGCCCCAGTAAATGTCCTCCGGCTCCTCATTGCTCTCCAGCGGCCAGATGTAATCGTTGAACCAGGACTCGATGGTGACGTCCTCAGCTAAGCCGCGGAAGAGCACCATCGGCGCGTGCGTGTGGCAGTTGATCAAACCGGGGATGGCGAGCAGGCCGCTGGCGTCAATGACCTCGCGCGCTTGGGCGCGGTCAATGGCTTCGGCAGGGGAGATCGCGGCAATGCGGTTGCCGGTGATGGCAATGTCGCGATCGTTGACGACGATGTATCGGCTGTCCTGACGAACCAGCACGTCGCAGCCGACAACGAGCAGATCGAACGTCGAGAGCGTCTGTAGCATCAACTGGAGTATATTCAGCTCGTTCCGCTGAGCAACGCTGCTGTTCGTCAACAATCGCACCGGCCAATGCGCCTCGATAACCTCCTGCGCTTCGACTACTGGAGCGATGGCTCCGTTACCGTGCAGCCCGCCGGACCGTTGATGTGGCTGGTCGTGGCGATTGGGCTGCTGGGTTGCCTGGCTGTGGGGGGGTTGAGGCGCAGCGGGCGCACGCCGCGCGATGCCGCCTTCGCGTGGATCGTTGCAAGTGGGCTGATCGCTCTGGTCGGGCTGGGACGGCTGTTTGCGATTCCTGTGCTTGGCCTGCGGGCCGGCTGGTTGATTGCAGCGTTGCTGGCGCTGGTGCCGCCGGCGAAGCGCGCACTCGGTCGCGCGCGGGCCGATGGGCTTGTGGCCGATTGCCTGCGCGCGCTGTCGTTCGGCCCACCACGGGCAGCCGGCGACTGGAGCATAACGACTGCAGCGCTGTGGATGGCCGCCCATTTGTTTGGCCTGGCCGTCGTCCTGGCTAACCTGCATCTGCCTGTTCTGCTGGCCCCGGCGCTGCTGGCGTTTCTGCTTGTGCCGTTCACCCTCTCGACGGCGCTGGATCGAGCGCGCCGGCGCTCGGTTCAGTTTTGGGCGCTCTCGTCACTGTCGCCATTGACGATTGCCTACCTGACGACTTGCCTGAGCTTTGGGGGCGTGCGATTCAAGGGCGCGCTCAACGGCGTACTTTCGCCGCTGCTATCGCTCATCGTGATGTCGGCGCTGGCGTTCGTGATCGGCGGGCGGTGGGCAGCTCAGAGATTGGAGATCGGGGATTGGGGATTCGTGCGCCGAAGCGCGCTGCTGCTGATAGCCGCATCCCTCGGTTGGGCGGCCTGGGCGGCTCTGGCGCTGCGCACCCATGGCGTCACCGGCAGCGATCCGTACGCCTACGCGCAGATGGGCGTCGACCTGGCGACGCGCGGCACAGTACTTCATCCCTTCCCGTTGGCGCGCCTCGCCTATGCGCTGGACATTCCACTGCATCCGGTTGTGCACGTCGGCTATCGCATCCCAGACGGCAGCCGTTACGAAGCTCCGACCGTCTGGCCGCCGGGCTACGCCGCGTTTACCGGCTTGGCTTATCTGCTCGCCGGTGAGCGCGGCCTGTATCTCGTCACACCGCTGCTCAATCTGATTGCGCTCATCGTGATCGCATGGTTCGCGCATCACGCGTCACAAATGGCTTATCAGCGGACACCCGCTGAGGATCACGTGTCAGGTGCTCAGTGTCAAGCAACGCATGCGCGACAACCGCACGGGCAAGACGAAGCGCGCGCAGCGCCTGATGCGGTTGCAGCCCTCACCGTCTTCTTCACGGCGACGTCGTACCAGCAGGTGGAATGGCAGATGGTGCCGATGGCCGACATCGCCGCGCAACTGTTCTCGATCCTCGCATTGACGCTGGCCTGGCGCGCGCGCGGCTCGTTGCTGATGGCTGGACTGAGCGGCCTCGCGCTGGGCGCTGCGTTCGACATCCGCTACACACAAGTGCTGATAGCGCCGGCCATCGCCCTCGCCCTCGCGCCGGCCTGGCGTGAGACGCGAGAAGCCACACGTGCAACGCTGGGCGGTCCGCTCCTATCTTATGCCTGGCGCCTCGCATCTTGCGCCCTGGCCGCCTGGATCGCCGCCTCACCCGTCTTGATGTATCACACCACCGTGTTCGGTGGGCCTTTTCACGTCGGTTCGGAGGAGCTGACGAACTTCTCGCTGGTGCGCCTACCCGAGACGCTGGGCCGCACGACCGATGAGCTGAATCATTACCGCGAGTTCGGCTGGCTTATGCCGTTGATCTTGATCGGCGCTGCGGCGATGTGGCGGCGGAGTCGCCGTGCGTTAGCCGTCCTCGCAGCCTACGCGGTCACGCTTTTTCTCTTCCATGTCGCCTATGCCTACCTGCGCCTGCGCGACATCCTCTCCCTGTTTCCGGTTTTGCACCTCCTGGCGGCATTCGGCGCGGTCGAGTTGTGGCGCGGCGCCTCCGCCTTGCGCTGCGGGCGCTGCGCCTGGATTGCTCAACGCCTGGGCCCGGCGGCTCACTGCGGTGACGCCATCCGTTCAACGCTCAATCAACTGTTAGCCATCGCCGCCATCTGTGCCCTGTCCTACCTATTCGTGTTGCGCGCGATGGAAACGCTGGCCTTGCCGGTCACGCGCGGCTTTGGCGCCTTTGGATATCTGGCGCGCGAGCAGCGGCTTTCGTTCGAGCGCCTGCGCCAGATGACGCCGAACGATGCAGTCATCGGCTGCGCGCTGAACAGTGGGGCCGTGGATTTGCACGCGGGCCGCGCGGCCTTCCGGCCGGCCGTCTGGACGCCGGACGAACTCATCCGCTTCGTAGACGCGCTGCACGCAGAGGGCCGGCCGGTCTTCCTGCTGGACGACGGGGCAGAACTGCGCGCATCGCTGGCAACGTTGCGCGCGCGCTATGCCTTGCGCGAGGTCGGCCGCCTGGACTTGCCCTACTACGAAGCCGTCGGCGGCGGCTCGCAGAACCGGCGCGTGCCGCTCTTTAAGATCGAAGCGCGCCGATGATTTGCCACAGCTTAAAATCATCGCCAGGTAAATGCGCGACTCACAACTCACAACTCATGACTCACAACTCAAAGCTCATGGCTCACAGCTCACCGATCTCGCCATCGTCATCCTGAACTACAACACGCGAGATCTGCTGCGCGATTGCTTACATTCGCTGTGCGCGCAGGTCGGCCTGCGCTTTGCCGCCTGCGTGGTGGACAACGCTTCGACGGATGACAGCGCCGCGATGGTGAGCAGTGAATTTCCCGCAGTCGCGTTGATCCGCAACGCCACCAATGCAGGCTTCTCTGCCGGCAATAACCTCGGCCTGCGGCACTTTGGCTTCCCGGCGTGCGGGCGGGCGCGCTATGCCATGTTGCTCAACCCGGACACGGTGATGCCGCCCGATGCGCTGCGCCGGCTGGTCGCCTTCGCCGACGCTCACCCCGACATCGGGGTCGTGGGCCCGAAGCTGGTGCTCACGGATGGCTCGCTGGACAAGGCTTGCCGGCGCAGCTTCCCCACGCCGGAGGTGTCGTTCTATCGCTTCGTTGGCCTGAGCAGGCTCTTCCCGCGCAGCAAGCGCTTCGGTCGCTACAACATGACCTATCTGGATGAGGACGCACAAGCCGATGTGGATTCCGTCGTCGGCGCATGCATGATGCTGCGCGCCGAGGTCATTGCCCGCATCGGGTTGCTCGATGAGCAATTCTTCATGTACGGCGAGGACCTGGATTGGTGTCTGCGCGCCAAGCAGGCGGGCTATCGCGTGGTGTACTACCCCGATGTGACCGTGCATCACGTCAAGCGGGCCGCCAGCCGCGCGAGCGTGAAGGCGCAGTACGAGTTCCAGCGCGCCATGTGGCTGTTTTACAAAAAGCACTATCGCGCGAGCACGCATCCGCTGGTGGACGGGCTGGTCCGGCTGGGGCTGGCTGTGCGCGGCGGGCCGGCGCTGCTGCGCGAGATGTTGCAGGAGCGATGATCGCGATGACGGAGAGGAGACGACCGAGATGACCCCTGAGCAGATGTATCCGTTTCGCATGTTCGGCGTCGCCATGACGACGTTCATCTTGTTGTGCGGCTTGGCCGTGGTGCTGCGGCCCAAAAAGAAGATCGTCTCGCCCGGCCACCGCATCGGCAACTTCATCATCTGGATGCTGGGCGAGAAGAACGGCATGCGCATCATCCGGCTGTGTGGCTGGGCGATGGCGCTCGGCGGTGCCGTGGGATTGATCTCGGTGTTGAGCGCGCTGCTCGGTTCGCCATAGCCGACCGACGCGCAAGATAGGCGCGGCGGCGATGTGAGCGGGCGCATCGCCGTGGGCCATCCTCAATCGTGGGAAAATGCGCGGCGATGCAGCCGACGTTCTACGTTCGGGATGTGCCGGTATACGGCGACCTGATCCTGTCGCCGATGGACGGGTTTTCCGACTTGCCCTACCGGCTGATCTGCCGCGAATACGGCAGCGCGATGAGCTACACCGAGTTCACGTCATGCGAGGCCATCCTGCGCGACGCTCGGCCGGCCCTGCGCCAGCTCGACTACGACCCGCGCGAAAAGCCCCAACTCACCTTCCAGATCTTCGATAGCGACGAAGACCGCATTGTGGCCTGCGCGCAGAAGATCGAGCAGCTCGGCCCCGGCATCATTGATCTGAACATGGGGTGCTCGGTGAGCAGCGTGAGTGGCCGCGGCGCAGGCGCCGGCCTGCTGCGCGACCCGCAAAAGATCGCGCGCATCTTCAACCGCCTGAGCAAAGCGGTGCGCGTGCCGGTCACGGCTAAGATTCGCCTGGGGTGGGACGCGCGGTCTCGCAACTACCTGGAGGTGGCCAGGATCCTCGAAGACAACGGCGCGTCGCTGATTGCCGTGCACGGCCGCACAAAAGAGCAAGCCTACAAAGGCGTTGCCGACTGGGACGCCATCGCCGAAATCAAACAGGCCGTCAAGATTCCGGTGATCGGCAACGGAGACGTGAAGACCGTCGCCGACATCGCGCGCATCAAAGCGCACACCGGCTGCGATGGCGTGATGATCGGTCGCGCCGCAATCGGCAACCCCTGGATATTCCAACGCAAAGACCGCCACGAGGTCACCGTCCAGGAAGTGATCGCGTTGCTCAAGCGTCACCTGCGCGCGATGATTGCGTATTACGGCGACCACGGCCTGATCCTCTTCCGCAAGCATGCCGTGAAATACATGCAGGGCATGCCGCATGTGGCGGCGCTGCGCGCACAACTCGTCACGTGCGAAAGCGTCGGCGCGTTCCATGAACGGGTGGATGAATTCCAGCGACGCTACGAGCAAGGCGTCTTGCCCGATGAGGCATACGAAACCGCCCCCGTTCCGGAAGAGGAAGTCGAGTGGTCGTGCGAGCGGACCGCTGTCGCATGCGCGTAACGCTGATCTCCAAGGCGCTGGTGGTCGGCGCATATCAGCGCAAGTGTGAACTCCTGGCGGCGCATCCTGGCGTTGCGCTCACGGTGCTCGTCCCGCCGTCGTGGGGCAACCAGCCGCTCGAACGCGCCTATGCCAACGGCTACGCGCTGCAGGTCATCCCGATCCGCTTCAACGGCAATTTTCACCTGCACTATTACCCCACTTTGCCTCGGGCGCTGGCGCAACTGCGGCCGGACGTGGTGCACGTTGATGAGGAACCTTACAACTTGGCGACGTGGCTGGCCGTGAAGGCAGCGAGGGCGCTTCGGCCGTCGCCGCGCGTCGTCTTCTTCTCCTGGCAGAACATTCGGCGGCGCTACCCGCCGCCGTTCAGTTGGATGGAACGCAGTGTGCTGCGAACAGCCGACGCCGCCCTCGTCGGCAGCGAGTCGGCTTGCGTGGTGTGGCGGGCCAAAGGGTTTACCCGGCCGATCCATGTCATCCCCCAGTTTGGCGTGGATGAGCAGACGTTCGCCCCGCCGGATGAGCGGCGCAACGGCGAGGCGTTCGTCGTCGGCTACGCCGGCCGGCTGGTGCGCGAAAAGGGTGTGGACGTATTGATCTGCGCCTTCGCCCGCTTGCCGAATTCAGCGCGCCTGCTCATCGTCGGCGCAGGGCCGGAGCTAAATGCCTTACGCGCATTGGCGCAGCAGTTGCGCGTTGCCGAGCGTGTGACGTTTTGCCCGTCGCTGCCGTCTACCCACATGCCGGAGTTCTATCGCGCGCTCGACGCCTTCGTGTTGCCCTCGCGCACCCTGCCCAACTGGAAGGAGCAATTCGGACGCGTGCTCGTCGAAGCCATGGCGTGTGGGGTGCCGGTGATCGCCTCATCTTGTGGGGAAGCGCCCAGCGTTGTGGGCGACGCCGGCCTCATCTTCGACGAAGCGGACGATGCAGCACTCGCCGATTGCCTCACGGCGCTGATGGCGCAGCCTGACCGGCGCGCAGAACTCGGGCGACGTGGGCGCGCCCGTGTGCTCGCCCATTTCACGATGCGCCACATCGCCGATCGCACCGTGGAAGTCTATCGAGCGCTCTGCGCTGACGCGGGGAGATGAGCCGGCGACCCACCGACCATGACCAGCCTTTTGCGCATCGGCCGCATGCCTCGCGCCACCCGGCCCAACCACGAAGGCGCCGCGCCGCAGGCGTGAGACATGGGCAGGCGCGGGCGTGGCCTGCGCCTGCCCGCGACCAGAGGCCGGCAACGAACATGAGCGCGAGGGGAGAGATGTATAATTAGCTCGCAAACAGCGGCCTCCTAGCTCAGTTGGTCAGAGCGCACGGTTCACATCCGTGAGGTCACAGGTTCGAGCCCTGTGGAGGCCACTGGAGAAAAGGCGCACGCGCGTGCGCCTTTCATTTTGCGACCATGTCCTCCGCGCCTCGCATCGTCTGTTTTGGCTACGTTAACCCCGGCGTGGTGTTCTTGGTGGACCGCTACCCTGCCGCCAACACCGGCGCCTATGTCACTGCTAAGCGGCCGTTTATCGGGGCCGACTGCGCGATGGCTGCTCAAGTGCTGGCGCGATGGGGCGTGGAAGCGCACTTGATCGGCAACGCGCTCGGCGACGACGACTTGGGCCGCCGCACGCTGACGCAACTAGCCGAGCTCGGCGTGCGTGCGCACATCGCGCTGCGGGGCGACCTGCGCACGCCGGATGAGGTGGATATCTCCGATCGCGCCGGCACGCGCACCTTCTTCGTCGAGGATGCCCCCGCAGTGTGGGAAAGCTTGATTGAGGCGGATCTCGAAGCCATCGTCGGCGCCGACATGCTGTATGTGGATTGGTACGTCGGGCCGGCTGCCGAGCGCGCTGTTGCATTTGCGCGCGCCCATGGTGTGCCGGTCTTCTTGAACGTGGAGTATTCGCTGCGCCAACCCGACCGCTACCGACCTCTGATCAGCCAAGCGAGCTACGCGCAAGCGCCGATGTCCGACGTTCACGTGGCGCAGGAAGACCCACGCGCGATTGCCGAAGCCTTGCAAGCGCTAGGGGTTGAGGCGGCGTTTGTGACGCGCGGCAAGCACGGTTCGCTGGCGCTAGATCGGACAGGGCTGATCGAAGTGCCCGCGCCGGCCGTGCAGGTCGTTGACACGCAGGGCGCCGGTGCGGTGTATTCCGCCGCAGCCATGTACGGCTTACTTGCCGGCTGGCCGATTGTGCAAGTGGCGCATTTCGCCACCACAGCGGCGTCGCTCAAATGCGCGCAGCACGGCCTGCTCGATGCCAAGGTGGAAATGATCCTGGCGCAGGCGCCGCTATCAGGCGCAGTCGTCCGCAGCCAATGAACCCCAAACTCCAACTGGCCCTCTGGGTAGCCGGCTCGTTCGCCGTCGGCCTGGCGGCTGTGGCCGCCGTCTACCGCTTCGGCGGAGCCCGTCTCCGCCGCGCGCTCGTCGAATCCGAATTGGGCAGCGTGTTTGTCGAGGTCGTGCGCTTCAGCTATTACATTGGGCTGCCGTTTGGGGCGCTGATCACCGGCGCGCTCAGCGTGGATCTGCTCGGTCTGGGCGCGATCGCCGTGGAGGACGCATCCACGTTGGCTGGTTTCACGCTGCGCGATTGGATGCGCGGCAGCATCGCCGCCGGCCTGGCGACCGGATTCGTGTTGGTCGTGCTTTGGCTGGCGCGGCGCAGCGCCGACCTGCCGCCGGCGCTCTTCGACGCGCAGCCCAGCGCGCTGCTGATCGTGCGCGAAGCCGCATACGCCGAGGCGCACTGGGCGTTCTACCGCGCGCCGTTCGTGCTGCTGTTCCAGGATGCCTACTGGGGCGCAACTGCCGGCTTCGCCCTGGTCGCTGTGGAGTGGGTGCTCGCGCGACGGCTGCGCCATACGCCGCCGCATGCGAATCGGCCACATGCGCTCGCAGCGACCTGTTGCATGCTGACCAGCGGTCTGCTTTACGTGACGGCGCGCAATCTGTGGCTGATGATCGTCGCCCATGCGGCGATTCGCCGGGTCGGTGAACGCTTGTTCACGCAAACGGCGCCGCCGGCGGCGCCGTACCGCCGCGCGCCGAATTAAGCTTCGCCATCCAAAGCGGGCAAGATCTGTGCGCGTGCCTCGCCAAAGCCGACGCGCATGCCGTCGCGCTCCGCCCACCCGCGCAGCGCGACGGCATCGCCGTCTTCGAGGAAAGTGCGGGTGCTGCCATCTGGCAAGCGCAGCGGGTTTCGCCCGTTCCAGGTCAGTTCAAGCATCGAGCCGTACGACTCCGGCGTCGGCCCGCTCAACGTGCCGGACGCCATCAGATCGCCGACCTCGACATTGCAGCCGTTCACCGTGTGATGCGCCAGTTGTTGGCTCATCGTCCAATACATGTGGCGGAAGTTGCTGCGACAGACCGTTAACGTCAGGCCACTCGGGGCGATCAGGTCTACGGCCAGGTGGATGTCAAAGCTCTGGTTGCCCGATGCGCGCAAGTACGGCAATGGGGGTGGCTCTTGCGACGGCATGGGGACGCGAAAAGGATCAAGCGCCTCAAGCGTCACGATCCAGGGTGAGATGGTCGAGGCGAAGTTCTTGCCGAGGAACGGGCCGAGCGGCTGATATTCCCATTTTTGAATGTCACGCGCCGACCAGTCGTTGAACAGCAGTAAGCCGAAGATGTATTGTTCAGCCTCAGAAGTGGTGATCGGCCGGCCCAGCGGCGAGGCCTTGCCGATGACGAAAGCCATTTCTAATTCGAAGTCCAGCGCGAGCGTGGGGCCGAAGGTAGGCGTGGGGTCGTCATCGCGCTTGATCTGGCCGCGTGGACGACGGATGGGCGCGCCGCTGACCACAATGGACGAGGCGCGGCCGTGATAGGCCACCGGCAGGTGGCGCCAGTTCGGCAACAGGGGGGTCTTCGGGTCACGAAACATCGCGCCGACGTTGGTGGCGTGATGCAGGCTGGAGTAGAAATCGGTATAGTTCGGCACACGCAGCGGCATCAACATCCTGGCGTCGCGTTGCCGCACCAGGGCGTGCGCCCACACCTCCGGGGGATGTGCATCCCGCGACGACGCCATCAGCAACTGCTGGACGCACAACCGCACGGCGCCGGTCACCGATTTGCTCAGGGCGATGAAATCATTCAGCGTTGGACGGTTCAGGGCGCGTTGCAAGTCTTCTTCGCGGTGCGGCGCGTGATCGGGCAGAGGAAGCAGGCGTCGCTCGGCCAATACCGCGAGATCCACGATGTAGTCGCCGATTGCGATGCCTGCGCGCGGCGCGCGATCGCGCGTCTCAAAGACGCCAAACGGCAGGTTGTAGATGCTGAAGTCGGAAGTTGGATCAACGTCAAGCCAAGATTGCATGTTCGCAGTGGAGATCCGGAGCGCTGGGGGAGCTGCTGATGGGTCGGCCATCCGTGCGCTGCAAGTAGTCGGCCAGGCGCGCCATCGCCTCGCTCAGCCGCGCCGGCGTCGCCGTGAGCGCGATGCGAAAGTAGCCTTCGCCGTTTGCGCCAAAAGCCGCGCCGGGAGTGAATGAGACGCCGGTCGCTTCGAGCACGGCCTGGCACCACGCCGCGCTGTCGGTTTCGCCGTTCGGCAGGCGCGCCCAGACGTAAATCGTGGCCTGGGGTAGCGCCACGAGACAGCCGAGCGCGCGCAAGGCCGCCACGCAGACATCGCGGCGCCGGCGGTATTCCGCTTGTCGCGCCTCCAGCCATGTTTGGTCGCCGGTCAGCGCAGCGATGGCCGCGTCCTCAATGGCGGCAAAGGCGCCGGTATCCACATTGCTCTTCAGCGCTGCCACCGTCTTGATCACCTCTGCATGGCCGACCAACGCGCCGATGCGCATGCCGGCGATGTTGTAGGCTTTGGACAGCGAGAAGCACTCCACGGCGATCTCTTTAGCGCCGGGCGCCTGAAGCGCACTGGGCGGCCGATAGGCATCGTAGCCGGTTTCGCTATAGGCGTTGTCATGCACCAGCAGGAGGCCGTGCTGCCGGCAAAAGGCCGCTGCGTGCTCGAAGAACGTTAATGGCGCCGCCGAGGTCGTCGGGTTATTCGGGTAGTTCAGCCACAACACTTTCGCCCGCGCGACGACATCGCCGGGGATGTGATCCAACTCGGGCAACCACACGTCGCCCGCTGCTTCGGACGCGCCCGCTTGCGTTGCGTGGCTCAAGCGCTTCAGAGGCAGGGGATAGACTGTCGCGCCGGCTAATTTCGCCGCAGCCGCGTAGGTGGGATAGCCGGGGTCCGGCACCAGGGCCACGTCGCCCACGTCCAGATACGCGAAGCTGAGGTGGTAAATGCCTTCCTTCGAGCCGAGCAAGAGCAACACCTCGCGGTCCGGATCGAGCGTGACGCCGAAGCGCCGTGCGTAAAAATCGGCAAAAGCGCGCTTCACGGCAGGCGAGCCGCTGAATTCGCCGTAACTGTAGCGATCGGGCCGGCGCGCGCTGCGCACCAACGCTTCGACGATGTGCGACGCAGGCGGCAGATCGGGCGAACCCATGTCGAGCGAGATGACATCCACGCCGGCTGCGCGCAGCTCAGCCTTGCGCCGGTTGAGCTGAGCAAACAGATGCGCGTGAAGCGCCGACATGCGCCGAGCAGGGGAGATGTTCAGCATGGTCATCGCACGATGTTGCGACTCACTCCCCACTGCCCTCCAGCCACGTGGCCTGGTAGTCCGGCTTCTCCAGCTCAAGGGCGGGTATCGCCACGTGCAAGGGGTTGAAGGTGTCTACCATCACGGCCAGCTCTTGAGTCTCCTTGGCGCCGATGGATGCCTCGGTCATGCCCGGCTGCGGGCCGTGTGGCAGCCCGCTGGGGTGCAGCGTGATGTCATATTTGGCGATGCCCTTGCGGCTCATGAAGTTGCCGTCGCAGTAATAGATCACTTCGTCGCTGTTGACGTTGCTGTGCGCGTAAGGCGCCGGAATAGCCAGCGGGTGATAGTCGAACAGCCGTGGCACGAACGAACACACCACAAAGTTGTGGGCCTCGAACGTCTGATGCGCCGGCGGCGGCTGATGCACGCGGCCGGTGATCGGCTCGAAGTCGTGGATGCTGAACGCCCAGGGGTATAGATAGCCGTCCCAGCCGACGACGTCAAAGGGATGATGGTCGAGACAGTGCCGGCTGATGCCGTCGCGCACCTTGACGCGCACCTCGAACTCGCCGCGCTCGGTATAGGTCTCCAGCGCGCTCGGCGGACGGATGTCGCGCTCGCAGTACGGCGCATGTTCCAACAGTTGGCCGAACGCGTTGCGATAACGTTTCGGGGGCGCCACTTGGCTGCGCGATTCGATGATGAAGAAGCGCGCTTCGGGCGTGCTCAGCGCCATCTGCCAGGTGACGCCGTATGGGATGACGAGATAGTCGCCGCTGCCAAAATCCAGTCGGCCGAATTGCGTGCGGAGCACGCCGGCGCCTTCGTGCACGAACCACACTTCGTACGCCTGCGCGTTGCGGTAGAAGTAACGCATACTCTGCGTGGCGCGACTGACGCCCAGCGTCACGTCGGCGTTGCCCAGCAGCGTGCGCCGCGCCGAGACCGGATCGTCGCCGGCCGGCACATTGGCGGTCGCAAAAGCGCGGTGGCGCACTGCGCCATAATCCGTATATACGACCCGAGCGTCGCCGAGGTATTCCGTCCGCAGCACGCGCGGGGGGAGGAAGTGGTGGTACAGCACGGATTGCACGCCGTGGAAGCCCTCAAGGCCCATCACCTCTTCTCGATACAGGCCGCCGGTCGGTTTGCGAAACTGTGTGTGCCGCTTGTGCGGAATGTCGCCCAGTTTGTAGTAGTAAGCCATCGGAATCACCTTATCCCTGCCGGTTCGGGCAAACCCTCCATCCGCGCGTAATCGCGCAGGATGTTGTAGATTTGCTCGACGTCGTCGAACACAAAATACAAACTGTGCATGTGGTACTTGGCCGAATCCAACTCGGCGGCCCGCCGGATGTCGAATGGGACGCGGGGCGTATCCGGCGCGAAGGCTTTCTGCAGCTCCGCGATGGACGAGATCAGACCTGCGCCAAAGGCTTTGAGCGCGCCTCGTTCGCGGATCAACCCGAATTCGGTGGTGTACCACCACAGACGCGAGATTTCGAGTTGTTGGCGCGCATCGCCGGCGAAGAACAACGGCGCGAAGGCTTGTGCCAGGTCGGCGAAGTAGGGGTCCATGAAATAAGCTAGGTGGCCGAAGTAGTCGTGGAACACGTCGGGCAAGGGGGTAAATTCGAGCTCCGACGGCTGACGAATGTAGTTGGTCACCGGGAAACGCCGCTCGCGCAGGTGCTCGAACCACTCGACCGCATTCAGGTATTCGTTTTGCGCATCGCCGAGCGTCCAGCGCGTTTGGCGATACAGCCGTTCGCTGATCACCCGCGGGTCGGGCAAGCGATCGGGGTCGAACGCCAATTTGGACAAGCCGCTCAAGAAAAGTTCGCAAGCGTAGTCGGGCACCCGCTGCATCTGCGCGTGGTATAGCGTAGCCCACGTCTGGTGATCTTGGTCGGTGTAATTCGGCATCACCGGAACGGAGCGCAGTTCAAGGTTTGGCGTCATGGCTGGCCTCCGCATGTTCACAAGTTGCCCCTGCGCGCCTGTTCGCGCTCAAGCGCCTCGAACAGCGCCTTGAAGTTCCCTTTGCCGAAGCCGCGGCTGCCGCGACGCTGGATGATCTCGAAGAACAACGTGGGGCGATCCTGCATCGGCTGGCTGAAGATTTGGAGCAGATAGCCTTCATCATCGCGATCTACGAGGATGCCGCGCCGGGCCAACTCGCGGATGTCTTCTTCGATTTGCCCGACGCGTTCGGGCAACGCCTCGTAGTAGGTCTCCGGCACGCGCAAGAACTGGATGCCGGCCGCGCGCAAGGCGTCCACGCTGGCGATGATGTCCCCGGTCGCCAGCGCGATGTGCTGCACACCCGGGCCGCCATAGTGGATGAGGTATTCCTCGATCTGGCTGCGGCGCTTCCCTTCGGCCGGCTCGTTGATGGGGAACTTGATGCGGCCGCTGCCGTTCTGCATCACTTTGCTCATCAAAGCGGAGTACTCTGTGCTGATGTCCTTGTCGTCGAAGTGGACGAGCTGCGTGAACCCCAGCACGTCGGCGTAGAACCGGACCCATTCGTTCATCTTGCCTTGTTCGACGTTGCCGACGATGTGGTCAATGGCGACCAGGCCGGTCTCCGGCGCCGGCGGCGGATTCTCGATCGGCTTAAACCCCGGCATGAAGCCGCGGTAGCCTTCGCGCTCGATGAAGCTGTGCACGGTGTCGCCGTAGGCGGCAATCGTGGCCTTGACGAACCGGCCGCACTCGTCCTCGACGACCGCCGGCGGCATCACGCTGCGCGCGCCGCGCCGGATCGCTTCCTGGTAGGCGGCGCGCGCATCGCGCACGCGCAAGGCGATGTCTTTCACGCCGTCGCCGTGCAGGGCGATGTGTTGGCTGATGTCGGGCCGGCTATGCGGATCGAGCGGAGAAGTGAGGACCACATGCACCGCGCCGCCGGTCAGCAACCACGACGCATGATCGCGCACGCCGGTCTCCAGGCCCGCATACGCCACCGGTCGAAAGCCGAAGACGGTGCGGTAAAAATGCGCGGCCTGCCGCGCGTTTGACACATAGAACTCCACGTAATCTATCGCCTGAAATTCCAAAGGATCGTGGGTCACTTCCATCGCCTCCTCACGTGAATTGCCGGGCGCGACAGACTGCGCCGCAGGATGACAGAAAGTCTAGAAAGACTGAGCGGATCGCTGAAGACAGAAACAAAAGTACTTGCCGCCGTTGACTTGCAAACTAAAATCAAAGGCGTCGAATGGCTTTTGATTCCGAAAAGCTTTTGGATCGGACCGGGCTGGAGCTGCTCAGGCTATTGCAGGAGGATGCGCGCATGTCGTTCGCCGAGCTGGGCCGGCGAGTCGGGCTGACGCCGCCGGCGGTGGCCGAGCGCGTGCGGCGGATGGAAGAGGCCGGCATCATCACCGGCTATCACGCCCGCCTGAATGCCGACAAGCTCGGCTTGCCGATCAGAGCCTTTATTCGCGTCGGCGACTGCGAGCCGTGCGAGCGGTTGATTCGGCTGGTGAAGACGCAGCCCGAGGTGATCGAGTGCCACATGTTGACCGGCAGCGACAGCTATCTCTTGCAGGTCGTGGTGGCCTCGGTCGCCCAGCTCGAAGCGCTGATCTCGCGTTTGCGGCCTTTTGCGCGCAGCCTCACCACCTCCATTGTGCTGGAGTCGCCGGTGGACAAGCGCGGCCCGGACGTACGGCTGTGCCCGCCTAAAGCGTGAAGCGCCGCGCGAGTACAATACGCCCCTGAGCCTCTGTGCCGGCAGCGATCCGTTTGACGTCTCCCTGCATCCTGATGCGCACCTCGATCCGCACCCAACGCTTTCCCGAGTCCATCATCCGCGAGATGACGCGCGTCGCCCTCGATGTCGGCGCGATCAACCTCTCGCAGGGCTACCCCGATTTCCCAGCGCCGCAGGCGATCAAAGACGCCGCCGCGCGCGCGATTCAGGATGACTGGAACCAGTATTCGGTCACCTGGGGGCTGAAGCCATTGCGCGACGCGATCGCCGATCATTACCGCCGACGCTACGAGATGGACGTCAACCCCGATACGGATGTCGTGGTCTGTTGTGGCGCGACCGAGTGCATGATCGCTGCTATGCTGGGCGTGGTGAACCCCGGCGACGAAGTGGTTTGTTTTGAGCCGTATTACGAGAGCTACATCCCCAATTGCTTCATCACCCAAAGCACCCCGCGCTTCGTCTCGCTGCGACCGGCCGCCGACGGCGCATGGACGTTCGACCCCGACGAACTGCGCCGCGTGTTCAACGCGAAGACCAAAGCCATCATCGTCAACTCGCCGCACAATCCCACCGGCAAGGTCTTCACGCGCGACGAGCTGCAACTGATTGCCGAATTGTGCATCGCGCATGACGTGATCGCCATCACCGACGAGATCTACGAGTTCATCACTTACGACGGCGCACAGCACACGCCCATCGCCACGCTGCCCGGCATGGCCGAGCGCACCATCACCATCAGCGGCATGAGCAAGACCTTCAGCGTCACAGGCTGGCGGCTGGGCTACGCGGTGGCCCCCGCAGATCTGATGGTCGGCGTGCGCAAGGCGCACGATTTCATGAGCGTGTGTGCCGCTACCCCGCTGCAGGTCGCCGGCATTGCGATGCTGACGCTGGGCGACGACTATTACAGGCAACTGCGCGAGGACTATGCGCAGCGCCGCGAGTTCGCGCTGGAGATGCTGCGCGAGGTCGGCTTCAAACCCGTCACGCCGGAGGGCGCATATTACATCATGGCCGACTTCAGCGCCATCAGCGACGAGGATGATATTACCTTTGGCCTGCGCATGGCGCAGGAGATCGGCGTGGCGTGCGTGCCAGGGTCGCCGTTCTTCAGCCGGCCCGAGCGGAGTCGGAACATCGTGCGCTTTGCCTTTTGCAAAAAGCGCGAGACGCTCGAACAGGCGCGCGAGCGGCTACAACGGTTGAAGCGCCGCTAGGGCGCGCCGCGGGTCAGCCCATCGCTGCCCTGATCGTCTGTTGTTCGGGTGTCGGTTGCTGCGCCTCGTGCTGCTGGGCTCGCTTGTAGTCATTCGGCTCGTTCTCCGGATATAGCTCCACATCTTCGGCGTGTAACTGATACGGCACGTCGGTGACGATCACGCGATCCATGGCTTGCAAGGCTGACATGATGCCCAGGGAGTTGTTCGAGTGCAGCATGCGCGCCCAAGGCGTGTCCATCACTAGCTGACCCATGATGACGTGGACAAAGATGTTGGGGTCTGCTTCAAGCTCGCGCTTCACATACTCCACAATCGGCTCGACCAGGCGGCGATAGGGCGACGGCAAGATCACCAGCTCGCCCTCGCCGATGCGCTCGCGCCACTTCTGCTGAACGATGTGCGTCTTGCGATCGTTGTAATCCACATGCAGCGGCGTCCACGGATTGCCCAGCGACTTGGCGAAGTCCACGACGCGCACCGTGCCGCGATGCACGTCGTCCACGAGCACGATGGTCTTCACCGGGTGCGGCCTCGGCTTGACGCGCTCCTTGCTGAGGCTCAGGATGCGCGCGACGTTGCGGTAGTGCACATGCACGCGGTGGAACACGAACACCATGACCGGAATGACCAACAAGGTGATCCACGCGCCATGCGTGAACTTGGTCACTGCGAAGATCACCATCACCGCAAATGAAACGACGGCGCCGGCGCCGTTGATGACGAGGTTGCGTCGCCAGTGCGGGTCGTAGGTCGCCACACTTTGACCCATCTTCAACGATTCGCCCGGCTGGAGTTTGGCAACTTCTAACCAACGCCGCACCATGCCCAACTGCGACAGGGTGAAGCACATGAACACGCCGATCGCATACAGCGGGATGAGCGACGTCGTGCGCGCGTTGAAGACGGTAATCAATATACCGGCTGCGACCGCCAGGGTGACGATGCCGCCGGAGTACACCAGCCGGCTGCCGCGGATGGCGAGCTGGCGCGGCAAGAAACTATCGCTGGCCACAAACGCAGCAATGCGCGGAAAGTCGGCGTAGGCCGTGTTCGCCGCCATGATCAGGATGATCGTCGTCGCTGCAATCTGTAATCCATACAATGCGCCGGAGCCGAACACCGCACGCGCGATCTGCGAGATGATCGTCTCCTCCTCCGAAGGCAGGGCTTGCACCTGATTGGCCAACAGCGTGATGCCCATGAAGAGCGCGCCGAGCAATAGGCCCATCGCCGAGATCGTCAGGGCAGCGTTCCGACTACGCGGCTCCTTGAAGTTCTGCACGCCATCGGAGATCGCTTCGATGCCGGTCAGCGCCGTGCAGCCGCTGCTGAACGCATACAGAATCAGGAACAAGCTCAGCGGCTCGGCCGTCTGCGCCACCATATGGACGTTCTCAACCGGCGTGAGCTGACCGGTCAGCAGCTTGAACAGGCCAACCGTCAGCGTCAGGAAAGTCATGCCGACGAAGAAATACGTTGGCGCAGCAAAAATGCGCCCCGATTCCTTCACGCCGCGCAGATTGATGACCGTCATGATCAGAATAGCGGCGAGCGCCACCAGCACCTCGCGTCCACGCAGAACGGGAATCGCCGAGGCCACTTGATCTACACCGCTGGAGATGCTGACGGCCACCGTGAGCACGTAATCCACTAACAGCGCAGCGCCGGCGATCTGCGAGGGCAGCACCCCCAGATTGTCGCGCGAGACCACATACGCGCCGCAGCTTGCACCGTCATACGCCTTGATCGTTTGCCGATAAGAGATGATCAACACAGTGAGAATGGCCGTGATGGCTACGGCGATCGGAATTGAGATGCGAAACACGCCGATGCCGGAGACGGCAACCGCAGACGCCAGCACCACGAGGATCTCCTGCGTCGCATAGGCCGTGGACGACAACGCATCGGATGCAAAGACGGCCAGGCCGATAGGATTACTCACGGCTTGGTGAGGCGCCTCCTCGGTGCGCAGCGGCCGCCCGATTAACACCCGCTTGATAGGTTCTAGCGAAGCGTTTGACAATACGTGGGACATATTCAACAGCTTGGCAATCAGCAAGGGAAAGTCCAAATGGGAGGTAATCCGAGGTGCACGCCGATCAACAGATAGGCGCAGCGCTCTGATCAGCCCGCGCAACCGGCGGATGGCACGAAGCAAACGATATCCGACGCTGGCAACGCGCGTGAGTATACCACCTGCCGAGAGTCGCTAAGAGGCGCCGGCGCATGCCGCGCACGCCGGCCGCCGGCGATCCGCAACCCTTCCACAGGTACACAACCTGCAGGAGGGACGATCAAAAAAAAGACCCTTCCGCAGGCTGTGCACCTGCGGAAGGGTCACTCTCGCCTTTACGGTCTCATCACCGCCGGCACATACGCCCGATGCGGCGCAACGTCCACCGCCGGCGCGCTGCGCGTGATCTCACCATCGTGCGCGCCGATGGTCACGCTGTTGTTCAGCGCGTAGCCGCCCGGCAGCGGCCCGCTGCCCGCCCGCACCGTCACCGTCAGCACAGTCGTCCCGCCGGCCGGCACCACCACATTGCTCCAGGCCAGCGTCTGCCCGCTCTGCGCGTAGCCCGGCGTCGCGCTCAGCAGCGTCGCGTTCGCCGCCAGCGTGTCCGTCACCCGCACCGTCACCGACAGGCTGCCGCT
>NZ_JAAFGM010000012.1 GCF_012931985.1 Candidatus Roseilinea sp. NK_OTU-006
CATGTGCCGGACAAGGAGAACGCCCAAAAAAACGCCAGCGCAAGCCGGGCCGACGCAAGTCGCGCCGCTGGGTGGTCGAAGTGACTCATTCATGGCTCAATCGCTTTCGTCGGTTGCTGATTCGCTGGGAGAAGAAGGCGAGCAATTATCTGTCCCTGCTGTTTTTCGCCTGCGCCATCATCTGTTGGCGCAAATGCGAGGTTTAGAGATAGGCTCTAAGTCATTGTCGCTTCTGGAAGCCAGCCTACTATCTCCACCAAACGCATTTCCATGTTTGCATGGAGGAGATAGTCATGTCCAACAAGCGCATCCCCGTGATCGCCGGAGCGCTGGTCGTGCTCTTCATCGCCCTGTTGTTCATCGTCGGCCGTTCGCTGACTGCGCCCAGCGCGCCGCCAGCGACTGTCGCCTCACCCACCACAGCGCCTCAGGCACAAGCAACGCTTCCGGTGCAGGCCCAAACCGCAAGCCAGCAAACCCAAGAGGCTGCCGGCAAACCACCGGGCCTGTATGACGCCGAGCTGGCTATCTCGGCAATGCAGAAAGGCGGCTGCGGCGCATGCCATATCATCCCCGGCGTGCCGAACGCCGTCGGCACTATCGGCCCCAACTTGACCGACATCGCTACGATGGTGCAGACGCACTTGCAAGAGGGCAAATACACCGGCTCGGCCAAGACCGTGGAGGAGTTCCTGCATGAATCCATCGTTTCTCCCGATGCCTTTCTCGCGCCGGATTGCGGCGGCGCACCTTGCCAGAAGGGGTTGATGCCGGGCAACCTGGCGAACGTGCTCACGGCTAATGAGATCAATAGCGTCGTGGCCTATCTGATGCGCGGCCCGCAGGAGGCTGCTGCCAAGTCGGAGGCAGAAAGCGCCGCGCAGCCCGTGCCCGTCGCCGCCAGCGAATCGCCGATGCTCACCGAGGCCGAATTCGCCTGGGCCAAGCAGACCTACTTCGAGCGCTGCGCCGGCTGTCACGGCACACTGCGCAAAGGCGCTACCGGCCCGGCGCTCACGCCCGACAAGACGTTGCCCAAAGGCACGCTCGCACTATCCACCATCATCTTCAACGGCACGAACCGTGGCATGCCGGACTGGGGCAAGCAGGGGTTCATGACTCAGGCGCAAACCGAGGTGATGGCTAAGTTCCTGCAAAACGAGCCGCCTGCGCCGCCGGAGATGTCGCTCGCGCAGATGAAAGCCACCTGGAAGCAGTTCGTTCCACCGGCCGATCGCCCGACTACAGTGCAGACCGACCGCGACTGGCGTAACTACTTCGTCGTCACCTTGCGCGATGCCGGTAAGGTGGCTGTGATTGACGGCGACACACACGAGATCGTCGAGACCGTGGACACCGGCTATGCCGTGCATATCACCCGCATGTCGGCCACCGGCCGCTATGCCTACGTCATCGGGCGCGATGGTAAGTTGGCAATGGTGGACTTGTGGCCGGAGAAGCCGCAAAAAGTGGCCGAGGTGCAGGTGTGCTACGACGCACGCTCGGTCGAAGTGAGCAAATACAAGGGCGAGCTAGGCGACTTCACCGACAAATATGCCATCGTCGGCTGCTACTGGCCGCCGCACTTCGTCATCCTCGATGGCCAGACGCTCGAGCCGTTCAAAGTCGTCAGCACGCGCGGCTACACCGTGGACGCCAACGAGTTCCATCCCGAACCGCGCGTCGCCAGCATCGTTGCCTCGCACTTCAAGCCGGAATGGATCGTCAACGTGAAGGAGATCGGCCAGATCTGGCTGGTGAGCTATGCCGATCCGCACAACCCAACGATCAAGATGATCGAAGCCGCGCCCTTCCTGCACGATGGCGGGTGGGATGTGAGCAAGCGTTACTTCCTGGTAGCGGCCAACCAGTCCAACAAAGTGGCTGTGGTGGATGCGAAAGAGAGCAAACTCGTCGCGATGGTGGACACGCCGGCCGTGCCGCATCCAGGCCGCGGTGCAAACTGGGTGGATCCGCAGTACGGCCCGGTGTGGAGCACTTCGCACTTAGGCGACGCAGCGATCACGTCCATCGGCACCGACCCCGAAGGCCATCCTGACGCCGCATGGAAAGCTGTGCGTGTGACGAAGTTGCCAGGCGCTGGCAGCTTGTTCATCAAGACGCACCCCAAGAGCCAGTGGATCTGGGTGGACATGACGCTCAACCCCGACCCGGTGCTGGCACGCACGATCTGCGTCATTGCCAAAGCGCAGCCCGACCGCACGCACAAGTGCTGGGAAGTCGCCAGCTACGGTCGTGCCGTTCACCTGGAATACAACCAGCAGGGCGATCAGGTGTGGGTGAGTGTGTGGGGCGACGCCAGCAAGCCCGGCGAGACTGGTGAGATCGTGATCTACGACGACGCGACGCTGCAGGAGAAGGCGCGCATCCCGAATCTGATCACGCCGACGGGTAAGTTCAACGTCAATAACACAGTGGAGGATATCTACTGACGGCGTGTTCGGAATCTGGAGTCTTTCAACAAGTGTTCAGAACCTCGGTTTTTCGGAGAAACCGGGGTTCTGGCAAGTAGGCCAGATGCCGGCCCTGCACCCAGTGAGCGTGCATAAATCGGCGCACAGCGCGTTTATAATCGCAACCTATGCGCAGCACTGTCGTCCACCTCAGCTACCAACGCCTAAACGCAGTTTTCTGGCTCGCCGTTGCCTCGTTCATCTGCTTGAGCATGTGGACGGCGCGCGTTATCTACATCGGCTCGATCTCCTACCGCTTCCTTGTGTGGAACTTGTTCTTGGCCTGGATTCCGCTGCTGTGTGCGTTGATGGCCGAACGCAGCCGAGGGCCGCTGGCCGTCGCGTGTGGTGCGGCCTGGCTGCTGTTCTTCCCTAATGCCCCCTACATTATTACCGACCTGGTACATCTGCGCGATCATGGGCGTTGGATGTTCTGGGTGAACCTGATCACGTTGTTGTCGTTTGCTATGACCGGCCTATTGCTCGGCTATCTCTCGCTCTACGTAATGCAAAAGCGGGTGGGACAGCGCTTCGGCTCAATCGCCGGCTGGGTCTTTGCCCTCAGCACGCTGGGGTTGTGCAGCTTTGGCATCTACCTGGGACGTTTCGGGCGGTGGAACAGTTGGGACGTTGTGCTCGAACCGGTTTCGCTGTTGCGCGACATCTGGCAGATCATCCGGCACCCTGTCGGCAACGGGGAGGTGTATGCCATCTCTGCGCTGCTCGCTGCGTTCCTTGTCGGCATGTATCTGGTGCTGTATCACTTCGCGCGGCATACACCTGATCCCGTTCAACCAGTGCGCCAGCCTGCCGATAGCCGTTGAGACAGGCCTGCCGTTGCGCTTTCGGCCGGTGGTGCTCTAATGGACGCCATGATGACCCCGCCTGCCGAAACGCATACCGAACGCTACTTTTCGCCCGATCCCGCCGTGCGTGACGTGGCGCGCACGCTCTATGCGTCCATCGCTGCGCTACCGCTCGTTTGTCCGCATGGCCATGTGGACCCCCGCGTCTTCGCCGATCCCGACTACCACTTCGGCACGCCGGCCGATCTATTCATCATCCCCGATCACTACGTGGTGCGCATGCTGTATTCGCAAGGCGTGCCGATGGAAGACCTGCTGCCCACTGCTGAGGAGGAAGCCCACCTGTCGGCGGAAGATAAGGCGCGTCGCCATCGCGCAATCTGGCAAATCTTCGCCGAGCGTTTTCACCTCTTCCGCGGCACCCCCACCGGTCTGTGGATTCGCGACGAGCTGCGCGACATCTTCGGCATCCACGAGAAGCTGACCGGCGCGAACGCACAGGATATCTACGACCGCATCGCAGACCAGCTCGCGCAGCCCGGCTTTCGCCCGCGCGCGCTCTATGCCCGCTTCAATATCGAGGTGTTGTGCACCACCGACGCCGCAACCGATTCGCTCGAACATCATCAACGCATTCGACAATCCGGTTGGGGCGGGCGCATCCTACCCACCTTCCGGCCCGACGGCGTGATTAATATAGACGCACCCGATTGGCGCGCGAACATTGAGCGTCTCGCTGAGGCGAGCGGTATCTCTATCACCCATTACGCCTCATTCCTCGCCGCAATCGAGCAGCGCCGCGCCTACTTCAAGGCGATGGGCGCCGTGGCCACCGATCACGCCGCGCTTACGCCGTTCACCGTCCTGCTGAGCGCGCGCGAGGCCGATGCGATCTTCCAGCGCGCTTTGCGCGGCGAGACCATGCCGGACGATGCGTCTCGCTTCACGGGGCACATGCTGATGCAGATGGCGCGCATGAGCGTCGAAGATGGTCTGGTGATGCAACTGCATGTCGGCGCGCTGCGCAACCACAATCGCGTGGTGTTCGAGCGCTTCGGGCCGGACAAAGGCGCCGATATTCCGGTGGCTACCGAGTACACGCGCAACCTACAGCCGCTGCTGAACGCCTTTGGCGACGACCGGCGCTTCCGGCTGATTCTATTCACGCTGGACGAGGCGACCTACGCGCGCGAACTGGCGCCGTTGGCCGGGCATTACCCCGCCGTCCGGCTCGGCCCACCGTGGTGGTTCCATGACTCGCTCAACGGCATGCGCCGCTTCTTCAATCAGGTGATGGAGACCGCAGGAATCTACAACACAGCCGGATTCAACGATGACACGCGCGCCTTCTGCTCCATCCCCGCTCGGCACGACCTGTGGCGGCGCGCAGCGTGCGATTGGCTGGCCGGGCTGGTCGTGCGTCACGTCATTGATGAGCAGGATGCCCATGAGATGGCGCGCGCCTTGGCCTATGACTTGACCAAGATCACCTATCATTTATAATAGCTGTCAAACTTAGATTGATGCGCGCTGTAAATTCGTGTTGATCGCGTTAACGCGTTTGAGCCAGGCGCGCTTGTAAGGAGGTAAAAATGATTTCCGAACAAATGACATCCGCTTTGAACCAACAGGCCGCGGAAGAAGCCTATGCGTCGAGCGTCTACCTGTCCATGGCGCTGTGGTGTGACGCTCAGGGCTACGAGGGCGCAGCGCGTTATCTCGCTGCCAGCTCGCAAGAGGAGCGCGAACACATGGAGAAGTTCTTGCAGTACGTCGTGGATCAGGACAGCCCGGCCCGCGTGCCGGCCGTACCCGAGCCGCCCCACGAGTTCAACTCGTTGCCCGAGATTATGAAGTCTGTGCTCGAATTGGAGATGGATGTGGCGCGCAAAATTCATCGCATCGTGGATCTAGCCATCGCCGAGAAAGACCACGCCACCTGGAACTGGCTACAGTGGTTCGTGGCCGAGCAGCGCGACGCCGAGATCAAGGCGCGCAATATCCTCGACCGCATCGAGGTGATCGGCACGGACGCCACCGGCTTGTATGAGATTGACAAGATGCTCGGCAAGATGGCCAAGTCAGAGGAGGCGTAGCCCGCGGCGGCCAGGCTGCGCCGCGCAGTCTGACCGCCGCGGGCAATATAATCCAGCGCGTGGCTATCCTGGGCTTCTCCGTCCGCCGCGCGTGGCTGAACCTCCGGAATCGCTGGCGCCGGCGGCGCAAGTTTCCCCCTTTCGTCATCGTCCCTCTCGAAGGCGAAATCGTCGAGCTGCCGCCTTCATGGCCGGATCTGCCGTTGTTTCTCTCGCGGCTGGTGCCGATGCCTTTGGGGCCGCTCAGCGTTAGCGAGTTGCGCCGCACCTTCGAGCAGCTAGCACTTGACCCTCGGGTGAAGGGTGTCGTGCTTCGGATCGCGTGCGCGGCCAATCCGGCAGTCTATCAGAGCTTGCGCGATTTGTTGACGCGCTTTCGCAGCAGTGGCAAGCGCCTCGTCGCCTATGCGGAATCGCTCGGCCCTTTTCAGTATTATCTGGCGTGCGCCTGCGATCAGGTCGTGATGCCGCCCAGCACCGAGTGGAATGTGCTCGGCTTCCACGATGAATATGTTTTCCTGAAGGATGCGCTCGATCGTCTGGGCGTTGGCGTAGATGTGGTGAACGTCTCGCCGTTCAAGTCTGCCGGCGACATCTTCTCGCGCAACGACTTCTCGCCCGATTCACGCGCGCAGGCCGAGTGGCTGCTGGACGCGCGCTTCAACGAACTGGTACGCGGCATCGCCGAAGGCCGGAATCTCAGTCCGGAGCGCGTGCGCGAGTTGATGGATAGTGCGCCCCTGAGCGCTTGGGAAGCCGTGCAACAGGGCCTGCTCGATGCGGCACTCTACGAAGATGAACTCGAGCGCTTCCTCATGCCTGAACCGCCCGCAGCGGTGGATGGGCGCATCGCGCGCTTGGCGCAGCGCATCGAGAAGGTGGCGCCTAGACTCGCCGACGACCTGCGTCGCGCTCAACATGCGGCTGCCGAGCGGGCGCGGCGTGCCTGCGTCCACTTAGAGGAAGTGCGCAGGTCGCTGCTCATCCCCGTCGTCGAATATGCGCCCAGGATGATTGGCGTGGTGAAAGTCGAGGGACTGATTGCGCCCGGTGCCAGCCGGCGTCTGCCCATCCCGTTCCCGCTCGCCGGCGAGCAAATTGCCGGATCCAGCAGCGTCGCGCAGGCCATCCGGCGCGCCGAGGCCGATGATCGTATTGCCGCAGTGATCCTCTATGTGGATTCCGGAGGTGGTTCGGTGTTGGCGTCCGACCTGATCGCGCGTGAGATGCGCCGTCTGCGCGCCAGGAAGCCAGTTGTAGTTTACATGGGTGGCACGGCGGCGTCGGGCGGTTACTATGTGTCGGCGCTTGCGAATTGCATCGTCGCTCAGCCGCTGACCATTACCGGCAGCATCGGGGTCATTGCGCTCAAGCCGAACACGCGCGAGGTGTTCGAGAAGCTTGGCGTGCATCGCGTGACGCTGCAGCGTGGCAGGCGTGCTGCGCTATTCAGTGACGTTGAGCCGATGGACGAGGAGTCGCGCGCGGTTTTCGCCGGTCTGGTTGCACGCGCTTATGATGACTTCAAACGAGTGGTGGCGGAAGGGCGCGCCATTGCGCCAGACGCCCTGGAACCCATCTGTGGTGGGCGTGTGTGGACCGGCGCACAAGCGAAGGATCACCGGTTGGTGGATGCGTTAGGGGATTTCACGGTAGCGGTAGAGAAGGCGCGTGAGCTAGGTGGCTTGCCCAGCGACAAACGTGTTGGTGTGGTTGTCGTCACATCCCCGCGCAGGCCGATGCTGCCGCCGACCTTTTCGGCGGTTGCGCACCTGGGGCGCGCTATCTTTGATGGCTCGCGCGAGCTGCGTGAGCTGCTCACTGAAACGAGCGCGTGGGCAGTATCGCTTTGGCGCAGCAGCGTCACGCGTTAGCGTGGCCGAGCGCTTGCATCGCCCGCTACAGCGATGCGAACGCGTGTCGGTGACGGTGCAGCGCGCCGTCACTTTACACGCCACTCGCCGTCAATCGTCTCCGGGTGTTTTGTGCGGCCCGCGTCGGTGGATGAATAAGACCGGCGGCCCTCGATCTGGGCGCGATGTTCCTCGACGACGTACGCCGGGCAGATCGCGATGAACGATTCGATGCCCACGAGCAACACGCCGAGGTCGTCCAGTTGGCCGAGCAGCGGCGCGATGTCGGGGAAGAAGTCTACGGGCGACACCACATAGAGCGCCGCAGCAATCGGCAGCGCCTTGAGATAGATGGGCACACGTGGGTCGCGCAGCAAACGCCAGACCAACCGCGCGCGGTTGATCAGCGCCCTGAATGCCTCGACCTGGGGTGTGACCTTCTGACCGTTCGACACTTCGCCCTCCTCGCTTGCGCTTCGTCGCACGCCTCACCGGCGGCTTCGGCAAGCAGCGTATTCAAACCATATGGGATAAAGGCCAGCGGCGATCACGCGCCGATGCGATGCTGTGCATGCGCTATTCTAGCGCGAAGCCCGGCGCCCAGGGGCGCGCGGCGCCCTGTTCTCGCCAACGCTGCGTTTGTCCACGCAGCGTTGGCGCGTTCCGCATGCGCTAGGCGCCTCCGAGTTGGTGCGATTGGATAACGGGCTAACCCGGGCGTCTCGCCTGCGCCAGACTGCGCGCCTGGGCAATCCAGCCGGCGTAGTCCGGCTTGCGCAGCTTGTTGGGCGGGCAGATCTTCATCAGCCGTTCGATGGGCGTGTTGGCCAGCGCTTTGTATGTGCAGATGCCGGCGTCGTAGAGTTTACGCTCATACACGCTCCCGATGCCTTCGAGCAGTTTGAGGTCGTCGGGCGCTGTGCCTTGCCACATGCGCCCGACCGAATTCGTCTCTATCGCCAGGCGCTGCGCGTCGGCGCGAACTGCTCCGAAGTCCACGCGCAACAGCGTTGGGCCGTCTAATACGAGGATGCGCTTGAAGTCATCATCGGTGAGGTGGGCCAGCTCCCAGAACGTGCCGATGCCGGCGGCGTACAGCCGCTGCTCGAAGACTGTGCCGATACCCTTGGCCATTGCCAGGTCTTGTGGGCATTCGGAGAAGCGCACCTCGCTGCCGGACTCGACGGCGGCGCGCATCGCCGCCTCTTTCGTCCGCTTGACATACTCGCGTATGAGCGCCAGCCGTTCGTCGGGGGATGCCTCGGTGACCGGCGTCGTCGCTTTAGCCTCGATCGTCGCCTTGAGCGCATCGCGTTCGGCGATCGCCGCGTTCAACCGATCCTGGAGTTCGGCCAATTGCGTGTGGAGTTCGGCTTGGGCCTGAGCGCCGGTTTCCAGATCGCGCTGGAGCTTGGCTAGTTGCTCGTTCAGGCGGGTGAGTCGGGCATCGCTCTCCTGCAGCCGCGCTTCTGCATCTTCCTTGGCCTGCTTCAGGGCATCGGTGATGGACCGGAGCAGCGCCAGCTTGCTCGTTAAGTCGGCAGGAATCTCGCCTTCCGGCACTTTGAGCTGTGTGAGCAGCCAGGCCTGGAGGTCGGCCTCGACGGCGGAGAGTTGGGCGCGCAGGTCGCCGAGTTGGGCGGTTTGGATGTCGAGTTGAGCCGTCAGTTCGGCTTTTTGAGCGATCTCTGTGTCAAAGTCGGCGCAGAGCGCCTCGTATTTCTTCTGTAGTTCCTGCAGCGCCGTTGTGTGCGCTTGGAGCTGCGTCTCTAATTCAGCCTTGTCGGCGAAGACGGCGTCGAGTTCAGCCTGGAGCGCGTCGAGTTGTGACCGTAGCGCTGGGGTTGGCTCGCCCGGCTGCGTCGCTTCGGCTCGCGCAGCGCCGCCGGCAGCGCGCTCCGCGGTTTGGGCTGGGGGGATGCCTTGCTGCTCAGTCGTCTCGGGAGACTGCGCCTGCAGGTGCCTGAGCCGATCCTCATACGCCTTCGCGCGCTCCTCGTACATGGCGACGAGCTCCGCGCCGGCGAAGGCGAGTGTGGCAAGTCCATCGCGCAGGGAGCGAACTTCGTTCTGCAACGCTGCGACGCGCGCTTCGAGTTCTGCTGTGGCTATCTGCGGCGCTGCGCCGGCGGCAGGTGTGGCCTCAGCGGCCACTGCGGCGTCCGCTGGAGCGGTGAGCTTCCCCGGCGCTGCGGCGATCACTTCGGTCTCAAATTCAGGTGTTGTCGGCATGGCCTGGAATCCGGCGGTATCTTCCTGGGTGGTCTCAGTCGCCAATTGAGCGCGCAGCGCAGCGATCTCGCGTGGTGTTTCGATTGTAATGCGAGCGCGGAGCTCATCGGCTTCTGCCAGCGCTCTGGCCAGTTGCGCCCTTAGCTCGTCTAACTGGGCGTGGCACCGGCGCAGCTCGTCTTGCAGCTGCGCGATAGCCGCTTGCGACGCTTCTCGCCCTTGTTCGGCTAAGCGCCCCTTCGCCTGGAGGATGCCGATGTGGGCGTTGAGAGTCTGGATGTGCGAGTCCTTGACGACCAGCTCGGACTGCGCGTTTGTGAAGTCGCGCTTGGCGCTCTCTGCGAATGTCTGCGCTGTTCGCACGCGCGACTCCAGCTCGCGGATAATCTCCCTCGTCCGGCCTTGCGCTAAGAGCGAGCCGATAATGAAACCGATGACGAGCGCAGCGATCAGTACAGGGAGGTTGGTATCCATAAGCTCTGCTCCGGGATGTGTGGGGGCCGCACCGGCGCTTCCGCGCCCTCGGGCTAACTTGCAGTCAGCTCTCGTCGGGGGCCGGCAGTCCCGCTTCGCTCAGACGAGATTTCAATGCATGGATGTGCGCCATCGCCTTGCTCAACGCCTCCTCCTTCATCTTGATGAGGGTCGCGGTGTATAGCGCAAGTTCGGCGGCTACATCGTTGCGTGCGCGGGAGAGTTTGGCTTCCAATTCTTCTTTCTCGGCGCTGAGCGTTTCAACCTCCTGGCGCAGCGTTTGCGCACTGGCGGCGAGTGAATTGAGCGCTGCTTCTTTGTTGCTGAGCACGCTGATGATCGCGTCGTAGTTGGTCTTCATCGTCGCGATTTCGGCGTTGGCGCCGTCGAGCTGCGCGGTCAGTTCGGCGACGTGGGCCGTTGCTGCATCGAGTTGCCCGCGGATCTCGTCAAAGGCCGACTTCAGTTGCGCCCACTCGGTTGCCCGCTCGCTTAAGCGGGTTTCTAGGTCGGCCTTTTCCTCCGTCAATAATTGAAGGCTGGCTTCGAGGGCAGCCTTCTGGGTGTTGAGCGACTGGATGCTGGCTTCTAGCTTGTTCTTCTCGTCGCTGAGCGCGCGGACATGGCTCTCTGACGTGGCGAACCGTTGACGGGAGTCGAGCAGGTTGGCTTCGGCCGTGCGGAGGTTGGCTTGGAGCGTTTGCACTTGGCTGCGCGCGTCACTCAGGTCTCGTTCGGCGCTTTGGAGTTTCGCGTGTAGGTCACAGATGCGGCTCTCAACTTCTGCAATGCGCCGGCGATAGGGAATGAAGGTGAAGAGCGAGCCGACGACGATGCCGATGATCGCAGCGACGACGTGGGAGAACCAATCCATATTTCCTCCTGATGGGCTTTGTCCTTCGGAAACTGAGTTTGAACGAAGGTGAGGCAAAAGTCAATGAGTGTGCTGGCACGTGCTTGCGAGGATGATTTGCGCTGGGGATGGCTATCCGTTGCGGGCTACAATGGTGTCGCCATGAATCGGGGGTTCAAGGCGCTGGTCATCGGCGAGCGGCCGGAAGGTGGGTTCGAGCGGTCAGTGAAGACGCGCCAGCTTGCCGATCTGCCGGCGAATGACACGCTGATTCGCGTGCGTTATTCGTCACTGAACTACAAAGATGCGCTCTCGGCAACGGGCAATCGTGGGGTGACACGTTGCTATCCGCACACGCCGGGCATTGACGCCGCCGGGGAGGTCGTCGAAAGCGCAAACGCGGACTTTAGGCCGGGTGATGCAGTCATCGTCACCGGCTATGACCTAGGCATGAACACGCCAGGTGGCTTTGGCCAATACATCCGCGTTCCGTCGGCGTGGGTGGTGCGCAAACCGGATGGGCTGACCTTGCACGAGAGTATGGCGCTGGGCACCGCAGGCCTGACGGCTGCGCTCAGCGTGTATCAACTCCAGCGCCACGCGCTGACGCCGGAGCAGGGTGAGGTGTTGGTCACCGGCGCGAGTGGGGGCGTGGGCTGCTTGACCGTTGCCCTCTTGAGCAAGCTGGGATACGCCGTTGTGGCGGCAACAGGCAAGGCCGATGCCGGCGACTGGCTCAAGCAGCTTGGCGCTCAAATGGTCTTGTCCCGCGATGACCTGCGCGACGTGAGCGGCAAGGCGCTGCTCAAAGAGCGTTGGGCCGGTGTGGTGGATGTCGTCGGCGGGGATATCCTCGCCACGGCGATCAAGACGACGAAGCGCGGCGGCTGCGTGGTGTGCTGCGGCAACGTCGCCTCGCCTGAGTTGCGCATGACCGTGTATCCGTTTATCCTGCGTGGCGTAACCTTGCAGGGCGTGGACTCCGCCGAAGCGCCGATGGCGCTGCGGCTGCAAATGTGGCACAACTTGGCCAACGCCTGGAAGCCATCGCCGATGGTGTTCGCGGCGATTGCGCAGACCGTCGCGCTCACCGAGCTTGATCCGATGATAGATGCCATCTTGCAGGGCGGAATACGCGGGCGGGTCGTGGTGGATTTAAGTGGTTGATTAATTGGAGGCGAGATGACGGCCGTTCAGATTTTCAACCAGTATTCGTTTCTCCTGCTGTCGGCGATTGCTCTGGCGATTGTGGCTGTGGTGTTGACCCGCCAGCGAGCCAGGCCGATCTTCTGGGTGGTGTGGGGTGGGGTGTTCGTCGGCGTCGTTGCCTACGCGCTGATGAGCCGTGTGCCCCAGACGGCCACGGTGAAGTTAGACACTGCCGCTGACATCCGCATCGCGATCCAGACGGCGGGTAAGCCTGTCCTGGTCGAGTTCTACTCCAATTACTGAAGCGCATGCATCAGTGCGCGTCCGGCCGTGCGCCGGATCGAAGAGGAA
Source organism: Candidatus Roseilinea sp. NK_OTU-006 (assembly GCF_012931985.1). GTDB lineage: Bacteria > Chloroflexota > Anaerolineae > J036 > Brachytrichaceae > JAAFGM01. The sequence goes on from NZ_JAAFGM010000012.1 coordinate 12,289, forward strand.
TGGAAAACCGGTCAGGTGCTGTTGCTCGACATGGCTAATCCTGGAACGCGACAATTCGCGGCTCAGGTTGGCTTCGAGTTCACGCCCACATTTATCTTGTATGACCCGCAGGGGAATGAAGTGCGGCGCTGGCGCCGGCCTCCGGAGCTGAGCGAGTTACCCTAAGCAGCGGCATGGGGCGTTGCCGCTCGTTGGAGGATGCCCATGCGCCTCTAGCCCTCGATGGCGCACTCGATGTGTTCGAGCTGCGGCGCGGCGTTGTGTCGGTCTAGCTCGATGGCGATGACATCAATCTGCCATTGGGCATCTTGAAGGCCGTGTGCGTCTAGGTAAGCCTGGGCGGTGGTGATCAGCTTAGCGCGCTTGCGCCGAGAGAGGGTCTCCTGCGGCCGGCCGTAGGCATCGCTGCGCCGGGCGCGCACTTCGACAAAGATGATCGTATCGCCGCGTTCGGCCACGATGTCGAGTTCGCCGTGGTCGTGACGCCAATTGCGCGCGCGCAAGACGTAGCCGCGCTCGGTGAGATACCTGGCGGCGATGGCCTCGCCCCAAGCGCCGACGTCTCTGCGCTTTGCCATCAAGCGTCTTCTTCCGCCTCAGGGGGGTGCGCCGTCTCGCGCCCGGCGATCGTGGCAGCGATCAGGCTGATGCCCAGGCTGATCAGCCCGAAGATGAGAATTAACCCGGGCCGGACATCTATCCCCGGCGCCTGTCCGCCGAGGACAAGGGTGGAGGCTACCAGCCCCATGACCGCGCCGACGCCCACCCACAGGCCGATAGCGCCACCGAGTATCCGACCGATGCGCGGGTCGGTGAAACCGGTTGCAGCTTTTCGACCTGCCATGATGGCGACGGTGGCGGCGGTGGCGAGATTGCCCCACCAACCCGCCGAAAGCGCCGCGCCGGCCATGAGCGCTTGATTCTGCTCCAACAGCGAGAGGATGAAGAGCTGAACGAGGACTGCGACTATTGCTGTGGCAATGAACGAAATGATCAAATACCGCAAATGTAGACGATTCATATCCTCTTATTCCCTGCCGTGGACTCGTGGAGAAGCCGCGCGTCGCGCGTTCAGTGTCTGAAGTGCCGCACGCCGGTAAATACCATCGCAATCCCAGCTTCGTCGGCGGCGGCAATGATCTCGGCGTCGCGCATGGCGCCGCCGGGTTGCACAATGGCCTTCACCCCGACCTTGGCCGCTTCGCGGATGCCATCCGGGAAGGGGAAGAAGGCATCGCTGGCCAACACGGCGTTCTTCGCCCGGCGGCCGGCGCGTTTGGCGGCGATCTTCACGCTATCCACCCGGTTCGGTTGTCCCCCCCCGATGCCCACCGTTGCCAGGACGCCGCGGCTTTCGCGGGCGATCACAATCGCGTTACTGCGTACGTGTTGGCAGGCCTTCCAAGCGAATCGCAGCGCGCGCAGGTCGTCCTCGCCGGGCTGCGCCCGGGTGACGACGCGCCAGCTTGCTGGGTCTGGATCGCCGCGATCCACCGTCTGGCGCAGCAAGCCGCCGGTGATGCTGCGATACTCGTAGGCGGGCGCCGTCGTTGCGGCAGGGTCTTCGATCTCGAGCAGCCGGCAGTTCTTGCGATGGCTCAACATCGCTTTGGCTTCGTCGGTGAACCCGGGCGCGACGATGCACTCGATAAAAAGGTCGCCCATCGCCTTGACCGTCGCTGCATCCACTTCCCAGTTCGAGGCGATCACCCCGCCGAAGGCGGATATGGGATCGGCATTGAAGGCCGCCGTGTAGGCCTTGTGCAACTCGTCGGCGCAGGCGATGCCGCACGGGCTGAGGTGCTTGACGATGACGATGGTTGGCTGTTCAAACTGTAAGGCTGCGCGCCAGGCGGCGTCGAGGTCGAGCAGATTGTTGTAAGATAGTTCTTTGCCTTGCAGTAGCCGGCCGCCGAGTGGGCCGGCGCATCCGTTGCCGTTGACGCTGAACAGCGTCGCTTTTTGGTGAGGGTTTTCGCCGTAGCGTAAATCCTGCACCTTGTGCAGGGTGAGGGTGTAAATCGGCGAGTCGCTCGATTGAATGCCCATCAAGTAATCGCGGATGGCGGCGTCGTATGCGGCGGTATGCGCGAATGCCTTCAGCGCCAGCACCTCGCGCGTCTCCAGCGAGACGCCGCCGTTTTTGGCGATGTCTTTTAGCACCAGGTCATAGTCGCAGGGGTCACAGACCACGGCCACGCGCGTGTAATTCTTGGCTGCGGCGCGGATGAGCGCGACGCCGCCGATGTCTATGTGTTCGATGGCGTCTTGCAGCGTAACATATCTCTGGGCGACGGTCTTTTGGAACGGATAAAGGTTGACTACAACCAGGTCAATCATCGGCGCGCCGATGCGCGCCAGATCGGCGCGGTCTTCTTCCGTGTCGCGCGCCAGGATGCCGCCGTGGATCATCGGGTGTAACGTCTTCACACGCCCTTCGAGAATTTCGGGCGAGCCGGTGAGTTGCTCAACGGTTATGACGGGCAATCCGGCGTGCTGGAGCACGCGGGCGGTGCCGCCGCTGGCGATCAGTTCAACGTTATGCTGGTGCAAGCTGCGCGCGAATTCAATCAAGCGTGTCTTGTCCGACACGGAGAGAAGGGCTCTCATGATGCGCGCATTATAAGACCCGTCCTCGTCTCGCCATCCCCCGCGCGCGTTGTAGGCTGTAGTTGTAGGGGATGTCCTTCTGCTCCTTGTCTGGGGTTCTCGATTACTGCTCTGATCGCTGCCACGAGCAGCTCGTGCTCCGCCGCGTGGTCGTTCGGATTGTCGGTGGGGTGGATGGGCACTTCGCGCGTCGCGATCACTGGCCCGGTATCCACGCCTTTGGCGACGTAGCGCGCCATTACTCCGGTGCGCCGGGTTTCGCCTCGCCGGAAGGTCTGGTATGCGGCTGCGATGCTGTGCATCCCGGGGAACATGCCGGGGCGTGCGGGGTGCAGATTGATGACCTTGTCGGCGAAGCGCCGCGCGAAGGGAGGACTGAGGATGTGCATCCGGCCGGCGCAGACGATCAAATTGGGCTGAGAGTGTTCGATGACCTGGGCCAGCGCTTCATCGTAGCCGGCGCGGTTGCGGTGCAGATTCTGCAAAACGGGAGTGGGATGGCCGGCATGCCGGCATCGCTCGCCCGTTGTAAGCCGAAAGCGTCGGCCCCGTGGTTGATGACCGCCACGACCTGCGCCGGCAGGCGTCGAGGATAGCCCGCGGATTGCTCCCGCAGCCTGAGAGCAAAACGACGAAGCGTTTCGCGGGTATGGCCGGGCTACGCCGCGTCACTGGGTTTTGTAGCAATCCACGATCACATGCCGCGGGATGGTGGTCGTAGTGCCATCGGACTTGACGACGTAGATTGTGAACAAATAGTAGCCCTTGTCGGGGATCGTGAATTGGAAGGTGCCGCTGGGCAGCAGCATGGGCATGCGTTTGTTCACGGCGTCGCTCGGCGCGATGCTCGATAAGTTGCCGGCCGGACAGTTCGCGAAGATGCCGGGCCCCTGCTGTGTGGTGATCTCCAGTTCGGCCTTTGTCGCGCCGTTGATTTGCCATTCCAAGGTTGCCGTCTTGGGTTGGCCTTGGTAGCCGAGCGGAACATCGCCGATGTCGTCGCGTGGCGAGAAGCGCACGTTCTGACTATAGGGCAACACCGCTGAAGCTGGGATGGGCGGCGTGGGTGTTGGCTGAGGCGGCGCGGGTGTAGGCGCGCTCGCGGGCATAGCTGCCGTGGGCGGCACCGGCGCGACGACTATAGGGACGGTTGCCGCGTCACCGGTCAAATCCACTAACTGCCCAAACACCCAGGCTACGCCTCCTGGCGCGCCGTCAAACGCGATTTGCCACCACTGGCCGTTGGCGCTCCTGCCCTTCACCGCGGCGGCATTTTTCCCCGTCGCCTGTAATTCGCCCACTTTCTGGTAAGCCGTGTCCGGTCCGGTGCGGAGGTTGGCGAATTCTTGCCCGGCCTTCAGCGTGACGAACGGCGGCTTCAGGCCGGTCGGATTGGTCGGCGAGGCGGCCGCGGATGTAGAGGCCGCCCGTGGCGTAACTACCGGCAGCGTCTCTGTTGGGCCGTTGATGCTGACGACGGGCGCGTACACCCATCCGGCGCCGTCGGCGCCGGACGGGAAGTTGATTTGATACCAGGAGCCGTCGGCGTTCTTGCCGCGCACAGGAACGCTCTGGCCTTTGTTGATCTGGCCGATGAGCCGCGCGTTGAGATCGGGGAGTTCGCGCACGTTAACAAAATCGTTCTCGGGGCGCGGGCTAAGCAGCACGTTGACGACGGCCGCCGGTGCGCCGGAGGCAGCAGGTGTCGCTGCCGGCTGCTCGGCTGCAAGGGGCGTGGCCGTCGGTATCGGCGTTGGCTCGGGGGTGGGCGTCGCCGTTGGCAGCGGGGCCTGAATGGTGATGAAGACCGCATCCGAAGCGATGACGGATTCGCCTTGGTCGTTGATGCCCTTGATTTGGATGACGCTTGTGCCGACAATTTCTGACGGTGCGATCCAGGTCACGCTAATCTCGAACTCGTTAGGACGGATGGCCTGATCCACGGTGGCGAATCGCTCGTTGTTGATGAAAACGTCCACCTGCTTAATGGCGCTGCCGACCACTTTGCCGGAAATTTGGATTTCGTCTCCGGCCCGAAACTGTGCGTTGGGCGCCGGCGAGGTGAGCAGCGCCGCAGGCGGGGGAGCAGGATTGCCACAGGCCGCAAGCAGCCCGACTGCGATCACCATCCCGCCGATGAAGAGTTTGTGGGCGAAGAGTGGCTTCATCATACATATCATCCGCGCATTGGCAATTCATCCTCGCGCCATGGCCGCTTTCGGCTCGTCTTCGGCAGAAAAGGGCGGCGTGACTCAGATGATTTCGGCCAATGACGTTAACCGAGATCGGCGCCGGCCCTCACCGAGGGTCGGATGGCGCGTTTTGGCGCGGATCGAGCGAAAATTCTAGCACCGGTTATGCCAAAGAGCAGCGCGGTGCCGGCTAGTGTGAACCACCATCCCGCCCCTACGCCGACCGGGCTGCGGTAGAGCGCTTCGATGGATGGCTTGACCGCGAAATAACCGATGAGCGGCACAGTTGAGGCAACTGCGCAAGCGATTGAGCAGGCCGCGTGCACTGGCGTTGGGAGCGCGTTGGTCAAGAGTATCGCGATGACCAGCGCAAAGACGCCCAGGGTGATGAAGAATTGCAGCCGATAATCGGGTTGGGCGTAGGCGGTCAGGGTGTGCGGATAAGCCGGCAGCCCCAGTGAAGCAATCAGCAGGGCGAAGGCGCCGCCGAGCGCGCGCTGCGGCCAGGGGACGTTGCGAATTGTCAGCGCCATGAGCACAGAGGCGGACCACAGCGGAAGCAAGAACCACTCGTTGAGGAAGATGCCGGCGCCGGGCGTGAAGTTGGTCGAGATAGACAAGTCGTGGCCGCTGCGAGTTAACGGCGCGACGGCGTGCGCTGCCCAGGGCAAGAAGTGGCCAATGAGGAGCGCGAGCGCTGCCGTGAAATCGAGAGCGGGGAATTGAGAATCGAGGACTGAGAACCGCCCGCGCTTGCTTATCTGCTCGGTTCTCATCTCTCGTCTCAATTCCCTTGTGGGTAAGTTTCTAACTGCTCGGTTCAGATCTTCCCAAGCGCCTGAAGCACGTTTTTCGGGTTCATCGGTAGCACGGTCATGCGCACGCCGGTGGCCCGATAGATGGCGTTGGCAATCGCCGCGGCCGGCGGGACGATGGGCACTTCGCCGACGCCCTTCACACCAAACGGATGGTTGGGGTTGGGCACTTCGACGATCACCGCCTCAATCATGGGCAGGTCGAGCGCTGTCGGCATGCGGTAATCGAGCAGGCTGGCGTTCATCAGGTGGCCATCTTTGTCGTAGTAGTACTCTTCGTTCAGCGCCCAGCCGATGCCCTGCGCCACACCGCCGTGAATCTGGCCCTCGACGTAGCTGGGGTGGATAGCGCGCCCCACGTCTTGCGCGGCGGTATAGCGCAGGATGTTCACCTTGCCCGTCTCGGTGTCCACCTCGACGTCCACCACGTGCGTCGCCAGCGCAGGAATAGCGCCCTTCGTGTCCAATGACACGCTTACGCTCATGGGGCCGCCGGTCTCATCCAGCTTCGCGCACAACTCCTTAAAGGTGATCCGCTTTTCGCCGTAGGAATACACGTCGCCTTCGACGTTGATGTCATCCGCCGGCACTTCCCACAGCACGGCGGCGCGCTGTTTCATCTCCCTGATGATCTCTTTGCCGAGATGATACGCGGCCATGCCGGAACCGTAGGTGGTGCGGCTGCCGCCTGTGCCGTCGTTGTAACCCACGGTCTGCGTGTCGCCCACCATCGGCTTGACATCTTCGTAGTGGATGCCGAGCGTCTCGGCCAGCATCATCGCCAGCGAGGCCCGTGTGCCGCCGATATCGGTGCTGCCTTCCAGGTAGGACACGGTGCCATCCGGGTTGACCACGGCCGAGGCCGACGACTTGCCATCCCAGTTGTACCAGAAGCCACAGGCCACGCCGCGCCCAACCTTCATGTAAGGCGCGCGAGGCTCGGGCAGCGGCGCGTGGTAGTGCGGATGCTTCTCGATAGCGTCCAGCGTCTCGATGAAGCCGATCCGGCCGTAGATCGGGCCATCGGCGCGTCGGTCGCCTTCCTTGGCCGCGTTGATGCGGCGGAACGTGATGGGATCCATGCCCAGTTTCTCGGCCAGCTCGTCTATCACCGTCTCGCCGGCGAACGCTGCGTTGGTGCCGCCAGGCGCGCGGTACGCCTTGGCAGCCGGCTTGTTCACTACCACGTCGTAGCCGTCAATTTGTACGTTGTCGAGCTTGTAGGGCGCGAAGATTACGCCCATGCCTGCGCCCACCGGCGAGCCGGGGAAGGCGCCGGCCTCGTAAGCCAACCAGGCCTGTGCGGCGGTGATCTTGCCGTCTTTGCGCGCGCCCATCTTCACGCGGATGACCGAAGCGCTGGTTGGCCCGGTGGCCTTCAGCACTTCGTCGCGCTGCATCCACATCTTCACCGGGCGATGGCCGGACTTAAGCGAGAGCAGGGCAGCCAGCGGCTCCAGGTAGACCGGGAACTTGCCGCCGAAGCCGCCGCCGATCTCCATCGGGATGACGCGAATCTGCGAGAGCGGCACGTGTAGGATTTCGCTCAGGTCGCGGCGCTGATCCCATGCGCCCTGCGTGCTGGTCCACACGGTGATCTGGCCATCGGCATTCCACAGCGCCGTGCCGTTTTGCGGCTCGATGTAGCCCTGGTGCACGGTGTTGGTGTGGAACTCGCGCTCGACAATCACGTCGGCCTCGGCGAAGCCGACGGCCAAGTCGCCGCGCGCATGCTGTTCGTGGCTGGCGATGTTGGTCGGCTTGTCGCTGACCACCTCGCCCAGTTCTTTGGTGCGCAAGTTGGGCAGCAGGATGGGGGCGTCGTCCTTCATCGCGTCGAGCACGTTCAGCACCGGCGGCAGCACCTCGTACTCGACCTTGATCAGCGCCAGCGCTTCCTCGGCGATGTGGATGCTTGTGGCAGCAACCGCGGCAACCGGGTGGCCGTGATATAGCACTTTGTCCTGCGCCAAGACGTTCTGGCTGAGATAGCTGTAGTTCACGCTGCTCTCGCCGCTCTTGGCTACCTTGTCCTCGGCGGGTTTGAGGTCTTTGCCGGTGATGACGGCCTTCACGCCGGGCAGCTTCTCCGCTGCACTGGTGTCGATCGAAAGGATGCGGGCATGCGCGTGCGGGCTGCGCAGCACCTTGCCGTACAGCAGGCCCGGCAGGATCACGTCGGCGCCGTATTGAGCGCGTCCGGTCACCTTGTCCACGCCGTCTGGTCGGATCACGCGCTGGCCGATGACCTTGAAGGGCTTGCCGTTCGTCTTCGCTTCTGTCTTCTTAATCACTGGGGTCATTTCCTCAACCTCCGGTCTTTCTGCAAGGAGCGATAAGCGATGGTTGATGTGCGTACACTTGGGGGTTACGCGGCCTGCTTCTCCGCGCGCAGGGTCGCCGCGGCGTCGAGCACGGCGCGTACGATTTTGTCGTAGCCGGTGCATCGGCACAGGTTGCCGGCCAGCCAGTAGCGCACCTCTTGCTCGGTGGGGTTGGGGTTCTTATCCAGCAGCGCCTTGGCGGCCACGATGAACCCCGGCGTGCAGATGCCACATTGCAGCGCGGCGTCTTCCAAGAACTTTTGCTGCAGCGGGTGCAGGCCTTCCTTGGGGGTGATGCCCTCGATGGTCGTGATGGCCGCGCCGTTGGCCTCGACGCCCAGCACCAGGCATGAATTCACCAACACGCCGTTCATGATCACGGCGCATGCGCCGCAGTTGCCGTTGTTGCAGCCTTCCTTGGCGCCGGTCAGGTGGAGCACGTCGCGCAGCACCTCGAGCAGGCTCTGGCGCGGCTCGCACACGAATGACCTCTCTTCGTCGTTGATCGTTGCGGTAACGAGAACTTTGTTGGACATGGTCTGGAGATTGGTAATTGGTAAAGTGGTGAGTGGTAAGTGGTGATTAGAGATCAGAGATTAGAGATTCGCATTCCACCTCCAATCTCGAATCTCCAATTACCAATGACGAATAACTAGCCGCCACGCGCTCGTTCGATCGCCCTCAACAACGCGCGCTTGGTCATGACGTACGACAGGTGCTTGCGCTGTTCGGCGCTGCCGCGCATATCGGTAATGGGTCGCGCCGCGGCTTGCGCGGCCCGCGCTGCGGCCTCGATCGCCTCGTCCGAGACCGGCTGTCCGGTCAACGCTGCGCCGGCTTCTGGCACGAACAGCGGCGTAGGGGCCACGGCGCCGAGCGCGAGGCGCGCGCCGACGAAGCGCCTCTTATCCTCGTCGAGCACGACCATCGCACCCGCGCTGGTCACGGCGATGTCCATCTCGTTGCGCGGGATGAAGCGCAGATAGGCGGCGCCGGAGTTCGGCTTGGGCGGCGGCAGCTTGAGTGCGACCAGGAGCTCGCCCGGCTGCAGCACCGTGCGGCCCGGCCCCACGAAGAACTTCTCCAACGGGATGGCCTTGGTGACGTTGCGCGAGGCGACGATACACGTTGTTTCATAGGCGATCAGGATCGGGATGGAATCGCCGGCGGGTGAAGCCGTGCACACGTTGCCGCCTAAGGTGGCGCGGCCTTGAATGGCAATGCCGCCGATCAGCGTCGCCGCGTCAATCAGCCCCGGATAGTGTTCGATCACGTGAGCGTCGTTGTAAATCCGGTGCAGCGGCACGGCGGCGCCGATGGTCAACCCCTCCTTAGGGCTGTAACCGAGCTGATTGAGTTCGGGGATGCCCTTGACATCCACCACGACTTTTGCGCTGCGCCGACCCTCGCGCAGGAAGACGATGAGATCGGTGCCGCCGCTCAGACACTTGGCCTGGTCGCCCTCGCGGGCCAGGATATCGGCAGCTTCCGAAAGTGTGCGCGCGGAAACGTAGGAGAATGCTTGCATATTTGGGCTTATACCACAGACTGGCTATACTGACACGCCTAGGGAACGGAGCGCGAGCCTCTGGCGTCTTTGTGGAACGATGAACGATCAACGCGATGCTGATCGCCGCACGCGGCGGATGGTTCGCAACACGCCGCCCTCGCAGCGCGCCGGCTATGTGCCGGCGGGGGCGCCCACCGCGTCGAAGCCAGCGACGCCCCGCGTCATTCTGGCCGGCGACGCTGCCGCGCGGGCTGTGGATCGCGCTGCGGCGCCGCAGCCCAAGTCACGATCGCTCGGCGTGCGACTGGCGCGCCTCTTCTTTGCTTTCGCGCTGGTCACCTTCGTCGCGTCTCTCGCTGTCGTCATCCTGGGTCTGACCGGTTATCTGCTGATCGTCCGCGAGATTCCCGACCCCGGTCAGCTCGCAGCGGCGCAGAGCGCGTTCGCCAGCACGAAGATCTTCGACCGCGAAGGCAACCTGGTCGCGGAGCTGACCGATCCGACTGACCCGACGGCCGGCCGGCGCACGCGCGTACCGCTCAGCCAGATCAGCCTTTACCTGATTCAGGCTACGCTGGCGACTGAAGATCCGAACTTTTACCGCTACGCGCACGGTGTGGGCTTTGACCCGGTCGCCATCGCTCGCGCGCTGTATTACGCCGTGACCGAACGCGAGTTCGTCAGTGGCGGCAGCACCATCACGCAGCAGGTGGCGCGCAATTTGCTGCTCTCGCCGGCCGAGCGCAGCGCGCGCACGCTGCAGCGCAAGATTCGCGAGATTGTGCTGGCCAACGAACTGACGCGCCGCTACACGCGCGATCAAATTTTGGAGATCTATCTCAACGAGAACTACTACGGCAATCAGGCCTACGGCGTCGAAGCGGCGGCGCAACTCTACTTCGGCAAGCCGGCGAGCGCGTTGAACTTGGCCGAGGCGGCGATGTTGGCCGGCATCCCGCAATCGCCGGTGTTGTGGGATCCGGTGACGAACAAGCCCGGTGTGCTGCGCCGGCAGAACGACGTGCTGCGGCTGATGGCGAAGGCTGGCTACATCACCCCCGATCAGATTTACGAGGCGCAGCGCGAGATCGAGCGTCGTGCGTTCACCGCCACGTTGCCGAACATCTCCACGATCGCGCCGCACTTCATGCAGTTTGTCAAGCAGCAGCTCGACGCCGAGTATGGCGCGCAGGGCTTGTATCGCGATGGCTTGCGGGTGTACACCTCGCTCGATCCGCGCATCCAGGCCATCGCCGAGGACGCCATCCGCCAGCAGATCGCCCAACTGCGCGATAAGAACGTGACCAACGGCGCAGCCGTGGTGATCGAACCGAAAACCGGCGAGATCCTGGCCATGGTGGGCAGCGCCGACTTCAACGACCCCAAGATTGACGGCCAGGTGAACGTCGCGCTCATGCTGCGCCAGCCGGGGTCGGCGGTTAAACCGTTCACCTATTTGGCGGCGTTAGAGCGCGGCTGGACGGCAGCGACGCTGTACTGGGACCGGCCGGTCACTTTTACCAACGAATATGGCCAGGTCTACGCGCCGCGCAACTATGATGGCAAGTTTCACGGCCCGATGCTCATGCGTGAGGCATTGGCGCGCAGCATGAACATCCCGGCCGTCGAAACGTTGAATTTCGTCACCGTGCCCGGCTTCCTAGAGATGGCGCAGCGCGTCGGCTTGAACTTTCCGCCCAACCCGGCCTATGGGCTGGCCGTGACGCTGGGCGGCGCCGAGGCGCGGCTGCTCGACTTGACCGCGGCTTATGCGGTGCTGGCGAACGGCGGCGTGCGCATGCCGCCGATCGCCATCACGCGTGTGACGAGCGCCGACGGCCGACTGCTGCGCGACTACCGACACACACAAGGGCAGCAGGTCGTTCGGCCAGAGCATGCCTGGCTGATCACCAGCATCCTGAGCGACAACGCCGCCCGCGCCAAGTCCTTTGGCTTGAATAGCCCGCTGCGGTTATCACGGCCGGCCGCCGCCAAGACCGGCACCACGAACGACTTCCGCGATAACTTGACGGTCGGCTACACGCCGGAGTTGGTGGTCGGCGTGTGGGTGGGCAACAGCGACAACAGCCCCATGCAGAACGTGAGCGGCATCACCGGTGCGGCGCCGATTTGGAAGCAAATCATGGAAAAGTCGCTAGCAGGTAGACCGGCGCTCGACTTTGCGCCGCCGCCCGGCGTGGTGGCGGCGGAGATCTGCGAGTACGGCGGCCGCGCGCCTTCGCCCCATTGCCCGCGCCGGCGCATCGAGTATTTCAGCGCCGACCAGTTGCCGCCCCCGCCCGATGAGAACGTGGAACGTGCCGTGCAGGTGGGCGATCCCGATTTGCTGAACAACGCGCAGTCTTCGGTCTCCAACCCTCAGTTCCCCGACATCCTGATCACGCATCCCTCCCTGGGTGAGCCGATCGCGCGTGGCTTGCTCTCGATCCGTGGTACGGTGAACCCGCCGGGCTTCCAGCAGTATGTCGTTGAGTATGGCGAGGGCGACAACCCCGGCGAGTGGAAATGGATCAGTGGGCCGCACCTCGCACCCGTGGTGGACGGTCAGCTCACGGAGTGGGGCATTGAAGGCTTACCCGCTGGACGCTACACCATCCGCGTCACGGCGAGCACGGCGAACGGCCTGCTCGTCGGCTATGCGCGCTTCGACGTGGGGCCATAGCGGCGGCGTTTGCCTGCCGCTTCTTTTAGCGCGAAGCCGGCTGCTACTGTCTCCGGCCAAGCGCCCCTATGGGCCTCCAGTTGCTCATCCGCGGCCCGCGTTGTACAAACCGCCCAAGCTTTGTATGACGCTTTCCCCTCAACTGGCGGCCACGTTGCGGTACCTCGAAACGCAACTCGCCGGCTCGCTGGAAGACGACGTGCGTTACAACATGCGCGTCGAGATCGTCAGCGCCGTTGTCTATGGCGTGTTCATGGCCACGCTGACGTTCATGCCGGCAGTGTTGACCAAGCTGGGCGGCTCACCGGCGACAGTCTCGATTTATCTCTCCCTGAGCTACCTCGGCCATATCTTCAGCAGCGTCAGCCTGCTGGTCGTACGCAAGATGACGCCGAAGGCCTTCGCCGTGATGAGCTGGACGCTGGGGCGCATCATGCTCATCGTGATGGCTTTCGCCGGTGACGCGCCCGCCTTGCTAGCATTGGCGACGGTGCTATGGTTTTTGGAGATCGGCCCTGGCCCGGCCTATACGCGCATCTTGCAGAGCATCTATCCGATTGCCCATCGGGGCAGGATCATGGCCCTGGTGCGTTTTGGCATGGCGCTGACCATTCTGGTTGCCACGCCGCTGATCGGCCTGGGGCTCGACCGGCTGGGCTACCCGGTGGTCTTCCCGCTGGCGGGCGCGCTGGGCCTGGTCTCTTCGCTGGTGTTCAGCAGAATGCGCATCGTCGTCGAACCGGGTGGGGCGCAGGCGCGCAGCTCGGCGCCGGACGCCATGCGAGTGGTGACTCGCAACCGGCGCTTCATGATGTATCAGCTTGGCTTGATACTCTTTGGCCTGGCCGCGCTGGCCGCAAGCCCAATGTATCCCGATGTGCAGATCAACCGCTTGCAGTTGTCATACACCGAGCTGGGCTTGCTGGGACTGGTGCAATCCGTCAGTTGGCTGATCGGCTATTTCGTTTGGGGGCGGGTGGTAGACCGCTATGGCGCGTTGCGGTGCATTATGCTCACGTTCGCCATCCAGGCGGTCGCGCCGCTGACCTACGCTTTTGCCACGGCGGGGTGGATGCTGCTGCCGGCGTTCATCGCTATCGGGCTGGTGATGGCCGGCGGCGACATCGGCTTTACTAACGCCTGCCTAGAGCTATCTGAGCCTGATCGCACCCAGGAGTACGCTGTGGCGCAGTCCACGATCATCGGCTTGCGCGGTTTCATCGCGCCCTTTCTGGGAGTGGGCTTGCTTAGCCTGGGCGTGGCTCAGCCGATCGTCTTCCTCCTGGCCGGTTGGCTGGCGCTTGTGGCCGCGGTGTGCGCCGAGCGCGCCAGGCGCATGTGACGGCGCGGGTACAATTTCGGTCGCATGGTCGCCGACGTTCGCACTGTATTCAGCCCGGCCGATCCGCATATCCGGCAGATTGATCCCTGGCGCGATGGCCGCGCCGTCGCCAACCTGCTCGAGGCTTCCTTTCGCGATGAGGCGATGGGTGACGATGGCGTCCGTCTGATCCACGCCTTGCGCAACTACAGCCTGCTGGATGCGCTGGCGCTCGGTGGTGCGACGGGCTTCGTATGGATCGAAGACGGGCAACTGATTGCGAATGCCTCGGTGCAACGCAACTATACACGTCGGGATACCTGGATTATCGGCAACGTGGCGACCCAGCCGGCCTACCGCAACCGAGGCATCGGCCGAGCTGTCGTCGAGGCGTGCATCCGCTACGCGGCCTCGCGCGGCGCGCGCTATATCGCGTTGCAGGCCGACGTTAACAACTCGCCGGCGTTGCACCTCTATGAGAAACTCGGCTTTCGGCGCTTGGGCGAGGTGACGCACTATCTGCGCCCGGCAAAATTGAATCTGCTGGGTGACGCGCCATCACGGCGTGCGCGCAAGGCCAGATGGTCGGATCGCGCTGCGGTGTGGGCGCTGGCGCAGCGACATATCCCCGAGCCGTTCACCTTTGCCGAGCCGTTCGATGCGAACCTGTATCGCCTCGGCCTGCGCTGGTCGTTGCTCAATTCGCTAAACGGGAATGCGCAGCAATGGCGGGTGATGGACGCAGATCGGCGTGGGGCATTGCTTGGCGCCGTGCGGACGCGTGCGACTTTCGAAGGGAGCTATCATCACCTCGAAGTGCTGCCCGGCGCCGGCGCAACGGTCGAGGATGTCCTTCAGTTGATCGCGAGCGGCCTGCACCGCTTGGGTGATTACGCGAGTAAGCCAATCTACGCTGCGCATGCGCGCATTGACGAGACGCCCCATGCAGCGCTGCAGGCTGCCGGCTTTCGCCCTACGCGCACGCTTGTTCACATGCGGCTTGCGCTGGACGAGTGCGAAGGCTGACGCGCTGTTGCTAGCTTCATGCCTGAGCTGCCGGAAGTCGAGACCGTAGCGCGCGCGCTGCGCGAGGGCGCCCCCAACGGCGCGTCGCCGCTTGTGGGTCGCACCATTCAATCCGTCAAAGTGCTATGGCCGCGCGAGGTGGCCAGCCCAACGCCACGCGCGTTTGTGCGTCGGATCGCCGGTGCGCGCGTGCAATCCATCGGACGCTACGGCAAGTATCTCCTGATCGGCCTGCGCGGCTCAAGGGATGACGCAGATGCGCTTAGCTTGCTCGTCCATCTCAGGATGAGCGGGCGACTGGAAGTCGTCTCACGTTCGGCGGCATTCACCCCGCACGCGCGCTTGGTGTGGCTGCTGGACGATGGCCTAGCGCTGCGCCTTGAAGATGCGCGCAAGTTCGGTCGCGTCTGGCTGGTGGACGACCCGGCTGAAGTCATCAGCAAGCTCGGCCCAGATGCGCTAGCCATAACGCTTGAGGAGTTCGTCTCCCGCCTGCGCACCCGACATGGCGCATTGAAGCCGCTCCTGCTCGACCAGACGTTTATCGCCGGCGTTGGCAACATCTATGCCGACGAAGCGTTGCACCTTTCCCGCCTGCACCCCTTGCGCGCCGCCGATTCTCTCTCAGAGGACGAGGCAGTTCGGCTCTACGCTGCGATCCGGCAAGTTTTGTTAGAAGGCATCGCGGCCAATGGCGCCAGCTTCGACTGGGTATATCCCGGAGGGAAATTCCAAGAGAACTTCAAAGTCTATGGCCGAACCGGTCAACGCTGTCTAACGTGCGGTAGCCCCATCCGGCGCCTTACCGTGACCCAGCGCAGCACATACTTCTGCCCCGTTTGCCAACCCCCAGCCGGATGATTCCTCATTCAGCTTGTGCTAAATTTCACTATCAAAATCTATCGCTCCGGCAGCCCCGCCAAGCTTGCCTGATTTTGACAGGATAGCGCCCTTAGAATGCCGATCAGCAATAAGAGTTGATCTTCAAGAGTCCAAGTGGGTAAGATAACCCAAGAGAATTTGGGATAAATTTGGGAAATCAAGGTATGGCGCTGATGAAACCGGTGAAACCGGTTGGAATAACGGGTTATGGTGCATATGTGCCGAGGTATCGCTTGTCAGGACAAGCGATATCGGAGTTATGGACTGGAGGGAATGTCACGCCGCCGGTGAACGAAAAGGCGGTTCCTGGACTGGACGAGGATGTGGTCACGATGAGCATCGAGGCGGCGCGCAATGCCATCGCGCGCGCCGGCTATGCCGACCCCGGCTTCAGCTCAGCGAGTCTGGGCGCGGTATGGGTAGGCAGCGAATCGCATCCTTATGCCGTGAAGCCTACCAGCACGATAGTCGCCGAGGCAATCGGTGCTACACCTTACACCCAGGCTGCCGACTGGCAATTTGCCTGCAAAGCAGGCACGGAGGCCATCCAGGCGGCGATTGGCTTTGTTGGCAGCGGCATGACGGCCTATGCGCTGGCGATTGGGATGGACGCTGCACAAGGGCGACCGGGCGATGCGCTGGAATATACCGCTGGCGCAGGCGGGGCGGCCTTAGTCATTGGCCCGGCCGAGAACGCGCTGGTCGAGATCGAAGGCTCGGTGTCGTATGTTACCGATACGCCTGACTTCTGGCGGCGGCAATACGAGAAGTTCCCTGAGCACGCCGGGCGTTTCACGGGCGAGCCGGCCTACTTTCATCACATCACGTCGTCCGTCACGGCGCTGCTGCAGGCCATGCACCTCTCAGCGCGCGATTTCGCGTATGCCGTCTTTCATCAGCCCAACGTCAAGTTCCCGCTCAAAGTGGGCGAGGAGTTGGGCTTTACGCTTGAGCAACTGCGCCCGGGCTTGCTGGTCAACGAGATCGGCAACACGTATGCCGGTTCTTCGGTCATCGGGTTGACGGCCATCCTGGATATCGCGCAGCCGGGGGATCGCATCCTGCTGGCCTCATTCGGCAGCGGCGCGGGCAGCGATGCGTTCTGTCTGCGCGTCAAGAAGACTGTGCCGGCAAAGCACGTGTGGACGACGCACGAATACGTACAACGGCGGACGCCGATCGATTACGCGCAGTATGCGCGGATGAAGGGGAACTACAAGTTGAATTGATGTGACGGCTTTCGCTTCTCATGCCCGACTCCTGAGCAAGTTGGGGGTGGGAAGGGGAGTAGGACGCCGGAAGTCGTTATGCGAGACGTTTCAATTATCGGGATTGGACAGACGCCAGTGGGCGAGCACTGGGATAAAAGCCTGCGCGAGTTGGGCTTTCAGGCGCTCCAAGCAGCGATGAACCATAGCGGGGTCGAGCGAATTGATGCGCTCTACGTCGGCAACATGCTGTCGGGTGAGTTGACCGGCCAAGAGCACCTGGGCGCGTTGATCGCCGACTTTGCCGGCCTGCGCGGCATCGAGGCCATTAAGGTCGAGGCGGCCTGCAGCAGCGGCGCAGCCGCGCTGCGCGTGGGCTATATGGCGGTCGCGAGTGGGTTGCACGACATCGTCGCCTGCGTCGGTGTGGAGAAGATGACCGACCAACAAAGCGACGCCGTGACAAGCGCCCTGGCGACCGCAGCAGATGCCGAGTACGAGGCGCTGCAAGGGTTGAGCTTTGTCAGCATCAATGCATTGTTGATGCAGCGCTATATGCACGAGTATGGCTACAAGAAGGAGGATTTCGCCAACTTTGCCATCACCGCGCATGCCAACGCGATGAACAATCCATATGCCATGTTCCACACGCCGATCACGCGCGAGCAGTTTGCGGCGGCCAAGCCGATCGCTGACCCGATCAATTTGCTCGACTCGTCGCCGATTGCCGATGGCGCGGCGTGCGTGATCCTGGCGCCTATGGCAATCGCCAAAGAGTTCACCAGCAAGCCGGTTCGCGTGCGGGCAATGGCCATCGCAACCGATACCCTGGCCGTCCACGATCGGCGCGATCCGCTCTACCTGGAGGGTGGGGCGATCAGCGCGCAGAAAGCCTATGCCGTGGCGAACGTTGGTCCATCGGACATAGATCTGTTCGAGGTGCATGATGCGTTCACCATCATGAGCGCGTTGTCGCTGGAGGCAGCCGGCTTTGCGCCGCGCGGCCAGGGGGTCCGATTGGCGATGGAGGGCGAGATCGGCCTGAACGGTCGCATCCCGATCACCACCATGGGCGGGCTGAAGGCGCGCGGCCATCCGGTCGGCGCGACCGGCATCTATCAGATCGTCGAGGTGGTTGAGCAACTCCGCGAGGAGGCCGGCGCCAACCAGGTGAAGAACGCGCGGCTGGGTATGGCCCAGAACATCGGCGGCAGCGGCGCAACGGTGGTGACCACGATACTGGAAAGACTGTGATCTCAGAGAGAGGGATGAAGGTATGGAAGTAGCACGATTCTGGAGGACAACGGGACAACGCTATCGCCTGATCGGCGAGGTATGCCCGAACTGCGGCAAGCGCCTCTTTCCGCCGCGCGATGTGTGCCCGGTGTGCGCGAAGGAGGCACGGGCGCCGTTCACTTTTAGCGGGCGGGGCGAGGTGTATTCGTACAGCACCGTCCATGTGCCGCCGCAGGGCTTTGAGAAGTTCGCGCCATATACCGTGGCGTTAGTGCGGCTGGCCGAGGGGCCGCTCGTGACCGCGCAACTCACCGACGTGGACGAAGCCGAGATTTACATCGGCATGCCGGTAGAAATGGTGACGCGTGTGCTGCGCGAGGATGGCGAGCGCGGCATGCTCGTGTATGGCTACAAGTTCCGCCCGGCGCGCCCGGTGCGCGATGACGCTTCGCCGTCCGTTACTGAACCGGCGCATGTGCCTCAGCCGGCAGAGAGCGCGCCGCCTGAAGGCGAACCGGCGGCGGCGCAGCCCGTAATGGCATGAACCACCAGAGGCGGGACTGAAACCCGCCTCTTTGTGTCTATGTTGTCGGTGTCAGACGCGAGCCGCAACTGCGGCAGAACTTCTCCGTGCCCAGGATCGGCGCGCCGCATGTTGGACAGACGCGTTGCAAGGTCGGCGAGGGCGACGACGGCGGCGTCGGTGCAGGAGGGGGGGAAGCCTGCAGAGATGGTGATCGCGGCGGAATAGGCGGTGATGCCGATACGACGGACGGTGGCTTCACCTGCGCAGGCATCACCGGCGCGGGCGAAGGTGCTGCCGGCGGGGGAGCGGGAGGCGGCTCGGGATTCAAACGTTGCGTCGGTTGGATCGGCCCACTCGCCGTTGGCGCCAGGTAAGGGTTGGGCGTCATCGGCGCGCCGTTTGCGCTGACTTGCGCCTGGAGCATGGCAGCCTGGGCGATTTGGCGCGGGTTCAAGCCGGGCTTCCGCGCGGCGAGCGTCGCGCCGAGCATAGCGACGATTGCGCCGATCAACCCCACGCCGCTGGCGATCACCGGCGTGCGCGTGTCAATCAAGTTGATCACCCCGACGCGCAGCTCGGGTAGTTTGTCATTCACCGAGACGCCGAGCCCGGGGAAGCCGGCGGCGTTCTGCGCGAGCGAAGCGCGGATCACCGCGTCCAGTCGCTCGCTCAGATAGAGCATCGAACCGGCGGTCGTTGCGGAAGCCAGCAATGTGAGCGCGATGAGCGTGACGCCCTTGACCAACTGCTCACCGAAGTATCCCTGGCTGAGCGCCACGATGATGGCCATGAAGAGCGCCAGCGCCGGCAGCGTGAAGAACGCCGCCTGGAACAGCATGACCAGGCCGGGGAGCGACTCGGTTTGGGCGGCGAGGTCGCGAAGGTAACCTTGCTGCCGCTCTCCAACGTCATATTGGCCGATGAGCTGCTCGCCGCCTTCCTGCTTCTGAAGCTCGCCGATGAGGGCCGCGGTCTTCTTGGGAATCATCGCCAGGCCGTTCGCCATCATCAGCGCCTCGTACCCCGTCACATTCAGGAAGATCGGCGTGCTATCCGCCCTGAGGTTGATCTGCAACCGAGCAAACGTGCGCGTAGGGAGCCATACCAAGACCGCCATCGCCAGCGCGACGGTGATGCAGCCCAGCATGCAGATCACGTTGTTGATGAAACGAATCACTCCCACAGCCTCGATTTTAAACCGCTACGGCGAATTGCCTGCGACGATGATGTAGTGGCGGCGCACCGGAAAGAATTGCTGATCGCGGTGGGGGGTCTCGGCCTCGTTCGGCGCGATGAGCGCGTTGCAAGAGCGATCGTTGGCCTGCACGCTGGTCATGGCGACACGAATGTCCACGACCACGGTTTTTGTGTCAAGCCTAGGAATGACGCGCGCGTGGATGTAGTGTTGCTGGCCCGGTTCCCAGTTCAGGAAGTACGACTCTGCGACGGGGTAGGTGATGGGCGTCTGCGATGGCCCGCAGGTGAGGTAGGACACCATCTGGTTGCAGCGGTTCTTAGGAGTGATCACGCGGGCGTAGGAGTCGGTGCTGAAGATGCAGTTGTCCGGCTCGACGTTGACGATGTTGTTGTCCACGTTGAGCAGTTCGATGGCCTCGGCTTCCTGGAAGGAGATCGTGATCGAGCCGGCATCGGCTGCCGTGCCGCCGGCGTTGCTGCCCCAGACGATCACATCGAACGGTTGTCCGGGCCGGATGGTGCCTGGGATGGCAACGCCGTCAATGCGCGGCTGCGGCAGGTTGCCTGCGCCTTTGCTCGGCGCGAGCACGATGACGACCGTCGGCGATGGCGTGGGTGTCGGGCTGGGCGTCGGCGTCGCGGTCGGCGTGCGTGTGGGTGTCGGCCGGGGCGTTTGTGTCGGCGTCGCCGTTGGCGTGGGCGTCGCTGTGGGTGAAGGTGTGGGCGTCGGCGTTCGCGTTGGCGATGGCGTGAGCGTGGGCGGCGGCGTTGGTGTCACGGTTACCTCGCCGGCGGTGGGCGGGATGACGACCGGCGCCTCGATGGGCGTAGGGGTAGCCCTGGGCGTATTCGTGGGCCGCGGCGTCGGGGTGAGGGTCGGCGTGGGTGAGGCCGTCGGCGTAGGTGTGTCGGTGGGTCTCGGCGTGTGCGTCGGCGCGGGGGATGCAGCAGCCGTGAGCTCATTGGCACTCGCGCTGCCGGCCAGCACCGATGCGCCGGGCAGCGTGATGCCGAATGCGCTGCTGAGCATCAGCCCAATCCCGGCGCACAGCAGCAGGCTGAGCGCGATCGCGGTGAAGCTCAGACCAATCCGCGCGCGTTGGCTGAGCGAGGCCAGCCCTTTGCGATGTAGCGCTTTGCGAAATTCCTCAACGGTTTGAAAGCGTTTGCTGATCTCGACCTGAGTCGCTTTAGCGATAGCATCGGCGACGGCTGGGCTGACCGCTTTTAAGTCGCCATGCACGCGGTCGGCGCGCGGTAGCACAAACGGTGTCAAGCTCGGGTCGTAGCCGGTCAGCGCATGCAGCAAGGTGGCGCCCAGCGAATAAATGTCGCTGTAGGGGCCGGTTTGCCCTTTGCCGTGTTGCTCCGGCGGCGCGTAACCCGCTGTGCCGAACGGTTCGGTGTCCGACGTTTTGCCTTGTTTGAACGTGCGGGCGATGCCGAAGTCAATCAGCTTGATTCGGTCGCCGGTGGTGAAGATGATGTTGCTGGGCGTGAGGTCGCGGTAGATCACCGGCGGCGATTGCGTGTGCAGGTAGGTGAGCACGTCGCACAGTTGGTCGGCCAAATCCAGCACCTGCTCTTCCGGCAAGCCATACCACTGGCCCACCATGCGCTCGGCCAGCGTTTCGCCCTGGATGTACTCGGTGACGAGGATAGGCTTGTCGTCCTCGGTGACGAAATAGTCTATGACTTGAACGATGCCGGGATGGCTGAGCTGCGACAGCATGCGGGCTGTCGTCTCGAATTGGCGCCGGGCAGCTTCGGCGTCGGAGGACATGCCGATGCCGAGCTTGAATACCTTGACCACGACTTGCCGGTTGAACGTGCGCTTGTCGGCTGCTAGGTAGATCGTTGATTGCCCGCCGTCGGCCATCCAGCGGAGGATCTCGTAACGATCGTTGAGAATCGTTCCCGGGTTTAGCATCTCCGTTGGGCAATTGTCGCACAACGAATCAGCTCGGTGCTGCGTGGCTGAGGCGAGTTTGCGCTCGCTGCCGGAGAGCAGCCTGTGCGCTCGGGCGATGGGACCGGATATCGCCGCGAACTGGGCCGGTGGCGCGGGTTTCTGGGGTTGCGAGGGCTCCGGTCATCAAGTGGTAGCTGTCGGCGCGGGCTTGGGCGTCGGCGTATCTACAAAGATGGGTCGGCGAGTTGGCGTGACTGTGCTCGCTCCGGTTGTAGTCGTCGTCGTGGCTGTCGCGGTCAGCTCCGGCGCCGGTGAAGGCGTCCAGGTGGGCGTCGGCGCTTCGGCTGGCGTTGCGGTAGGTGAAGATGATGACGTTGGCGTGGGCGACGGTGTAGGCGTTGGCGGCAGCGTGCGAGTTGGCGCGACGGTCGCCGTGGCGGTTTCGGTTAAGCTGAGCGCTGCCGGGGCCGGTGCGCTGCCAGGCAGCACGATAGCGGTCGCATTGTCCTCCGTTGGGCCGCCGGGCAATGTGCCGAGCGCGCTCGCCAGCATCAGGCCGATGCCGCCGCATAGCACGAAGACCACGACGGCGAGCCCGGCGATTGCGCCGACGTGTGCGCCGCGAATGGGCGACCGAACGATGGTGATGTTGGGTGAGCGGCGGCGGGCGCGCCGGATGTCGCGTCGAAATTCTTCGACCGACTGGTAACGCTCGGTAATATCTAGGCGCGTCGCTTTTTCGATTGCGTCTGCCAGCGCCGAGCTTACTTCCTTCAGATCAGGATGGACGAGGTCGGCGCGCGGCAGCATGAACGGCGTCAGGCTGGGATCGTAGCCGGTCACTGCGTAGAGCAGCGTGGCGCCGAGCGAGTAGATGTCGCTGTAGGGGCCGGTTTGCAGGTTGCCGTACTGCTCGGGCGCGGCGTAGCCTGTCGTCCCGAGCGGTTCGGTGTCCGATGTTTTGCCCACCTTGACCGTGCGGGCGATGCCGAAGTCAATGAGCTTGATCCGGCCGCTTGATGAGATGATGATGTTGCCTGGCGTCAAGTCGCGATAGATGACCGGCGGCGTTTGGCTGTGTAGGTAGCTCAGCACATCGCACAACTGCTCGGCGATGTCCAGGACTTGCTCTTCCGGCAGGCCGAACGCTTCCAGTTGCATGCGGTGTTGCAGCGTCTCGCCTTCGGCGTATTCGGTGATCAACAGCGGTGTGTCTCCGTTCAGCACATACTCGATCACCTGGATGATGCCGGGGTGGTGAAGCTGGGCCAGCATGCGCGCGGATGCCTCGAATTGGCGCATCGCTGCCTCGCGGGATGCCGGCGTGCCCATCCCGATTTTGAACTCTTTCACCACCACGCGATGGCCGAACGCTCGCTCGTCGGCGGCAAGGTAGACGATGGACTGTCCGCCCTCAGCGATCTGCTCGATGATGCGGTAGCGTCCGTTAATGAGTTGGCCGGTAATCAGCATGGCGGATGAGTGTGGCCGGTGTGCGACGACTGTCTGTGTGCCTGCGTCGGGCGCGAGTTAGCTTTGCATATCGAAGGTGACGACACAACGGCCGAATTCGATCCGATCCCCCGGACACAACAGGACGGGCTGGCCGGTTTCGATGCGTGTGCCGTTGATCTTCGTCCAGTTCGTCGCCGTGATGCTGACGATGATGGGCTGATTGCCGGCCGTCAGCATAATGCGCGCATGTCGTCGTGATACCGTGCGATCCGGATCGTACGGCGTCAAATCAATGTCGGGATGAATGGCGTTGACAGGGTCCTCGCGGCCGATCAACCAGGCGTTCGCCGGGTTCGGCGGGAAGTGGATGATTGTGCCGTTGCTGCTGATCAGCCGCAGCGCGGTGCTCACGATCGGCTCGGCCGGCGGCTTGCCGACGAGATGCGCGGGCGCCGTCGGCTGAGGCGACATCGGGGCTGCTTCGAGCGGCGCGCCGCACTCCCCGCAGAACTTGCTGCCGGCGGGGTTGACGTGGCCGCACCGAGCGCACGTTAAACTGATAGATGTCAGCACCGGCTGGGATAGGCGCGTCCCGCACCGGTTGCAAAAGTTCGCCCCTTCGGGCTGCTCTGCACCACAATTCGGGCAAATCATCTTGCTTTCTCCCGAACTTGATAACCCCTTTGCCGTAGATGCAGCGCGCTGGTCTTTGAGCGATCCTCTGGCTGCGTGTCAAAACGATGTCGCAGCGCTGGCTGCACGGCGGCGAAAATTGGCCGGCAAGGCGCTCACGGGTTCAAGCGTTGCGTCCTCCGGCCTTGTTGAAAGATCAGTTTCGTCATGCCCACCTCGATTTCGGCGTCCTCCGGCAGCGGCGTGCGTGTCTTGATGGGCAGCGGCATGCGATTGACGCGGGTGCCGTTGGCCGTGCCTTCGTCGAGGATGTAGAACTGCTGCGTGACGGGGTCGCGCGTGATTTGGAAGTGGCGGCTTGAGACGTACGGATCGCTCATCAGCACGACCTCGCACTGGGAGGGATCGCGGCCGACCCATACGGTATCTGCCCCCACCGGTAACGAGGTGCCGGCCATCGGGCCGGATACCACCTTGAGTTCGGCGATTGGCTGGCGGTTCAAGCCCAGTCGCTGCGTGACCATGCGGATGCCGCTCTGCACGCCCTTCGACATGTTCGCGCGGAGCACGGCGAATTGATCGCTGTAGCGGCGGTTCATGATGATGAGGGCCGCGATCAGGCCGAGCGTGATGAGCGCTAGGCCGCACAAGCTGGCAGCGAGGGCGGTGTTCTGGCGCAGCCACTGGTCGAACGACGGCGCTTCGGTGGGCACGAACGGTATGGCTGGCACGGAGGCCACTTGGAGTACGGTGCGCACCGATGGGCTGTTGCTCGTCGTCCCGAGGTACGAATCTGTGGCGATGGCTTGGAAGGCATAGGGAAGCGTCTTGGTCACGACGCTGCGGTCTTCCTTGGGGGGTTGCCAGACCAATTCGTAGGGTGGGGCGTCTAACCGTCCGATGGATGTGCCGTTGGCGAAGAACTCGATGCTTACGTCGCGCGCTCGGCCGTCGGGGAAATCTACCTGCGCAGTGATCGTGATCGGCGGCGCGGGTTCAGCGGTCTCCTGGAAGAAGGTTTCGCCTTCCAGTGGGGTGAGCAGCCTCACGGTGGGCGGTCTGAGCGCGGACGCAAAGCGCACCTCGGCTGTGTCGCTGCCGAGTGGGGTGTTCACCGTCAGCCGCGCCGAGTGCTCGCCGGCCGGCCTGATGCTGGTGAAGCGCAAAATGTACTGCGACCGCTGCGAGTCTATGCGGCTGTACAGGGCGCGCAGTTGCTCCTCGGCCTGCGCCAGCGGCACGCTCGAATCCAATAGCACGTAGCCGCCGTTGGTCTGTGCTGCCAGCGCGCTCATGTTCGTGAATTCGCGTGGGCCGCGCTGGTTGACCTGCACGGCGAAGATCGAGACGCCGGCTTCGATGGCCCGCCGCAGGATATCGCCGCGGATGCCTTCGTCGCTGAACTTGTTGTCGGCGCCGTCGGAGAACAGCAGAATAATCTTGCGACGCTGGTCGAGCGCTTCGCGCGTAGCAGCGTCGGGGTTGCGCGTCAACAGGTTGAGCGCTTGGTTGAGTCCGTCGAACAGCGCCGACGTGCGCTCTACCGGCAACTGCGGAATCGTTTCCAGCCGCGAAGTGACTGCGCCCAGGTCGTTGGTCGGGGAGACGAGCGCGGCGATCTTGTTGTCGCCCGTGCCGGTGGTGATCACCAGGCCGACGTAGTCTTTGCCGCCACTGTTTGCCGAGATCGCTTGCATGAATTGCTGTGCGACGCGGCGGACGTTCTCGGTGTTGACCACGTTGTAGTCGCGCGTGTTGTTGAGGCCGGCCAGGTCGGCCACGATGATTGCGCCGATGCCTGCGTTGTCCGATTCGACGTTGGCGATGGGAATCGGGCTGTTATCGGCCAGGTTGGTGAGCGTGAAGTTCTGCGCCGTCAACCCGCTCGCAGCGCTGCCGTCCGGCCAAACGACCGAGGCTGTGATCGTGTAGTCCGGGGCGCGTGTGCTGTCCACCTGCTTGACCTCGAGCGTGGGCCCGCCGGTTTGCGCAGCAGCCGGATAAGGCAGGAGCGCGGTGCCAACGATGAGCGAAGCCAGCGCGGCGATGACGGAAGCATGTTGCCAGGTCGGTTTGATCATCTCTACGTTGCCTTTGAACATCTGCATCTCAGCTAGATCAGCGCCTCTTTATCGCGTGAGTGCCGAGACCTCAGAACACTACCAGGGTGGTGCGCGAAAGCCTGACACGAACGTGGCGGTCCGCGCGCCTGACGCCCCTGATTTTAACCAGGTGCGTTTCTCACAAGAACCTGCCGATCGCCACGGCGATATTATCCTCGCCCCCATTGGCATTGGCCAGATCGACGAGGCGATCACAGGCGATTTGTGCGTTCGAAGAAAAGGTTAATACATCTCGCATCGCCTCGTCGCGCACCATCTCCCACAGGCCATCGGAGCATACGATCAGCCAATCGCCCGGCTGCAGGGGCACCGGCTCGTGTGCATCGGATACGCCGGTCTTGGGGTCGCCCAACGACCGGTAGATCAGGCTGCGTTCCGGGTGGGTGTAGCGGTCTTCGTCGCGCAGTATGCCGGCGTCTACCAGCGACTGGACGAGTGAATGGTCCTTCGAGAGGCGGACGAGTGGACCGTCCTCCTGCGAGCGCCACAGATAGATGCGGCTGTCGCCGACGTTGCCTAAGTAAGCCTTATCGTCCACCACCAGGGCGAAGGCGAGCGTGGAGCCCATCTGATTCCCGCGGCGACTGCCTTCGGCGACGATCCGGTCATTGATGTCCTTAACGGTGTGCAGCACCCAGGCGTTGATCTCGGCGGACGAGTGTGTTTTGCCAGAGGCGAAGAATTGCTGCGCCGCTTCCACCAGGGTGCGGATGGCGATCTCGCTGGCGACTTCGCCGGCTTCCACGCCGCCCATGCCATCGGCGACGGCCAAGAGGATGGGCCTGCGCTGGGGCTTGTCGTCGTCCGACGGGCCAGGCGTGATCTCGATGGCGCACACGTTATCCTCGTTTTCGGCGCGCACCATGCCGGCGCTCGTCGCGTGGCCGAGCTCGGCTTCTAGGTTGTCGCCACGAGGAGCGGCGTCGGCTTGGGCGCGCTGTAGCCTGCCCAGCAGCATCGCCGCGCTGATCCGTTCGCGCGGATCGGCTGCCCGACGCATCGCATAGCGCACGTGCGACTGTGCTTCGACCAACCGGGTGTGCGCGAGCGCCGAGCATAGCGCGCGCACATCGGCGTAGGCCGCTTCCGGTTCGTCCTCCAATAGGACGAGCGTGCCCAGGTTCCGCCAGTGCGCGCCGTTAGCATTCACGCCGATGTGCCGTAACACTGTATCGTCATCGGCCAGGCCGAGCGCTACGCCGCACTGGTGCAGCGCGTTCAGCCCCTCGACCAATTGTTCGAACCATGCCTCCCACTGTCGCTTCGATTGTTGATTGAGCCAGGCGACGCTCATCAGATCCGGCGCGACGACCTCCGGCACATAGTAGCGCACGACGCGATCGAACCAGCCCATCTCGAACATGGGCAGCAGGCGCGCTACATGGGGTATTGGCTTTTGTTGGAGTTGTTCGCTCAGCGTGATGGCGCCGGCGAGGTCGAGCGGTGCCAGCCCCTCGTGCAATAACAAGCGCGCCGAGCCATCGGAGACGATGGCCTCGTAGGTGCGCGATCGGCTGTTCGTGTGTGAGCCTTCGTCGAAGGCGGCGATGATGTAGGACGTGTGGCGCGTCGCGTCGGTCACGTATTCACCGATCGGCAGCGGATCGGAGGCCGTGGAGAGCGTGGACGTCGAAAGGGTCATCAGGGATGCACCACCCGTCAATTTTGCAACATGAATTGAAAGACGACTTGTTGCGATTTGCCCAGCGAGATGGTCGCGCCGGAGCGCAGGCGATTGTGGCGTGAGCGCCGGCCATCCACGAACATGTGCTCGCCTGCGAGCAGACGTGCTTCCCACATACCATCCGGCGCGCGGAAGATCTCGGCATGTTCCTCGGCCAGGTCGGCCACTGACTTGCCGGTGATGCGGTACCACGACGTGCGACCGAGGCGGATCGGCTCGGTCAGCGGGAAGCGCTTGCCGCCGATCACCAGATAAGCCGAAGGTGTCCTGGGCGCGCGGCGGCGTGAGAACAAGCCGAACAGGCCGGCCAGGCCGCCGATTCCGAGGAGCGCTGCATCGGCGCAGGTGGCAACAACGTCGTATAGCGGGAAGGGAGCGTTCATTTGTTGGATGATCTGCCGAGGATGCTGCTCACCAACGAGCGCCGTGGGCCGAAGACGATCGCCCCCAGGGCGCCTTGCGCGCCTTTCTCCTTCGCCATCGCCAGCAAGCGTTGGACGGCGCCCTGCGGATTGCGTGAATACACGGTGAGCGCGATGTCATATTCGTCTAGCTTTTCGCTCACCGAAGACGTGCAAATCAGTAGGCTGTCCGCCGGCTCCAGCTTGCGTTGGGCGGCGGGTTCCATGCGAATAGCGTCAATGCGACCGCTGGCCTGGATGCAGTAGCAGCGAATCGTGCCGACGCCGATACCATACCATTGATTGCCGACCACGGCGGCGATCACCATCGGTATATGCGTCGGCGCGTCGGCGTCTTTCGACTGGCGCTTGAGCACCCGGTTCGCTTTGTCGAGCGTGGCGCGCAGGGCGATGAGCCGATCTACGTCGGGTGGAACTTCTTCATAGGCCTGGCGGATTTGTTCTATCAAGCTCTGGCCGGCTAGCGACGCGCCGCCGGCATCGGCGAGGGCCATCAACAACCCGCGCTGCGTTGAACTGGCAGCCCGGGCGTCGGGGTGTGGGCCTAATGGGTACACGGCGGCGCCGGCTGCCCCACCGAATGCGCTCCGGACCGGCTGCCCGCCGGAGCGCATTCGTACGCGGAATGTATCGAGCGTCTGTCGGCTGAACACAGGCCGAGTTTAACGCAGTCTAGGGAGATGTTCGACGGCTGATGCGCGTCTCTCCACGGCTGGATTATAGGAACAGCTCCTCGCTTGTCCCGCGCACGTCCAACTCGAACTCGACCTCCTGGATGGGCGGCTTGCTATACATCCAGTGCAAGCCGTAGTGCCCTGCCGGGCCGATGTGCGCGAACACTGTCTCGTCGAGATAGCCGCCTTCTATGTGCGCGGTGTAGAGGTTGACCTGCGTCGCATCGTCCCAGGTTGCCCCTAGCGCCTTCAACGTTCCCTCGATGGACGCCATGACGAATTTGGCTTTCTCGCGCATGGCATCGGGTGTGGTCTCGCCGACGCGCACGATGGACTCGCGGGTGGGTGGGCCGTCTTTCAATTCGCCTGCGCCGGAGACGATGAACGCTTTGCGATCGTCGGCGCGTGTGCGCGGCGCGGTGTAGGTAAACGCGAACAGCCCGGGTTCGCTTGGGGCGATGGTTGCCGGGAGCGGTGCGACGTTGGTGCGGGTCATCGTCGCGCGCCCATCTTGTCGTAGGCCATATTGATCGAGCAGGGCGATGTAGTCCTGGTTGAACGCGCTGAAGCTCTCGAACGTGAGCGGCTGCGGCACGCGCACCTCGGCGCCGCACAGCGCGGCCATCGGCCGGCCGACACTTTCTAGGTGGCGTCGTATAGCCTCAAACGCCTGGGCGACCGGTATCACGCGGCGGAAGGTGGCGTGAACCAACACGAAGCCGGCGTCGGCTCGCACGCCGCGGCAGAAGGCGCCGCCGCCTGCGAGATAGGAGAAGTTGCCTTCAGGTCTGTGGATCATAGACACCGGGGATTATTGCGCATTACGTGTTCGGTTGCATGTCGCACCGATGAACTCGGGTGGTGAAGAAGCGCATGGATCGAATTGGCTCGTTCCCCTGCGGCAGTTCGCCGATGGGACGATGTGACGTGAAATGGATGCTGTTGCCGGCGCTGACGTTCGCATCCGATGCGCTATGTTTTGGATCATCGTTGCGTTCGACCGGCCATCTGTTCTCATTGAGCTAGCACCATGCGCAGGAAGCGCACCCAGTTCCTGAACATGATTTTCTCGATGTCGTCGTGGCTGTAGCCGCGCTCAGCGAGCAGCCCGGCCAGCTTTTGCAAGTCGGCGATGGTGTCGAGGTCGCGCGGTGACTGTTCGCGGCCGAAGCCGCCGTCGAGGTCGGAGCCAATGCCGACATGATCGGCGTTCCCGGCCAATTCGCACACGTGGTCAATATGATTCACTACCTCGCGCATCATGACCGGGTTTGGTGCGGTCAGGTTGTTCATGGCGGCCCACTGCCAACCATCGCGCACCATGACGATGTCGAACGATGCGCCCAACACGCCGCCCCGCTCGATGACCAGCTTGATCTGTTCATCGGTAAATTGCCGCTGGAGCGAGGCGATGGCGCGACAGTTCTGATGGCTGGCCAGCAGTGGCCCGTCATACAGGCGTACTGCTTCCCAGAAGGCCTCGTCGCTCAGATGGGTGCAGTCGAGCGCGATGCCCAGTCGGCGCATCTCGCGCAACAACGCCGGTCCGATGCCCTCGGTGATGCCCAGCGCTGTGCCGGTGCCGCCGGCGTAGCGGTTCGGCCCGTAGTGGGCTGGGCCGAGCAGGCGCAGCCCCAGCTCGCGCCAGTGCGCCAGTTCGTCGGGTGTCGTGATAGGGTCGGCGCCTTCCATCGAGATGACGAAACCGAGGGGCGGCATTTCCCTCACCCCCGTCCCCTCTCCCGCAGGGGGAGGGGTGCTTTCCCACGTCAGCCACTCGGCCACGTGCTCGTCGAGTTGTGCGGCAGTCTCGATCACGCGCACGACGCCCTGTCGTTCGAGCGCACGGTAATATGCCATTTGGCCCTTGACTACAGCATGTGCCTGGGCCACCGAGCTGTACTCGATGCCGGGCGAGGGCCGGCCGGAGGCACGCGCCAGCAGTGTGGCGACGCTGAGGAAGACGCGCCCGCGACGCATGTCCGGCAGCGCTACGGTGTTCATGGCGCGGCTTTTGCCGGTCATCGGCGCTTCAATCTGGCGGATGACGTGCACGGGCAACTGCAGATCGCGCTCGAACGTCAGCGCGTTCCAGGCGAGATCGAGATGAGCGTCGGCGATGAGCATCATGGCCTCCACGCATCACTGTATCCCCGCCAGCACCTTCCGCGCGGCGCGCACGGCGAAATCAATGTCGGCTTCGGTGTGCGCGGCGCAGAGATACCACGTGCCCCGGCTGAGGATGCGCACGCCTTCCTCTTGCAATCCATACACGAACCGTGCGAGCTTAGCCTTGTTGAATGCGAAGGTGTCGCGCATGTCGCGGGCACAGAGTAGTGATGTGAATGCCAAGTTTAGCACCGGTCCGGGACCTTGCACCAGCACGTCGTGGCCAGTCTCGCGGGCGGCCTCACACAGGCCGGCCTGCAATCGCTTGCCCAGCCGATGTAGCTTCTCGTGCACGCGCTCGCGCTGCATCACCTCTATGGTCGCCTTAGCTGCGGCGACGCTGGGGTTGCCGGCGTTGGTCGTGCCGGCGTGGATCACGCTGCCCTCAGCAATCGGTTGCATCCACGCGCGCTTGCCGACGAGTGCACTGATTGGATAGCCGTTGGCCATTGCTTTGGCGAAGACGGCCAGGTCCGGTGTGACGCCGTAATACGCTTGCGCGCCGCCCACGTGCACGCGAAAGCCGGTGATGACTTCGTCGAAGATCAGCGCGATGCCATAGCGATCGCACAGCGCGCGCAAACCTTCCAGATAGCCAGGCTGTGGCTCGATGCAGCCGGTGTTGCACATGATCGGCTCGGTGATGATCGCGGCGATCTCGTCGTGGCGTTGAGCGACCGTTCGCTCGGCGAGTGTCAGGTCGTTCCACGGCAGCAGGATGAACTCGTCGCGTATGTTGGTGGGCAAGCCTTGTGTCCATAGCTGGGCGATCGGTGCCTCGCGCGGCCCGAGCGCTTCGAGCGACGCGCCGTTGATTCCCCAGGCGATGTTGTCGAACCAACCGTGATAGTGACCCTCGAAGCGGACAAACTTTTGGCGTCCGGTCACTGCGCGCGCGACGCGCAGCGCGGCGTGAGCCGCTTCCGACCCGCTGACGCTGAAGCGCACCAGCTCGGCACAGGGGATGATTTCCTGCAGCTTCTCGGCCAGCTCGATCTCGGCCAGGTGCAGCGCGGCGTAGAGTTGCCCATCGTGACTAGCGCGTTCTACGGCTTCGAGTACTTCGGGGTGACTGTGGCCAAGCACCATCGGCCCCTGGCTAAGCGCGAAGTCCAGATACTCGTTCTCATCTGCATCTACGAGACGGGCACCGTGTGCGCGCACGTAGACGAGTGGGTGGGGCGCGTTGCTCTTGCGGAATTCACTGGATACCCCGCCAGCCAGTGCGCGCTGCGCGCGTTCGAATAACACACGTGATTCTTCGTGGTTCAACATGCATGCAACACGCTCTAACACAACGACTGCACGGGTGAAAAGAAGCGCTTGTATCGCATGAAGAAACACTTAAACTTTGGCTCATGAAGCGCGGATCACACAATGCCCCTTCGGCCTACGTGATCAAACCGGTGTTCAAGGCGCTGCGTGTGCTCAAGTGCCTGGGCGACGCCGGGCGCGAGCTGCCGCTGGTCGAGATTTGTCGCCTCGTCGGCCTGCCCAAGCCGACGGTCTACAAGTACCTGCAAACGCTGAAGGCAGCCGGCTTCGTGCTCTACGATCCCGAGTGCGAGTGCTACTGGCTCGGGCCGAATGCGTGGTCGCTGGGCCGCACGGTGGATCCCAGCTTGCGCGTGCGCGAGGTGGCTCGGCCGATCATGCAGCAGTTGCGCGACCGGTTCGGCGAGACGATCAACCTAGGCGTGTTGCACGGCGACGAAGTGGTGTATTTGGAGATGGCAGTGAGCCGGCAGGCGCTCCGGTTGCAGGCCACCATCGGCGCGCACGATCCGGCCTACAGCACGTCGCTAGGCCGGGCGATGATCGCGTTTCTGCCGAGGGAAAGATGGGCGAAACACATTCCGCGGCGGTTGCAGCCGCGCGCGCCGCGCACGATCACTTCGTTCGAGGTGCTGCATGCCGAGCTGATCGCGACGCGCAAGCGTGGCTATGCGATCGAGCGCGAGGAGAACGAGCCGGGCGCGCTGTGCATCGGTGCCCCGATCTTCGACCAGGATGGGGAAGTTGTCGCGGCCATCAGCCTGTCGGCGCCGGCGGCGCGCATCAGCCCCGCGGACGAGGGCGAGGTTGCCGAGGCTGTCATGCGCGCCGCGCGCGACATCTCTGGCCGTCTGGGCTACACCCCACAGTAGCTGTCAGCTATCAGCTATGAGCCGTCGGCTGATCGCTTACTTCTCACGGCTCTCGGCTCACAGCTCATCCAACGGATAGACTGGCCGCTTCAACCGTCGGAACGGCAGCACGCACACGTCGTTGGCACACGGTCCGGGCGTGTTGACGAAGTAGCTGGCCTTCGCGATCGGGTCGTACGCCTGACGGTGCGCCACAGCAGCCTTGATGTTGATGACGAAGAAGTCCTCCGGGTTGATGCCCTGGCTGCGCCACTGCGCCAGATCCATCGGCGCGGTCTTGATGCTGTTCAGCAGGATCGTCGCGCTGCCGCCCTGTGGCGAGGTCGCGCGCACGACGGCCGTCGGTCCCATGTCGTGATGCAAGCCGCCCACGGCCATGTGGCTGTGTGGATCTTCGAGCGTGACCTTGCCGTCGCTTTTGGAGATCAGCTCGACGTCCAGTTCCAGTGGTTGTGCGCCGACCACGCTGCTCTTGCCGCCGATCCGCATGCGCCTGCGTTCCCCGGGCCGCAGCGGCCATACCTCGCGCACGGCTTCCGGATCGGCAATGGCGACGCCGGCGTTTCGGATGCCGCGCTCCAGCAGCCCTTTCAGCACGATCGTCAGGTCGCCCGGCGCGCCGCCGCCGATATTGTCGGCCGGCTCGACGATGAGCACCGGGCCTTCGGTGTGTTGCTGCACGCGATCGAGCGCCTCATCGAGTGACAAGCCGGTAGGCAGGGCGTGATGCTTGTGCGCCATCGCGATTTTGCTCAGCGTCCTCAGTTCGCGCTGGGCAACGTCGGGATCGCCGACCGTCACTGCGGTGAAGCTCACGCCGGCGTCGGGCATGTCAGCATAGGCGAATCCGCCGAACACGTTGACGGCGAGGATGTCCGGGTGCGTCGCCTCGATCTTCCGCGCGCGCGCTTCGAGCAGCGCCATCGGCTCGAACGCCGTGCCGGTGGCCGTGGGCGGTAAGATCAACGGCGGCCTTTCCCAGACGGTCGTTGCGCGTCGACCGGTCGTGATCAGATCATCCAGCAGGTGCGCCGAGAACTCGGCCGTCGCTTTGCCGTCGGTGTGTGGGTTCTGGCGATAGGCGACCAGGGCATTGCTGAGCGCAGCCATCTGCGCCGTGATGTTGCCGTGCAGATCGAGCACGCCGCCGATAGGGACATCCTCGAATGCGGGCAGCGCCCGAATCCGACGCAATAGCTCACCCTCCACATCGGGATAGGACGCGCTGACCATTGCGCCGTGCATATCCAGCCAGATGCCGTCTATGCCGGCCTCGGCTTCCCGCATCGCTGCCTCGGCGAAGGCTTCCCACCACACCTCGATTACCTCATCGGCGACCATGCCCGATGGTTGCGCCGACATGTGAATCGCCGGCAGAACGTGCCAGCCGCGCGCCTTCGCCACGGCCAACCCGCCGGCCAGGCACGAGGCGTCGCCGTCGGCCTGCCATATTGCGTTGCCGCGCAATATGCGAAACCGATCGAGCGTCGTTCTGTCCGACACGAAAGTGTGTGTCTCGTGCGACAGGCCGGCGATGAGAATGCGTTTAGTCATGGATAGAGGTGTCGGGTGGTGTTGATAGTGTCAGATGGCGTCAGTGGTGTCGGTGGTGTCGAGTGGTCGGTGTTGGGTGTCGGGCATCTGACATCTGGACTCTGGTTGCTAGCGTCAGTTGGGCTGCACCGGTTGCCAAGTGGCGAACTCGCGCACGAAGCGCACCACCTCGCGCGTCGCCGTGGCGAGGATTTGCTCACCCTTGTCCGCCGTTGCCAGCTCGGGGTGGCCGAGCGCGCCGGTCTGCGTAATCTGATCGAATGAGACGCCGACTGCCACGCGACTGGGGCCGGCTGCGTCGGGTGTCCAGAATTCCGATGGATAGGTGTAGTGTGCACCGCGCGCCAGATCCATGTGCACCAACGTCGGCCGGATGCGCAGGATGGCGCTGGTCTCCAGCTCGCAGGCGTGCGTCACGAACTTTTGTTCCAGGGACTCGATCTGCGCAATCTGCTGGCGAGCGATGCCCCCGAACCAGCTCGAGAAGGCGATGAACAGGTCGGGGTGTTCCTTATAGCGCTGGAGTTGCAGTTGCTGGATGGCCATCATGGCCGGCACTTCGTTGCCGCCGTGGGCATTGAGCATGAAGATGCGCCGGAAGCCGGCGGCGATGATACAGCTCAGCATCTCCTTCAATACCTCGGTGTAGAGCGGCGCGCTCAGGCTGACGGCGGCGAAGGGCAAATGGTGATGCGACGCGCCGACCCACAGCATGGGCAGGAAGATCGCCGCATCACCTAGCTCGGCTTCGGCGCGCCGGGCGATCTCGCCGCCGATCAGGCTGTCGGTCAGCAGCGGCAAGTGATGCCCATGCTGCTCGAGCGAACCGGTGGGGAAGACGACGACTTTGCCGGCCTGCGCCTGCGCGCGCAGCTCCGGCCAGGTGAGTTCTCCGTACTGCATAGTGCGATAAGGTTGAACGCACTCGCGTATCGTGTCAAGCGAGCGCAGGGTCGGGCGGAGAGATGGGTGGCACGCGGCTAATTGAACTCTGCGAACGCCCGGCGATAGCGCTGCAAGGCATCGCGGTCGAGTTCGATGCCCAGCCCCGGCCCAGATGGGATGGGCAGCGTGCTATCGGCGTAGGGCCAGTCCCAGGTGACCAGCGTGTGCTCGCGGATGTAGGCGCTCTGTAAGTCCGACGGCATCGTGCAGGCGCGCGCGGCAGCGGCCGCATGGAGCACGGCGGCCTGTCCCACCCCTAGCTCCAGCGACGAGCCGTGCCAGCAGCAGTAGCCGGCTACTTCGACCGCATGCGCCATCGCCATGAACTCGGCCACGTACCCACTGCAGTTGAAGTTGTCGGCGTAACCGTGTTGCAGCCCATGCTTCAACACGCTCATCGTGCGCGTGTGCAATACCAGTGGCGCGGCCGTCGCCTGTCGCGCCCGCTGCCACATCTCCGACTGCTCCCAGGGGAAGGGGTCTTCGATGCGCAGGTTGGAGAACGCCTCGAGCTGTTTAAGCGTGTGCAGGGCGTCGTGCGGGCTGAGCCATTGCCACATCGGGTCAATCGTCACGCCGAAGTCGTCGCCGCCGGCTTCTTTGATAGCGCGCACCTGCGCGACGGTCGGATCGCCCAGCTTCGACTTCATCTCGATGCCTCGGAAGCCGCGCGCCCGCGCCTGCGCGACGATGCGGCGCAGGTCTTCCGGCGTCTGCCGGCCGCGCCAGGCGTCCACCGGCACGCGCTCGCGGACGGAGCCGCCGAGCAGGTCAACCATGCGGCATCTGTTGCGCTTGCCCATCCAGTCGTGGAGCGCCATCTCGAAGGCGTAGGTCACCGGCGAGGGCGAGTCGTAGAGCGCTGGGGGGGGCTGGTCAGCAGTCCCCAGCGATAGCCGGAGCGAAGGGTTTCCGGCAACACGCCCAAGTCCAGCCCGCGCAAGCGATAGCCGATGAGTTGTTCCAACCAGGGTCTCAACTCTGCAATTGTCGGCCCGCGCCCGACCTCACCCAGCGCGATGATGCCATCGCTCAGGCGAAACTCTAGCAGGACGATCGGCTTCTCGTCCCACGCATCGGCGAACCGCCCAAGCGCCGGGCCGTCCACTGCGCCGGCCTTGCCAGGGACGATGACTTCGTGCGCGAGGATGGACTCGATGCAGGTCTCCTTCATGCGATGTCACCTCACAGGGTAGCGCCAAACTTCGCCGCCGAGCGTGATGGCCCACAGCGCAGCGCGATCTGTGAATAGCGCCACTACCGGGACCTCGGTGAGCATTGATCCTATGGGCCGGTGTGCGCCGGTCGCGCTTAGATAAATGACGCCGCGGTTGCTCGCCAGGTAGGTTTCTTCGCCCTGAGTCGCGACGGCGGTAAAAGCAATGCCCGGCTCGGCGCTGACCCGGCGCACCTCCATGGGATACCCATCGG
This sequence comes from Candidatus Roseilinea sp. NK_OTU-006, assembly GCF_012931985.1. Classification (GTDB taxonomy): domain Bacteria; phylum Chloroflexota; class Anaerolineae; order J036; family Brachytrichaceae; genus JAAFGM01. The sequence continues at coordinate 48,968 of NZ_JAAFGM010000012.1, forward strand.
CGTCGAGATAGGCCTGTGCAATGGCGTTTTGTGCTGCGAGCACGACGCGGTCGCCCTCGACCGCTAAGCAAGCGAACGGTGTCTGTAACCCATCCAGCGCCATCAGCATGTGCCAGGCTGTTTCGTCTGGATGGGGAAGCACGAGCACTGGCAAGCGCCACACTTCGGCGCTGAAGCTCGACGCGCTATCGGCATCAGCGGCGATATGCAGCGCGAACAGGCCGCCCGCTGGTGTGAGATGAAGCGCGGTCGCGGCACCCGCGCCGGGCAACGCCAAGTCGTGCCAGGGCAGGCCGGCGCCGCCTACCTTGCACTGCCCGGACCGCGTGCCGATCAAACACACGCCGTCGTGGGTGAGGGCCAGAGCGGTGATTGTGTCGTCATCGTCGAGCGACGGTTGGCCGGGCAGGGGCAGCAGGGTACGCGCGTCGGCATCCCAAGCCAGCACGCGCCGTTCTGTCGCTGCCATGAACGCCGCTGGGCGTGGTGCAGGGTTGGCCGTGACGCACACGAGCGCATCGTCCACAGCAACCGGACGCCACGCTACACCGTCGTCGGAATACACGATGCTGCCCAGTGCATCGGCCAGCAGGCAGGTGCCATCGCCGGCGCGTGCAGCGAGGGGCGGCGTATGCGCGGTCAGCCCTTTGTGGGTGCGCTGCCAGATGCGCCCGCCGTCATCGCTGCGCCAGACGCCACTGTGGGTTGTGCCGCAGAGCGCGACCCCATTCGTCGCGCAGGCCAGCGCCAGCACCGGCTCGCCCAGGCTGGTGGGATGCCATTGCAGATTTGCGTCGGCGCGGAAGATGCCACGCGTCGTGCCGGCCAGCAACGTGCCGTCGCACGCCGCAAGGCAGTTCACTTCCATTCCCTCCAAGCCGCAGGGCAACCATTCGTCACCCTCCGTGAGCCGGAACACTCCGGCTTCCGTGCCCGCGAGCAGGCCGGCTTCGGTGAAAGCGATGCACTGCACAGCGGCGTCGGGCAGGCCATACCCTGCCTCGCGCCAGGCCCGGCCGGCGTTGCGCGAGCGATATAGCCCACCATTCGCGCCGCCAGCCCAGATCACCTCGCTCTCAGCGAAGTCCGGCGCGCATGTCAAGCAGAGGATCTCCGGATCTAACAGGCCGAAGTTGGCGCTCTGCCAGCTTGCACCGCCGTCCAGCGAGCGATATATCCCCTCGTCGGTCGCTGCGAAGAGATGTGCATTGCCATCCTTATCGGTGGCGAAGGCAAGCGCGTTGGTTGGGCCAAAGCCCCACGCATCCAACGTTTGCCACTGCGTGCCGCTGTCCCGCGAAACGACCAGCGCGCCGGCCTGGGTAGTTGCGAATGCCATGTCGGACGGGTCGAACGCGACGCAGCGCGCCGGGACGTAGCCCATGTTGCCGGCGCGCTGCCATGTTCGTCCGCCATTATCGGAGCGGAACAGGCCAGCGTGCGTCGCGGCCAGGGCGATCCCGTCCTCTGCGAAGCGCAGGGAGAGGGCAAGGCTATACACCGCACCCCCTGCCCAGGCACCGACAAGAGACCAGTCTCTTTCTTGCATGGCTAAGGGTTCAACATCACATCATCATCGCGCGTCGAGCGTGGTTTGTGCACCAGCGCTTCGGTCGTCAGCGCCATCGCCGCGCAGCTCGTCGCTGCGCGCAGCGCCGTCGTCACCACACGCAGCGGATCCACGATGCCGGCCGCCCACAAGTCCGTCACTGTACCGGCGCGCACATCGAAGCCGAATCCATCCCCTCGCGCGATCGCTTCGTGAATGAGCGGTCCAGGCTCGTAGCCAGCGTTGCGGATCAACGCCGACATCGGCGCCAACAACGCCCGGCGCAAGATCGTGCTTGCGCGCGCTTCGTCGCCTTCCAATTCGAGCTGCTGCAGAGCCGGCACGGCTGCCAGGAAAGCCGCGCCGCCGCCGGCGACCAAGCCACCCTCCATGCCGATGCGGATCGTGCGCACCGCTTCTTCGGCGCGCTGCATCAGGTGAGACCGCTCGGCTTCGGTAGCGCCGCCCACGCGTAGCAACGCGACGCCGCCCAGCAACTTGCCGATGCGTTCGGTCAGGCGGTCGCGCTCGGCATTGCCGGTCGCGTGGGCAAGCGACCGGCGGATCTCGGCGATGCGCTGACGGATGGCTGCCGGCCGCCCCTTGCCGCCGGTGATCGTGAATGCGGAGCGGATAGCGTTCACCTCGTCGGCCTGTCCCAAATCAGCCAGCCGGGCCGATTCCACGCGGTCGCCCGCTTCTTCGGCAAAGAGCTTGCCGCCGCACAACGTCGCCAGATCATTGAGGATCTCGAACCGGTCGTTGCCCGCGCCGGGCGCGTGGATGGCCAACGCCGGCAGCACGCCGCGCACCTTGTTCGTCACCAGGATGTTGAGCGCATCGCTCTCGATGGCGAAGGCGATGACGACCAGCCCGCGCTGCTCGTTGCGCGCTTCGTTCGCTTCGATCAACGCGCTCATCAGTGGGGCGAGCTGCGCTGCTTTCGTCAGGCGATGTGTGGCGAATAGAATGTAGGGCCGTTCGAGCACCGCTGCGCCGCCTTGGGTGACGAAGTGTGAGGACTTCCACCCTTCATTCCACAATACGCCCTGGATGTATTCCCGATCGTGCGCGACGCCGTGGCCGGGCCGCACCTCGATCACGCCATGCGGGCCCACCACATCAAAGCACTCGTGGATGAGTCGCGCCAGGTCGTCGCGGCCGGTGATCGCACCGGCCAGCGAAAGGATATGCTGATCGTCTTGCAGCGGACGCGCCGTGCGTTCGATGGCCTGCAACGCCACCGGCAGCGCGCGCTCCAGCCCGCGCCGTAAGCGCATGGGGTCGCAACCGGCGGCGATGTGCCGCAGCCCTTCGGTCATGATGGCGTGGGCCAGCACGATGGTCGTGCTGCCGCCGTCGCCCACGGCTTCTTCGACTTGCGCCGCGGCGTGGCGCGCCATCAGCAAGCCCATGGTCTGCCAGCGATCGGGCAGCGCCCAAACGCGCCGGGCGATGGTCGCGCCGTCGTTGAGCAAGTCCGGCGCTTTCGTCTTTGGACTCGTCTCGCGTTCGACGGCGACCAGCCGGCCGAGCGGGCCGAGCGTCGGTTCGACGGCAGCGGCCAGCAGCGCCATGCCGCTGTGCAGCGATTCGCGCGCGCCGCCGAGCAAGGTCTTCCCGCTACGTCGTCTCATGGCTGCGGCTGATAGGCGATCTGCAACTGCGGCGTGTCCACGCGCCGGCCAGGGGTCGTCAATGCCTGCATGCAGGCAGCGATGGTCATAGTAGTCAGCAATGTGCGCTCGATGGGCTCAGCCGCGTGGCCGGTCATGAACATCTCCTGTATTTTGGCATCGAGCGCGGCGAAGTGCCCGTAAAAGTCTTCCGAGTCGCCGGCTTCCCAGCGGTTGGCGTGGATGGCGCCATTGCTCTGCAGGATCGCAATTGCGAAATCCTCGACGTGCCCTTCGAGCTGGATGTGCGCCGTGCGCAGGCCGTCGGTGTGCTCGAAGACAAAGGCGGTCGGGCTGCCCCAGGGATCATGCGATGACGACCGGCGGGCGTTCGCGCGCACGTCGCCGGGCGTGACGCTTTGGCAAGCGGCCAGCGCCGCCTCAAACAAATCGCGCGACCACGCGCCACGCGCCATCGCTTCCCACACACCGTCACCGCGATACGTCGTAATTGCTCGGATGCCCCGCTCACCGCCGGCGCGCGTCTCGATAAAAGCCTGCATGGCCTCCAGGCTGTGAAAGCCATACACCTCGGCGCCGCCGTAGAACACGGCCACACCTTCGGCCAGCTCGGCGCCGGCAGGCAACGGCGGTTTGAGCCTAAAGGAGTAGGGCAACGACGATCCGGCCATGAGCGGGAAGCCCAGCTCACGCGCGACGGCGACCATCGCTTTCGCCCAATCGCTGTTCCACGACAGGTGCTTGTCGCAGAACACCGGCACGCCCCGGCCCGATTCACGGAAGACGGCGACGATCTGATCGAAGAATTCCTTGCGTGGATACAGCTTCTGCCCGAGCTCATTGGTCGGGTAGTCGCCATGCTCGCCGATGAGCAAGATGCCGTCCACTGCCAGCGAAGCGCCGCCCAGCGTGAGCGCGTCGCGGATCGTGCCGAACATCAGCACGCTATGCGCGCGGGCGATGGGCTGGCCCAGCTCCAGGTCGGGGTTGAACCCGAGGTTGCGCCATTGCGAACGGGGCGTGTCCAGCAGCCGGAGGTCGGGGCGTGGTTGAGCGATATACAGCGAGGCGATCTGGGTGCGCGGTTGCCATCCCCAGCGGGCGTCGGTCGGGTGCGGTTCCAGCCAGCGCGACACGATGACGTCGGCGTGCGATGCGGGAAAGTAGGTCGTGCAGATGGCGGCAATTTCGAGCACGGAACAAAGCCTGATCGAACGCGCAGGAGATGGAAAGATGCCGATGTTTCTCCTGGGGAAACCCCCACGTCTCGCATCGAGCGTGTGACTCCTCTACACTCCGCCGCAGCACTTGTAAGCTTGACATTGATTGCAACGTTTCTATACTCCGTTCAAGTCTAGGATTCGTCCCTCGACGCGCTCTCGTCCATCCACTTTCATCGCGCTCGATGTCGCCGAGCAGGGGAGATGAGAATTTCGCACCAACCCGGATGAGGAGGCTCGCGCTTTGGGAACCGATGCTCGTGTAATTGCACCGGCCCGTGCCCCGTCGCATCGGCCCTGGCTCGCCCGGATCGTCGGCGCGCAAACCGCCGTGCAGACACATCGCGCGCTCTGGGGTTATCTGTTCGCGCTGCCGTGGGTGCTCGGCCTGATCTTCTTCTTCGGTGGGCCGATCTTGGCGTCGCTGTACTTCGGCTTCACCGAGTATGCCATCCTCAGCCCGCCCAAGTTTATTGGCCTGGCCAACTACGACCGTGCCTTCAACAAGGACGATCTCTTCTGGCCGTCGTTAGGGCGCACCTTCCTCTTCACGCTGATGTTCGTGCCGTCGGCGATCGTTGGTTCGCTGGCGCTGGCGTTGCTGCTCAATCAGAAGCTGAAAGGAACGACGTTCTTCCGCACCCTGTTCTACATCCCGCATCTCATCCCGGCGGTTGCGCTCACAGTGTTGTGGATGGCCATCTTGCAGCCGCGAATGGGTCCGGTGAATGCGGTGCTCCGCGCGCTGGGCGTAGCCGACCCGCCCGGCTGGCTGGCTACGCGGGACACGGCGCTCTTATCGGTCACCATCATCAATGTGTGGGCGGCAGTGGGTGGTAACACGATGCTGATCTTCCTGGCCGGCTTGCAGGGGATCCCGAACGAATACTACGAGGCTGCTTCGATTGACGGCGCCAGCGCCTGGGCGAAGTTCCGCAAGATCACCTTGCCCATGCTCTCGCCGACCATCTTCTTCAACTTGGTGCTGGCCATCATCGCGGCACTGAAGGTGTTCACCACGGCGTGGGTAGCCACGCAAGGTGGGCCGTCGTACGCTACGTGGTTCTTCGTGCTGCACATCTACAACGAGGCCTTCCAGAACTTCCGCATGGGCTACGGCAGCGCGCTGGCGTGGATCCTGGCGGTCATTCTGATCGCTTTCACGCTGATCCAGGTATACGCGTCGCGCAAGTGGGTGTATTACGATGGCGATTAGTCAACCCTTCCCGGCGACCACGCCGGCGTCGCGCGCCGACCGCCGCCGCAAGCCCCTACGCCCATCGCGCGTCGTGCTGTACGCCGTCGTCCTGTTCTTCGCGGCGCTCTTTGGCTTTCCCCTGTTGTGGACGCTGATGGCGTCGCTCAAGACCGTGCAGGAGACGTTCGCCTACCCACCGGTTTTCTTCCCGGCGACGCCGCAGTTCGGCAATTACATCCGCGTGCTCAGCATCGAACGCATCCCCGTGTTGCTGTGGACGTGGAACGCGGCCTACATCACTGCACTGACGACGCTGGGCACGGTCATCACCGCGTCGCTGGTGGGCTATTCGTTCGCCCGCTTCTCGTATCGCGGCCGTGATGCGCTCTTCCTGATCACCCTGGCCACGCTGACGCTGCCGGCGCAGGTTACCTTGATCCCACAATTCGTGCTGTTCCATCGCTTGGGCTGGATCAACACCCATCTGCCGCTGTGGGTGCCGGCCTGGTTCGGCGGCGGCGCGTTCGGCATCTTTCTCATGCGCCAGTTCTTTCTCACCATCCCGCGCGACCTGGACGAGGCCGCGCTGATTGACGGCGCGAGTTACCCGCGTATCTTCTGGTCAGTGCTGTTGCCGTTGCTGAAGCCGCCGATCGTCACGCTCGCGATCATTACAGCGCTGGCGACGTGGAGCGATTACCAGAGCCCGATCATCTACCTGAACTCGCCGGATAAGTTCACCATCTCGGTTGGCCTGCACTTTTTCGTGCAATCGCCGGAGGTGGGCGGCGAGCCTTTACAACACCTGCTGATGGCGGCGTGCGTGCTGGCGATGATCCCTGCAGTGATCATCTTCTTTGCCGGCCAGCGCTACTTCGTGCAGGGCGTCGTGATGTCCGGGTTGAAGGGGTGACCTTTCGGCCCGTCGGCACCTGCTTTCTACACCCGAAAGACGAGAGAAGAGCATTCACACAGGAGGATACGATGCAACGAAAGTTCACCAGACGCCAGTTGTTGAAGGGCGCAGCGGTCGGGCTGGGATCGGTCAGCGCCGGCATTCTGGCTGCGTGCGCTGCGCCGCCTGCCAGCGCGCCACCCGCGCCGGCAGCGCCCGCTGCCCCGGCGACCGAAGCGACCAGCGCGCCGGCCGCTTCGAGCGTGACCTTGCGCCTGCAGGCGCCGGCGGTGCCGCTGGGTGGCATGGCCATCGAGTTTGCCAAACGTTTTCAAGACGATACCGGGATCAAGGTCGAGGTCGAAGAGACGATCTACGGCGAGATCGAGAAGAAGACGCAAACCGGCTTCATCTCCGACACGTTGCAAGATGTGGTCTACGGCCACCACCGCTGGTTGTTCCTCAACTTCACCAAGGGCATCTATGCTGTGCTCGATGACATGTTCAAGAGCGATCCGCCGCCGGACTTCGCCGACATCTTCCCCAGCGTGATGGAGGGCAACAAGTTCGATGGCAAGAACTTCAGCCTGCCGGATGTCGTGCATCCCGGTGGCAACATCGCCGTCAGCTATAACAAGACTTTGCTGGCCGAGAAGGGCCTCGAAGAGCCCAAGGCCGGTTGGACGCTGGCCGATTGGGAGGCCTTGGCGCGCAAAGCCGCAGATCCGGCAAAGGGCATCTTCGGCATGTCATTCGACAACATCACGGCAATGCACTACTACAGCAACATCGCGCGCTCGTTCGGCGAGAAGAACTCGACCGACATGTGGTTGATGGATCGCGAGGGCAAGACCTTCCAATACAACACGCCGATGCACAAAGAGATCGCCGGTTGGTTCGTGAGCCTGCACAACGACAAGATCGCGCCGCGCAAGAAAGATCAGATCGAGACCGGCCTGTTTGTCGGCGGGCTCTCGGCTACACACTCGGGCATCGTCGGCAGCGTGGCCGACTTCCTGAAGAAGACCGCCGGCAAGTTCGAGATGGACGCCGTGCTGTTGCCGGTGGGTGATAAAGGTCGCCAAGGTACGTGTTACTCTGGCAACCAGTGGATGATCAACGCGAAGACCAAGCACATGCCCGAGGCATACAAGCTGCTCAACATGCTGACCTCGAAGGACGCCGGCGTGTATCTGGCTACCAACGTGGCGGTGCAGCCCAACGGCCGCAAGTCGGCATGGACCGATCCGGCGGTCAATCAGATCAACCGCATGTTCGGGGTGGCGGCTGGCTTGATCGAGGCCGGCGTCGAGCCATTCCCCATGCCATACAACACGCGCTTCACCGAGGCCAACACTGCCTTCCAGGCCGAGATCGAGCAAATCTGGGAAGGCACGGTGACCTGGGACGAGCATGCCCCGGTCATCCAGAAGAAGCTGCAAGAGATTCTGGATCAGCCGCGCCCGTAGTTGCCTTTGGCGATTCGTATCGCACAAACGGTCGAACGCCCGGTGGATTGCTCTCCGCCGGGCGTTCGACCGTTGGAGAGGGCGCGTGTCACTTCAACTGTGCCAATCGCACGGCCAGGTCTTCGAGCGAGGCCAGGTTGTGCACCGGCAGGAAGTCGTCAATGTAGGGGAGGGCAGCTTGCATGCCGCGCGCCAGCGGTTGGTAATCTGCACTGCCCAGCAATGGATTCAGCCAGATCACGCGGCGGCAACTGCGCTGCAGGCGGGCCATCTCGCGCCGGAGCAGGTCGGGGTCGCCGCGGTCCCAGCCGTCGCTGATGATGAGCACGACGGCGCTGCTGCGCATGACGCGCCGCGCCCATCGGTAGTTGAACATCTTCAGTGCCTCGCCGATGCGCGTGCCGCCCGCCCAGTCCGTCACGGCGCGCGACACGTCGCGCAGGGCGCGATCCACGCTGCGCTGGCGCAGCGGCCGCGTGATGCGCGTCAGCCGGGTGCTGAACACGAAGGTTTCCACCGGTTGCTCCAATCCGGCGCTGAGCGAGTAGATGAAGTGCAACAGCAGGCGCGTATAGCGCTCCATCGAGCCGCTGATGTCGGCGATGATGACCAATGGGCGCGGTTTGAGCTTTGGGCCGCGCTCGGCGAAGCGCACCAGCTCGCCACCATGCGCGATGTTCCGGCGCAATGTGCGGCGCAGGTCGAGCGCTGCGCCGCTTCCGGCGATCAACCGGCGGGTGTGGCGCTCGCCGGGTCGCCACAGCAGGTCATCCATCATCGCCTTGATCGCGCGCATCTCTTCAGCGGTCAATTGTGAGAAATCCTTGTGCCGCAGCGCTTCGCGGTCGCTCGGGCTGTAGGTCGTCTCCACGATCGTGCGCTCGCCGGCATCGCGCGTGCCGTCGCCGGGCGGTTCTGCGGCCTGTGGCTTGAGCGGCGGTGGCGCGAATTCCGGGCGGGTGAACGGCGTCTGGTCTTGCCGCCGGCCGCGCGCAATCACGCGGTCGCGCGGGTCCACCCAGAATAGATCGAAGGCGTCTTTGAACAGCGCCAGGTCCTCGCGGCGCTGCACCAGCAGGCTCTGGGCGGTGAAGAAGAAGTCCTGCCTACGCCCGATTTGGATCAGCGCCAGGGCGTTGGCCAGGTCTATCATGCGGCCGGGGTTGACGTCTAGCCCCAGCTTGCGTAACAGCCGGCCGAACAGCAGTAAGTTGCGCAGCAAGTGGCCGCGATCGGCTATGGCCTCTTCCATTGATCAAACTCGGGCTTCTGCCCCTTCTGTTTCGGCTTCACCGGCTTCGTATTCAACCTCGTCTTCGCGCAGGCGGCGCGGCTTGGGCGTTCGGCCGAACGGCGCCAAGAGTTGATCCACATATGCCTGGTCTGCAGGCGCGAGTGGAGGCGGTGGCGGGTCTCGCCTATAGTCGATCCGCATGTCGTACGACAGCTCGTCGTAGATCGTGTGGATCGCGCGCGTCAAATCGAGCGGCACGTCGGGGTCCGGCTCTCGCAAAGGCACGGGGACGACCGGAATGGGTTGCTGGAGCGTGATCGGCCACACCTCGACTTGGCCGGCCACGAATGCGCGGCGCAGGAAGATGAAATAGGGCGCCTCGGGCAGCTCGGTCAACACCGGCATGCGGACGCCTGCGCGCAACAGGTCAATCTCCACCAAGTTCACCGGCGCGCGCATCAAGTGGCGGCGTTTCTTGGCATACTCGTCGAACGCTTCGTGGCCGGGGCGCTTGTTCACCGGCGACAAGATTTCGATGGCCGTGACCAGGGCGTTGGTGCCGACCTCGCGGATTTCGATGCTGTGCAGCGTGATCGGCTCTTGGACGGGGACCGGCATGATGATCGGCGGCGCGGATGCGGCGATGGCTGCGCTCCCGAGCGGGCCGGAGGTTGCCTCGGTGCGATAGATGGCAACGTCCGGCTTGATCACTTCGGGCTTGGTGGGTGGTGGCCCTTCGATGATGATTTCGTCGTAGGTCACGCGCGGCGTCAGGGCAGCGTAATACTTGGGGCGAAGCCGCGGCGCGATCTGTCGCTGTATTTCCGCTGCCAGGTTTGCGTGAAAATCCTCCCAGATTCTGGGATGCTCGAAGTAAGGGTTCATGCCGGGAAAGGGCGAGGGCATGGTTACCTCCTCTGTGCATCAGGCGTCACGCATATCCCGTGCTGATCACGGCCAGGATGCTCTTGTTCAACTCGGTGCGCGCTTTCACCACGTCGTCTTGATACTTCAGGATCACGCCCAACGTCTCGTCCACGATGCGCTCGTCCAGCGCGGTCTGGTCGAGCGCGACGAGGGCAGCGATCCAGTCGAGGGTCTCGGCGATGCCGGGCAACTTGTACAGCTCGGCGCGGCGCAACTCTTGTACGAACTGCGTGACCTGCTTGGCCAGTTGCGCCGGCGCGTGCGGCACCTTGGCGCGCACGATCGCCAGCTCTTTCTCGAAGCTCGGATAGTCTATCCACTGGTAGATGCAGCGCCGCTTCAACGCGTCGTGGATCTCGCGCGTGCGGTTCGAGGTGATGATGACGATGGGCGGCTGTTGCGCCTTGATCGTGCCGATCTCCGGGATGGTGATCTGGAAGTCGGACAGCACCTCCAGCAGGAAAGCCTCGAACTCCTCGTCGCTGCGGTCCAGCTCGTCAATCAGCAGCACCGGCGGCTTCTCGCGGCTGTCCTCGATGGCCTGCAGCAGCGGCCGCTTGAGCAGGAACTTCGGCCCGAATAGCTCGGCCTCTTCGTCTTCGATCCGCTCGCCCTTCGCCTCCATTAGCCGGATGTGCATGATCTGCCGGGTGTAATTCCAGTCGTACACCGCGTGGTTCACGTCCAACCCCTCGTAGCACTGCAGGCGGATCAATTCAGTATCCAGCGCAGCGGCGAGCACTTTGGCGATCTCGGTCTTGCCCACGCCGGCCTCGCCTTCCAGGAATAACGGCCGGCGCAGCTTGAGCGCCAGGAAGATGGACGTGGCCAAACTGCGCTCGGCGATATAGTTCTGCGCGCGCAGCGCCGCTTCCAAGTCGTCAATGGTCTTGAGCGAAGCGATTGAGGCGATGGTCATCTCTTGGCCGCAATCTTACCCCGATGAACGGATGATTCGTGACTCATGACTTGCCTACTCCCGACTTCCCACTCCCCTCGGTCGAGGATCGTGAATCACCCATCATCAATCATGACCTCCAAACCTGACGCCGAACTTGATCGTCGTCTCCGGGCGCTCGCGGATGGCCACCAGCGCTTCCGGCGCATCCTCGAACGACACGATCGGCGTGACCACGCCCGCGCCGGTGATCAGCCCAGCGCAGAAGAGTTCGATCGTCGTCTGATAGGCCCGTTCGTGATCCCAAAGCGGGTAGGAACGGTCGGGGTTCTCCCAGCCACTCCATGCCTGGCTGCCGACGAGGGTGGGTCGGTTGTGATGGAACTCCTCGCTCAGGTTCAGATCGCGGCAGTCCTTCGGCCCCCACGGCACATGCACCACCGTGCCGCATTGCCGCAGGCAACGGATCGCTTCGTGCAATGCGCGGCCAGCCCCAGAGGTCTCGATAGACACGTCCACGCCCTTATTGCCGGTGGCACGCTTGATTTCGAGGGCGACGTCGCATGTGTTCGGGTCGAGCGCTCGATCGGCGCCGTGGCGCTCGGCGAAGGCGCGGCGCATCGGCAGCGGATCCACAGCGAAGACTTTGCGCGCCCCGCCGGCCCGCGCGATCTGCACGACCATCAGGCCGATCGCGCCTAGGCCGAACACGGCGACGGAGTCGCCGATGCGGATGTTGCCGTCGCGCACGGCTACGAAGGCGACGTGTGCCGGATCCACGCACACGGCATCCACTTCCGACAAGTCGCCCAGCGGTCGCAGCTTGTCTTCCGGCGCTTGATGCACTTCGCGGATCGGCCCGTAGCCGAACACGCGCTCGCCTGGCCGAAACCGGGTTACGGCGCTTCCCACCTCGCTCACGACGCCGACGATCATGTTGCCGATGTTGCGCTCCGGTCGTTCCGCCGGTGCTTGCGGCTCTGCCGGCGTCGGGCGCGGTAGAAACATGCGCAGCTCGGGGTGCCATTCTTTGCGCTCGAAGGAGCTTCCGGTGATCAGCTGCAGCTCCGTGCCGTGTTTGGGCGCGGCGAACTGCACCCGGACGCGCACTTCGTTCGGGCCGAGCGCGTCGAGGTGATATTCACGAAAGCGAAAAGAGGTCCCGTCGCGGGTGACGATCTCACGGGGCATATGAGGCTCCTGTTTCAAGAATCGGGCAGGAGGATTGTAGGTCAGATTCGTCGCGCCGCTGCATGTTGCAATCGGTAGCATCGCCCATACAATGCACAGCGATCATGCGTCTGGTGCAATTCCTCGACGAAGCCGGCCGGCAGCGCGTCGGCGTGCCGTCCGACGACGGCAGCCAACTGCGCGTGGTGCGCGAAGCCGCCGGTGTGTACGAACTGGCGCTTGAGGCGGCGCGGTCAGGCCGTTCACTCGGTGAACTTGTCGCGCGGCGCTTGAGCGATGAGGTCGTTTCCTACGACCGCGTCATCGCCGAGCGGCGCATCCTGCCGCCGTTTACGCACCCCGAACCGGCGCGGCTGTTGCTCTCCGGCACCGGCCTGAACCATCTCGGCAGCGCCCTGGCCCGCAACGCGATGCATGCGCAGGCCCATGCGTCAGGCGACGCGCCGATGAAGAAGACCGACTCGCTCATCTTGTTCGAGTGGGGCCTAGCCGGTGGCAAACCCGCGCCCGGCGAAATCGGCAGCCAGCCCGAATGGTTCTACAAAGGCGATGGGTCGTGGGTCACGTCGCCGGAGCAGCCACTGCTCATGCCACCCTGGGCGCTGGATGGCGGCGAAGAAGCCGAGCTGGCCGGGCTATACGTGATCGGCGACGACGGCGAAGTGCTGCGCGTTGGCTTTGCGCTGGCCAACGAGTTCTCCGATCACGTGATGGAGCGGCAAAACTATCTTTATCTGGCGCATTCCAAGTTGCGCCCGTGCTCGTTCGGCCCGGAGGTGCTGCTTGGCGACATACCGACCGGCGTGACCGGCGAGGTGCGCGTTCGGCGCGGCGACGCGGTGATCTGGGCGGAGTCGTTCGCAACCGGCGAGGCCAACATGTCGCACACCATCGCCAATATCGAACACCATCACTTCAAGTATGCGCCGTTTCGCCGACCGGGCGATGCACACGTGCATTTCTTCGGCGCGTCGGCGCTGAGTTGCGCTGCCGGGGTGACGGCGCAGCCCGGCGACGTGTTCGAGATCGAGTCGCCTTTGTTTGGGCGCCCCCTGCGCAATCCGCTGATGCGCTCCGCCGAGCGCGACGTGCTCGTGCGCGTTCGGGTGTTGTAAGCGCATCAGCCGGCGGCGTAGATGCGCTCCAGCAGGCCGATGCGCCCCGCCCAGCCGAACTGCGTCCAGATGCGCTGTTGCGCTGCGCCACCGAGGCGATCGGCGAATGCAGGATCGTCGAGCAGACACTTCATCGCTGCGTAGAACGCTTCGGTGTCGCCCGGTGGGGTGAGCAGGCCGGAGCGTGCATGCTCCAGATAGACGCGATTCATGCCCACGTCGCTCACGACCATCGGCTTGCCGCAAGCCATGTAGTCCATCACTTTGCCGCTGCACTTGGCGCGGTTGATGTTCGTGTCGCGGTAGGGGTAGATCGCAATGTCGGCGGCGACCAGCCGCTCCACAAGTTGCGCATGTGGCATGAAGCCGTGCCATTCGACGCGGTGGGCGATGCCGGCGGATGCGATGACCTGCCGAAGCGAGGTGACGCCGTCGCCCGTCGCAATGATGACCCAGCGCATGTCGGGCAAGCGCCGAATCGCACAGGCCGCGATGTCCAGGTCGTGATTGCGTGGAACCGTGCCGGCATAGATAGCCACGGGTTGGCGCCAGCCGAACTGCGTGCGCAGTGCTTCTCGCTTTGCCTGCGCCTGGGCGACTTGTGCGCGCAGCGCCTCGTCCGGCCCGTTCGGCAGGAGATAGACGCCGTTCGCCGACCGCCCGCGCGTCCCTCTGAATTGGCGGGTGCGCTCGACAAGGACCTCGCTGGCGCAGGTGATCTGTGAGGCAGCGCGCAACGCCCAACGTTCCTGCCACTGCATGAACAACTTCTGTGCAGGCGGATAGGGATTGACATCCAGCCATCCGCCGCGGCCTTCCCAGTCGTCGTTGTCGAGAATCAGTTTCAGGTCGCGGGTTGCAGGTTGCCGTTTGAGCAACCACATGGCGAGCGCGGCGACGCCAACCGGCTTGAAAATGTGAATCACGTCGGGTTGGAGCTGACGCGCGCGCCGAGCAAGCTGATTTGCCAGGCTGAGATACACACCCACTCCCGACTTCTCATTGCCGAGCCTGGCGTTCTCCACCTGCACGCCCTCGCGCTCCCACGTCTTGCCGGTATCGGCCGGGTTGTCGTAAGGCGGGATGAGGACGGTCACCCGATGACCGCGCCGGGCGAGCGCCGTCGCCATCGGCAGGATGCGCGCGCTGACGGTGGCCTTGGGCGAAAAGGCGAAAGGCGCGAGATGGACGATGTTCATTCCGACCGACGAATTATCATGCTACTATGTGCGCGATGCTCCGTCGTTTGCGGCTCAGACGCGCGTTGATCATTTTGCTGGTCATCGCCGTCGTTGCGCCGTTGGCGGCCTTTGCTGCGCTGTGGTTCACGCTGCCGGATGTGAGCCAGCTCTACCGACGCACCCAGACGCCCAGCACGCGCATCCTGGATCGCCACGGCCGGCTGCTGTATGAGATCTTCGATCCACGCAGCTTGAGCGGCGGACGCCACACGCCGATCCCACTCGAACGCATCCCGCTGCGCTTGCGCCAGGCGACGATTGCCGTCGAAGATGCCAGCTTCTACGACAACCCCGGCGTAGATCTCGTCGGCATCGCCCGTGCGCTGTGGATCAACCTGCGCGGCGGCGAAGCACTGGCCGGCGGCAGCACCATCACTCAGCAACTCGCCCGCATGTTGCTGCTCGACCCCGATGAGCGCAGCCAACGCACGTTGCTGCGCAAGCTGCGTGAGTCACTGCTGGCATGGCAGATCGCGCAGCGCTACTCGAAGGATGAAGTGCTGGCGCTCTACCTGAACCAGGTCTATTACGGCAACTTGGCTTATGGGGTTGAGGCCGCCGCGCGCACCTACTTCGGCAGGTCGGTGAGCGAACTGGACCTGGCCGAATGTGCGCTGCTGGCCGGCTTGCCGCAGTCGCCGACCGCCTATGATCCGTTCAACGATCCGGCGCTGGCTAAACGCCGCCAGTTGATCGTGCTCGACCTGATGGTGAAGCACGGCATGATTAGCGAAGATGAGGCGTTGGCGGCAAGGCAGGCGCGCTTATCCTATGCGCCGGCGCCGTTCGAGATCCGCGCGCCGCATTTTGTGAGCTACGTGCGGCATTGGTTAGAGCGCGAGCTCGGCGTGGATGCGGTGGTGCGCGGCGGACTGGTGGTGACGACCACGCTCGACCTGGCGCTGAACGACGCCGCACAGGAGATCGTGCGCGCACATCTGCGCCGTTTGGCCAACCCGGCCGACCGGCCCGGCCTGAGCCACAACGCGAATAACGCCGCGCTGGTGGCGCTCGACCCACGCACCGGCGAAATCCTGGCCATGGTGGGCAGCCCGAATTACTTCGACGCCCGGATCAGCGGCGCAGTGAATGCGGCCATCGCGCTGCGCCAGCCCGGCAGCGCCATCAAACCGATCACCTACGCCGCGGCGTTCGCCCGAGGCGCGCTGACGGCAGCCACGCCAATCTACGACGTGCGCACGGCCTTTCCCACGCGCGAGGGGTTGCCCTATGTGCCGGTGAACTACGACCGCCGTCACTACGGCCCGATCAGTGCACGGCAGGCATTGGCCACCTCGAACAATACCGCTGCGGTGAGCGTGTTGCAGCGCATCGGCATCGCCGCTATGCTTGACCAGGCCCATGCGATGGGCATCCGCTCTTTCAAAGCCCCCGATCGTTACGGTCTGGCGCTCACGCTCGGCGGCGGCGAAGTGCGGCTGCTTGAGCTGGTTGCCGCCTACGGCGCGTTCGCCAACGAAGGCCGATACGTAGCCCCTTACGCCGTCCTGGCAGTCACCGCCGCGGATGGCCGCCCGCTCTTCAAGCGCTCCACGCAAGTTGCAGGGCGATCCGTCCTCGACGCGCGTGTGGCTTGGCTGATCAGCGACATCCTGGCCGACAACGCTGCGCGCGCGCCGGCCTTCGGCGAATCGAGCGCGCTCAAGTTGTCGCGTCCGGCGGCGGTGAAGACCGGCACGACGACCGACTTCCGCGACAACTGGACGGTGGGCTACACACCGCAGATCGTGGCCGGGGTGTGGGTGGGCAACGCCGACGGCCAACCGATGCAACGCATCAGCGGCGTGACCGGCGCCGGCCCCATCTGGCACGACTTCATGGAGATCGCCCATCGCGCCCTGCCGGTGCGTTGGTTCGAGCGTCCGCCTGGCCTGGTGCGCGTCGAGGTGTGTGCGCTGTCCGGCATGTTGCCGTCGCCCGATTGTCCTCAGACGCGCATGGAGTGGTTTCTGGAAGGCACGCAGCCAACGCAGCCGGACACCTGGCATCGCCGCGTCCCGGTGGACGGGCTGACCGGCCGGCCGGCTTCGCCCGATACACCGCGCGAGCGCATCGCCGAGCGCGTGATGCTCGATTTACCGGCTCCACTGCGCGATTGGGCGCGCGCGCAGGGCTGGCCCGTGCTCGACCCCGTCGCCGATCCCGCCCCCCGCGCGTCAGTCGTTTCCCGTCAATCCGTCGCCATCCTGCGTCCCGACCCCGGCACAATCTATCGCGCGGCGAAGGAGCTGCCGCCCTCGGTACAGCGTGCGCCGTTGGAGGTGCGTGTGGATGCAGCCGATGTGGCGAGTGTGGATGTGGCGCTGGCGACCGGCGAGGTGCTCGTCCGATTCGACCGCGCGCCGTATCGCGCCTTCTGGCGGCTTCACGTCGGTCGGCACACCCTGGTGGCGCGGGCGCACTTGCGCGATGGCCGCGTCATCGAGAGCGAACCGGTGCATATTACCGTGCTGCCATGATCGGGCCTGGCCGCTGGCCGCGGCGGTGAGCAACCGACAATCGGCGACCGACGACCATGAGAACTTCTCGGCACACTGAATGGCTCGGCTTTGGCCTGGTGATGGCGCTAGCCGCCTTCTTGCGCCTGTATCGCCTCGACTTGATAGATGTGCGTTTCGACGAGGCTTCTGCGCCGCAGCTTGCGTTGAGCATTGCGCAGGGCAACTGGTTGCCGGTCGCGCCGTTCAGCGGCAGCGTGGCGAACCACCCGCCGGTCTACTTGTATCTGCTCGCCTTGCCCTATGGGTTCACGCGGGATTTCATGGTCATCGCCGCTTATCGCGCCTTGCTCGACGTGGGAGCGATTGCCTTGTGTTGGTGGATGACTCGGCGCTTCTTCGGCGCGCGGGTGGCGTTCTTCGCCTGCCTGCTGTTCGCTGTTGCGCCATGGGCGGTGCAGTTCGCCCGCCGCACCTGGTTGGCGCCGATGCCGCTGTTCTCCACCTTACTGCTGTTCGGACTGCTCGAAGCCGTGCAGAAGCGCAATCCCTGGGGATGGGCGGTCGCCGGCTGGGGGTTGGCGCTCAGCGTCGGCTCACATCTGGCTGCCCTTTACCTCGTTCCGGTCGCGCTGGTGGCGTTGCTGATCGGTCGGGCGACGTTGCGGCCGGTGCCGTGCTTGGTCGGGGCGTTGCCGCTGATTGCGCTGGCCGGCGTTTACCTTGGCTTCGACGCCGGCCAAGCCTTTCGCAACATGCGCGGCCTGCTCGGCGCAGCGTCTGGCCCGGCGACGGTCTCGCTCGACGCGCTGCGCTTCACGCTGTGGCTCAGCGGCGGGACGCACCTGAGCGACCTGACCGGCGGGGCGTTCCCTATCTGGCGCGACCAAACGCCGGCGGCGCTGGCGTGGATTGACGCGATGCAGATGGCGCTGCTGGTCGTCGGCGGGGTTGTGCTGATCGTGTGGCTCGTGCGCCGGCCGGCGGTCTATTCCCCTGCAACCGTTGCCGTGCTGTTGGCATGGCTGGTTTTGCCTGTCGCGTTGCAGATTCGCGCCGCTCGTCCGTTGCAGCTTCACTACTTCACGGCGTTCTATCCGGCCTCGTTCATCGTCATGGCGTTAGGTTTGGACGCTGCGATTCGCCTCGCCCACCGACCACGGCGCGACGCTGCCGACGCTGATACCCCCGCCGCGTTCTCCGCCCCGGCTGCCATCGCCGCGTTAGCCATCGCGCTCATCCTCGGCTGGCAGCTCTTCACCACACTGCGCTTCACCGAGTTCATCCAGCGCTACGACACCGGCGCGGGCGGCTACGGGCCGCCGCTGCGGAGCGCGCTTGACGTGGCGCAGCGCGCGCGCGACGCCATCCGCGCTGGCCGGGCGCC
Source organism: Candidatus Roseilinea sp. NK_OTU-006 (assembly GCF_012931985.1). Classification (GTDB taxonomy): domain Bacteria; phylum Chloroflexota; class Anaerolineae; order J036; family Brachytrichaceae; genus JAAFGM01. The sequence goes on from NZ_JAAFGM010000012.1 coordinate 67,388, forward strand.
TGACGTCATCGTCATCGCGCCCGGCGGCGACCCCAGCGTGAACGAGCCGGCGACGGTGATGGACGTGTTGCTCGCCGACCTCCCGCGCCGCTTTGCCGACGCGAACGCCGGATTAATCTTGCGCGAGGATGTGGCGCAATACATCATCACGCCGGCAGCGCGTAACGCATTCGACCGCTTGATGCAACATGCTGACGCCGACGCGACGGTGCAGACGATCCCGCTCCGCGCCGGCAGTGATGCGGCCTATATCTACGTGCGCGTGAATCGCGCGCGGTTGGGATCGCTGGTCGAGCGACCGGCGCAGTGGGAGAATGGCGTAGGCATGCTGGGCTATCGCGTCGCCGGCGACGATACGCTGCTGTTGGACTACTATCTGCGCGTCTTTCGCGAGGCGGCGCAAGGTGTGGACTATCACTGGTTCAACCATTTGTATCATGGCGATCAAAAGTTCGCGGCGCTCGATGGGGGCGGCATCCATCCGGCGAACTGGCGGGCCGGCGACATCTTGCTGCACCATTTCGCCATCCCGATACCTGCGGGTGCGCCGGCTAAACCCTACGCGCTGCACATGGGCGCATACCGCTACCCGCAGTTGCAGATCGTCCGGCTGCTCGATGCCGAAGGCCGACCGGTGTCCGATCACGTAGTGTTGAGGATCGAGTGATCATGCGATTCTTGATATTCGGTGCAGGCGCAGTCGGCACATGGATCGGGGCGAACCTAGTCATGGCCCGCCAAGCAGTCACATTCGTCGGCCGCATGCCGTTTGCACAGGCAGCTTGCGCACAGGGCATTCACGTCATGTTGCCCGGCGGCGAGACCTGGCGCCTGCGCGATGTTGATGTGGCGACCGATCTGGCCGGGGCGCTGCGGCGCTCCTCGCTGGCGTACGACGCCGTGCTGTTGTGCATGAAGGCGTATGCGCTCGATCGGGCCATTGACGAATTGCGTAGCTGCGCGGATACGCTCTCCAACGCGCTGTTCATTACCTTCCAGAACGGGGTGGGGAGCGAAGAGAAGCTGGCGACAGTCTTCGGCGAACGCCGCGTACTTGCCGCGACGTTGACCAGCCCAATCGCCGTCGAAGGGCCGGCCGCAGTGCGCCTGGAGCGCTGGGGTGGGGGCGTCGGCCTGGCGGCGCTCTGGGCGGATCGGTTGTGGCAGCCGGTCGCGCATGCGCTGTCGCGCGCGCCGCTGCTCGGCCTGAAGGTCTATGCGGACTGGCGTGCGATGAAGTGGTCGAAGCTGTTGCTCAACATCATGGGCAATGCGACCAGCGCGCTGTTGAGCGCGCCGGTGGCCGAGATCTACCACAACCGCCGGCTCTTTGCGCTGGAGATGCGCATGTTGCGTGAGGCGTTGAGGGTAATGGCAGCGCATGCGCCCCCCATCGCCGCAGTCAATTTGCCGGGGCACCCGGCGCGCTTCCTGGCGCTTGCCCTCAAGCTGTTGCCGGATTCGGCCTTGCGGGCATTGCTCTCGCGTCGGGTCGCCCAGGGACGTGGCAACAAATATCCGTCGCTCTACTATGACGTGGCGGCTCGCTCCGGCCGGTCCGAGGTCAACGTGCTGAACGGCGCAGTCGCCGAAATTGGACGCAAGTTAGGCGTGCCCACGCCGGTCAACGCTGCTCTGACGGAGCTGGTTCAGCAAGCGATTCAGCCCGGCTCAGTGTTATTGCCCCAGGTCGCTCGGCGCGCACTCGAGCAGCTTGCGCGAGTTTGATATATGCGCGTTGGCGCGCAGGATGTCCGACGCGGGGTGCGCCGCCGAACTCAAGCGCCGGACGGGATGCGATCAGCGGCGAGGCTGCGGCGTCGGCGCATGGTGCGTGTCGAGCCGAGCGCTGCGTTGCGCGGGGGTGACGCGCAGAAACTCGATGTCGGCGAGCAGCACCGAACCGCTGCGTTCGCCGGCGACGCTGATTTCGAGCGTTTGCACGCGCGTCAGGTCCACGCCGGTGAACTGGGTTAGCCGCACGCGCACTGAGGCGAGATAGGCGTGCCCGATCCACCCCCAGGCGTGTCGGTTGACTTCGCCGGCAGAATGGGCCAGTGCTGATGGGGTCGCGCCGTCCAGTTGTGTGCTCGCGCTGCGGCCAGCGGCGTCGGTCAGCGTCAACGTGAGCGTCACCGGCTCGCGATGGGCGTTGAGGTAGTCGGTGGGGTCGAGTGCGACGCGCAGGTGCAGGGTGCTGAAGGCGGAGAGGTTGGCAGGCGCCTCGCCTAGCGGCAGTATCCACTTTGCGCCGGCTGGGTTGGTCCACGAGAAGCGCACCTGAGAGGGGTTGCCGGGCTGGATCGCCCAGCGCATGCAGGGTTGGCGGTATTCGCAGAAATCCAGATGGCTGGCGTTGCCGCGCAGCGCATATCCACCGAAGTCGTTGAATCCCAGGTCGTCACGTGTGCGCGGCTGGACGACGATCGCGCGTTGGACTGCGCCGAGCGCCAGCGCCGTGCGCACAGGCAAGTCGTACAGGCTGATTGGCGCAGGATCGAGCGGATTCAACCCAGCGCGCGAGGCGGGCGCGCCGTTCGATGCTGAACGCGGCGCCTGCATGCTGGCGTCGAAGAAATCGGGTGCGTAGCGCGCCAAGAAGTCGCGCTGGCGCTGCGGAGAGAGGCGCGCGTTACCGGCCGGGCAACCGGCGACGGGCGAAGGCGTCAGCGGCTCATTCTGAGGCGCGACCTCGTTGAAGGCGTTGTGGGTCGCGCCGAGCAGGTAGACCGAGGCCGCGAAATGCTTCCGGTTGCGCGCCAGCCGGGCGTCTTCGTAATACCCTTGGCCGTGGAGGTCAGGCGCCATGCCATCGCATGCAGGCAAGATCACGCCGAGCGGCACATCGGCGTCGCCCTCCGACGAATACAGCGGCGCGACCAGCAGTACAGCGGCGAGCGGGCCGTTGGCGTCGGCCGAGCCGGCGCGAGGCCGTCCCTGGCGCGCGCGAGCGCTCTGCATGGCCAGTAGTGCGCCATGGCCATGGGCCAGGATGCCGATGCGCGACAGGTCGAGTTTGCCGACCAGCGACACGCCGAATGGCTCGGTGCGCCGGCGATTGGCGGCGACCAGGTGGCTCAGATGCGCCTCGAGCACCGGCGGATAGCGCCGCAGCTCCGGCCCGACCGAACCATACGCCGCAGCGTAAACGGCATTGAGATTGGGCGCGACGGCGACGTAACCGCGCGCAGCTAATGCGCGCGCTAGATAGGCGAATCCAGCGTCGTTGCGGCGCTCCTCGCTCGGCTTGCAAGGCCAGCGCTCCAGCTCTAGTTCGGTGATGGGCGCGTCGGGTGGGCAGCCCCCGTGCGCGCTGTGGAAGATCAGAATGAGCGGGAAGGGGCCATCGCCTTCTGGAATAGCGATGATGCCCTCGACGCGGTAGGGCATAGATCGCGCCGAGTCGCGGCGCGGCTGCCAGGTTTGCTCGATGGTGCGCTCGCCGAAGCTGTAGGGGTGGGCCGGCGGCAGCGTCGGTTGCCCCCTCACCGGCGGCGCAGGCCAGACCAAGGCAACGAGGGAGAGCGCGACGAGCGCGAAGCTGCGCCCGACGCGCCAACAAGGATGTCGCCACATCACAGGCTAGGCTTCGATGCGCGGGGTGCGCGTCACGTCGTGGATCACGGCCTCCTCAGCCGGCTCGATGAGCTGCGCGCGATGGAGGCACACTGCTTGCATGACGCTCAGTCTCGCACGATCTGCCGTCCGTGGCAAGCACGCGCCGAGGGCACGGCCTGCTCCCTGTGATTTCCGGGCGATACAATCCTGCGCACATGAAAGCGATCATTTTCGACGCGAAGAAATACGACCGCGAAACGCTGCAGGCCGCAAATCAGGCGAGCGGCGCGCCCCATGAGCTGATCTTTGTGGAGTCGCAGTTGAACGCGCAGACTGCTGCGTTGGCCGACGGCTTTCGCGCAATCAGCATCTTCGTCAACGACGATGCTTCCGCGCCGGTGTTGGAGCGCCTGGCGCGTGGCGGCGTCCGGCTGTTGGCGCTGCGCAGCACCGGCTTCAACCACGTAGATCTGAACGCCGCGGCGCGCTGCGGCATCACTGTGATGCGTGTGGCGCACTATTCGCCCTATGCCGTGGCCGAGTTCGCCGTCGGGTTGTTGCTGGCCGTCAACCGCAAGATCCATCGCGCCTACAACCGCATACGCGAGGGCAACTTTCTGCTCGACGGTTTGCAGGGCCGCGACATCCACGGCAGGACCGTCGGCGTGATCGGCACGGGGCGCATCGGCGCGGTGTTTGCCCGCATCATGGCCGGCTTCGGCGTCACACTGCTTGGCTACGACGTTGCGCCGAACCCCGAGTGCATCCAGCTCGGCATGCGTTACTGCCCGCTCGATGAGCTGCTCACGCAGTCGGATGTCGTCAGCTTGCATGCGCCGCTCTTGCCCGAGACTTATCACCTGATCAACGCTGAGGCGCTGGCCAAGATGAAACCCGGCGTAATCTTGATCAACACCAGCCGTGGGGCGTTGGTAGATGCCGAGGCGCTGATCGAGGCGCTCAAATCCGGCCACGTCGGTGCTGTCGGCCTCGATGTGTATGAGGAAGAGGACAACTTGTTCTTCCGCGACCGTTCTGACCAGATCATCACCGATGACGTGTTCGCCCGTTTGATGACTTTCCCTAATGTGCTGATCACCGGTCACCAAGCGTTCTTCACTCATGAAGCGTTGGCGCAGATCGCCGAGACGACCATCCGCAACCTCAGCGACTTCGAGGCCGGCTGTGCCAACGAAAATGTGTTGCTCCCGCGCTAGCCTTTGAGCACATGCCATCGCCGAGTGTGCAACACCTCTCCCAGTGGCCGGCGTATCAGGAATCGCCGGAGGCGGTGCTGGCGCGCCTGGGCGCCGATCCTGCGCATGGTTTGACTGCCGACGAGGCGGCGGCGCGTCTGCGCCAATATGGCCCGAACGAACTGGAATCGCCGCCGACCACGCCGGCCTGGCGCAAGTTTCTCGCCGGATTCCAGAACCCGCTCGTGATCTTATTGCTGGTCGCCGCGCTGATCTCGTTCGTTGCCTGGTTGATCGAGCGCGAATCCGAGCTGCCGTTCGAGGCCATCGCCATCCTCGTCATCGTGCTGCTGAATGCTGTGTTGGGCTTCATCCAAGAGGAGCGCGCCGAGCGGTCGGTTGCTGCGCTCAAGGCGATGTCGGCGGCGATGGCAACGGTGATGCGCGATGGACAGCGCCAGAAGATCCCGGCGCGCGAGGTGGTGCCCGGCGACATCCTGCTTGTGGAAGAAGGGGACACGATCGCGGCAGACGCGCGGCTGATCGAGGTGATTGGCTTGCAGGTTGCCGAGGCGGCGCTGACCGGCGAAAGCCTGCCCGTGGCGAAGTCGCTCGCCGCGATTCGTGAAGAAGTGGGTCTGGGCGACCGCCGCAACATGCTCTTCGCCGGCACCGCAGCGATCTATGGCCGGGCCCGCGCCGTCGTCACGGCGACCGGCATGCAGACCGAGATGGGCAAGATCGCCGGCCTGCTGCAACGCACTGAAGACACCGCCACGCCGCTACAAGCCGAGATCGAGCGCGTTGGCCGGGCGCTGGGCGTAGCGGTGATCGTCATCGCCATCATCATCATCGCCGTGGTCTTCCTCACGCAGCGGGTGACGACGGTGAAGGCCGTTGTGGATGTGCTGATCGTCGGCGTGTCGCTGGCGGTGGCAGCCGTGCCGGAGGGTCTGGCGACCGTCCTCACCATCGTGCTGGCGCTCGGCATGCAGCGGATGGCTCGGCGCAACGCCATCGTGCGCAAGCTGGCTGCCGTGGAGACGTTAGGTTCGGCCAATGTGATCTGCACCGACAAGACCGGCACGCTCACCCGCAACGAGATGACCGTGCGGACGGTGGTCACGGCCGGTGGGCGCGTCGCGTTTAGCGGCGCCGGTTATGCGCCCGAAGGTCAGGTCCTGGCCCAGGATGGTCGGCCGCTCACCGATCCGGTCTTGCGCGCTGAGGTCGGATATGCCCTGCGCGCGGCCGATCTGGCCAACAACAGCGTGCTGCAACCATGTGATGGTCGCTGGATTGTGCAGGGGGACCCGACGGAGGGCGCGCTACATGTCGCAGCCGCCAAGCTCGGTTTGCAACACGCGGCGCTCGAGCAGCGCTTCCCGCGCATCGGCGAAGTGCCGTTCTCCTCGGAGCGCAAGCTCATGAGCACGGTGCACGCCGACGCCCAGAAGCCAGAGCGCGCAGTGATCTTTGCCAAGGGCGCGCCGGACGTGCTGCTCGCCCGCTGTTGCGCCGAGCGCGTGGGTGAAGCGACACGACCGTTGACGGACGAGCGACGGCGGGAGATTCAGGCGTGTATAGACCAGCTCGCCGGCGAGGCGCTGCGCACGTTGGGCGTGGCCTTCCGCACCTGGCCGCGTGACCAGATTGGGGATGGGGTGATTGGCGAGGAGATCGAACGCGATTTCGTCTTCCTTGGCTTGATCGGGATGGTTGACCCGCCGCGGCCGGAAGCGCAGGATGCCGTGGCGCGCGCCCAACAGGCCGGCATCCGCGTGATCATGATCACCGGCGACCACCCGCTGACCGCCCAGGCCATCGCGACCGAACTGGGCATCATCGCGCCCGGCGGCCGGGTCATGACCGGCGCGGCGTTGGCGAAGCTGGATGAATCGGCGTTGCGCCAGGCCGTGCGCGAGGTCTCGGTCTATGCGCGCGTCAGCCCGGAGCACAAGCTGTGGATCGTGCGCGCCTTGAAGCAGAACGGCGATGTGGCAGCGATGACCGGCGACGGCGTGAACGACGCGCCGGCGCTCAAGCAGGCCGATATCGGTGTGGCGATGGGCATCACCGGAACGGATGTATCCAAAGAGGCCGCCGACATGATCCTCACCGACGACAACTTCGCCTCCATCGTCGCCGCGGTCGAAGAAGGGCGCGCGATTTTCTCCAACATTCGGAAATTCCTGCGCTATCTGTTGTCGTCCAACCTCGGCGAGGTGATGACGATGTTCTTCGGGCTGGTGTTCGCCACCCTGCTCGGCTTAGCGGCGGAGCACGCGGGCGCGCTGGTCTTGCCGCTGTTGGCCACGCAGATTCTATGGATCAACCTGGTGACCGACAGCGGTCCGGCGCTGGCCCTGGGCATCGATCCGCCGGCAGCCTATCTGATGCGCCGGCCGCCGCGCCCGCGCGACAAGGGCGTGGTTGATCGTGAGATGTGGGTAGGGCTGTTCTTCGTCGGTGCGATCATGGCGCTGGGCACGTTGTTCGTGTTCGACTACGCGCTGGTCGGCGGGTTGATCCCCGGCACAGGCGACCTGGTCTACGCCCGCACAATGTCATTCACCACGTTGGTGCTCTTCCAACTGTTCAATGTCTTCAATGCGCGTTCGGATCGGGAGAGCGCGTTTCACGGCCTGTTTCGCAATCCTTGGCTGTTGTTGGCCGTCGCGATCTCGCTCATCCTGCAAGCGCTCGTGGTTCATGTGCCGTTTTTGCAGCGCGCCTTTGGCACGGTTGGGTTGTCCCCAGGCGATTGGCTCGTTTGCGTGGCCACCGCCAGCAGCGTCATCTGGGCTCGCGAGTTGTTCAAGGCCGTCGTTCGCCGCGCGCGATTCGGCTAGACTCCCTCGGGGCCTGTTGCTCACTCATGCAGTCAGCCGGGCGAAGATAGTATTGCGCATCTTCGCCGGTTGGCCAGCACACCCGAACAACGATTACAAGTATCATCCCCAGCAACAATTCGGAGCGCAAAACGACGATGGTCTCTTCCGATGCATTCAAGCAGGTGATGCGGCGCTGGGCCAGCACGGTCACCATTATCACCACTAAGGCCGGCGACACGATCTACGGGCTGACGGCGACCGCGTTCTCATCGCTCAGCGTCAACCCGCCCGAAGTCTTCGTCAGCATCAACAAGCAAACGCGCACCCATCCGCTAATCGAGCAGGGCGGCGTGTTTTGCGTGAACTTCCTCGCGCCGGAGATGACCCACATCTCCGACCGCTTCGCCGGCCGCTACCCGAACGAGGAGCGCTTCCAAGATGTGCGCTATCGCGCCGAAGCGACCGGCGCGCCGGTGCTCGACGATGCCATCGCTTATCTCGATTGCGCCGTGGCGCGCGCGCTCGACGCCGGCGATCACACCATTTTCATCGGCTTGGTGCAAGCTTCCGGCGTGCAGCGCCCCGACGACGCGCCGCTGCTCTACTTCAACGGCCGCTACCATCGCCTCGGCGATGCGGCAACCTGACGCCCTGACGGACCCCCGCGACCGATCCATGATTCGTGACCGATGACTCGCCAGCAACAGCCGACGACTCGCCACCAGCAACTTGCGCTCGGCGACCCGCGACCGCACACCGGACTCTCCGCCATCGCCGCCGCATTTGCCCACGCTAAGGCTGAGGGCCGGCCGGCGCTCATGCCCTATTGGTCGCTGGGCTATCCCGACGTTGAAACGTCGCTGCGCGTGATCGAAGCTATCGCCCACGCCGGCGCCGACCTGATCGAACTCGGTGTGCCGTTCAGCGACCCGCTGGCCGACGGCCCGGTCATCCAGCGCGCCAATCAGATCGCCCTCGAGCGCGGCATCACCGTGAGCCGAGGCATGCAGATCGCTGCGCGCGCCCGCGCAGCCGGCGTCTCCATCCCCTTCCTGGCGATGGGCTACCTCAACCCCCTCATTGCCTACGGCGAGGCGCGCTACGTGGCCGACTGGCAGCGCGCCGGCGCCGATGGGTTGATCGTGCCCGACCTGCCGCCGGAGGAGTGCGACACGCTCAAGCGTGAGTGCGACGCGCGCCAGATGGCGCTGGTGCAGTTCACGGCCCCCACCAGCACCGACGCCCGCATCGGCCTAGCGGCGAAGTACGCCAGCGGGTTCATCTACATCGTCTCGGTGACCGGCGTGACCGGCGCGCGCGACCGGCTGGCCGAAGGGCTGCGCGACTACGTGGAGCGCGTCAAGGTCCACGCCGCAGGCAAGCCTGTCGTGGTTGGCTTTGGCATCAGCAAGCCGGAGCACGTGCGCGAGGTCGGCCAGTTTGCCGACGGCGTGATCGTGGCCAGCGCGCTGCTCAAGCACGCCGGCGACGCGCCCGACCCGGCCCGAGCAGCATACGAGTTCGTCTCTGGCCTGCGATACTGGGGATGATCCCGCGCCCGCGCTTTCACTTCACCGCCCTGCAAGGCTGGCTGAACGACCCCAACGGCCTGGTCTATTTCGACGGCGAGTGGCACTTGTTCTACCAGCACAACCCGTTCGGCAACGACTGGGGACACATGAGCTGGGGGCACGCCATCAGTCGCGACCTGGTGCAGTGGGAGCATTTGCCGGTGGCGCTGCTCGAACAGCCCGAATACATGATCTTCTCCGGCAGCGCAGCGGTGGACTGGGGCCACACGAGCGGCTTTGGCGATGGCGCCCGTCCGCCGCTGGTCGCCGCCTACACTGCGCACAGCCCGCGCGAGCAAACCCAGCACATCGCCTTCAGCCTCGACCGCGGGCGCACGTGGGCGCCCTACAGCGGCAACCCGGTCATCGCCATCGGCTCGCGCGAGTTCCGCGACCCCAAGCTGTTTTGGCACGCGCCGTCGCAGCGCTGGGTCATGGCCTGTGTGCTGGCCGATCAGCACCGGGTGCGCTTCTACGGCTCGCCTAACCTGCGCGACTGGCATCACCTGAGCGACTTCGGCCCTGCCGGTGCGACCGCCGGCGTGTGGGAGTGCCCCGATCTCTTTCCGTTGCCAATCGAAGGCGAGCCGGCGCAGCAGCGCTGGGTGCTCAAGGTGGACGAACAGCACTTCGGCGCGCAGTACTTCATCGGCGTGTTCGACGGGGAGCGATTTGCCTGCGACGACCCGCCGGATGTTGTCCGGCGCGTGGACTTCGGCAGAGACTTCTACGCTGCGCAAAGTTGGAACGACGCGCCCGATGGCCGGCGCATCTGGCTAGCCTGGATGAGCCACTGGGACTATGCCGCGCGGACGCCGACCGCGCCTTGGCGCGGCATGATGAGCGCGCCGCGCGAGCTGGCGCTGCGCCGCACCGGCGACGGGCTGCTGCACCTCACCCAGCGCCCGGCGCGTGAGCTGCACCGGCTGCGACGCGCGCACTGGCGCATCGAGGATTCGCCCATCGGGGCGGCCAACGACCGGCTGCGCGCCCTGGGCGCACGCGGGACGGCGCTGGAGATCGGCGCGACGTTCGCGTGTTTGGATGGTGCTGAGTTCGGCGTGAAGGTGCGCGCCGGCGCTGCGGAGGAGACCGTCATCGGCTACAGCCCCGCCGAGGGACGCTTGTTCGTGGATCGCAGCCGGTCGGGCGACGTGAGCTTCTCGCCGCGCTTCGACGAGTGGCACGCCGCGCCCTGCGCGTTGCGCGACGGCACGCTTACGCTTCATATCCTCGTGGATGCCTGTTCGGTCGAGGGATTCGCCGATGATGGGCGCGCCGTCATCAGCGATTTGATCTTCCCCCGCCCGGAGAGCGACGGCCTGGCCATCTTCGGTGAAGGGGCAACTCGCGTGCAGTCGCTAGACGTGTGGGCGTTGGCGTAAGCGCCCTTGGCGGCAACCCAGCCCGCGCACGACGTGCTGAATCGCCGCGCTGATGCGATCCAAGGTGTAGCCGTTGGCGACGTGCAGAAAGCTGAACACGGGCGGGTGCGTCGGCGCGAGCAGGACGTCGGCGATGACCGGCAGGTCGAGGCCGGCTTCGATCTCGCCGTCTCGCTCGGCGCCTTGCAGCAGTCCTATGACGGTCATGCGTTGCCACTGGAAGGGCGCGCCGGTCGGGCTTTCCGGCAGCATCACCTCGCGCTGCGCCGCGCACAGCAGCGGCGCGTGCCGGGCGTTGAAGCGCACCACCGCGTCAAGGAACCACAGCAACTGCTCCAGCTTGCGTTCGCGCCGGGCGCTCATCTCGCGCAACGCGCTCAACGTGCGATCCTGAAACTCGGCCATCTGCGCGTCGAGCAACGCCAAGCACAGCTCGCCCTTGTTGACGAAGTGGCGATAGAGCGTGCCCTGGCCGACCCGCGCGGCCTTGGCGATATCGGCCATATGCACGTTGGCGACCCCGCGTTTGACGAATAGCCTCTCTGCGGTCGCCAGGATGCGCTGACGATTTGCCACCGCGTCGGCGCGTTCGGCGCGCTGCGGCGCTTCGGTCAGAATCGGCAAGGAGGTGCTGCTTCGTTTCATAGGTCGCTCCTGGACGCCAACGCCCGGTGGGGCATCCGCTGCTGCTAGTGTAGTCGCTTTGCGCAGCGGGCGCTAGGGGGAAGTGCCGTTTGCACCGCTTGACAAACGGACAAGTGTCCGTTAGATTATCCCCATAAACGGACAAATGTCCTCTTAAACGAGATTCACGAAAGGAGATGACCGACGATGAGCTGGATACTCGACACCGCGCACACGAGCGTGAAGTTCTCGGCGCGCCACATGATGATCAGCACGGTTGCCGGCCAATTCAGCCGGGTGAGCGGCACGGTGGACTTCGACGAGGCAGCGCCGGAGAAGACGCAGGTCCACGTCAAGATCGCGGCGGACAGCCTGGATACGAAGGATGAGCGGCGCGACGCGCACTTGAAGTCGCCCGACTTCCTCGACGTAGCCAACTACCCCGACATCGAATTCAAGAGCACGGGCGTGGAGCGCACCGGCGAGCGCACTGCCAAGCTGCACGGCGACCTGACCATCCGCGGCGTGACCCGGCCGGTGACGTTGGACGTCGAGTACCTCGGCAAGGCCAAGTCACCCTGGGGCACGTGGAACGCCGGTTTCGAGGCCACGGGCAAGATCAACCGCGAGGACTGGGGACTGAACTGGAACATGCTGCTGGAGACCGGCGGCTGGCTCGTCGGTAAGGAAGTCAAGATCGAGATCGCTGCTGAACTCATCCAGCAGCAGGAGCAGCCCGCTGCGGTGGAGGCAACGCCGGCGTGAGCAGATAGGATGACGTGGGCCGGCGCAAGCTGGCCCGCGTCGTTGTGAGAAGCGCGTATGGCGAGCAACACCTTGTCCCCTTCTACCCCATCACGCACGTCGTTCGGGACGACGGCTAAGGCCGCCGCGCTCGGCGCAGGCATCGCCATCGCCGGCAATCTTGCGTTGCTGCTGATCGCGAATATCCTGAGCATCCCACTCACGGTCATGGCCGGCCCGCCCGGGCCCGACGCGCCGATCATGTCCCTCGGTCCGTTGCCGGTGATCGTGTCTAGCGCCCTGCCGGCGTTGGCCGGCGCGTTCATCTACCGAGTGCTCACGAAGATCAGCGCCAGGGGACGCCGGATTTTCATCGCCGTCGCCGTTGCCGTGTTCCTGCTCTCGCTACTGCCCATCTTTGCACAGCCTTTGACGCCCGCCGGAATGGCCATCTTGGCGCTGATGCATCTCGTCGCCGCGGCGGGGATCACATGGGCGCTCGTCTCGCGCGCATAGCCGCAGGGTTCGACAGCCTGCGCTCCACGGAGCTATACTCGATTCATGGGCGAGCCACCCATCCACCCACAAACTGCGATCGGCCATGTGCACCTGAAGGTGAGCGATCTGGAGCGCGCCGTGCGCTTCTACACCGAGGTGATGGGCTTCGAGCTGATGCAGCGCTGGGGTGACAGCGCTGCTTTTTTGTCCGCCGGCGGCTATCACCACCACATCGGCCTGAACACTTGGGAGAGCCGCGGCGCTGCTCCGCCGCCGCGCCGCACCACCGGCCTGTATCACTTCGCCATCCTCTATCCAAACCGCAAGGAGCTGGCGCGCGCCTTCAAGCGCCTGCTCGACCATGGATGGCCGATCGAAGGGGCCAGCGACCACGGTGTGAGCGAGGCCATCTATTTGCGCGACCCGGATGGCAACGGCATCGAGATCTACCGCGACCGGCCGCGCGAGGAATGGCCGCGTGGTGCGGACGGCACACTGGCCATGCACAACGCGCCGCTCGACTTCGCCAGCTTGCTGGCCGAGCTGGAGGCCGAGCCGGGCTGAAGCCGCTCACGCCACATCGAGCAGCACTTTCAGCACGCCCGACTGTTGCGCATGTTCGATGGCTTGTGCACCTTGCGCCAGCGGATAGCGGGCGTGGATGAGCGAACGCACATCCACCCGCTTCTGTGCTAGCAAGCGCAGCGCAGCAGCGAACGGCCCACAGCGTGAACCGACGATCGTGATCTCGTCCACCACGATCATCGTCAGGTTCACCTGCGGCAGGCCGTGGTAGGTGCTCTTCAACACCAGCGTCCCGCGCGGGCGCAGCAACCGGCGGGCGTGCTCGAAGCCGACCGGCGAGCCGGTGCACTCCACGACGACGTCGAACGCACGCAGCGGGGCTTCCTGGATAGATGCGGTGCGGATGCCGCGGTCGCGCGCAATCGCCAGCTTGTTGTCGTGCTTGCCGATCACGGTCAGCTCGCACGGCGCGGCAGCGGCAATGACCTGCGCGCACAGCAAGCCAAGCTTGCCATCGCCCAGCACGGCGACGTGAGCGGTGGGTTGGATGTGCACCTGTTCGAGGATCTGGCAGGCAGCGGCCAACGGCTCGACGAAGACGGCTTCGTCGTCGCTCACGCCGTCCGGCACGCGGTGCAAGTTGACGACGGGGAGCACGGTGTAATCGGCGAATGCGCCGTCGCGCCGGTCAATGCCCAGCGTGTTGCGCGTCGGGTCTTGTGCGCGCTCAAAGGCGTTGCGCGCAGGCGAGTCGCACGGCACGCAATTGATCTCGCCGACGACGCGGTCGCCGATGCGGATGTGGGGGGCGGCGCCGGGTAACGGGTTGAGCGACTCGACTATGCCGACGAACTCATGACCCAGCACGCCGCGAAAGCCGAAGTAGCCTTTGAGGATCTCCACGTCGGTGTTGCAGATGCCGCCGCGCGTGATGCGAATGCGCGCCTCGCCCGGTGGCGGTTCGGGCGTCGGATAGTCTTCGCGATAGGTCAACTGGTCGGCGACGACAAGCGCGCGCATGGACGTAGCTTACAACATTTTGCCCGGCTGCCTACCGCCGACGCCGTCGTAGGGCGATGCCCACTGCCGAGGCGATGGGCATCACTACCAGCAGGCAGGCCACGCCGATGAGGAAGGCTTCGCCGGGGCCGACCATCGTCATGGCGCCCATTCTTGCACATTGGCCGCGCGCCCATGCCGGGCATGGTTCGGCTTGCTGCGCGGCTTAACCCTGACGGTGGGCGCGTTATACACTATGGGCAAGGAATTCTGGTTGGATGCGTAGCTTCGGCCCTTATACCAACCTGGTGGAGATCGGACGGGGCGGTATGGCTGCGGTCTATCGCGCCACGGGGCCGGATGGCCGGCTGGTCGCGCTGAAGTTACTGCCGCCGCACCTAGCTGCCGACCCAACGATGCGCATGCGCTTCGAGCAGGAGAGTCGCCTGGGCCTGGATCATCCGAATATCGTGCGCGTCAACCGGTCGGGCATTGTAGATGGCACGCCGTACATTGAGATGGAATATGTGGCGGGTGAGTCGCTCGACCGATTGGTTGCGCGCGCCGGGCCGCTCTCGCCAGAGGCGACGGCGCGCATCTTGCTCGATGCCGGACGCGCCTTGGATTATGCGCACGGGCGCGGGGTGATTCACCGCGACGTTAAACCCAGCAACGTCATCGTCCGGACGGACGGCACCGCCGTGCTGGCCGACTTCGGCGTGGCCAAGGCGGTGGGTGTCACTGCCTATACGGCCACGATGACGCGTGTCGGATCGGTGTTCTTCATGTCGCCGGAGCAGGCCGCCGGCGTCTTCGAGGTCACGCCAGCATCCGATATCTACTCACTGGGCGCAACGGCATACTATGCGTTAACCGGTCATGCGCCGTTCGAGGCCGGCAGTGATGTGGCGATTGCGCGGCAGCACATCGAGCAGTTGCCCCCGCACGTCAGCGATCTATGGCCCGCCGTCCCACGCGCTGTCGGCGATGTGGTGATGTGGGCGTTGCAAAAGTCGCCGTCGCAGCGGCCAGCGTCTGCAGGCGCGCTTGCCCGCAGCTTTGCTGCAGCGCTTCGCGCGCCGTTGCCAACGTCGCCTCGCCCTCAAGCAGCGCCCGAGCGGGCGCCTGCCCACGTCGGCAGTCCGATGCCGGTGGATGCGGTGCTGGAGCGCAACGAACGCATGCCGACCTGGGTGCTGGCAGGCATTGTTGGGGTGGCTGCGTTGGCGTGCTTGGCGGTGTTGCTTGTCTGGGCTTTGCCCTCGAGCCAACCGACCCTGCGGCCTGCCACCACGCGCGCGTTGTCACAAGCGACGGCGCGCCCGGCGCTGTCCATCTTCACGGTGCAACCGGCTGACACGCCGGCCAGCATACCGGCGCTGGCGACGGCGACGCCGAGGACAATGGTGACCGTCCTGGCTGTGCCGATTGCGACCGCTACGCCGCAGAAGGGCCGCCCCACGCCGGCGCCGACGCGCGCGCCGATCGTTCCGCTTACGCCGATCATGTCGGACGCGACGCTGCCTCCTCCGCCGCGGGTGACCAGCACGCCTCTCCCATCGCCTCTGCCGACGCCTGCAATTATCATGGTGACAGCAGGTCCGTAGGGGGAGCGGGCGCGCACATATAATCCCGCCTGATGGATGACCTCTCCAAAGTTGCCCGCGAAGTGCGCGCCTGCGCGTTGTGCGGATTATCAGCCAGCCGCAAGAACGCTGTCCCTGGGGAAGGCCCCGCTCGTGCCGAGGTCATGCTGATCGGCGAGGGGCCGGGTTTTCACGAAGATCAACAAGGTCGGCCGTTCGTTGGCCCGTCGGGGCAATTTTTGACCGAGTTGCTGGCCAGCGCCGGATACAAGCGCGAAGACGTGTTCATTACGAACGTAGTGAAGTGCCGTCCACCCGGCAACCGCGATCCCCTACCCGAAGAAATCCAGGCGTGTTCTCAATACCTCGATCGTCAGATCGCGTTGGTCAACCCGAGGGTCATTGTCACGTTGGGGCGATTCTCGATGGCCAAGTGGTTCCCTGGTCAGAAGATCTCTGCGGTGCACGGCAAAGCCAAGTGCGTGGATGGGCGCGTGATTGTGGCCATGTTTCATCCGGCGGCAGCGTTGCACCAGCAATCGCTGCGCAGTCGGATCGAGGAGGACTTCCGCCGACTGCCGGAGATCGTCAAGTCGGCGCTGGCCGAGGAAGCGCGCGCAACACCCAAGCCGCCCGACAGCGCAGGCGAACAGCTCAGCCTGTTCTGACGGCAGAGATGCCCCTAGCGCCATGGCTGCGGCTCGTCCGAACCCTTGGCTGCTTGCGGCGCGACCCCGGACACTGCCGGCGTCCATCTCGCCTGTGATCGTCGGGACGGCGCTGGTGTTGCGCGAAGGCCGGTTCAATCCGCTGATTTTCGTCGCGACGTTGTCAGCCGCTATCTTGTTGCAGGTTGGTGCGAACTACGCGAACGATGTGTTCGACTACATCCACGGCGCCGACCGAACACGGCATGGGCCCATGCGCGTTACGCAGAGCGGCTTGCTCACCCCGCGCCAGATGCTGCTGGGCACCGCAGTCGTATTTGGCCTGGCGGCTTTGGTAGGGGTTTATCTGGCGCTCGTCGGCGGCTGGCCGATCTTGCTGATCGGCGCGCTGTCCATCATTTTTGCTTTGGCGTATACGGCCGGACCCTTCCCACTGGCCTATCGCGGCCTGGGCGATCTGCTCGCGTTTCTCTTCTTCGGCGTAGTCGCCGTGATGGGCACTTACTTCCTGCAGTCCGGGCGGTTCACGCCCATTGCGTTCATCGTCTCGCTGCCGAACGCGCTCTTGGCCACGGCCATCATCGTGGTCAACAACCTGCGCGACCTGGATACCGACCGCGAAGCCGGCAAACGTACGCTGGCCGTGCACATCGGCGACCGTGCCACGCGCGTCGAGTACACGCTCATGCTGGTCGGCGCATACCTCGTTCCGCTTGCGCTGTGCGTTGTTGGCGCTGTGGGGGTGTGGGCTTGGCTGCTGCCGTGGGCGAGTGCGCCGATTGCATGGACGCTAGCGCGCCAGCTTTGGCGCACGCCGCGCAGCCCTGCGCTCAACCCCATCTTGGCGCGCACGGCGCGGCTCAAC
Organism: Candidatus Roseilinea sp. NK_OTU-006; assembly: GCF_012931985.1. Classification (GTDB taxonomy): domain Bacteria; phylum Chloroflexota; class Anaerolineae; order J036; family Brachytrichaceae; genus JAAFGM01. Next base: position 84,441 of record NZ_JAAFGM010000012.1, read on the forward strand.
CTGATCTTCTCGATTTTGTTGGCGGTCGGTTGGGTGGTGGGATGAACGAACACTCCAAGCGCGTGCAAGCGATGTTCTCCCGCATCACGCGGCGCTACGACTTGATGAACCGTATGATGACCGGCGGGCGGGACCAGGCCTGGCGGCGCATCGCTGCGCGCGAACTGGGGCTGAGCGCCGGCGCACTGGTGCTCGACCTGGCTACGGGCACCGGCGACCTCGCTTTTGCTGTCGGCGAGGCGTACCCCGGTGCGCGTGTGATAGCCGTGGACTTCTCGGAGACTATCCTGCGCGAGGGCGTGCGCAAGGGGCGTCGGCGCGATGCACGAAACATCGCCTGGGGCGTGGGCGATGCGTTGGCCTTGCCCTTTCCCGACGCGACCTTCGACGGTTGCACGAACGCCTTCTTGCTGCGCAACGTGGTGGACCTGCCGCTGTGCCTGCGCGAGATGCGGCGCGTGGTGAAGCCCGGCGGGCGTGTGGTGTGCATGGAGATCACGCATCCGCAAGCGGCGATCTTCAAGCAGCTCTTCTGGGCCTACTTTGGCACGTTAGTTCCGATCATCGGCGGCGCGATTGCTGGCGATTGGCAGGCGTATCGCTATTTGCCTAACTCGCTCATGCGCTTCCCGCCGGCTGAGCCGCTCAAACAGCTCATGCAAGAAGTGGGCTATCGCCATGTGCATTACCGCCTGTTGGGAATGGGGGCGATGGCGATCCATATCGGTGAAGTGTGATTCTGAGAAGCATCACCGATCTGGCGAGAAAGTGAACCTGAATTGCTCGACCTTGAACGCGCTGAATGAATCTCTGCCGACACCGCTGCGCGCTGCAACGCCCCTCGGCAAGCGCGGCCTGCCTTCCAACCGCATGAAACAGCAAACGTAGGACAGGATTTCTGGCCTGTCCTAGACAGCCTGAAAGGCTGTCCCCAAAAGGCAAGCCTGCTGTTTCTTAGCAATGGGTTTGTTGAACGTGCTCGAAGCCGTCCGGCTGCATGCCCCAGAGTTGAAAGTAGAGGACAACCAGCCCAAGTTGTTTGCCCCGCCTGCGCCGGCACAGCGGGGATTTAGCAATCTGCCGATGGACCTTCGTACGCGCCGAATACTCGCGCCCAACGTTACAGTACGCTGGTGTGGGGCGTGCCGGCCATCCACGCTAACACGCGCCAAATGCGTCGAATGGACGTAGGCACGCTGTTCGCATCCACGTGTGAGGCAGCGCGACGATTCGGATGTGCCGAGCCGGGCGATGCGGTTGTGGTCACTGCAGTTTGCCGCTGGGTAGCAGCTCGGGCCATACCAATACGATCAGGAGCATGAAGGTGCGCAGGTGAAAGTTGGGTGGTGCGCGCAGTGCTGAGGCCATGCTAGAATGCCGTACTTGGCTCATGCCATCAGTTGCCCTCGCGCGTGATCCACTTGGGCGAGAGGCGACTGTTCACTCAAACGCATTCCGTTGGTTCGGCATCCCATGATCAGACGTCTCGTCCCCTTGTTTGCGCTCGTCTTTGTCTTCGTGCTTGCCTGGACGGTGCTGTCCTCCGACCCAGCGCCACTTGGCCCGCTCAACAGTCCACTGGTCATGCCGGTCAAATATGTGACCGACCCCGATGAAACGCTGGTTATGACGGATACCGCTCAGAGCGGGAGCGTGGTCACATACACGCTGGTGCTTAGCGGTACCCACCAAGATGTTTCAGTTGTGGTGACCGATGTGGTCGGTAGCAACGGCACCGTGCTTGCTGGGACAAGTGCATCAACGTCTGGCAGCCCGCCCGTCATCGCTGGTAATGTAGTGACCTGGACGGGGGTCGTTTCGGCTAATGCCATGGTGACGCTCAGCTTCCAAGTGCAACTGACGCGCACTGTAGCGACTACTGCGCTAATCAATTTCTTCTATGGGAATAACCTGACGGGCGCATCGAATGTTGTGACCACCACGATTGAGCCTTATCGCGCTCATTTGCCCCTTGTGCGACGCCAGACATCCCACAAGGTGTACTTCCCTCTTATTCGCACACTGTAGAACTGGACATTAGCAAAAAAGGTATGACTGCGCGTGGACTTGATTCGCGAAAACAAGTTGGGGCGCGGGCCATGCTTTTTTTGCCAGTGTCCAGTCAGCCATGAAGCTATCCTCGAATGCGTAGAGGGACTCTATATCGTCCCGCCTGCGTTATACCAACTGCCACATCAAGGCGTGCTAAATAAGGACAGGGCCTGGACGTTGTCTTTGATCCAACGCCAATCAACCAGCCTGCGAAGTGCGTCGGCGTCGTCAGCTAACGCATGCAATATCTGCTCG
>NZ_JAAFGM010000013.1 GCF_012931985.1 Candidatus Roseilinea sp. NK_OTU-006
TACGTCGCGCTCGCCGAACCGGGCACATACGTCGTGTTCATCGGAATCGGGTCGAACACCTGCGCCTCCGACGCCGCCGCCGTGCTGTTCCGCACCACCACCTGCCACGTCAGCGTCCCGCCCGGCGCCGTCGTCCCCGGCGTCACCGCCTTCACGCTCCCCTCCAGGCTGCCAAAGTTCGCCACCAGAATGCTATCCGTGAACGTCGGCCCGGAGGCGTTCGCCCCTTTGTAGCTGATCACCTCCAGGAAATACCGCCGCCCCGGGATCAGGTTCGACACCAATCGCCGCTGCGGGTTGGGGTCGTTCACGCACAGCGTCACCCCCATCACCGTCGCACCAGGCGTGTGCGCCACGTTCAGGTAGCCATCGGTCATCAGCGCGCCGCCCTCGTCGCGCAGCGCAACCCGATACCCCGCCGGCTGACCCAGGAACGGATCGCTCGTCGCCCGCCAGTGGCCGGTGTAGCACGCCTGCGACACCTGCACGTCGGCGTCGTCGTTGATCACCGGACTGGGGCCGTCCCACGCGCTCTGCGGCTTGGCAAAGCTCTGCTGCTCCAGCGCATACAGGAAGCCGTCCGCCACGCTCACCAGCACCTCGAGCTGCGGATCAGCGTCCACGTTGGCGGCGATCACCCGGCGGGCGGGATAGTAGAAGTTATAGCCCCACAGCAGGCTGCCGTTCTCAGCGTTCAGCGCATACAGGTAGCCGTTCTCCGAGGCGGCCAGGATTTCGTCCTTGCCGTCGCCGTCCACGTCCGCCACAACCATATCGTTGATCTCCGCAAAGCGCCCCGCGCCGGGGCACAGCGCCTCGAGCGTGGCAAGCTGATGGCCTGCATAGGACATCGGGTTATTGATGTTCGTCTGACACGTGCCCGTATCAAACGACACACCCAGCGCGCGGGTGTAGATGTCCGCGCCGTCGATGCCGGACATCGCCCCCAGCACCCCCTCAACGCGATACAGGATCTCCAGCCCAGGCTCGCTCAGGCTGGCGTCAGCCAGCGCCGCGACCCGAGATGAACCAGGAATCCAACGTGAGAAACTCACCCCCCCTGAAAAGCTTGGCGCATAGTTGGCCACCACAAATTGGCCGCCAGTAGAAGCAGCATACACGGCCTCCAGCGTCGGGTCAGCGTCCACGTTGCCGAGCATCGGTTGGTGGAGCCATTCCATACCGGCATTGGCGATGACATTGCCGTTGGTGCCGTCAACGATGGACGCATTGAAACCCTGATAGTCCCACGCAAGATCGTCGGCACCGTCCCCGTTGGCATCCGCCACGGCTCCTTGCAATGAATTATTGGCAGTCCACCATGTGTTGCTATACGCCCACATCACCTGAAGGCTGGTGCCGCTGCGTTGTAGCATCCGGCCATGACTTAGATAACCGAAGGACACAAACATCTCCAGGTTGCCATCGCCGCTGCCGTTGAAATCGCCTATCGCCAGTAGGTTTATGGGGCGCCATGAGGCATCTGCGACCAACGTGCCGCTGGCCAGAATGCTCTCTACGCCGCTGATCGGATCTTTCTGCAGCAAGAACAGCGTCAGCGTGGGGGCTTGCGAGCGATCCACCAAGGGATACTCCCAGGGCCCGGCCGAATCCAGATTCACCGGGTGCCATTTTCCAAGCCAATCGTCAGCCAGCGCCCGCCCGGCCAGCCCGAGCGGATAGGACCAGTTGACGCGCGGTGCCGCCTGCTGCGTGGCGGTGAACGGATCGAGGTTTTGCAAGGAGTCAGCGCCGTTGACCAGCACCACCTCGTTCTTGTTGTCGCCGTTGGTGTCCACCACGTACGGGATGACCACGCCCTGGCCGGCGTAGAACGCGCGCTGCACCGTCAGCGTGTTGTCCAGGTAGCGCACGTAGCCATCGGCGCCCGTCACCACCAGCTCAACGGTGCCGGCGACACCCACCGCGCCGACATAGCTCAAGTTATGCGACACCCCACCCGGGAAATTAAAGCGGCGGATCTCCTGACCGTCAATGCCACGATACACCACAAAGGCCAGGCCGCTCCCTTCCAGCGCCAACACGTCGTTCTGGTTATCGCCGTCGAAGTCTGCGTCCACCCGCAGCACGCTGCGCACGGTGCGCTGCCATTTGAGTTGCAGGCTGCCGTTGATCGAATCGTAATCGTAGACATAAGCAATGGCATTGGCCCCCGCCAGCTCGCACAACACCAGCTCGTCGGCAGCATCCGCATCCAGGTTCGACGTCCCACAGTACTGCTGGTTACTTGCGGTGGCCAGCACATTGCCGTTCAACGCATTGCGCACCTGAGTGGTCCAGGCGCCGCTCATATAACGCGACACGATCACCTCGCGGTCGCCGCTGCCGTCAAGCTGCGCCACCCCCAGGCTGTGAGGAATGTAAACCGACGGCGAGCCATCCACCCAGTAGGTGGTGACAACATAGGTCGGAGCTATGCCACCGATGCTAGCCAACGCCACGCCAGCGTAGCTTGTATCTCCCGGATTTGTTAAACTGATCAGCACCTCTTCGCCGGGATAACTCGGGCCAACCAGGACATCAGTGATGATGACCTGTTTTTCGTAAAGATAAGTATTCTGCATACCGGTTATCGTGACCGGCACGAAGCCCCAGGTGTTCGGATCAACCACATAGATGCGCGGGCTGTCGTTGGGATACAGAATTTCTTTGTTGCCGTCCCCGTTCACATCACCCACGTAAGGCCAGCGGGCCCGAGCTGGGCCGGGGCCATCGCCGAAATTCAGCGTCGCCACCTGGACGGGGTTGCTCGCGCCGCCGGCGAAGCTGAACACGGCCTGAGCGTTGTTGAAACCCGTTTGCAGCGCCGCGTATTTGCCGTCACCGTCGGCGTCGAGCACTCTATAGCCGTATGAGTCACCAGACGCAGCAATAGCAATGGTGGACAACAAGGCGCCGCTCGCGCCGGCCAGGATATATGCCCGCGCGAACGATGCGTTAAACACCAGTTCGACGCTGCCATCGGTGCTGCCGTCCACGTTGGCTGCTGCAGATATCCCATGCAGATTGGGAAGCAGGTTGCTTATCCACAAGAGATTGCCGTTGCGCGGGTCAAAGGCGCGCACGCGCCCGCCGGCCGCGACGATCACCTCCGGCTGGCCGTCGGGTAGGCCGCCCGGGCCGGTGATGTCCTCCACCCAGGCCCCCGGCGCGCCGCCTACGGGATACGACCACTTGATCGCCGGCTGGCTGATGTTCGCGCTCGCCACAGCCGGCGGCACGCGGTTGGTGCGCTGCATGTCGTAGCGGAAGAACGGCCAGCTCCCGGCCGGGGGGGTCGGGGCGGCCTGGGCCGGCCGGGCCGGCATCGCGCCCCACACACCGGCCAGCAACACGGTGCCGGCCACGACTAAACCCAATCGTCGTCGCGTTTGCATCGCTTTTAACTCCTTCGACATATCTAGCCTCTTTCAGCAGCGCAACCGCTGCGCATCTTTGAGCAATAGCGCGCCTGAGCAGTCACCACACGACAATTCTAATACTTCAGGCGTCGCAGCGCAAGGTCACAAAAATGACAAAATAACGTAACGCCCAGGCCCAGCGCGCCGCACGCTCACGCGAGCGTCGCCGCTGCCCAGGCTGCAATCTCCCCCGCCCGATAGTGCCCAGAGCGTTGCACCTGGGCCAGCGTCGCCTCCGCCAGCCGGCGCGCAGCCTCCACCTCGCCCCGCGCATAAGCCGCTCGAGCCAACACATACTTCAGCAACGCAGCCACGTCGGCGTAGCCCCCCGCCTCGGCGCGCGCCAACCCCTCCCAGCACACCGCCTCGGCTTGTGCCGGCTGTCCCATCGCCAGCAGACATTCCCCCAGCTCGATGGAGACATTGCCCGCCAACCCGCTCCAGCCCGCGGTCATACTATGAGCCAGCGCCTCGCGCAAGGCGGCCTCGGCCCGCGACCAGTCTTGCTGCCGCATCGCCAACACCCCTTGCGCGTGCCGCAAGAAGATCAGAAGATAAGGCAAGCCCAACCGCCGCGCCGGCGGCTCTGCCTGGGCAAAGCAGGTCGCAGCGCGCGCTGGCTGCCCGCGCTCGTTCGCCACGATGCCCAGCAGCGTCAAGGCGAGGACCTCCTGCTCGCTCATCTCGGCCTGCTGCGCCAGGTGCAGACACTGCTCGGCCACGATCTCGGCTTCATCGTAACGCCGCTGTTGACGCGCCACAGCCGCCAGCGCATACGTCAGCCGCGCTTGTTCCTCCAGCAGCCCATGCGCCCGGGCAAGCTCCAGTGCCTGGCGCAGCACGTCCGCGCCCTCGGTATAGCGCCCCAGGTTGACCAAGGCAGAGCCGCGCAAGCGCAGCAGCAACAGCTTGACCTCCGGCGCAGGCGGGTCAAGCGCCAGCCCACGCGCACACGCTTCCAACGCACCGGCCACATGGCCGCTGCTGAGCCTGACCTGGGCCTGGGCCGCCAGCGCCAAGGGAAGCAGCGCCGGCGCGTTGACCTCGGCCAGCGCCAATGCCTGTTCGGCTTGCGCCTTGGCTGCATCCAGCCGCCCCAGTCGCGCCAGAATGCGCGCGTGGCACGCTTTCAACTGCACTGCGTCGGCATCCTGCGCGCCGCTCGATCCGCCCAAGGTCAGCAGCGCGTCGGCCATGTGCAGCCGGCCGCAGGCGTCCAGGATGGGTGCGACGCGCAGGGCCAGGGCGCGCGCCACCGCAGCGTGGCCCTCCTCTACCACCGTGTTGACGGCGGCCAACAGCAACGCGCGCTCATGCGGGGCAAAATCGGCGATGCGCGACTTGCCCTCGGCCACGGCCTGCGCGATCTCCAGCAGGCGCGCTTGGCCAATCTGCCGCGCTTCGGCGGCGCGTGCATCAGCCCACATCACATCGCGCACCACCGGGTACAGGCTGTACCACCCGCCGGCGCAGGTCAGCAGGCCGGCGTCCACCAGGGCATCGAGCGCGCTCACATCGCCGGCCAGCATCGTCAGCACCGTCGTCTCGTCAAATTCTGCCGGGCGCGGCGGCAGCGCCGCCAGGCTATACAGCGCGCGGGCATGCGATGGAGCAAGCTGGGCGATCTGGGCCTGCACGATTCGGCCTAATTCACCCCAGGGCGCGCCCTCTGCGCCGGTAAATAAGGTTTGGCGACCGCGCACGTCGCGAAGCTGATCTAAGACCGCACGCAGGCGACGGGGTTGTTGGGCATGCGTCACGCGCGCCAGGTAACGCCCCACCAACACAAGCGCCAAGGGCAGCCCGCCGCACCATTCCAAGATCGGCTCTAGCGCTTCGGCCCCCACCTCGGCCAGCACAGGGGCCAGCGTGGTCAGCAGCGCGCGCGCCTGTTGCGGGGAGAACAAAGGAACTGCAACATGATGCACCGGAGCAAGCGCGACGGCGACCTCGACGCGCCGCGCAGCGATGAGATAGCCACACGCCGGCCCGCCAAGCAGCAGCACCCGCGCCCGCGCGATGTCGTCCACGTCGTTCAGCACGATCAACATGCGCCGATCGGCCAAGGCGCGCTGCACCCACCCGGAGAGCATTCGCACATCGTCGCCGAGCGCCGCCAAGTCGAGCACACTCGCGCCCAGCGCGCTGCTCCAGTTTCGCAATAGCTCGGCCGGCGTGGCCTGCGCCGGCCCCAAGTCGGCCCACAGCACGCCGTCGGGAAATTGCCGGATCACCTGCGCATGATTGGCCGCGTAGGTCAACAACGCGCTCTTGCCGATGCCGGGCATGCCCCACAGGGCGACCACCGGCGCAGGCTGGGTGAGCCGATCCACAATCTGGGCCAACAGCTCCTCGCGCCCGATGAGCAACGGATGTTGAGCCAGCGAGGGCGCCAGGTTGACGCGCAGGGCGGCCGGCGTTTCAAGCGCGCGCTGTTCCAGTTGGTTGATGGCGGCAGCCAAATCGTCCAGCGCCTCGCCCAACACGCGCCGGGCGCTGCGCTCGTTCAAGTGGAGGGCCTCGGAGACTTGCTTGAGGGGTTCGCCGCGCAGGTAATGCGCCTCAATCAACATGCGCTTGCGGCGGCCGCGCCATTCGGCCATATCGTGCGGCCAGGCCAGCTCGATGGCGCGTTCGATGAGATGGCGCAGCGCCGCCACGGCATCGCAGCCTTGCTCGGCCTGCACAGCGGCAACCATGTGTGAGCGGGCCAGCGGATGCTGCGCCAGCGCCTGCGGGCTGGACCAGAGGCGCAGCATACCGCGCACAAGCTGGGGAGAAAGCAAACCAGACATCAGCCAAGCGCATTGTAAGCCCGCTGTAAACAGGCTGGCGCACGACCAATGCCGAGGCAGGGGTTCAGCGCACAACGGCCAGTGTGGGCAGCAGCACCGAACCGTGCAAGGAACGCGCGGGCGGCGAGGCAAACGTGGGCGGGCGCTGGCCGGTCCAATAATCGTACAAGCCGACGAAGACAGGGTATGAGCCAGGGGGCGTATCGGGCGCGATGTAGAGCGGCATCTCGTCGCGCACCACCTGGCCCAATTGCCAGCACGTGGTGGGGAACTGAGAGCGCATCGGCATTTCATCGTGCTGGGCAACGCGCACCTGATCGCTCTCATCTATGGCCACATGCACAAAGCCCTTGTAGGGCACGGCGATCGGCCGCTCGGACATTCGTTGCCAAAACAAGACGATGCGTCCCTCTCTGCCGCGTTCCAACGGCTGAAGCTGATACGCCAGCAGCGCGATATGGCCATCCGCGCCGAAGCGCGTGTCCACTGCGATGGCGTCGGGCGGCAGCTCGGCGCCGGGCAATGACTCTGGCGTGTGGCCGTAGTCCACCAACACGCGCAGCACTGCCGACTGAACGATGAGTTGCAACGCTAACAGCGCCAGCACCGCCGCACGCGCCGGGCGTGATAGGTTCACCCACACCCACGCCGCCGCAGCGACGCCGAGCGGGCCGAAGTACAACCACACGCGGCCGGTCTCGGCGCGGGCCACATGCGCCAGTGAAAGCACGACCAGCGTCGTCGTGAACGCCGCAGTCAACGGCAGCGTGTGTCGCCAGCCAGCAAACAGTGCCAGCATCCCAACCGGCAGGCCGATCATCGTCAGCATGTCCCAGGGGTGCCAAAAGACAAACGGCCAAAAGGGAAATTCGATGCCCAGGTGACTGTCGAACACTACGCGGTACAACGCGAGCGGGTCTAACCCCGCCCAGGCGTAAACTGCCAACCAGATGGAGGCGCTGCCGATCAGCGCCATCGCCCCCGCCCCGGCCAGCCAGCGCACCGCCTCGTTGCTCAGGCCGTTGCGCAATTGCCACCATCGCGCCAGCGTGTAGGTCGCCGCCATCAGCGCAATCGGCGCTGCGCCAAAGGTCACAAACGTCGCTGCCGAGAAGGCCAACCCCGCCAGGAACGCAAAGCGCAACCGTCGCTCGACCGCCAGGCGCTCGCAGCAGTATAAGATGGTCGGCGTCGCCAGCGCCACGCCACGGTCGAACTGCGACACCCACAGGCTGAAGCCGGGCATCAACGGATAAAGCACCACCGCCCAAGCCGCCGTTCGCTCATCGGCAATGCGGCGCACCCACGCAAAGAGCGGGATCATCACCGCCATCGCCGTGACGATCTCCACCGCCATGCCCAGCGCTGCGCCGGCCATCATCGGCGCGGGCGCGTCCACGCTCACCCAACTCAGGCAACTGTGCGGGCGAAGCCAATCGGCGATCGGCTGCGCAATCCCGGGCCAGCGGGCGAACAGCCACGTGCCGAGTGTGAAGACCAGGGCCAGTGCAGGCGGATGGCGGGACACATGCACAGGATACGAAGGCGCGCGCTCCACGTAATGCGCAAGGAACTCGCGCACATCGGTCACGCCTGCGCCGACGGTCCAGTAGCCGCCGGTCGCCCAGGAGAACGTGCGGCGGGCGAGGCCGGCGAGCACATCGGGCTCGGTTGCCGCCGTCACGAACCACTGCAACGCCAGACTAACGGCGAGCACAAGCCCGACCAACGCCCATCGTCGCAGACGGCCCAAGCGTCCGGGGCGGCGCTCTAACAGCAGCCAAGCCAGGATGAGATGTATGCCTGTGGTCAGCGCGATGGCCAGCGCCACTGCCGGCGCGATGCCAAAGTCGCGCTTCCACAGGATCAGCAGGTCGCGTTGGGGATACCCCAGCAACATGCCGACGTAAATGAGCGTCGGCGCGGCGCACAGCAGCACGACGCCGATTGTCGGCGAACGCAAAGCACGCAGCGGGTTCATATCACGCACGCAACCATTCATGCCTGCAACCCTCGCCGGCAAAGTAGCCCGCCAACTCCGCCGCCTCAGCCTGAGGCAGTCCGCGCATCGCTTCCACAATTGATTCAGAATCCCCAACCCCCGGCTCACCAACGCCTGCCGCATCGGGCAGGCCCGGGCTTCGATCTCAGCGGACGCGGCGTCCGAAGGCTGGTCATCCCATGTCTCCCATTCTTCATAGGCTTAGGCGCCAGGGCCAGGAACGGGCCGCGCCGCTGCGCGTCGTTAGGTGCGGGTGATGTCTTCATTGTCCCCTATTTTGCCCCTGCCGTAGAAAAGCTCGCCCACATTTCTGCGCTACACCCTCTATCCGGGCCACATTTGACATCCGCCACGCCTGCCCTTACAATCTGATTACTTTCTCAATTTGAGAAATTATCGAGGCGCCGCCGTGTCCAAGCCGACATTCGCCGGGAGCAATGCCAGCCTGGTGCGCGCGCACAACCTGCGCGCCGTGCTCAACCAGTTCCTCGACGCCAGCAGCGTCTCGCGCGTTCAACTCGCCGAGCGCACGTCCCTCTCCAACACCACGATCACCCATCTGATTGACGACTTGCTGGCGCACGGCATCGTCGTGGAAGACGAAAGCGAAACCGCGCGTCACAACGGCCACCGGCGGGTGGGCCGACCGCGCACCGCGTTGCGCATCAACCCCAACGCGCGTCACGCCGTCGGCGTGCACATCGGCATCGGCATCTTGCGCGTCGCCGTGGTCAACCTGCACGCCGAGATCATCCACAACACCATCGCCGAATTCGACGTGGGCGCGCCAGCCGCGCGCGTCTTGAGCCAGATCGCCGTGCTGGTGAAGCGAGCCATCGCCAATAGCAACATCCAGCTCGACCGTCTGATCGGCCTAGGCATTGGCGCATCAGGGCTGGTGGACTATGAAGCCGGCGTCAATGTGTTTGCGCCCAACCTGGGCTGGCGGGACGTGCCGGTGCGGGCGTGGATGCACGACCGCCTTGGCCTGCCCACCACGGTAGATAACAACGTCCGCGCCATGGCGCTGGGCGAAGCATTGTTCGGCAGCGGGCGCGGCGCCGGCGTGTTGGCGTTCGTCTACGGCCGCATCGGCGTGGGCGCCGGCTTTGTGGTCAACGGACGCCCCTTCCGCGGCAGCGGGGCGGGCGCCGGTGAGATCGGCCACACCGTGATGATCCCCGACGGCGGCGACCGGTGCATGTGCGGCCGGCGCGGCTGCCTGGAGACGCTGATCTCCGAGCCGGTGCTCGTCCGCGAGGCGGAGCGGCTGGCGCGCCGACGTCCGCGCGGCGCGCTGGCGCGCGCCCTGCGGCAGGACGGCCGGGCTAAACCCATCGAACGCATCTTCGCCGCCGCCCGCGAAGGCGACGCCTCAACGCTTGGGCTGCTCGAAGATCGCGCGCGTTACCTGGGGATCGCACTGGCCAACTTGGTGAACGTGCTCAACCCTGAGTTAATCCTGCTGGGTGGCATGTTCGCCCAGGGCAGCGAGTTCTTCCTGCCGGTGGCCGAGCGCGTCATGCGGGAGCAGGCCTTCGCCAGCCTGGGCGACCGGGTGCGCGTGCGCCCCACCCAGTTCGGCTGGCGCGCCGGCGTGATCGGCGCGGCCGCGTTGGCGCTGAGCAAGTTCTTCTACCAACTGGAGGACGCATGATCGCAGCGCACTGCGCCACAGACAAGCTCCGCGCCGGCTTCGTCGCCTACGCCCGCACGACGTTCGACCTCGCACGGGCCGAGGAGGTCATGCGCGCCGCGCGCACAGCGCTCGAACGCGCTGGGTTCGAGCTGATCGGCAACGCGCACCTGGCAACCGACCTGGACACGTTGGACGCCATGACGCGCGCGCTTGCCGATAACCCCCTCGATGTGCTGATCGGCTTCCAAGCCACCTTCACCGATAGCACATTCGCGGTGCGATTGACCGAGCGCTGCGACGCGCCGCTGCTGATGTGGGCGATGCCCGAGGCGCGCACCGGCGGGCGATTGCGGCTGAATTCGCTATGCGGCATCAACCTGGCTGCGCACGCGCTGAGGCTGCGCGGGGTGAACTACCACTGGGTGTATGCGCCACCCGACGACGCGCAGGCGATCGCGCAGATCACCGCTGTCGCCAAGGCCGGCCGCGCACGACGCTTGCTGCACGCGACGCGGCTCGGCGTCGTCGGCGAGCACCCGCCCGGCTTCGAGAGCTGCCGCCTCGACGTCGAACGCCTGCGCCGGCGACTGGGGGTGGAAGTGGCGCATTTTGAACTCACCGAGGTCTTCGCGCGCGCCCGCGCGGTCAACGGGCAGGTCGGCGCGCTGCGCGAGCAGCTCGGCGCGCGCATCGCCGGCCTCGACGCGCTCCCGCGCGAACCGGTGGACGGCACGCTGGCGGTCTACGTTGCGCTCAGACAACTGGCCGAAGCAGCGGGGTGTGACGCGCTGGCCGTGCGCTGTTGGCCGGAGTTCTTCACCGAGCTGGGCTGCGCCGCATGCGGCGCCATGGCCCTGTTGAACACCGATTGCCTGCCGTGCGGTTGCGAGGCCGATGCCAACGGCGCGCTCACCCAGCTCATTTTGCAATGGATCAGCGGCGAGCCGGCTTTCGGCACCGACTTGGTCGAATGTCACACACAAGAGAACAGCGCCGTCGTCTGGCATTGCGGACAAGCGCCGTTGACGATGGCCGATCCCAGCGGCGCAGTGCGGGGCGGGCTGCACGCCAACCGCCGGCTGCCGCTGGTGATGGAGTTTGCCTTGAAGCCGGGCCGGGTGACGATTGCGCGCCTGAGCCAATCGGGCGGCGATCTACGCCTGGTCATCGGTGGCGGCGAGATGTTGGCTGCGCCGCCTAGCTTCAGCGGCACATCCGGCGTGCTGCGCTTCGACCGGCCGGTGGGCGACGTGCTCGCGACGATCATGGCGGAAGGCCTGGAACACCACATTGCCCTGGCTTACGGCGATCACACCGCCGCGCTGCGTGCGCTGGCCAGGATGCTCGACATGCCGACGCTATCGCTCTGACGGGCAGGACACAAGAGACGACGGCAAAGGGCCACCCGAAAACAGACAGGACGGAGCAATTCTGGGTCGGCGCAGGCGCTGCCCTCGCTGACTTGACAGGCGCTAAGGAGGTGATCGTTTGGGAAAGGAAATAGGCGGTTGATTCCACGCAGCGCGCTATCGCGATTGACCGAAAAGTTGGCTATTGCTCAAGCAATGAATTTCCAGGAGGAAAGGATATGAACTCGAAGAAGACTTCATCTGTCCGAATTTCGCGCCGCCGCTTTCTCGTCCTAGGCGCACAAGGCGCAGGATTGGCTGCGCTGGCCGCGTGCGCTGCGCCGCCTGCCATGCCGGCTGCACAGCCCCCTGCCCAAGCGCCATCGCCGCCCGAAGCCGCGCCGACCACGGCGCCGGCCGCAGCGCCGGCCACAGTGGACTTCCTGGCCTGGGGCGACAACGCCGATATCCCGGCCTGGGAGGCGCTGGTGAAGCGCTACAAGGAAATCGCGCCCAACGTGACGGTGAACGTCACGCCGGTCGCCGAACCCAACGCGAACTTCTATCCCAAACTGCAGACCAGCATCGCCGGCGGCACGCCGCCCGGCGTGTCTTCGTTCCAGGGATGGGAATGGCAACCCTACGCCGATCAGGACGTGCTGGCGCCGATTGACGAGTTCGTGAACGCTAACCCGTACTTCAAAGACGTGTACCCCGAGGGCGTCGCAAGCATCGAGGGCACGACGATGCGCAACGGCAAGCGCTATCTCATCCCACTGCAGCGAGCAGCGATGTTGATGTTCTACGCGCGCAAGCCGTTTGAAGAAGCCGGCTTGGAGTTCCCCACCGACGATTGGACGTTCGACCAGTTCATTGATCTGGCGACCAAGCTGACCAATCCCGAGAAGAAGATGTACGGCTTGCAGGCCAACGGCAACTGGTTCCGCGACATCGGTTGGATTCGCCTGACCGGCAAACAGGAGTTCGACCAGCTCTACGATCCGAAGAAGGCGATGTTCAACCAGCCGGAGATCGTGGATATTGTGCAGAAGATGGCATCGGACGTGTATTACAAGATGAAGATCGCGCCGACGCCGGCCGACCTGCAAGGCGGCGCCAACACCATCCAGACCGGCAACGTGGCGATGAAATACGAAGGCCCGTGGTTCTTCCCTGCGCTCAACAGCCCGCAACTGCGCGAGGACAAGAAGAACGTGCCGTTCGATATCGTGCTCATGCCGAAGATCGGCGAAGGCAAACGCCGGCACCGCGGCTGGACCGAAGGCGTCGCGCTGCTCAAGGGCGATCAACTCCAAGCGGCGTGGGACTTTGCCTCGTTCATGGCCGGCGAGGAGGGCAACAAGATCTACTCGCAGATCACCGGCCGCATCCCCAACACCAGCGCGCTGATCGAAAACTTCTGGCTGCCGGTGGTGACCGAGCGCTTCGAGGTGAAGAACGGCAAGGCGCTGCTGGAGGCCTTCAACCTTTCGGAGGTGGACGTCGTGGGCGGCATCCCGCGCTCGAAGATGTGGAGCGAGGTGGTCAAGCCGGTCGGCTGGGATCCGCTCATCGGCGGGAGCGCTACGGCGGCGGAAGTGCTGCCCAAGGTGGACGCGGGCCTGCAGGCCATGCTCGACGAGTACTGGAAGTCGAAGCAGTAGGCATGCGCGGCGGGCGTATCGCGCATCGCGCGCCGGCATGATGCGCGATACGCGGCTCATCACCGGAGGGCGCGATGGCAGCGATCACCCAGGCGCAGGCAAAACCGCAAACGCGGCGCATCGGGCGCGCCAGGCTGCGCGATTGGCTGGATGGCTACCTGTTGACCTCGCCGTTCATCATCGGATTCCTCGTCTTCACGGCCTTCCCGATGCTATACGCGATCTGGTTGTCTTTTCACAAATGGAATCTGATCGGCGCGCCGACATTCGTCGGCCTGGACAACTACATCAAGGCGCTCACCCACCCGACGGCGCAGCTCAGCCTATACAACAGCGCGTTCTATACGGTCTTCGCCGTGCCGATCCAGCTCGTCATCTCGTTCACGCTGGCGCTGGCGTTGACGCAGGCGATTCGCTTGCGCGACCTGTATCGGGCTGGCTTCTACCTGCCGATCATCGTGCCGCTCGTCGCCAGCGCGGTGGTGTGGCAGCGCGTGTTCCACCCCGAATTCGGCATCTTGAACGAGGCGTTGGGCTGGTTCGGCATTCCGCCGGCCAAGTGGCTCTTCGACCCCGCCCTGGCCAAGCCCGCCTTCATCCTCATGTCGTTCTGGATGATCGGGCGGCAGATGGTGATTTTCATCGCCGGCCTGGGCAACATTCCGCAGTCGCTGCTGGAGGCGGCGAGCATTGACGGCGCCGGTCCGGTGCGCCGGCTGTTCAGCATCGTCATCCCGCTCATGACGCCGCTGATCTTCTACAACTGTGTGATCGCCGTCATCAATTCGTTCCAAATCTTCGTGCCGGCGCTGATCATGACCGACGGCGGCCCGCAAAACGCCACGCTGTTCGCCGTGCTCAACATCTACCGCGAGGGCTTTCAGTTCTTCAACATGGGCTACGCCGCTGCGCTCTCGTGGGAGCTGTTCATCATCGTCATCGGCTTCACGATTGCCCAGTTCAGGCTCTCGCAGCGCTGGGTGTATTACTCGGACTAATGGCTACGCAAGCTATAACGCCCTCGCTGGCGACCGGTCGGCCCGGCAGCCGGCAGCTCAGCCGCATCGCCGGCCTGGTCATCCTGCAGATCGTGATGACCGTCTGCCTGATCACCTTCCTCGCGCCGACCTTCTGGATGATCTCGTCATCGCTCAAGGCTTCGACCGAGGTCTTCCAGCATCCGATCGTGTGGATTCCGGAGTCGCCGCAATGGAGCAACTACGCGAAGGTGTTCCAGACGCTGCCCTTTGCAAAGTTTGCCTGGAACACGTTCGTCGTCGTTGTGCTGGCGGTGTTCGGCACGGTGGTCTCAACGGCGCTCGTCGCCTACGGGCTGGCGCGCGTGGAATTCCCCGGCCGGCGCATCCTCTTCGCGCTGATGGTGGCGACGATCATGCTGCCGGACATCGTGACGCTCATCCCGCGCTTCATCATGTTCCGCACCTTCCGTTGGATTGACACCTTCGCGCCGCTCACCGTGCCGTTCTGGTTCGCGCTCACCACGCTCTATGTCTTTCTGATGTATCAGTTCCTGCGCGGCATCCCGAAGGAGCTGGACGAGGCCGCGACGATTGACGGCGCCAACCGCTGGCAGATTTTGTGGCATGTGATCCTGCCCCTGTGCAAGCCGGTGATCGCCACCATCGCTGTGTTCGCCCTGATTCAGCACTACAACGAATTCCTCACCCCGCTGATCTACCTGAACCGGCTCGACAACTGGACGCTCGCGCTCGGCGTGCGCGCCCTGAACGATTCCAATGTAGCCAACTGGGAGTTGGTGTTCGCGGCCAGCACCCTGATGCTCATCCCGGCGCTGCTGTTGTTCATCGTCGCCCAGCGCTACTTTGTGCAAGGCATCGCGCTGACGGGGTTCGGCGGCCGCTGAGCGCATGGCGAGATGTCATCGTTCACACAGTAACCGTAGTGGAGAGTTTCAAACGCTATGAAGTTCTTTCTTGACAGCGCTATCGTAGACGAAATCGCCTATGCGCTCGACCTGTGGGACATTGACGGCGTGACGACCAACCCGCGCCACATCCTCGCTTCCGGCAAGCCGATGTTGCAGGTGATTCGCGAGATCGGGAAGCTGGTGGAAGGCACCACGAAGACGGTCTCGGTGGAAGTCAACCCGCACTACAGGACGGTAGATGAGTTCGTGTGCGAAGGGCGCAAGCTGGCGTCTCTGCACCCCAACTTCGTGATCAAGCTGCACTGCATCGAGCCGGCCTTCAAGGCGATTCCGATCCTGGCCAAGGACGGCATCCGCGTGAACGTCACCTTGATCTTCAACGCCGTGCAGGCGCTGGCCGCCATGCGTGCCGGCGCGTATTACGTCTCGCCGTTCATCGGCTGGAAGGAAGCCAACGCCGAAGAGACGCGCGACTTGATCGCCGACATCGTTCAGATCCGCGACAACTACGGCTTCAAGACGGAGGTGCTGGTGGCCGCCGTGCGCAACGGGCGACAGATCGCCGACGCCGCCGTCGCCGGCGCGGACATCGTCACTGCTGCGCTGAGCGTCTATAAAGACGCCTTCGACCATCCCTACACGCGCGACGGGCTGGCCAAATTCCAGGAGTTCTGGGATCAGGGGCAGTACGCGTGAGCCTGCGCAACCGTCCGCACTGCGCCGCAACGGCGCGCCCAGGCGGATAGACTACACCCACTATGAGTGAGCCAAAGAAGTTCCTCATCGGCGGCCAATGGCGCGCCGGTCAGACGACGTTTACAGTCCGCTTCCCATACACCGGCGAGCCGGTCGCCGAGGTCTGCTCGCCGGGCGACGACGACTTGGAGGCCGCCGTGCAGTCGGCGCAGCGCGGCGCGCGCGTCATGCGCAAGCTGCCGGCGCACGAGCGTTCGGCCATCCTGCGCCGACTGCATGCCCAGATGGAAGCGCGCACCGAAGAGTTGGTCAACGCGTTGGTCATGGAAGGCGGCAAGACGAAGAAAGCCGCGCGCGGCGAAGTGGCGCGCGCGAAGCAGACCGTCTTCGTCGCGTCCGAGGAGGCGCGGCGCATCCCCGGCGAGGTCGTCAACATGGATTGGACGAAAGACGGCGAGAACCGCATCGGCATCGTGCGGCGCTTCCCGCTCGGCGTCATCTTGTGCATTGCGCCGTTCAACTATCCGCTCAACTTGGCCTGCCACAAGGTGGCGCCGGCGTTGGCAGCCGGCAACGCCTTCATCCTCAAGCCGGCCAGCGCCACGCCGCTCTCGGCGCTGCTGCTGGGCGAGATGCTGCTGGAAGCCGGCGCGCCGCCCGAAGCCGTCAACGTAGTGACGTGCAGCGGCGCGCAAGCTGAAAACCTGGTGCGCGACGAACGCATCGCCATGTTCTCTTTCACCGGCAGCAGCGACGTGGGCTGGCACCTCAAGCGCGTATGCGGCCGCAAACGCGCGGCGCTGGAGCTGGGCGGCAACGCTGCGGCCATCGTGCATGAAGATGCCAACGTCGGCTATGCCGCCAAGCGCATCGCTTTCGGCGGCTTCACCAACGCCGGCCAGAACTGCATCAGCGTGCAGCGCGTGCTGATCCATCGCCCGATCTACAACGAGACCGTCGAGACGCTGCTCGACGAAATCAACGCGCTCCAGGTCGGCGATCCGCGCCTGGAAGAGACCGACGTCGGCCCGATGATCACGGAGCGCGCCGCCATGCAAGCCGAGGCATGGGTGGAAGAGGCGCTGCGCCAGGGCGCGCGCAAGCTGCTCGGCAACGGCCGGCAGGGCGCGCTGCTGCCCCCCACCGTGCTGAGCGACGTGAACCGCGAGATGAAAGTGAGCTGCCAGGAGGTGTTCGCGCCGGTGATCACCCTACAACCCTACGACACCTTCGAGGAGGCCATCGCACTGGCCAACAGCACTGACTACGGCCTGCAAGGCGGCGTGTTTACGCGCGACCTGGGCCGCATCATGCAAGCCTACGAGGAGATCGAAGTCGGCGGCTTGCAGGTGAACGACGTCTCCACCTTCCGCGTGGATCACATGCCCTACGGCGGCGTGAAGGCCAGCGGCATGGGACGCGAGGGCGTCAAGTACGCCATCGAGGAAATGACCGAGCCGAAGCTGATGGTGATCAACCTCAACGGGTGAAGGCAGCGTTCGCAGTGGGCGAACCTCAAGTTGGGACATCGCAGGCTCATGCGTTCTTTTCTCTCCCATCTCGAATGCTCGTACTGCGGCGCGACGTATTCCGCCGACGAGCTTCACACAACGTGCGCGCAGTGCGGCAAGGTGCTGCTGGCGCGCTACGACTTGCAGGCCGCGCGCCAACATCTGACGCCAGAGGCCCTTTGTCGGCGACCCACGACTATGTGGCGCTGGTTCGAGATCATGCCGGTGCGCGACCCGGCTAACGTGGTGACGCTCGGCGAAGGCTGCACGCCGCTGCTGCCCGCTGGCCGGCTGGGCGAACGGCTGGGCACCGACCGGCTGTGGATCAAAGACGAGGGCCTCAACCCCACCGGCAGCTTCAAGGCGCGCGGACTGTCCGCAGCCGTGTCCAAGGCCAAGGAGCTGGGGGTTAAAGCGGTCGCCATCCCCTCGGCCGGCAACGCCGCCTCGGCGCTGGCTGCCTATGGCGCGCGCGCCGGCTTGGCCGTGTATCAGTTCATGCCGCAAGACGTGCCGGAGATGATGCGCAAGGAGAGCTTCCAATACGGCGCGCGGGCTTATCTGGTGCAGGGGCTGATCAACGATGCTGGCCGACTGGTGCGCGAGCGCGCCGCGCGCAAGGGTTGGTTCGACGTGTCCACGCTGCGCGAGCCGTATCGCCAAGAGGGGAAGAAAACCATGGGGCTGGAGCTGGCCGAGCAGTTCAATTGGACGTTGCCCGACGCGATCATCTACCCCACCGGCGGGGGCACCGGCATCGTCGGCATGTGGAAGGCGTTCGACGAATTGGAGCAGCTCGGTTGGATCGGCCCTCAGCGCCCGAAGATGATCGTGGTGCAAGCCGAAGGTTGTGCGCCGATCGTCCGCGCGTTCGAGGCCGGCCGGCGCCACGCCGAGCTATTCCCGGACGCGCACACCATCGCGCCGGGCATCCGCGTGCCGGTCGCCATCGGCGATTACCTGATCCTGGACGCGGTGCGGCAAAGCGGCGGCACGGCGGTGGCGGTGAGCGACGCCGAAATCCTGCGCGACATGCGCGAGATGGCGCAATGGGCCGGCGTGTTCGCCTCGCCGGAGGGCGCGGCGACGCTCTCAGCCTACAAGCGCCTGCGCGCCGGCGGCTTCCTCTCGCCCGACGACACGACCGTGCTGTTTAGCTGCGGCAGCGCCTTCAAGAACGCGGAGCTGATCACACCGCCGCCGCTGCCGGTGCTCGATCCGCACCGACCGGACGTGCTGGATATGCTCGACTGACCATCCGCAATGCCCATCCTGATTACCGAATGGATGCCCATGGGGGTAGATCACCTGGCCACATTCGACGCCACCACCTACGACCCGCAGCTTTGGCGCGACCGCGCGCGTCTGCTGGCGCAGCTTGTGGATTGCACGGCGCTCATCGTGCGCAACCAGACGCGCGTAGATGCGACGCTCCTCGCCAGCGCGCCGCGGCTCAGGGTGGTGGGCCGGCTGGGTGTCGGGTTGGACAACTTGGACCTGGAGGCGCTGCGCGCGCGGGGGATCACCGTCGTCACCGGCGGCAACGCCAATGCCATCGCCGTGGCCGAATACACCCTGGCCGCAATGCTGACCCTGGCGCGCAGACTGCCGGCCGCCGACCATCGCACGAAAGGCGGCGGCTGGGATCGCGCCGCGTTCGGCGCCGGCTTCGAGCTGCACGGCAAGATGCTCGGCTTAATCGGCCTCGGCGACATCGGCGCGCGGGTGGCCCGCCGCGCCCTCGCCTTCGGCATGCGCGTGATAGCGCACGACCCCCTCATCACCCCTCACCATTTCGCCGCCGCCGAACTGGGCGTGACGCTCGCGCCGCTGGATCACCTGTTGGGCGAGAGCGATTTCATCTCGCTGCACGTGCCGCTGCTGCCCACCACCCGCCACCTGATCAACGCCGACCGACTGGCGCGCATGAAGCCGACCGCCGTGCTGATCAACACCAGCCGGGGCGAGATCGTAGATGAAGCCGCGCTAGCGGACGCGCTGCGCGCCGGACGGCTAGGCGGCGCCGCGCTCGACGTGCGCGCACAGGAGCCGCCCGAACAGCCCGACCCGCTGGCCGAATTCGAGAAGGTGCTGCTCACGCCGCACATCGCCGGCCTGACCACCGAGTCACAGGCACGCGTGTGTCAGGCCGTAGCCGAGGATGTGCTGCGCGCGCTGCGCGGCGAAAAGCCTCTGTTCGCCGTCCAGTAGCCGGTCACACCAGCAACCCGAACCATGCTAGCGTATCGCGCGCGGTCTCGGCGAACGGCCTTGGGGCATGACCCAGCTCGACCTCAGCTTTTCGGGAGGAGACCGGCCCCCAAAACTCGAAGGTGCGGAAGTTCTCCGGCAGGTTGACGAACGGCAGCGCGTCGGCCAACCGAACCAGCGCACGCACCAAGCCGCGCGCCAGGTGCAGCCGAGGCCGACGCACCCCCTGGCAAGCGTCAATCGTCTCCAGCAGCTCGCGCATCGTCAAGTTGTGCCCGCCGAGGATGTAGCGCTCGCCGGCGCGGCCGCGCTCGGCCGCGGCCAGGTGCGAGGCGGCTACATCGCGCCCATCTACGCAGTTGATCACAGCGTCGAAGTAAACGGGAATGCGCCCACGCCCTGCCTCGCGGATGACCCTACCGGTGGTCGGCTTGACATCGCCGGGGCCGAACACGGCCGTCGGCAGCAGCGCCACCACTTCTAGATCGCGCGCCGCCAACGCCAGTCGCTCCATCGCCAGCTTAGCTTCATAGTAGGCGCTGTGCGCTGTGCCGGGTGCGTAGAAATCGCGCTCGTCCAACGGCGGCATGCCAGGCACGAAGCGCCGCGCCAGCGTGGTGAACGAGCTGGTGTAGATCACGCGGCGGACGCCGGCCGCGCGCGCAGCATCCAGCACGCGCTGCATTTCTGCACGCGATTCGTCAACGGCGCGCGCGATGTGCCGAAAGTCCTGTGGATAGGCCGCAGCAGCATGGAAGAGCACCTCGCAGTCGCGCATAGCCGCAACCAGCGAACGCGCGTCGCGCAGGTCAGCCGACACCCATTCGACCGACAGATCGCCGATCGCGCCGGTGTTTGTCGGATGGCGTCGCGCGGCGCGCACCGGCCACCCGCGCGCCACCGCCGCGCGCGCGATCTGGCCGCCGATGAACCCCGTCGCGCCCAGGACGCAACATTTCATACCGTTGACTCGGTGGATCTACACTACGTGCTGCTGTGAGGGAACCAACGCACCGCTACGCTCATTGGCGGCGCCGGCGCGATTGAGCCGTGCCGAATCACCCGCCGGCCACCTTTTGCTGCTCCTGGGCTTCCGCGACCAGTACCCGTCGCAGCACTTTGCCCACCTGCGTCTTGGGCAACTCTGTGCGAAACTCGATCACGCGCGGGATCTTGTACGGCGCAAGGCTTTGCTTGCAGAATTCTTTCAGTTCGTCGGCAGTCGCGCTGGCCCCCGGCTTGAGCACGACGAACGCCGTGAGCGTGTCATCGCCGCGGGTTGGATGTGGCACGCCGACCACCGCGGCCTCGAGCACCGCCGGATGCGTGAACAGCACTTCTTCCACGTCGCGAGGCAACACCTTTAGCCCACCGACGTTGATCATGTCCTTCTTGCGGTCCACGATGTAGAAATAGCCATCGGCGTCCATGCGCGCGATGTCGCCGGTATGCAACCAGCCGTCAGCGTCAATCGCTCTAGCCGTCTCATCCGGCCTATTCCAGTAGCCCTTCATCACCTGCGGGCCGCGGACACACAGCTCGCCGATCGTCTCCAGGTTGCCGTCCATGGGCAGGTCGGCGCCGGTGGCGAGGTCCACCAACTTCGCTTCGGTGTCGGGAAAGGGCAGTCCGATGCTGCCGGCGCGGTTCTCGTTGAACTCCGGGTTGCAATGGGTCACCGGCGAGGCTTCGGTGAGGCCGTAGCCCTCGACCAGCCGGCCGCCGGTGAGCGCATTGAAGCGCTTTTGGATCTCCACCGGCAACGGCGCTGAGCCGCTGATGCAGGCTTTCACGCTCTTCAGATCGTATCGGCCAACGTTGGGGCTGTTGACGATGCCGATGTACATGGCCGGCACGCCGGGGTAGATCGTGCAGCGCTCCTTGCTGATGATGCGCATGACATTCTCGATCGGCCGTGGATTGGGCACGATGACCAGCTCGGCAGCCATGGCGACGCCATACAGCATACACACCGTCATGCCGTAGACGTGGAAGAACGGAATGGCCGCCATCACTTTCTCGCCGCCTTCGACGCCGCTGGTCAACCACGCGCGCACCTGCATGGTGTTGCACACCAAGTTGCGATGGGCGAGCATGGCTGCCTTGGGCACGCCGGTGGTGCCGCCGGTGTATTGGAACAACGCCACGTCGTCCGGCTGCGCGGCCGGCGCGGGCGCTGGATCGGCCGTCGCCAGCATGTCGCCGAACAAGCGGATGCCCGGCTCGCCCGATACATCCACCCAGTCGTGCGCTTTGCGCTGACGCAAGCGCACGAGCTGTTTGAATGGGAACGGCAGCGTGTCGTCAATGTGGGCGACGATGACATGTTCGACCGCCGTCTCCGCCCGAATCTCCTTCAGCCGGGGATAGAACAAGTTGAGCAAGACGATGGTCTCCGCGCCGCTATCCACGAGTTGCTGTTTGAGTTCGCGCGCCGTGTAGGTGGGGTTGGTGTTCACCACGATCACGCCCAAGCGCGCGGCGGCGAAGAAGGCGATGATGAAATGCGGCGAATTCGGCAACATCAGCGCCACGCGGTCGCCGCGCTTCACGCCGAGCGCGTGCAAAGCGGCAGCGAAACGCTCGACCAGCGTGCCGAGCCGGCCATAGGTCAGCGTGCCGCCTACCATCACGCGATCACCCAAGATGTAGCGCAGCACAAACTTGGTGGCCAGGCGGTCGGGGTATTTACGCACAGTTTCGGCAAGCAGGTCGTAGAGCGTGGCTTTGGGGTAATTCAACGTGGCCGGCACGCCTTTGTCGTAGCGGTTGAGCCACGGCTTAGGGCTAGGCTGGTGATCCGGCATGGGGAACCTCCTCCTCTCACTTGCCGGCGTCCGGTGAACACCGGCGTCCTAAGTCGTCGTGCACAACCAGTATACTCACGGCATCGCCCAATAAAAGACGCCGGTTGGGGCGTAGGCGATCTTGGCTCGCTGCACATCCTACCCAACAGGGTCGTGGGCCCAAAACGCGCGCTATGCCCGCCACGCCGACATTACTCGAACCACGTGGTGCCCGGGTATTGGTATTGGCGCGCCACCTCCTCGTCCAGCTCGACGCCGATGCCCGGTCGGTCGGTCAGCTCGATGTAGCCGCCTTTGATGATGTCCTCTTTCTCTTTGATGATCGTCGTCCAGTAGGGCCGCTCGTTCCAATGCCACTCCAGCACCAGGAAGTTCGGCACGCTGGCGCACACGTGCGCGCTGGCCATCGTGCCGATGGGCGACGAGACGTTATGGGGGGCAAACGGGATGTAATACAGCTCGGCGAGGTTGGCGATCTTGCGGCCATCACTCAAGCCGCCACACTTGGGCAGATCGGGCATGACAATGTCCACGGCCTGCTTCTGGAGTAGCTCACGGAAGCCGAAGCGTAGATAGACGTTCTCACCGGCGCAAATGGGCGTTTTGCTGTGCCGCTTCACCTCGCGCATCGCGTCAATGTTCTCCGGCGGCACCGGCTCCTCCAGCCAAAGCAGGTGATAGGGGTCCAGGTCGCGCACCAGCCGGATGGCGCTTGGCACATCGAGGCGCGTGTGCACGTCAGCCGCTACAGCCACGTCTTTGCCCGCTGCGCGCGTCACCATATCCACCATTTGCAACATGCGCTCGTGCTCACGCTGCATGGCGGTGTGGTTGAACTTGTCTTTGCTGAACGCGCCCTCTTTGAGCGTAAGCACCTGCGTGTCGGCGTCCACCGGGATGCGATTGGCAGAATATGCGCCAATGTCCAGGTCTATCTTGAGCGCCGTAAAGCCTTTAGCCAACACGCCATGCACGACGCGCTCGACCTCATCGAACGACATGCCCGGGTCCACCTGACAGTCGCAATACATCCAGATCTTGTCGCGGAACTTACCGCCGAGCAGCTCATACACCGGCACGTTCAGCGCCTTGCCCTTGATGTCCCACAGCGCGATCTCGATGCCGGTGAGCGCAGTGATGAGGGCGCCGCCGGTGCCACCGTCGAAGACATGGCTGCGACGCATCTCCTCGAACAGCGCATCAATGGCGAACGGGTCGCGCCCGATCAGTTTTTGCTCGAGATATTGGATGATGGCGATGGCCTGCTTGCCGCCGTGCACGCATTCGCCAATGCCGGTGACGCCGGCGTCCGTCGTGATCTTGACCCAGAGGTGCATGCCATGGCCGATGGTGGCAGCCGTTTTGATAGATGTAATTTTCATAGTTGCTCAGTTAATAGATTGACCGATTGTGAGATACAAGTGTGTGCGTAAAACGCCTGCGATGCAACTCGGCGCCGACGATCCAGGGCGCGGATCGGAGCGCGTGAGCGCGCATGCTTACACATCCGCATGGCTGGGCGGTATGGCATTCCCAGCCACGGCCAAGTGCGCGTGATGTGCATCCTGGCCGCGCGCCAGCACCAGGACACAGGCATGATCTCAATCGAGCTGGAGGATGCCAACTTCAACGTTGCCGCCGAAAGCGAACCACAGGTCATCCTGCGGGGGCGCGATTTCCGACCGGCTTGTTGAAGAGATAACGGGACTGTCTGCGCCTGAGCGGTTACTCGATTACGACCCCGCTCAAGTCCTCCTGCGACTGTGGATAGCGCATCTTGAACCCCTTCAGCGTGTCCAGGATAATGTTCAAGGCGACCCAGTCGCGATACCACTTCTTGTTAGCTGGGATCACATACCATGGCGCCCATTCGGTGCTGGTCTCGTTGAGGGCATCCTCGTAGGCCCGCATGTAGTCGTCCCAGCGCGCACGCGCTTTCAAGTCGCCGGTGTTGAACTTCCAGTGTTTGTTCGGGTCATCCAGCCGCGCCTGTAGCCGGCGCTTCTGCTCGTCCTTGCTGATGTGCAGATAGAACTTGAGGATGGTCACGCCCTCGTCGGCCAGCATCCGCTCGAACTCACGGATGTGCCGATAGCGACGCCGCCATACTGACTCCGGCACCAGCGCTTGCACGCGCACAATCAGCACATCCTCATAGTGGCTGCGGTTGAAGATCACCATCTCGCCTTTGCCGGGTACATGTGGATGTACGCGCCACAGGTAGTCGTGATCGAGTTCGATTGGCGTGGGCGCTTTGAAATTGACAACCTTCACACCCTGCGGGTTCACGCCGTCGAACACCGAGCGGATCAGTCCGTCTTTGCCGCCGGTGTCCATGGCTTGCAGCACCACCAGAAGTTTGCGCTTGTGCTCAGCATACATCAGCTCTTGCAAGCTTTCGAGCTCGTCGTTCAGCTTGTCCACTTGTGCTTTGGCCGCTGCCTTCTCGCCATCGAACAGACCGGTGTCTTCGGGGTCAAAATCGCTGAGTCGAATAGGACGGCCAGGGGTCACTTTATATCGGTCCATCGCGCTGTGATCCTTCGATGCTCGACGACGCGGCGGGTTCGCACATCCGCCTATCATCCTTTTACGTTCACGTCACGGCGTTTGAGCGAGCCTTCAAGCCGTCAAGATCGCGCGCAGCACCGCTGATGAGACGATGCGCGTCTGCTGCACCTTGCGCCGGGCGCACAACATGCGCGGGATGCCGAGCAGGCCGGCGAGCTGGCCCTTCAGCCGGTTGCGCGCGGCTTGCCCCCGCCAGGCCCGCAGCGCGCTCCAGGCGATGCGCAACTGTTCACCGACGATCGCGCCGAAGTGCGCGCGGATCACCTCGCCCGGCACGTCCTTGGCCAGCAGCCAGATGAAATTGCGGCCATCGTAGTAGCTGTTGATCACCCCGCCGCCGGTCGCACTGACTTTGTGATAGACGATGGCATCGTGGGCGAAGGCACACTTGTAGCCGGCTAACTGCGCTCGCCAGGCCAAATCCACGTCCTCGCATGAGAACTCGAACCGCTCATCCAGCAATCCAATCGCGTCGAGCATGTCGCGGCGATAGACAGCCGCTGCGCCGCACGCCCCAAAGACGTATTCGACGTCGAATCGGCCGTCATCCAACTGCCACACGCCGCGGTTGCCCGGCACGCCGCGCACCGAGTAGAAATCGCCCGCGCTGTGCAGGTGGTCGCGCCGGTCGAATAGGCGCAGCTTGCTGGCCACAAAGCCGGCATCCGGATGATCGTGAAAGCAGCGCGCCACATGCGCCAGCCAGCGCGGATCTGCTTCCGTATCGTTGTTCAGAAGCGCGATCGCCTGGGCGGAGGGGCTGGCTGCGCGGATGCCGACGTTGCACGCCCCGGCGAAGCGGCGATTCTCCGGCAGCGCCAGCAGCTTCACCTCGGGGAAGGACTCGGCCACAAGGCGGCGCGACTCGTCCTGCGAAGCGTTGTCCACCAGGATGACTTCCAGCGGCGGCAGCGTCTGTCGGCGCAACGCATTCAGGCATACCGGCAGGTGAGGCGCGCCATTCCAATTCGGAATGACCACGGAGATGAGCATGTGCAGTTGAAATTATAATTTCGCGAGTAGGAACTTTCTGCATGCCTACGCTCACGTCATCTCCTACGCGTGAGGCCAAGCCGAATGCCCTGACCGCGACGCAGTCAGATCACGCGACGGCCAACCCATTCGCGGGCGAAAGCGACCAGGCGCTGGCCCGGCGTGCAAGGACAGACCGCGAGGCATTCGGCGCGCTCTACGAGCGCCACGTTGCGGCGATCTACCGCTACGTCTTCTACCGCGTCGGCAGCGTGGAGGATGCCGAAGACCTGACGGCGCGTGTGTTTGCCCGCGCGCTGAAGCACATCCACCATTACAACGACCGCGGCATACCGTTCACGGCCTGGCTGTATCGCATCGCGCACAACGTCGTGGTCAACTTCCATCGCGACAACCGCCGTCGCCCTTCTGTGCCGCTCGATGAAATCGAGACGCTGCACGAGCCGGCCTCACACACAGACCACGCAGACGCCGATCAGCGCATTGACAGCGAGCGCGATCGGCAGCGGCTGCTCCAAGCCATTCGCCTATTGCCCCCGGAACGACAACATCTGATCGTGCTCAAGTTCGTCGAACAATTGCCAAACGCCGAAATCGGCCAGATCATGCACCGCAGCGAAGGCGCCGTCAAATCGCTGTATCACCGCACATTGCTGCAATTGCGCGAGATCATGGACGAACTGGAGCACCCACGCACACCGTAACGCACATGACACACACCACGTCAAAACTCACTCCCGAGGACATCGCCTGGCTAGAGCGCCGGCTCAGCGCTGCAGTTGCGCCGGTTGCGCCTCGCCCCGAGTTCGTCTCGCGCGCCAAGCAAGAGCTGATGGGGGCACCCGTCGTCCATCCACGGTCGGCGTGGGTGAAGCGCAGCGTGCTGGCGGCAGCCGCGCTTTCTACGTTCTCACTGGTGGCCATGTTGGCCTATTTACGCCGCCACAGGCGAGCCCCGTCGGTGGATCGCGCGCACAACAACACATGAACACGGCGTTTGTGATCGGCGTCACGGCGGTTTCTTTTCTCGTCATCGCCATTTTGCTCACACAACTCAGGCGCGCGCTGGACAGCGCGACGCGCCTGGGCGATACCATCCGGCGGTTGCGCCGACAGCTCGACACGACCCGCGAAGAACTCGCACGATGCCAAGAAGCTAAAGCAGCGATGGGCGAGGCGGTGTTCGATCCAGTCATCTTCGTGGACAATCACCGGCAGATCACGGCGTGCAATCACGCCGCCGACCGGCTCGGGATTTGCAAAGTCGGCCACAGCCTGATCGAAGCGACCCGCTCGTATGAGCTGGATAGCCTGGCCGGCGACACGATCGCCGGGCGCACCGAACTGTCGCGCCAGTTGACCCTGCACAACCACCTGTTCCGCGCACAAGCTGCCCGCTTCACCGGCGGCGCGGTGATTGTGCTGCGCGACGTGAGCGAACTACAACGCCTGGGCCGCGCCCGGCGCGACTTCGTCGCGAACATCTCACACGAGCTGCGCACTCCGCTCACCGCCATGAGCCTCCTGCTCGACACCTTTCGCGCCGAATCGGCCAACATCACACCGGCGCAACAACGCCTGCTTGGACAGATGCAAGACCAGACCGAGTCGCTCACCCAGTTGGTGCAGGAGCTTTCGGAGTTAACGCAGATCGAGTCAGGCCAAATGCCGATGCGCATGCTGCGCGCCTCACTGTATGACGTCGC
This sequence comes from Candidatus Roseilinea sp. NK_OTU-006, assembly GCF_012931985.1. GTDB lineage: Bacteria > Chloroflexota > Anaerolineae > J036 > Brachytrichaceae > JAAFGM01. The sequence goes on from NZ_JAAFGM010000013.1 coordinate 27,276, forward strand.
CAACGCAGCCATCACCCGTCTGTCGCCGCAGGCCGAACGGGCCGGGTTGCGCATGATCAACGCCGTCCCCGAAGCGCAGCGCGGCCTGTTCGACCCAGACCAGATCCGACGTGTGCTCTCCAACCTCCTGCACAACGCGATCAAGTTCACGCCGCAGGGCCAGATCACGGTTTTCGTCCTGACGGACGAGGAGGCCGAACAACAACTTCAACGGCTGCGCGCCGATCCCAACGGCATAGATTTGACCGCACAGGATGTGTTGATCGTCGGCGTGCGCGACACGGGTGTCGGCATCCCACACGAGGAGTTGCCGCGCATCTTTGAACGCTTCTACAAAGTGGATCGCGCACGCGGCCAGGGCGGCACCGGCCTCGGCCTGTCCATCGCCAAACACATCGTCGAAGCGCACGGGGGGCGCATCTGGGCCGAGAGCACGTTGGGCAAAGGCACGACCTTCTACTTCACTGTGCCGCGCGAAGACTAAAGCGGGTCAGATCGTTAAGCAGCATGGTAACATCGCAGTATCTTCCCATAGACTCGCTCAAAAGCGATGGCCGATTCCCCTATGCACACCCGAAGATACCGAGCCGTGCTCTTCGACCTGGATGGCACCCTGCGCGCGAACCAACCCGAAGGCTTCGAAGCATTCGTGGAATACGCGGGGCGGGTGGGCATCGCCCTCACTGAAGAGCAGATCAAGATCTGCGAGCGCGAAGCGCATCGCTACTGGGCCAGCGATCGCGTGGATGCCGACATGGCGCGTTACGATCAGCGTGGCTTTTGGGTGAACTACAACCAGATTTTGCTCAACGCCATGAACGTCGCGCGCGACTGCGCGGATTGCGCCCATCGCATCCAGGACTTGTTCGACGGATACGACCCACAAGATGTGGTATTCGCCGACACGCGCCCGGTGTTGCAGGCGCTCCACGACGCCGGCTACACGCTCGGCCTGGTGTCGAACCGCGAAGAGCCACTCGAACCATTCGCAGAGCAATACGGCATTCGCCAGTTCTTCGCGTTCATGCTCTCGGCTGGCCAGGCCGGTTGCTACAAGCCAGATCCACGCATCTTTTATCGCGCGCTGGAGTTGGCCGGCAATGTCCCACCGTCGAAAGCCGTGTATATCGGCGACAACTTCTTCGCCGACGTGATCGGCGCGTTAAACGTCGGCATGGATGCGATCTTGATTGACCCGCGCAACGTGTTCGAGCGCTACTACACGACGCGCGTCAGGCGCCTGAGAGATGTGCTCAGCTTGATCGAAACGCGCCAGGCCGAGAGCAATGCGCGCTGACCGGACGGACAGGCGACCCCATGGGCGGGTTCGTTGCGCGCCGTGGCGCGACAACGCCGATGCGCATCCGCGCAAGGTGAGGGGGTGACGCCAGACATACCGAATCCCGCTCGGCTGGGATGAGTACACGGCAGAGGACGATCCCGTGCTCGGCGGCAGCCCTTGAGTATTTCGCATCGCGATGATTTGCGACTACGAAGGTTCGGACTACCGCACGCGCTTCTGGGAAAACGCCGATCGCGCCTACGAGGACGCCGTCGAACGCATTGCCATCGCGCACATGCTGCCGCCGCGCGGCGCGCGCATGGCCGAATTCGGTGCCGGCTTCGGCCGCCTGGCCGATCTGTATGCCGGCTATGACGAGGTGATTTTGCTGGACTACTCCCGCTCGTTGCTCGCAGAAGCGCGGCAGCGGTGGGGGCGCGACCCACGCTTCAAATTCGTCGCCGCCGACATCTATCACCTGCCGTTCGCGCCCGGTGTGCTCAGCGCCGCCACGATGATCCGCGTCATCCATCACATCGCCGATGTGCCGGCTGCGCTGATGCAGATCCGGCGCGCCATCGCGCCCGGCGGCACGTTCGTGCTTGAATTCGCCAACAAACGCAACCTCAAAGCGATGATGCGCTACCTGGCGCGGCGCCAACGCTGGAACCCCTATGCGCCCGAACCGATCGAGTTCGCGACGCTCAACTTCGACTTCCATCCGCGATGGATGTTGCAGGCGCTGCGCGCAGCCGGCTTCGACATCCGCGCCAAGCGGGTCGCATCTTACCTGCGCGCCGGTTTCCTCAAGCGCGTCCTGCCGCTCCAAATGATGGTGCGCATAGACGCGGCGCTCCAGCGCACCGCCGCGCTGGCGCTGCTCTCGCCCAGCGTGTTCGTGCAGTCGGTGGCCGTCGGCCAGGGTCACGAAGCCAAAGGGGAAGGCGCAGCGCTAGTCGGCGAGGGGATCTTCCGCAGCCCGCGTTCCGGGCAACCGCTGCGACGCGAGGGCGATACGCTGGTGTGTGACGCAGATGGCACGCGCTGGCGCGCAGAGGATAACTTCTATGATTTCAAGGCGCCACTCTAGCGACCGCCTCGATCAAGGCTGCGCGTTAGGTGCAGCTTCCGGCTGCTGTGGCGCTGCAGGACGCACGGTGATGCTATAGAGGCGCTCGCGCGTGGCGACATAGAGCGTGTTGCTGGTCGCATCCAGCGACATGTCCTGCGCGCCTACGAACTCGTCCTGTATGCCGCGATATTGGCGCACGAACCGGCCGCTCTTCGTCAGCTCCACGATCGAGCCGCTGCCGGCATCGAGCACGAATAAACTGCCGCGATTGGGATCGTCGCCGCTGAGCGCAATCGCCACAACCCGGCTCCACTGCTGATCGGGTAAGCCCGTCATGTTGAACTGCATCGGCTGACGGCTGAAATACTTCAAGATGGCGCCGTTGCGCTGCAACACATAAATCGCCCCATCAATCGCAAGGTCCAGGCTTTCTTTAAGGGGGTTATAGGGCGAGCGAAAATAAGCATCGCCCGAACCCAGTTTGTCGCCGGCCAGCCGGTAACGCCAGATTTGGCCCACCCCCGTGTCGAGCAAATAGACCGTGTTGTTGTATAGCTCGCCGGCCTGCACCCGCACCAGCGTTGCATCGGCATCAGCGGAGATGGGGATCGGCGAGGCGCGGCCCGTGGCCGAGCTGTACTCGAAGATTTGCCCGTCGGCGAACAACACCGCGCCCTCCGTCCGCCAGCGGTTATCGGTAGTGGTCGCCCAGGCCAGATCCACCAACGCTGCATTCGTGGTCGTCAAGCCCTCGCCGAACGCGATGCTCACCTTTTTGCCGGTCGTGCCGGTGCGTTCGGCGTTGAGCACGTAGTAGTCGGCGCTGTTGGTATCCCGATTGAGCACGTATACCCCCAGCGCCGAGGCGGCGATGCGGCGTGCTGCGCTGCCCTCCAACACGGCCAGCAGAATCGGCTGCACGCGCGTCACCTGGTTAATCTCATCAAGGCGGGCGCGCGCCTGCATCTTTGCCTCATCGAAGGCCGCGCGGTCTTGGGGGTTCTTCGCCTCATATTCGGAGATCATCTCCAGCGCTCGCGTCCAGTCAGCTTTGGCCTGAGCAGGGTCGGTCACAGCTCGAGCCGCTTCCACCTGGGCCTGCACATCGTTGCGCAGGCGAATCCGCTCTGCCTCGCCGCTGAACTGCAAATACAACACGGCCACGATGACAGCGACGACGATCGGGATCAAGACGGCAATGGCAGCCAAGAGAAAGGTTGCAGCGCGAGCGCGCTGTTCTACCTCGGCGGGCGTCTCTTGGGGCAACAAACGCGCGCCCAGGGCGACCAGGCTGCGCTGCACTGAACGCGCTGCCTGGTTGACTGTGGCGGCGACGGTCGCCGCTACCGGCAGGCCCGCCGATGCAGCGGCCTGCGCCGAGCCAGCAGGGGCAAATGGCGATTCAGCGCGGCGCGTGGCAGCGCCGGTTTCGGCGGAGGATCGCGCCGGTTGAGCAAAGGCGGATCGGGTCGCGCCGGAGGCGACATCCACCGATAGCGCGACGCCGATCATGCGGCCGCGTTTAACGTTGGCGTTGAGATACCCGGCGACCATGCGCGCGTCGCCCTTGCCCATACAGACGCGGATCAGCTCATCGCTTACCCCCAGGGTCGAGCGCGAACCGGTCAGCACGAAGACATCGCCAGGCTGTACGGCAAAGTTATTGAACTGCACATCCACCGACGGGCTGATGCCGACGACCTGAGCCGGAGTTGCGGCATAGGGCGCGACCACTTCAAAAGCCCCAGCGTCCGAACGCGCATAGGCGATCGCAGGGCCGGCCTGCGCGATGATCAAGCCGTTCTCCATAACCAGCGCACAGCTAATCGAACCTTCCAGACGGCGGCTAGGTGGCGCACCCTTGTTCAACTGCAAGATGCGGTCGTTGGCCAGTTGGATCGCCAAGCGCAATGCGGAGGTCACGCCGCCCGGCGCCCGCATAAACGCATCGTGCAACACGCGGGCGATGTCGGCGCATGTCGAAGGCGAGGCAGTGGGCAGATCGAGGAAGACGACCAACTTCTCGCTCTCTGAGGCCGTGCGCTTGCCCACAACGTGCAGCGAAACTTGCGGCGTGTCGCCCAACTCTTCACCGTTGATGACGTTGATGGAAGAGAACGAGATGTCGTACATCAAATCAGCGCGCAAGGCGGCGCAATTCTTCCTCGCTAATTGTCGGCACGTTCAACTGCTGCGCTTTTTTTATTTTACTCGCGCCCGGCGCGTCACCCACCACCAGATAAGTCGTATTTTTGCTGACGCTATCCGTCACTTTGCCACCCTGCGACTCGATCCACGCAGCAATCGCCTCGCGTGGCTGCGACAGTGTGCCGGTTATGACAAAGGTATAGCCGGCAAGCGGCCCTTCCGCCTTCGCCTGCGAGCCGCGCGCCGCTTGTCGCGGATCCACGCCGGCGCGCTTCAGCTTTGCGATGAGCGCACGGGTGCTCTCACGTTTGGCCCACTCGCTCACGCTCTCAGCAATGACCGGGCCGACGCCCTCAATCGCCTGCAGGGCTTCCGGTGACGCGCTGGCCGCCTGGACCAGCGCGTCTAAACTGCCGAAGCGGTCGGCCAGCGCCCGCGCCGCCACTTCGCCCACATGACGAATGCCCAACCCGATGATCAGGCGATACAGCGGCTGTCGCTTCGACGCCTCGATCGCATCCAGCAGCTTCTGCGCCTTGCGTTCGGCGAACTTCTCAAGCCCCAGCAGGTCTTCCTTCTTCAGCGTGTACAGATCGGCGACATCGGCAATCAGCCCGGCTTCGATCAGTTGCGCGACGATCTTCTCGCCCAGCCCTGCGATGTCCATCGCGCTGCTGCCGACGAAGTGGCTGATGGCACGATCCAGCCGACCGGGGCAATCCGCGTTCGTGCAATAGAGCGCCACCTCACCTTCGCGGCGCACGAGCGCTGTCCCGCAGAATGGGCATTCGGTTGGCGGTGTGATGATGCGTTCCCGACCGGTGCGCGCAGCGATCACCGGGCCGGCGACGTAGGGGATCACGTCGCCGGCGCGCTTGACGATGACGCGGTCGCCGATGCGAATGTCCTTGCGAGCGATATCGTCGTAGTTGTGCAGCGTGGCGTTGGTGATCGTGATCCCGCCGATGTGCACCGGCTCCAGCACCGCGTTCGGCACGATGTTCCCTGTTCGGCCAATCGTGACGTTGACATCTTTCAGGATGGTCGTAGCTTCGCGGGCCGGGAATTTGAAGGCAATCGCGCCGCGCGGATCCTTGCCGACGTAGCCCAACCGCTGCGCCAGCTCCAAGTCATTCAGCTTGATGACCATGCCATCAATCTCGAAGGGCAGATCGTCGCGCTTCTCGACGTACGACGCGCAATAGGCGATGGCGCTTTCCAAGTCGCCGAAGCGTTGGGCGATGTGCGTGACCGGGAAGCCCAATTGCCGTAGATAGTCCAGCGTCTCCCACTGGGTGCGGGGCGGCGTCTGGCCGTCGGCGCCAGGGGCGAAATCCACGATGGCGTAGCACAACAGGCGCAGCGGACGCCTTGCCGTTAAGCTAGGATCGAGTTGGCGCAGCGCGCCGGCGGCGGCATTGCGCGGATTGGCAAACGTTCGCTCGCCGGCTGCCCGTTGCGCTTGATTCAGCTTCTCGAAATCGGCGATCGGCATGAACGCCTCGCCGCGCACACTCAGGCGAGCCGGTGGGGTCATAGCGCCCTCGCGCCGCAGCGCTAAAGGCACACTCTTCACGGCGCGCAAATTGGCCGTGATGTCTTCGCCCACCAGGCCATCGCCGCGCGTCGCGCCCTGTACGAACACGCCATCGGCATACGTCAGCACCACGGTCAGCCCGTCAATCTTCGGCTCGACCACGTAGTCGTCCAGGGCGCTGAGGTCGCTGCTGGCGCCGAGATACTGCTGCGCATACTTGATTAGGCGGTCGCGCCAGGCGCGCACATCGGCCGCGTCGAACGCATTGCCCAGGCTGAGGATGGGTTGCGGGTGACGCACTTTAGCAAACCCCTCGGCTGCCGGCGCACCCACCCGCTGAGTCGGCGAATCCGGCGTGATCAGCTCGGGATATCGAGACTCGATCTCGCGCAGCTCGTTCAGGAGCGCATCAAACTCAGCGTCGCTGATGATCGGCGCATCGAGCACATGGTAGCGATAGTTGTGCTCGTTAATCTCGGCGCGCAACCAGGCCGCGCGCTCAACAACGCTCTGAGGCACGGGGTCGGCGCTAGAGGCAGCAGGCGAACGGCTCACGGCTCCAGGATCACCTTAACGGCCTCGCGGCGGTGGATGCGTTCGAGCGCCTCCGCCATGTGAGAGAGCGACAGGGTATGCGTAATCACCGGCGCGGTGCGCACCTGCCCGCGCGCGATCAGGTCCAGACTGGCCTCAAAGTCGTCCCAAGTGTAGCAGAAGCTCCCCTCGACGCGCAACTCGCGGCGGATGATCTGCGCTGGGTCGAACATCCCGCGCTCGTGGAAGATGCCCAGCAGCAACACGCGCGCGCCTGGCGCCGCTGTGCGATACAGATCGGCAAACACGCTCGGCTTGCCGGTCGCCTCGATCACCACCGAGGGCAATGCGCCGCGGTTGGCCGCGCGCACGGCCTCAGTCAGGTCGCCGCAAGCCGCGGATTCGATCACTGCGTCGGCGCCGACGCGATGGGCGATCTCGCCGCGCAGGCCACGGCGCGGGGTGATGGCGATGACGCGCCGGACGCCGTGTGCGCGCACGGCCTGCAACGCATACAAGCCGATCGGCCCTAGGCCGAAGATCGCCACGTCGTCGCACGGTTGCAAGTTCAGACGACGGATGCCGCGGTAGGACGAGGCGAGCGGATCAACCGATGCGCCGTCGGCGAAGCTCAAATGATCGGGTAAACGATGTAGCGTCTTTGTTGGCGCCAGCACATACTCGGCAAACGCGCCGTTGATGTGGATGCCGATTTCGGTGATGCGCGGGCACAGGTTTTCCTGGCCGCGATAGCAAGCCGGGCACGCGCCGCAGCCGATCACCAAGCCCACCGCCACCCGGTCGCCGGTCTGCCAATCGGTCACGCCCGGGCCGAGCGCATCTATCTCGCCGGCAAATTCGTGGCCGGGGATCAGCGGATAAGGCACCGGCCGAATGCCCTCGAAGATGGGAATGTCGGTGCCACAGATGCCCACCGCGCGCACGCGCACGCGCACCCAGCCGGCCAGTGGTTGCGGCACAGGGACATCCTGCAAGACAAACCCCGGCCCCGGCGACGCTTTCACTACGGCAAGCATATCTCGGCCAGTTGGAATCAGGCGGCCAGACCTTGCACCACTTCGATCACTCGCGTCACGACCTCATCGGCCTGTCGCTCGGTGAGGATCAGGGCCGGCGCAAAGCGCAGCGCGCTGGGGCCGCACTTGGTCATCACCACCCCGTGCTTGCCGAGCGACTTAATCACTTGCTTCAGCAGGTCGGTGCTCAGGGGTTGGCCTTGCCGATCTACCAAGTCCACGGCGACCATCAACCCGCGCCCGCGCACCTCGCCGATGGCCGGCGCATACGGGCGCGCCTCCTCGAAGCCCTGTCTGAGCCGCGCGCCGACGCGCACGGCGTTCTCCAGCAGGCCCTCCTCGCGCATGATCGCGATCGTCTCCAGGCCGGCGCGGCAAGCGATGGGGTTGCCGCCGAAGGTGCTGCCGTGCGCCGCCGGCCACCAGCGGTCCATCAGATCGGCGCGGGCGATGATGCCACCCAGCGGCAGGCCGCCGCCGATGGCCTTGCCCAGAGCGACGATGTCGGGCGCGATGCCGCTGTGCTCAAAGGCAAACCAGCGCCCAGTGCGCCCCAGACCGGTCTGCACTTCGTCCACAATCAGCAGGGCGCCGGTGCGGTCGCACACCTGGCGCAGGAAAGGCAGAAAGTCATCTGGCGGCACGATGTAGCCGCCCTCGCCGGCAATCGGCTCGACGAGGATCGCGGCCAAGTCGTCGGGATGCACCAGCTTGTCGAGCGTCATCTGGATGAACGCCTTCCACTGGCCGCAGCAGTCCTGCGGCGCGCGCGGCCCATGGCCAAAGGCGCAACGCCCACAGCTCGGATAGGGCACGTGCTCGACGCCCGCGAGCAGCCCGCCCAAGTGTCGCCGATAGCCGCTGCTGCTGCCGGTAGCGGCCAGCGCGCCCATCGGCCGGCCGTGAAAGCCGTCAATGAACGCCAGCACCATGCTGCGGCCGGTGACCGCGCGCGCCAACTTTAACGCCGACTCCACGGCTTCGCTGCCGCTGTTGACCAGCAGCGCTTTGCCAACGTCGAGCGGCGGCGGCATCAGGCTGCGCAATGTCTCCACGATTTCTACGTAAGGCGCCATGTAGCCCACGTGCGCGGCAGCATGGATGAGCCGGCCGGCCTGGTCGGCGATCGCCTGCACCACGCGCGGATGGCAGTGGCCGACGTTCATCGTGGCGATGCCGGCGGCCATGTCGTAGTAACGATTGCCCTCGAAGTCATAGAGGAACACCCCCTCGCCGCGCGCGAAGGCGATATCGGTATAGCGATAGATTGCCGGGCTGACCACCGCGCGGTCACGGGCGATGAGGTCAGCAGAGGTCATTTGCGCCGTTCGCCCATTGGTCTTCTCGTGTGATGGGTGGATCATGGGCACAATTTTATTGCAACGGCGTTTCAAGCGCCTGCGTGGATGGGTCTTTCCGACGCGCTGATTGCCCCACATACTGTGGGAGAATAGCCGTGGAAGAATAGCGTGGCTTGTGCTGATGCATGTCTCACCCATGCAGAGGAATGCCCCTGCGTGTATGGGTGCCGATAATGCGGCATAATCCCACGGCGTTCAATAACATGCCCTTAAACGATGGCGCTTAGATTAGCGTAGAAATATGAGAGGAAAGGGTCGATATTTCACTGTGCTGTCGCTCGCGATGGGGGTGATTCTTTGGCTCGTCTCGGCGAACTTGCAGCAGGCGAGCGCCAAGCCGACCGCCGATCGGGTGGTGTATGCCGATAGCTTGGCGTCGGGGTGGAGCAACTGGTCGTGGAACACTACGGTCAACTTCAACAACACCAGTCCCGTCTTTGGCGGCAGCAAGTCAATCGCTGCGACGTTGAACCAAGCCTGGGCAGGTCTGTCGCTCAGGACGGATACGCCGGTGCTGCCCTCCCAGCACTACACGCTGACGCTGCGGGTGCACGGCGGCGTGGGATCGCCCAAGCAGCTTCGGTTCTACGTGCAAGAGAATGATGCTTCTGGAGCAGTCGGTCAGTATGACTTTACAGTTGCCGCAGGCACGTGGATGGCCATCACGCGCACCTTTGCCGATCTGGGCGACCCCGCACAAGTGGCGCGCATCACCATCATGGATCGCGCGGGCTTCGCGCAGGGGACGTTTTACGTGGACGAAATTCGCTGGCTGAGCGCGCCATCGTCGGTCAGCCTGGCGGTGACGGTCACCATCCAGGCGAGCAACGTGCTCACACCGTTTTTGCCGGATATGCTCGCCAGCAATCTCCCTGCCTGGCTTGGCCCCACCCGGTTCGGCAATGCGACCTTCCACGCGCGGACAGCAGCTTCCGGGCTTACGTTGCTGCGCTTGCCCGGCGGGAGCTGGAGCAACAGCTACGGCTGGCTGAGCTGTGAGATGGGCAGCAATCAACCGGGCGTCGAGCCTTGCGGCCCGGTGTCGGCGTCGTGGGCACCGTGGGCATCGAGGCCGACCGATTTCATCAACTTTTTGAAGGCGACCGGCATGCGCGGCATGTGGGTGGTCAATCCCAACAGCACGTCCAAAGAAGCCGCTGCGCTGGTCGCCTTCATGAATGGCAGCGTCAACGACTCTCGCCTGATCGGCACGGACATTCGCGGCACGAACTGGTACACCGTGGGGCGTTGGGCGGCGCTGCGCGTGGCCGGCGGCAATCCCGATCCGGTCGGCATCAAGCTGTGGGAGTTCGGCAACGAAATGTATGCCAGCAAGTCCAGTACAGCCTCATCCAGCAGCGCTGGTCTGTGCGTCGGTTGGGCTTGGGAGGACACCTGGACGTGCGACGGCTATGAGTACGTCAACGGCGTGGGCAGCGGGTCAAGCCGCCGAGAGGGTTACCTGGAGTTCCGTCAGCAGATGCAATTGGTGGACCCCACCATCACGCTGGCGGCAGTAGGAATGGAATATCCCGGCACGCCCTCCGATGTTGGCGGCCCCACGTATTCCGGCTGGGGCAGCCGCGTGATCTCGGCGGCGGGGGCCCATTTGGAGATGTACGCCATTCACCCCTACCCCTTCTTCAACCTTCCTTCGCTGATGTCTCAAGTGCTGGCCTCCCCTCAAACGCACTGGCCAACCATTATGAGCCATGTGCGCAGCGCCTTCAACATCTATGGCGGAGGGCGACAGGCGCCGGTGGCGGTTACCGAATTCAACCTGGTGAGCGTATCGAGCCAGGACACAGGTCAATGGATGACGCGCGCGGTCAATGCGCTCTTCCTTGCCGATTCCCTCGGCCAAGCGGCCCAGCAGGGGGCTGTGCTGTTTGCGCAGTGGGATTTGGCCAACGGCCGGGATGGATCCAGTGGCTCGGAATACGGCCTGATGCATGAGGACAACGGCTTTTTCCGCGCGCCGCAGTACTATGTGTATCCCCTCTGGTCGCGCTTTGGCACGCGCATGGTGGAAGCGACCTCCACGGCCGACCCTGCATCTCAGGTCAGCGTGTATGCCGGCTGGGTGAACACCAGCACAGTGTCGCTGTTGGCCGTGAACAAGATGGCAACGCCGGTTATAGCAACCATTCAGACACCAGGATTTGGGCCGCTGATCGGGGGGATGAAGTGGCAGATCGTGGCCGCGAGCCTGGGCGCGCAAAACGTGACCTACAACGGCGTGCTGAACCCCACCGACGACTTGTCAAACGCGCCGCCGACGGCGCTGACCGTGTCCGGGTATTCCACCACGCAAGTGCTGCCGCCCTATTCGGTGACGCTGTTTCATCTACAGCAGCCGCCGCCAAGCTACCCGCCGAGGGTGTGGACACCCATCGTGCGGCGGTAATCCATAGCGGGTGGTTCTCTGCATTACTGCACTCGCGCAGCGCCAACCAGCGCGCCGATGGCTGTGGCGCAGCCCGGCATCTCCGGGATGGTGAAGTTTACGCCGTAATACCCACCGACCGCTTGAAGCACCCTGCGCACACACGCCAGATCTACCAGGTGGCCGACGACGACGATCGGCTCCAGCCGCTCCGCGCGCGCGGCGTTGATGGCGATCACCGCGATCACCTGGCCAACCATCACGGCCACGCCGGCGGCCAAGTCTTTGCGATCCACTTGGGCCAGTTCGGGCGTCGCCGCGCGGCCAAAGTTGACCGCGTTTGCATCGGCCGGCAGTCGGCCAATTGCGCCGCCGGTTGCCTCGAGCAATGTGATGTCTACTTTGTTGGAATCGCCGGCCATCGCCAGCGCGTCAATTTCCCGCGCATCGGCAGTGCCGATCAGCAGTTTACACAGGCCGATCAACGTCCCGCCGCCAACTGCGCTGCCGGTGACATGCTGTGCGCTGTTGTTGCGGACGGCGACCATGGCTGTGCCCGAGCCGGCGCTGACCACGAGCGCTTCTTGCAGCGCGGGTTGTTGGCGCTGCGCAAGGCGCAGCCCGCCCAGGCCGATTGCTTCGATCTCGCCCACTTTGACGATGGGCACGCCATCGATCGCATCCGGCAGTTGGCGATGCCGACCGCCGGTGACACAAATCTGTCGGAAGTCGGCAACGTCGCATCCCAGCGCGGCAAGGGCGCGCCGCACCTGCGCCACATCCACCGCACGCTGGCTGGGCAGTGTAGCAACGTGTAGGGCGTCCCCATCGCTTGTCGCCACAACGTCCACGTGCGTCAAGCCGAAGTCAATCGCAGCGCTCATCGTAGCCATTCATCCTAAGAGTCACGCGCCAGAATCGCTTCGACAATCCGTTCGCTTGCCCGGCCATCGCCATAGGGGTTCTCGACTGAAGTCATGCGTCGGTAGGCCTCGCGATCATCGAGCAGGCGCGACGCCTCGGCAACGATCCGATCAGGGTGGCTGCCGACCAGGCGCGCTGCGCCGAGCGTTACGACCTCCGGTCGCTCGGTCACCTCGCGCAATATCAGCACGGGTTTGTGCAGGCTGGGCGCCTCCTCCTGGATGCCGCCCGAGTCGGTGAGTATGAGATAAGCGTGCTGCATCAGCGCGATCATAGTCTCGTAGTCCACCGGCCGGATCAAGGCGATGTTGGGCACACCGCTGAGCAGGGCCTGCGCCGGCCCGGCGATATTCGGGTTGTAGTGAACCGGATAGACGATCTGGACGTCGGGATAGCGCTCGGCAATGGTGCGCAAAGCGCGACAGATATTCGCAAAAGGCGCGCCGAAGCTCTCGCGCCGATGGGCGGTGACCAAGATCATCCGCTTGCGGAAGCAGTCGTCGCGCGTGCCCAGCTCGCCGATGCGTTCGATCAGCGCGCGCGCGTTGATGCGCCGGGATGTGATGAGCAGCGCATCGACAACCGTGTTGCCGGTGACGATGATCCGTTCGGCGGGGATACCCTCGCGCAGCAAGTGGTCGCGCGCCGTCGCCGTGGGTGCAAAGTGCAGGTCGGCCAACAAATCGGCGATGCGCCGATTCGCTTCTTCGGGGAACGGCTGTTGCAAGTTGCCGCTGCGCAGGCCGGCCTCGACATGCCCGATGCGAATGCGCCGATAGAACGCGGCCAAGCTGGCCGCCATCGCGGTTGTGGTGTCACCTTGCGTCAGCACCCAATCGGGTCGGGCATCGTTGAACACGGCATCGAGCGCCGCCAGAATGCGTGCGGTGGAGTCGGCCAGGCTTTGATCGGGCCGCATGAGCTGCAAATCGAAGTCTAGGCGAATCGCGAAGGAGCGGAGCGCAGCATCCAGCATCTCGCGATGTTGGCCGGTGGAGCACACCAATGTCCGGATGCGATCCGCGCGTCGTTGAAGCGTGCGGATCACCGGCGCCAGCTTAATCGCCTCTGGGCGCGTGCCCAGCACGACCATCACGTTCAGAGTTGGCATCGGGGAGCGAATGTCGAATGCGCAACGTCGGGAAGCGCTATGGGCCTCTCATCTCGCGCAAGTAACGCACCAGGGCGACGAGTTGTTCATCCGAGATGCCAACCTGCCCGCCGTTGGCCGGCATGGCCGCGCCGCTGAAGTTCTCTGGGTCGGTGGCGCTGCGGCCGGCCCGGATGAGCGCGATCACTTCGAGGTCGCTGCGCTGGCGCAGATACTCCGCGCGGATGAGCTGCATCCCTGCGCCGGCCGGCCCATGGCAGCCGGCGCACGCTTGCGTATAGAGGGCCGCCGCTGCCTCACGCGAGGCGCCGACGGACGATGATGCTGCGGGGACGTCAGCAATCGCGGGCGCCGGCTGACGGCTGCGCACCATTGCGCCGCTAAGCGCAAACAGCGCCACGACGGCGGCAACGATGAGACCAACCGATGTTGTCGGAGATAGCACGGCTACCGGACCCTGTGACAGGTAGTTTTGACCGACCTGCTCGCGTGCGCCGAGCGCGATGACACATGCCCCGATGACGATGACAAACGCCGTCAGCGCCAGCATGGGTATGGTGATGAAGCCGAACAAGTTGAGATAGTCGGCGGCGCACGGCACCCCGATAACACATGACTCAAAACGCACAAAGGCCGGCACTTTTTGCAGTAAGATGTGATACATCGAGGCCAACGCGCCGGGGACCGCTAGAGACAGCGCATATGTTGGCAAGTTGCGATCGCGCAGCGCGAGGCCGGCGGCCAAGATCACCGCCAGCGGATACATGGCGATGCGCTGATACCAGCACCACAAGCAGGGAATCCAACCCAGCACTTCGCTCATATATAGGCTGCCGCATGTAGCGACCCACGCTGCTATCAATGCGACGTACAGGGCCACGCGCGCAAGCGCGTCGCGGGACAATCGCGCCGGTATGAGTTCTTCCATTTCTTGTTCTTGTTTCGCGGTGACCATTCAGCCCTCTCCGAAAGCCGGGACTTGTTTACGGCGCCAAAATTATCTCCTGCTTATAGCCAAAGCCGCGCGCGTTATCTATCAGGCGCAGCCACGTTGGGGCAATCCGCCACAGCCAGGCTTTCTTCAGCGCCGCTTCAAGATCGGGGAACTGTTGCGCGACGAACGGGAAGCGCCTCAGATATAGCTGCCACGGATTGGCGGCATCGGCCGGTGGCACCGGCGCACACCATCCTCGGCCCTGCACCCCACAAATTGCGCGCCAATCCTGCTCGTCTTTGTGGACGGTAAAAGCGACCGGCCCGCCGTTGCACAGCGCTCGCCCGTGCCGCGTGTCCGGCGAGGAGAGGAAGTAGCACGTCAAGTCCGCGTCGGCAGCAAACCACAGCCCGCATGCGCCTACGCCAGCTTCGTCGGCATAGGCCAAGCTCAACGCTTGATGGCGCGCCAGAAAGCGCCGCAGCGCATCTTTTAGCTCGGCGCAGTCACTATGACCGATCTCGTGATTCATGGACGATGCTGCTTGTGACCCGCCTGCAGACCTTCCCAACGCCTAACCAGGTCATTTTCGATGCCAAGGCGGTCTAACACACGCCCAACGACCTGGGTCACCATGTCATCTATGCTCTGCAAGCCGGCATAGAAGGCCGGCACCGGCGGAAAGACTACCCCGCCGATTTCAGCGAACTGCGTGAGCGCGCGCAAATGGCCAACGTGCAGCGGCGCTTCGCGAACCACCGCAACGACCGGACGGGCTTCCTTCAAGCATACATCCGCGGCTCGGGTGATCAGGTTGTCGGTGATGCCGTAGGCGATTGAAGAAATCGTGTTGACCGAACACGGCACGATCACCATGCCGCTGGTCTTAAACGAGCCGCTGGCGATGCTGGCGCCGATGTTGCCGATCGGATGCACCACCCGCGCCAACCGCTCCACGTCCTCCGCGTTCCACTTCGTCTCGGCGTGAATCGTGGCGCGCGCGGCTGAGCTGAGGATGAGATGCGTCTCGATCTCCGTCGCGCGCAACACCTCGAGCAAACGAATGCCCAGGATCGCGCCGCTTGCTCCACTCATGGCAATGATTAACCGGCACGGCGTCGTCATAGAATGAGGCGAGTATAACGGCGGATGCAATTGACACATCCTACCGCACATGGATAGAATCACGCGCTATGTCTAGTCCACTTTCTTCGACAACTGCAGAGTGCTCTGAATGTGGCGCAACCATTTCTTTCAAGGGCGCGCCTGTGCTGCACGAACTCGTCCGCTGTCCCGATTGCGGCGCCGAGCTTGAAGTGATCTCTCTGGAGCCGCTGGCGCTTGACCTGGCGCCAACCGAGGAGGAAGACTGGGGGGAGTAGGCGATTACATAGCCACGAGCATCGCATCTGCGCTACACATTCGATGACCCGATGAAAGTCTGTATCGTCTGCAGCCTCGTTCGCCCTGAGGAGAAGATGCTGCTTGAAGCCTTTAATCGGCGCGGCGTTGCGGTAGACGTCGTGGATGACCGGAGCGTCGTCTTTGACTTGTGTGACTTGAGCGACTGGAAGCGCTACGATGTGGTCATGGAGCGTTGCGTTTCGCAGAGCCGCGCGACGTATGTCCAGCGCATCATGAAACTCGCCGGCGTGCGCACCGTCAACCGGCATGAGGTGATCGAGAATTGCGGCGACAAATTCATCACGACGCAGCTCCTGATGCAACACAACGTGCCAACTACGCGCGTCATGATGGCATTTACGCCGGCCAGCGCGCTTGAGGCCATCGAACGCCTGGGCTATCCGTGCGTGCTCAAGCCGGTCATCGGTTCCTGGGGGCGCGGCGTCGTTCGCGTCAACGACCGCGATGCCGCCGAAGCCGTGGTGTCGCTGCGCGACGAATTGGGTGGCTACGCTCAGCACATTTACTACATTCAGGAGTTGGTCAATAAGCCCGGGCGGGACATCCGCTCGTTCGTTGTGGGCGATCGGACGATCGCCGCGATATATCGCACCTCTACACACTGGATTACGAATACGCACCTGGGCGGCAAAGCCAGCAATTGCCCGGTCACCGCGGAGATTGACGCGATCAGCGTCGCGGCAGCGCGCGCAGTAGGTGGCGGCATCGTTGCCGTGGACCTGTTCGAGCACCCGGAGCGTGGGCTGTTGGTCAACGAAGTCAACCACACGATGGAGTTTCGCAACAGCGTGCCGGCTACCGGGGTGGATATTCCGGGCGCCATGGTGGAGTATGTCTTGCAGGTGGCCCAGCCATGAGTCGAGTGCAATGTGCCATCGTCGGCGCCGCCGGCTATACCGGCGGCGAGCTGCTGCGGATCCTGAACTTCCATCCTTGCGCTGAGGTGACTCAGATCACTTCGCGTACGCGCATGGGCGAGCACGCGCATGTGCCCCACCCCAACCTGCGCGGCACTCGTCATGGTGGACTTCAGTTCATCCGGCCCGATGATCTTCAGAAGACCGATGTGCTGTTCCTGTGTTTGCCCCATGGCGAGGCGAGCGCACAGATTGAGCGTTGGTTGGGACTTGGTGATTTTGTCATTGATCTCAGCGCCGACTTTCGTCTGTTCAACATGAATGCCTATACGAAATGGTATGGCGCTGCACATCCGGCGCCCAGTCGGCTGGGCCAATTCGTGTATGGCCTGCCGGAGTTGACGCGCGACCGGCTGCGCGGCGCGCGCTATGCCAGCGGCGTGGGCTGCAACGCTACCGCGACCAACCTCGCCCTGCTGCCGCTCGTCCGCGCCAACCTGCTCGATTACAACCAGCCGATCATCGCCGACGTTAAAGTCGGCAGCAGTGAAGGCGGCGCCGAGGGCAGCGCCGCCTCACATCACCCGGAGCGCAGCGGCGCAGTACGGTCCTATGCGCCGGCCGGCCACCGGCACATCGCCGAAGTCGAGCTGATGTTCGAGATCGAAACGGCCAAACTGCCCGAAGACCGCCGGCCCAGCACTGCGCCCGCCATTCACATGACCGTGACTTCGATCGAAATGGTGCGCGGCGTATTGGCCACCGTGCATGCCTTCTTGAGACAACCGGCACAAGAGAAGGATCTCTGGAGGGCCTTTCGCGCATGCTACAAAGACGAACCGTTCGTCCGCATCGTCAAATCGAACACCGGCATCTTTCGCCTGCCCGAGCCGAAAATCCTGGCCGGCAGCAACTGGGCCGATGTGGGCTTCGCACTGAGCGATGACGGACGCAAAGTCACCCTGCTGTGTGCCATAGACAACCTGATGAAAGGCGCAGCCGGCAGCGCGGTGCAGTGTTTGAACGTGATGATGGGCTGGGACGAGCGCGCCGGCCTGGAATTCCCCGGATTACATCCTTGAGCGCAACCCATGATTGTGATCAAAGTCGGCGGATCGGCCGGCATCAACTATGACCTGGTGTGCGACGACATCGCATTGCTGGTGAAAGAGGGACAGCCGCTCGTGCTGGTACACGGCGGCTCGCACGAGACCAATGTGCTCAGCGAAAAACTCGGCAAACCGCCCCGCTTCCTCACTTCGCCGCAGGGGTTCACCTCGCGCTACACAGACGCCGAGACGTTGGACATCTTCGCCATGGTGTATGCCGGCAAGATGAACACGCGCATTGTCGAGCGACTGCAAAAGCGCGGCGTGAACGCCATCGGCCTGAGCGGACTGGATGGGAGATTGCTGGAAGGCCCGCGCAAGGCCAGCGTGCGCGCCGTGGTTGACGGTCGGCAAGTGTTAGTGCGCGACGACTTCACCGGCAAGGTCGAGCGGGTCAACGTCGCGCTGCTTCGCTTACTCCTGGACCATGGCTACACGCCGGTCGTATCGCCGCCAGCTTGCAGCACAGCCGGTGAAGCGATCAACGTGGACGGCGATCGCGCCGCCGCCATGATTGCAGCAGCGCTCGGCGCCAAGCAACTCATCATCCTTTCAAACGTGCCCGGTTTGCTGCGCGATTTTCCCGACGAGCGCACGCTGATCCCACGCCTCGCCTACGGTGAACTCGAACAGGCGCTCTCGTTCGCCGAAGGCCGAATGAAGAAAAAAGTGCTGGGCGCCAGTGAGGCCATCGCCGGCGGCGTGTCGCAGGTGATCTTCGCCGATGCACGCATCACCCGCCCGGTGTTCCATGCGATGAACGGCGCAGGCACAGTGATCGAGCGATAAACGCTACGGGAAAAGCGCACGCACCGCTGATCGAGCCAGGTCATTCGCTGAAATCGCTGGGAGTGTCCTTGTGTTAATCTCCCAAAGAGGCAAAGGCGGCTTGCGCGCCTTCGACCTGCCGCAGCGGTGCGCCGTTTCTGCGCAGAATTTACACCCAGCCGCCCAGGCGTCAAGTGCAAAGTCTCAAATAGGACATTTGTTCGCAAGCCCGCGCATCAAGGGGTGGACGGCACAGCCGGCATGCTGATCTCGCGGGTCGCCAGAGCAAACAAGCCGATCAGGACGAAGCCGCCGATGAGGAACGGCGCCGCCTCACCGAAAGTTTGATAGAGCGCCCCGCCCACAAGCGGCGCAAGCGCATTCGCGGCGCTCACCAGCGCCGCCGACACGCCCAGCATTCCGCCCACTTCGGTCGCCTCGATGCGCTTGGTAATGGCGCTGTTGATCGTAGGGGCTAACACCGAGCCGCCGATCGAAGCTGGGATCATTGCAGCAAAGATCCATATCACCCCTAACCAGCCATTCCCGCCATCCGGCGGGAGCGCCACGTTCAGCGGTGCGGTGGCAGAGCGCTGCAGTTCGGCCAGCAGGGCAGCGCGCGAATACCAGGGCGGCGGCACACGCGGCGTGAGCGCCGTCATGAGCATGCCGACCGTCAACGTCGCCAAACCGACGAGGATGATCCAGCGATCCCCATAGCGGCGGCTCCATACGCGAATGACGCCGCCGAGCATCGCCACGGTAATCAGGCCGATGAACACAAACAGGAGGGCGTTGGCGCGCGCATCGA
Organism: Candidatus Roseilinea sp. NK_OTU-006; assembly: GCF_012931985.1. Taxonomy (GTDB): domain Bacteria; phylum Chloroflexota; class Anaerolineae; order J036; family Brachytrichaceae; genus JAAFGM01. The sequence continues at coordinate 46,572 of NZ_JAAFGM010000013.1, forward strand.
AGCCCAGGCGATTTAGCGTGAACAACGACAGCAACTGCTCCATACCGCCGAAGATGAACTGTTGGGCGAACATCAGGGCCAGAAGAAAGCCCACCAGCGGATGGCGCAGCGCCGAGATCAATCCTTGAGGCGAGAGGGCATGTTGGCGCTTCACCCTGCCGCGAAGCTCGGCCGGCAGCGATTCTTTCAGCCAGAAGATCGTGAGCAGCAACGACAACAACGAGCACGCGGCTGCCAGGAAAGCCGGCGCCTGATAGTTATTGCCGCTGAGCGACAACGCGGCAAACGCGACTGCCGGCCCAATGGTGAAGCCGATCCCGAACGCTGCGCCGATCAGGGCCAGACCTTGCGTGCGATGCTCCTCGGTCGTGTTATCGGTGATCACCGCCTGCGCAGTCGCGATGTTTGCGCCGGAGAGTCCATCAATGACGCGCGCGACGAACAGCAACGGCAAAGCGTTCGCCAGCCCCATCAGCACAAATCCGATGAACGTGCCGATCTGGCTGACGATGAGCACGGGCTTGCGGCCGAACTGGTCCGATAGACGACCCAGAATCGGCGCGCCGATTGTCTGCATGATGGGATACGTCGCACCCAGCAAGCCCACCATGAACGGGTTCGCGCCGAACGACGCCGCATAGAGCGGCAAGAGCGGCACGATGATCGTCAAGCCCAGCAAGTCCACAAGCACGATGACGAAGACCGGCAACAGCCGACTCATCTCGGACCGCGCCGCGCTCGAACGCCCCGAGGTTGAACTGCGAGACATCAAAACGCCACCTCGCCGAACGCCGACGAATCACAACATCCCAAACAGGAAGCTGCCGCGCAGGCGCACAACGCTGAGCAAAACGAGCAACAGCGAAGCCAGCACCAGGAAGAAGGCATTGCGGAAGCGCGCCGCGTCAGGTTGATTCTTAAACATCGGCATCATGTGCGTCAATCCAGTCGCAACCAAGCCATAGAACGCATGCTCGATGTGGGCGCCGGGTCGAAAGGCGCCACTCATCCCCAGCCAGATGAGGTTGACCAGGCCAAGCACGAACTGCACAGTGACCGCGCCGGCATAGATCGCACCGAGCTGACGATCTGCGGCAGTGAAGGAACGCTTACCCAGCCAGCCTGTCGCGTAGCGAACCAGCACGATGAGCGCCAGCGCTACGAGCACCCAACGAATCAACCCGTGAACTGTGATGAGTGTCGCAAGCATATCGTCCTTTCTCCTTTTCAACGAGCAGTAGCAGATGAGTTTCTATATCGGTCAAGTGCGCTTGGCATTACCTTCGTATGTCGCGGCGACGCGATCGAGTGCGGGCCTCTCCATCTTGTCCAAGCGACTCGCGCGATAACGATGATACATCAGCACATACGCCGCCTACGGGTGCAGCATGAATTTCTTCGTCCGTGTCTGGGCTTATTAGATGACCCGCGCCAGCCGCCGGCAACCGCGCATGGCACCGTCGAACGGCCAGGCAGTCAAACGTGGCCGTCACCTCGACGGTAGGCGTGTGGCCTCAGCCGGCGTTGCTGGAGCAGCCGGAGGCGCAGCGCCAGCGGCGCGCGCTGTTAGAACTGCCGCGCTAGAGTGGCCGCGCGCTCATCGCCGCCAGTGCAACCACTTCGCCGATCTCGCACATCGCCCCGTAGGTGTCACCGGTCAGCCCACCTAGTGACCGGGTCCAGCGCGTGAAGACGACACGCGCGACGAGCAGCGTTAGCCCAATCGCGATGCCGCCGCGCAGCAGACTGTCCGGCCAGGCTGGCGGCGGGCGGCCCACAGCACACACGAGCGCGACGATGACCAGCATCTGAAGCGTGGCAAAGATGAAATCGCTGCGCCGGATGAAGTCATGGAAGCTTCGCCCCAGCCCGCCTTCGCGCGCGGCCGGGAAGAAGAAAATACCGTAGAGGTCGGCCCAGCGGCCAAGCGTCGTGGCAACCAGCACGGCGCGTGGCCAGTTCTCTCCGGCGGCGGCGACAAATGCGACCTTGAGCGCGACCACCGCGATCAGCGCAAGCGCGCCCATCGCGCCGATGCGGCTATCCTTCATGATCTCCAGCTTGCGCTCGCGCGACCGCCAGCTCATCACCGCGTCGAACGTGTCGCTCAGGCCGTCTAGATGCAGGCCGGCGGTGACGACGGCGAGGGCGACCACGACGGAGACGGCGCGGGCGAAGTCGCCCCATAGCGTGCCGGCCAGGCCCCCTGCGCCGCACGCGATCAGGCCGATGAGCGCGCCGACGGCCGGGAACCATGCCATCGCTCGCGCCACCGTCTGCTCGTAGTCCTTACCGGTCATCGGTGGCATAAACGGCAGCGGGATGAGCGTGAGAAAGCGAACGGCCTCGAAGAACGCAGTGAGCATAGGATGGCAGATGAGTGATGATTGCTAACTGCCTGCCCCTAACTTACGACCCAGAACGAGCCACAATCGGGGAGAGGGAAGTCACGGGAGCCGGAAGCGGCGGCACATGATTCACCATGCGCACAATGGTCGTCGAAGGATAGCAATCCACTGCGGTGATGCTGCCCAGGTCAATGCGCCAGCGCCAATGCTCGGCCAGTGGCGTCCCCATCAGCGAACAGAGCAAGGCTTGGATCGGGCCGCTGTGCGTCACCACAACCACACGCCGACCGGGTAACTGCGCGATGAGGTCTCCCCAGGCCTGAAGCACGCGCTGCGTCAATTGCGCCAGCGATTCACCGCCGAGCGGCGCGCAGTTGATTGGATCGGCAAAGCGCTGCGCTGCGTTGTCTGGGTAACGCCGCACCACCTCGCGATAGGTCAGTCCCTCCCATGCGCCGTGTGATGCCTCACGCCAGCGCAGATCGCTCAGCATCGGGATCGCGCGCTCGCCCCGGATAGCTAGCGCGGTCGCCTCGGTGCGAACCAGGCCGGTGTGAACGATCACATCCACCTTGCGCGTAACGAAGAAGCGTGCCAGCGCCTGTGTCTGCCATTCGCCAAATGGGGTCAGCGGACGGTCGGCGGCGCTCATGTAGCGGCGGGCGACGTTCCAATCCGCCTGTCCATGCCGTACTAACCAGACGCTGCGGGGCACGCCGGACATCGGGGGCGAAGGCTACCATAGCTCATGCGCAATGACGAATCGCGCACTCTAGCCGGGCGTCAGACTGAGCGCGGCGATGCCTATCCCCAGGAGGTCGCGGCTACCGTGCAGGCGGTCATGGAGCAGCTCAATTTCTCGAACGAATTCTTGCTGGCCTACCAATCGGACATCAAGCCGTTCAAGTGGCTCGGTCCCAGCACCGAGCAGGTGATCCGCAACCCGGTCGCGCGCAAGCGCAGGAACATGCTGATCGTGCCGGTCGCTTTTACCATGGTTAGAATGCGGCAGCAGCGCTTTGTGCGCTTGCGTCGCACCCATGCTCGCGCGCCTGCGTTTCAACCCGTTGCGCCCGTACTGGCTGATCCTGGGCGCGATCCTCATACTGGCCGTGGCGCTACGCCTGCACAAGATCGGCGCGCAGTCGCTCTGGTATGACGAGGGCAACAGCGCGCGCATCGCCGAGCGGTCGCTGGCGTTGATCGTCGAGGGCGCCGCCGGCGACATTCACCCGCCGCTCTACTACATCGCGTTGAAGTACTGGCGCGCCGTCTTTGGCGAGAGCGAGGCTGCGCTGCGCGCGCTCTCCGCCGCGTGCAGCACGCTGACCGTGTTGTATGCCTACCTGATCGGCCGCGATGCGTTCGGCCGGCGCACCGGACTCGTCGCCGCGTTTTTACTGGCCGTCATGCCCTTCGCGATTTACTACGCCCAGGAAGCGCGCATGTATGCGCTGCTGGCGCTCTGCGCCGCGGCCAGCACGTGGGCGATGGTGAGGATGGGGAGGTTGGGGATTGGGGATTGGAGACTGGGGATTAGAGATTGGCGATCTCCAATCTCTAATCCCCAGTCTCTGATCCTCGCATCGCTTTACGTCTCGGCCACCGCTGCCGGCCTGTGGACGCACTACGCCTATCCCTTCGTGATGATCGCGCAGGGAGTCGCTTACCTTGTCCTCAGCCTGCTGCGACCTCCGCGGAAGATTTGCCTCGGCACACTCGCTCCCTTTATCGTGTCGAGTCTCATCGCCGTCGCCCTGTTCCTGCCCTGGTTGCCGGTGGCGGTTCGTCAAGTGCAGGGCTGGGGCGTAGATCGGCCGGCCTACGCGCTCGGCCCGGCGCTGCTCGACGCCTACCGCACATTGATCGTCGGTCGCACGTTGCCGCCTGACCAGGCGCTCCTGCCAGTTGGGCTATTTACCGTGTGCGTCGCCCTCGGCGTCGGTCTTGGCAGGCAAGAGGCATTGGCCGAGCGGCTGGCCACGCTTGCGCTGATGGGCACACCGCTGATCCTGTTGCTCGCCCTGGGCTTGTATCGCGAGGCCTACCTCAAGTTTTTGCTGGTGTGCGTGCTGCCGTTGTGCGTCTTGGCGGCGCGCGGCATCGTAGAGACTGGAGATCGGGGATTGGAGATTGTCAATCCCCAATCTCCCATCCTCAATCTCCTCATCACAGCCATCGCCTGCATCCCGGCCGCGATGCTCATCCCTTCGCTGCGCAACCTCTACGACAACCCCGCCTACGCCCGCGACGATTACCGCGGCATCCAGCGGCTGATTGCCGCAGACGCGCGCCCCGATGATGCTGTGCTGTTCCTCGCGCCGAATCAGTGGGAAGTGTTCACCTACTACCAGCGCGACGACCGCAACCTCTTCCCGCTGACCTATCGGCCGGCCTCGTATGAGACTGTTGCTGCGCAGATGCAGGCGATTGCATCGGCGCACCGGCGCATCTTCGCGCTGTACTTCGCCGAGCGCGACGCCGACCCGGAGGGTTGGTACGAGCTGTGGATGAGCGGCAATCTCTACAAGGCGCATGAGCGTTGGATTGGCAACATTCGTCTGGCGATCTACGACAGCGGCACCGACCGCGACGCCTGGCCGGTCATTCCTGGCGCGACGTTCGGCGATGCCATCGTGCTGGTGGAAGCGCGAGGCCGGCTCGATGAAACGCGCCGCGGCGACGTCATGCCGTTAGAGCTGACCTGGCAGGCGCAGGCCAAGCCCGCTCGGCGCTACAAAGTGTTCATCCACATCGGCCCGCCGGACGGCCCGCCGGTTGCCCAACACGACAGCGAGCCGGTTGCCGGCTACAGACCGACGGATGGCTGGTCGCCCGACGAACGCATCGTAGATCGGCGCGGCGCGTGGATCGGGCCGGATGTACCACCCGGCGTGTATGGCGTGTTCGTCGGCCTCTACGACCCGGACACCGGCGCGCGCTTGCCGGTGATCCAGAACGGCGCGCCCGTAGGCGACCGGCTAAAGCTCGGCGAGATTACAATCCGCTGAGCATGGCTGACTTTGAACTCATCAAGGCGCTGATTCAACCGGCGCAGACGAAGATCGTTTTGCTCGTGATGGACGGGCTGGGCGGGTTGCCGCGGCCCGAAGATGACAAGACCGAACTCGAGGCGGCGCATACGCCCAACCTCGACCGGCTGGCGCGCGAGGGCTGCCTGGGCCAGCACTATCCGGTGGCCATCGGCGTGACCAGCGGCAGCGGGCCAGGGCACCTGGGCTTGTTCGGCTACGACCCATTGCGCTACGAGATCGGGCGCGGCGTGCTGGAGGCCGTCGGCATCGGCTTCAACGTCACCGATCGCGATGTATGCGCGCGGGGCAACTTTTGCACGCTCGATGCGCAAGGTCGCATCACCGACCGGCGCGCCGGCCGCATCCCCACCGAGGTGTGCGCGCGGCTGGTCAAAAAGATCAACGATGCTCAGATCGCCGTCGGCGACGGCATCGAGGTCTTTGTCGAGCCGGTGCAGGATTACCGCTTTGTGGTGGTGATGCGCGGCGATGGGCTGGCGGGCAACATCGAGGACACCGACCCGCAGCGCACCGGCGCGCCGCCTTTGCCGGCGATTGCCCGCGATGCGGCGTCGCAACGCGCCGCCGAGCTATTCAACCGCTGGATCGCCCACGCCGGCGAGGTCATTCGCGATGAGCACCCGGCCAACGGGCTGACGCTGCGCGGTTTCGCCAAAGAGCCGGGCCTGCCGAAGTTTGCGGACGTGTACGGCCTGCGGGCCGGCGCGATTGCCATCTACCCGATGTATCGCGGCGTGGCGGCGTTGGCCGGCATGGCGCGCATCGCGCACCACGCGCACAACGCGCGTGAGCAGTTCGAGACTGCGGCGCGCGTGTGGAACGATTACGATTTCCTCTTCATCCACGTCAAGTACACCGATAGTCGCGGCGAGGACGGCGACTTCGAGGCCAAGCGCGCCGTGATCGAAGAAGTGGACGCCGCGCTGCCCGTCTTGCTCGACCTCAGGCCAGACGTGCTGATCGTCACCGGCGACCACAGCACGCCGAGCCAACTGCGCAGCCACTCGTGGCACCCTGTGCCGCTGTTGCTGTGGGCGCCGGCCACGGCCCGCCGCGACGGCAGCACGCACTTCGGCGAGCGCGCCTGCGCGCGCGGCGGGCTGGGCACCTTCTACGCCAAGGACATCATGCCGCTGGCGCTGGCGCACGCCGGCCGGCTGCAGAAGTTCGGCGCGTAGTTGTCGGGTAGCGTCACGGTCAGGCCGTCAGAGGACGCTCGACCGTCTGCGCGATGATCACTTTGTCCACGCAGCGCGCCACTGCTTCATCTGCTCAATCTCGGCCTGCTGGGCGGCGATAATCGCCTCGGCAAGCTGTCTGATCTCCGGCCGCGTGGACTTTTGCAGCGCCATCTGGGCCATGGCGATTGCGCCCTCGTGATGGGGGATCATCGCCTCTATGAAGCGAATGTCGAACGGGGCATCCCCTGCGGCGACCGACATCGGCCCCATGTCCACGTCGTGCATGCCGCCGGTATCGCTCAGGTTCGGATACCAGGCAGCGCGCCATTGCTTCATCTGGGCGATCTCCGCCTCTTGCGTGGCAATGATCGCCTCGGCCAGCTTTTTGATCTCTGGGCGCTGTGCCTCGGCCAGCGCCTGCTTGGCCATCGCGACGGCACCGGCGTGATGCACGATCATGCCGTCAATGAACATCGCGTCGAAGGGCGCATCCTTCATCATCGCGCCGTGCTCGCCCGAGTGCATTGGAGATGGGGCTTGGGATGCCGTCGCCGTCGGTTGTTGATCGGCGGTTGTTGTGGGTAGCGCAGGCTGGGCGCCAACGCATGCTGTCAGGAGCGAAAGGGTCGCGGCAATGCAGGCCGCGCGGATGTATGTCTTCATGGGTCTTCTCTTTACGCCAAAATTGCATGGGCCATCGTCCGGCGGCCCGGTGTGTGTTGGGGCGCCGGCTTGGATCAGGTTCGTCGTGCGTCTTTGGCCGCAACGCGCCGGGATGAGCGCTGCGGCGCGTCAAAGGTCAACCGATAGCGCCGCGGGGCGGTTGGCGCGGGACGGCGGGGATGAACGGCCGGTTCGCTGCGCCGAGGGGATTTGCTGCGCCGCAACAATGCGTCAACAGGCAAATGCGCGGATCGGGCAATGCCACGCAGCAAATCATGCCGTGCACACAACAGGCTGAGCTTCCGTGCGCCGAATGGCAATCCGACGCAGCAGCAGGATCAGACTTGTGCTGAAGGTGATCGGTGTGCCATCCGTGGGCAGCGGCTGAGGCGAGCTGCTCACCGGCGGGTAATCTCCCCGACTGGTTTGACCCGTCAGTCAATAGCGCTGCAGCGGCGATCAACGCTGCAACCAGGCAGATCAGATTCTTTCTCATCAGGTCGAGGCGACCGAAGAAGGATTATAGCCGCTGCTGGGATCCCCTGGGTGGGTGAAGGCAGTGCCTTCGCCCTAAGATATTCGCGGCAGTTCTGGATGCCTTATCGAGCTGCGTCCCGCATATAATGTAGAACATCTGTCCGATGAGGAATTTCGCCGATAAGTCCAGCGCAAACAAGAGAAAGCCCAGGAAGGGCGGCCCGCCCGATCCTGCGCCGTTGCAGTTTGACCTCGACCGCTGGCTCGACGTGTGCGGCATCGTGCTGCTGGCCGCGGCTGCGCTCACCCTCTTCGGTTTGCTTTCCACGCAACGCAGCCCAATCCTCAACGGCTGGCTGGAGATCGTCGGGCGGCTGTTTGGTTGGGGCGTGTATCTTGCGCCGGCCATCCTGGCGGCGCTCGGCATCTATCTTCTCGTCCGGCGTTTCGGCGATCGCTTCCCGCGCCTCCGGCCCGAGCGCCTGGGGGGCGCGGTGCTGGCCTATCTCACCGCTCTGGCGACCCTGCACGGCCTGGCGATGATCGCCGCCGAAGGGGCGGACGGCGCGGCCATCGGCGCCGCATCGCAGGGCGGCGGTGAGCTGGGCTGGCTCATCCTCAGCTTGTTCACCGGACTGCTGGGCAACATCGGCGCCGGCTTCATGATCGTCGTGGCCTGGATTGCGGCTGTGATGTTGATCGCGAACGTCTCCCCCGCTCAGCTCCTCCAGGCGGCGCGGCAGGTCTTCGCTGCGCCAAAGCGCGACCCAGCGGCGACCGAAGTCGCCCGCGTCCCCGGCGCGCCCACCGACGACATCATCGAGCCGGATTACGGCCGGGATGGCCGGCTAATCATTCGCGGGCCGAAATCGCGCAGCGCGCAACACTGGCGACCACGCGAGACGAAAGGCGATGCGACACCCACCACGCTACCGGATGCCGATCTGCCCCCTGCGCGTGCGATTAGCGAGACGCCGCACAGCGCGGAGCCGGCCGCAACTCTGAAGATCAACACGCCGGTATCGCGCGGACAGACCAACCGCATCCCACCGCCGCGCATCATCGGCGCGCCCGACACAGCAGCTCCCTCGGCCACGCCGAGCAAGGCCGAGCCGGCGCCACAGCAACAACCGCCCCCCGCGGCAGCTCCGGCGGCTGCGGCCTCTGCAATCTATCCCGTGCCGCGGGACTGGACGCTGCCTAAAGTAGAAGATGTGCTTGCGCCGGGCAGCGACTCGGCCATGCAAGAGGCCGACATCCGACAGCGCGCGGCGCTGATCGAGGATACGCTGCGCGCGTTCGGCGTGCCGGCCCGCGTGGTTGAAGTCAACCGCGGGCCGACCATCACCCAATTCGGCGTCGAGCCGGGCTTCAACGAGCTGAAGGGCGGCAAGCAGGTGAAGGTCAAGGTCAGCCGCATCGCGGCGCTGGCCGACGATCTGGCGCTGGCGTTGGCGGCGCCGCGCATCCGCATCGAGGCGCCGATCCCCGGCCGCGCCCTGGTCGGCATCGAGGTGCCTAACAGCGAGACGGCGCTGGTGGCCCTGCGCGATGTGATGGAAAGCGAAGAGTTCGAGGCGCTGTGCCGCAAGACGCGCCTGCCGCTGGCGCTGGGACAAGACGTGAGCGGAAGGCCGGTAGTCGCTGACCTGACCAGCATGCCGCATCTGCTGATTGCCGGCACGACCGGCTCCGGCAAGAGTGTATGTGTGAACGCCATCATCGTCACCTTGCTATGTGTGAACTCGCCGGAGGACCTGCGCCTGTTGATGATTGACCCCAAGCGCGTCGAGCTGACCGGCTACAACGGCATCCCCCACCTCATTGCACCGGTGGTGGTGGACCTGGAGAAGACGACGGCGGCGCTGCAGTGGGTCACCCGCGAGATGGACCGGCGCTACCGCTTGTTTGCCAAACGCGGCGCGCGCAACATCGTGGAGTTCAACGCGCACGTCGCGGCCCAAGCCTCGGCTCCCTCTGCCGCGCCAGGGCAAGCGGGGTTTGGAAAGCTCGACGATGAACTGCACAAGCTGCCTTACATCGTCGTTGTGATTGATGAGCTGGCCGACTTGATGATGATGGCGCCGGACGAGACGGAGAAGATCATCTGCCGGCTGGCTCAGATGGCGCGTGCAACCGGTATCCACCTGATCCTGGCCACGCAGCGGCCCAGCGTGGATGTCGTCACCGGCCTGATCAAGGCCAACTTCCCGGCGCGCATCGCCTTCACGGTAGCGACCAGCGTGGACTCGCGGGTCATCCTCGACAGCCCAGGCGCAGAGAAGTTGCTGGGGCGCGGCGACATGCTGGTGGTGACGCCGGAGCAGCCCGCGCCGATGCGCGCGCAGGGCTGCTTCCTCGGCCCCGCAGAGATCGAACGCGTGGTGCGCCACTGGCGCGCGCAGTTGGGTGACGCATCATCGCCGAACGCAGCCGGCGCGCTCGATCAAGCAACCGCCGCCCCGCCGGAGGAAGCCACGCCTCCCTCCGACCTGTTCGGCACGCCGCCCACCTGGGAGGAGGCCCGGGCGCTGAGCGAGGCGGCCCGCGAAGTGAACGCCGGCAGCAAAGACGACAAGCTCTTCAACGAGGCAGTGGCCACAGTGCGGCTGCAAGGCAAGGCCTCGATCTCGCTGTTGCAACGGCGACTGCGCATCGGCTATACCCGCGCCGCCCGACTGATCGAGGAGATGGAAGAACGCGGCATCGTCGGCCCGGCAGTGCCGGGACAACAGTACCGCGAAGTGCTGAACTCTCCGCTAAGCGGGACAGACGAAGCATAGCCCCAGCCGGCCTCCTCTACAATGGCGCACATGCTCGATATCGAACTGCACTGCCACACGCGCTATTCGCCGGACAGCCTGGTGAAGCTGCCCGACCTGATCGAACAAGCCCGCAAGGTCGGCATTCATCGCCTGGCCATCACCGACCACAGCGAGATCGAGGGCGCGTTGCTGGCCAAGCAAATGGCGCCAGACCTGATCATCGTCGGCGAGGAGGCGATGACCGCCGAGGGCGAGTTGCTGTGCCTCTTCATCCACGAGCTGATCCCCGACGGCCTAACCCTGAAAGAAGCGATTGACCGGGTGCACGCGCAAGGCGGCATCTGTGGCCCGTCGCATCCGCTCGATCCACGACGCTTCGGCATCGGCATGGAGAACCTGTTGGAATACGCTTCGGCGTTCGACTTCGTGGAGACGTTCAACGCGCGCATACGCGACGCCAGCAAGAACGACGAGGCAGATGCGGTGGCGCAGCAGTTAGGTTTGCCGCGGGTGTGCGCCAGCGACGCGCACACGCTGCAGGAGGTCGGCATCAGCCGCATGCGCATCCGCGAGTACACCACGCCGCAGGACTTCGTCGCGGCCCTGCGCGACGCCGAGCGTCTCCCCAACTACAGCTCGCCGATGGTCAACCTCGGCTCGCGCCTGGCGGCAATCGCACACGACCTGGGATTTGACCGGCCGTGAAAGCGTCCCCGCCGACCGACACCTCCGCCTCGGCGTGCACAGCCTCCCTTCCGCCTCGTCGGCCGTGATGCGCGCCGTTGCATCTGCAACTTGGGTGTGTTGCTCCTGTCGGCAGCACGCTTTGCGCGCCCCGGCGCTCACACCCGCTGCACGAAGCTGAGCGGCCCGAGCCACCCCAGCGCCTGGAGCGCCAGGATGATCGCGGCAGCGGCAGCCCACAGCAGCAGCGCCAGGCCGACATCGGCCCAGTCAAGCGTGACGCGCCGCAGGTAGGTGCGCTGTGGGTAGGCGCCAAAGGCGCGTCCGTCCATAGCCAGTGCGGCGCGCTCGGCGCGACGGATGGCCGAGGCCAACAGCGGCACCAGCGCACGGCGCGCCTGCGCCAGCTCACCCACCACGCCCGACCGGGCTAGGCCGCGCACGCGGTGGGCCGCGCGGATCTGCGCCAGCTCATCGCGGAGCAACGGCGCAAAGCGCAGCGCTGCCAGCGCGGCATACCCCACGCGATGCGGCACCCGCGCCTGTTGCACCAGCGCGCGCACAAAGTCATCCACCGGCGTGGTCAGGCTGAAGATCAACGAAAGGCTCACCAGCGCCAGGACGCGCGCCATGGCGACCAACCCAAAGCGCAGCGCGCCGGCGTAGATCACCAGGTCGCCGATGCGCGCGATCGCCGGCGTGTGCATCACCAGCTCGCGCCGAACGATGAGGGGATACAGCATCAGGAAGCCCAGCGCCACCAGCGCCAGCGGGATGAGTGCGCCCAGGATGCGCTTCGGCGCAACGCCGCCGACCAGCAGGGTGAACAACGCCAGGCCGGTCAGCGCCAGTGGCAAATAGACATCGCCGGCCAGCGCTGCGATGGCCATGAGCGGCGTCACAGCGACGATCTTGCTCAATGGGTTGCGCCGCTCAAGCATAGGCAGGGGTTTGGGCCAACTTGGCGAAGGCCTCGACGGTCAGCGGAAGCGGGCGCAGCCCCAAACGCATCCCCAATTCGCCGATCGGCGGCAGGAGGAGTTGTGCGCGACGCAACACATCGGCGTCGGCGAAGATGGATTCAGGCGCGCCCTGGGCCAACACGCGCCCCTGGTGCATCACCAAAACGTGTTGGGCGTGCGCCGCCAGCGCCATGTCGTGAGTGATCACGCCAATCGTCCGCCCCTCGGCGCGCAGCGATGCTAACAACGCCTGAATCGCCTGAGCATTCTGCTGGTCTTGGCCGAAGGTGGGTTCGTCGAAGAGCAGGATGGGCTGATCGGTGATGAGCAGCGTAGCCACGCTCAGCCGGCGCTTCTCGCCATGGCTCAGCGTGAACGGATTCGCATTGGCGTAGCGCGCCAAAGCGAAGCGTTCTAACAATTCGTCCACCCGTTGCTCGCGCCGCCCGGCGTCCAGCCCAGCAGCGCGCGCGCTCAGGCGCAGCTCGTCGCGCACCGTGGCAGCGACGAATTGATGCTCTGGGTTTTGAAACACCAGTCCCACGGCGCGCGACCAATCGCGCGCGCTCAGACGGCGGGCGTCGCGGCCGCGGATGACCAGCGCCCCTTCGCGCAGCGGCAGCAGGCCGGCCAACAGACGCGCCAGCGTGCTCTTGCCGGCCCCGTTGGAGCCAATCACCGCCCACAGGCTGCCCTCTGGCGCAGCAAAGCTCACCTCGCGCAGCGCCTCGCGCGCGCCGTAGCGATAAGTGAGCGCGTGGGCTTCGATAGCGGCCGGCCCATTTGCCGCGCGAAATTCGGGCTGATGGCCGTTGCCTATGGGGTGAAAGGCCGAGCCGACGTAGGCGCGCAAGGCCAGCTCGGCCTGCTCCAGCGTCACCGGCAACGGTCGCAGGCCCAGCCGCGCACCGAGCAGGGTGACTTGCGGCAGCCAAACGCCTAGCGCGCGCAGGTCGTCGAAGTGCGCGTTGAACACCGCGTGCGGCGCGCCATCGGCGATCAGTTCGCCCCGCGCGCCGAGCACGACCACGCGGTCAATCATCGGCATCAGCTCGTCCAGCCGGTGCTCAATCAGGATGAGGGTATGATCGCCGCCCTGCTTGAGCGCAGCAATCGCTGCGAACACTTCGCGCACGCCTTGCGGGTCGAGGTGGGCAGTGGGTTCGTCAAAGACAATGACGCGCGGGCGCAGGGCCAGCAGGGAAGCCAAGGCCACGCGCTGTTTCTGGCCACCGCTGAGCTGCCAGGCCGAAGCGCCCTCCCAACCGGCCATGCCTACCGCCGCCAGCGCTTCGCCGACGCGCCGACGGATCTCCTCCGGCGGAAGACACAGGTTCTCTGGACCAAAGGCGACTTCGTCGGCCACATTCCACATCACGCACTGCGCCTCAGGGTCCTGGAAGACGATGCCCACCTGCGGGGCCAACGACGACGGCGGCGTGGCGCGCGTGTCGCAGCCGTTGACCATCACGCGGCCGGAGAACGTCGCCACGTCCTGGCTGTGCGGGATCAGCCCGTTGAGCGTGAGGGCCAGCGTGCTCTTGCCGCAGCCGCTCGGGCCGAGCAGCAGCGTGGTCTCGCCAGGGTGAAGCGTAAGCGAAAGGTCGGCGAGCGCCGGCTGTCTGCGCCCAACGTAGCGCACGGTGAGATGCTCCAGCGCGATCATCGTCGCTCAGCGCCCAAAGATGATCTGCAGGTCGCTCCAGGCGAGGATGCCGATGATCACCGTCATGCCCGCGGCCAGCCCCAGGTAACGCCAGCGCCAACTCGTGTGCCACAGTCGGCGCACATTCAGCGCGATGGTGATCAGGGCTACGGCGTCTACCACCAGCGCGATGGTCGCGGAGAGCGTACTGGCCAGGCCGACCAGCGGCAGTAGGAACGGCAGCGCGATGTAGCGCAGCGTGCAGCGCAGCGCCACAAACGCCAGGGAGCCGCCGAACAGCCGGTCGCCGGCGCGCACCTGCGCCTCCGGCGGTAATACGGGGCATTCGGCCGACGCAGGCGGGACGGGGGCAGAGGAATCAGGCGTCGCGCGCGTCATTGCGCCTCCATCTGTTCGCGGCCCAGGGCCGTATTGGCCAGCACGCCGGTGCGCTGCACCGCGTTAGCCAGCGCATAGCCGGCCAACGCCGCCACAACGAACGCGCCCACCGAAAGCGCCGTCGCCAGCACCACCAACGCCGGCGTGAGCGGCGTGCTGCGCAAGCTGCTGGCCAGCACCGAGCCAAACTCGATCAGGCCAGCCAGCGCGCCCGTCGCCATCAGGCGCGGCAGCCCAAAATCGCGGTAGCGCGTTACGATCCAAGTCGCCAGCTCACCGATGGCGCCGGTCAGCCCGCCGATGCCCAGCACCAGCAAGCCGTAGGGGGTGAACGGGATGGCCACCAGGCCGCTCACGACGCACACCAGCAACACCGCACCCGGTTTGCGCAGCACGTAAGCCGCAAACGCGGCCGGCAGGAAGAACAACCCCGTCGCAGCCGATCGGGCGAAGATGCCCAGGCCGAGCACGGCTGCATACAGATAGGTGGATGAGACGACAGCGATGCCAAACACTACGGCGATCACCATTGCCGTCAGCAACTCGCGCGTGGTCCATAGGGGACGCTTCAGCACACTGGCTTGTCGTTCCATAGCAATGCCCAAACCTCTCATCGAATGCTAAGATTTATTAAGGTTTGTGCTATTTTACACAGACATTTCGTCCGTTAGGGGGATAGGAATCGGCTCTCATCCACCTCTCATGACAGGCAGCACGCGGCAGAGCGACCCACACTGATTGCCTTTGGAATAGTCGCTTATTCTCGATGAGGCGCCTTTCAAGGCTTCACACATCTAACCCCGCCGCGTAGCCGGGGAGCAGTTGCGGCCGCCGGGCAGGGCTAATTTCCACCTGAGTTGACGCCGGGGACCGGCGCCCTCTGCCGACCGGTGCACCGGGCGGCCACGCTAAGCAGCGCATCGCGCGCGCCCGCGATGACGATGGACGGACGCATCGCATCGCGTAGTTGCGTCAACGCAGCGAAGACCGATTGCAAATTCTAGGGAGAATAGAGGCGCGTGGGCCTCGCCGACGAAACTGGCGAGGCCCACGTTGCTCGGTCATGCGTCACCGGCGCGTCGCCACGAACTTCAACGTCAGCGTCACCACCTCCGACACGTTCGCCACAATCGGCACAGAGGGGATGGTGAGACCAAAGTCGCGATGGGCGACAACTGCTTGCGCCTCGCCGCTGAGCTGCGTCTCATCGCCCGTCACGGAAGCATCAAAGGTCACCGGCTTCGTGACATCCCGGATCGTCAAGTTGCCCACCACCTTAAAGTTCAACACGTCGCCGGGCTTCGCCGACGCCGGCAGCCCCTCGATGGCCGTTGGCTCGAAGGCGATCTTGGGATATTGGCCGGTCTGCAGAATGAAGCGGTGGATGGCACCGTTGCGGCGCTCGTTATCCGTCTTGAAGTCCGTCGCGTCTATCTCCAGCTTGCCGATCTTGGAGTTGGACGGGTTGCCCCAGTCCACGGTGATCGAGCCGGCGACCTTGGGCGTTACGCCGACGACGACCGTAGGCGCGCCCATCAGTAATTCGTTGAGCGCGAAGCTGGCTTCCGATCCACTCTCGCTGATTTGATATTCCACAACCTGCGCGGCGGGAGCCTCTGCCGTCGGCGCCTCGGCAGGCGCAGGCGCCTCCGTCGGAGCGGGCGCTTGAGTCGGGGCCGGCGCTTCGGTGGATGTCGGCGCCTGAGTGGGGGCCGGCGCTTCGGTGGATGCCGGCGCCTGAGTGGGGGCAGGTGCTTCGGTAGGCGCAACCGTCGGGGCTGGCGCAGTGCTGCACGCGGCAACCAGAAGCGCCAGAGCAGTGAACAATGTAGTAAGGGTAGTTAGCGATCTCATGGATTTGTCCTCCTAACAGTCCCCGATTAAATTAACGCCTCACGTGAAATTCTGCCCAAACACCGCTGAGAAGCGGCTTAAAACAGCGATGCGGCAGCGCCGTTGCCGGACGCGGTGAAGCGCGCCGCAGGTTAGCGCGATGCCCGTTCGATCGTCTCCTCAACTACGTCCAGGCCTTCGTGCAACTGTGCTTCGCCGATCACCAGCGGGAAGAGGAAGCGCAGGCCATTCGAGTATAGCCCGCAGCGGATGGCGAGCACGCCGTTGCGCGCCAAGTCGCGGACAACGGCAACAGTCTTCTCCGGCGAGAGCGGCCGGCGGGAAGCGCGATCCTCGACGAACTCGATGGCCAGCATCGCGCCTAGGCCGCGCACATCGCCGATCAGTGCGAACCGCTCCTGCATGCGCTTCAATCGTTCGCAGGCGATGCCGCCCAGATAGGCCGCGCGCGTGCACAGGTCATCGCGTTCGATGAGCGCGATGGCCTGCAGCGCCGCGGCGCAGGCGACCGGGTTGCCGCTGTAGGTGCCGCCTAAACCTCCTAGGTGAACCTTGTCCATCACCTCGGCGCGGCCCACCGTCGCGGCGATCGGCATACCGGCGCCCATGCTCTTCGCCATGACGACGATGTCCGGCTCGACCTCATAATGCTGAATGGCGAAAAGTTTGCCGGTGCGGGCAAAGCCACACTGCACCTCGTCAACGACGAGCAAGATGCCGTAGCGCGTGCATATCTCGCGCAGCCGGCGCATGAACTCGCGCGGCACAGGAATAAAGCCCCCCTCGCCCTGCACCGGCTCGATGATCACCGCCGCCACGTGCTCCGGCATCACATGCGCCACCAAGAAGCGCTCGAACGCCTCCCAGACCAGCTCGACCCTCTGCGCTTCGCTCAGGTCGGCGCCGATGGCGGTGCGATAGAGATAGGGGAACGGGGCGCGATAGACCTCTGGCGCGAATGGCCCGAAGCCTTTTTTGAACAGCGCGTATTTGCTGGTCAACGTCTGGGTGAGCAGCGTGCGGCCGTGATACGCGCCCTCGAAGGCGATGATAGCTTGCCGGCCGGTCGCCACGCGCGCGATTTGGATGGCCTGTTCCACGGCCTCGGCACCGGTGTTGGTAATCATGGCCTTTTTGGCACCGCTGATCGGCGCGATGGCGTTCAGCTTTTCGGCCAATTGCACATGGGGTTCGGTGGTGGCGACCAGGCCGCAGACGTGGATCATCGCCTCGGCCTGTGATTGGATCGCTGCGACGACTTCCGGCGGCGTGTGGCCGACGTTGAGCACACCGATGCCGCCGGCAAAGTCAATCAGCACGTTGCCGTCCACGTCCTCCACCAACGCGCCGTGCGCACGTCGCACGGCGATGTCGGTCGCTTTGCCATAGCCCGCCGGCATAGCCGCTTCACGGCGCGCGATCAGCGCGCGGCTGTTCGGGCCGGGCAGCTCGGTCTTGAGCTGGATGAATTGGCGTATGCGTGTCATGGGGCATAGCTTACTCGAACAACCGCGAGGCTGGCGAATGCGCAGTTCACCGCGTGCTCAGCAAGCGCTCGCGCAACACCCCCCGAGCGCATCTTCGGCCTAAGCCCTGTCTCAGTTTCGCATGGATAATCCGGCCTCGCGCAGCCAGGGCAGGCTCACTCGACTCGGGGTTGCTCGGTCGAACCAAGCACCAAGCGCACTTTTGACCTGAGGTGAAAGCGTTGTGAAGTTTCCAAGCGTAACCGTCATTGGGTTGATTACGGCGCCGTGTGAGGCGCTGTTTGAAATTGTGAGCGATCCAACCCGCCACCCCCAAATCGCTGGCAGCGGCGAGGTGATGGAAGTGGAATGGATCACGCCGCCGCCGGTGCGCGTGGGGTCGGGTTTCCGGTCACGCCAATGCATTGGCTGGTATCAATATCCCACACGCTCCTACGTGCAGGTCTACGATCCGCCTTACCGTTTCATCTGGCTCTCCGGGCCTGGCTTTAAAAAGCCGCCCTTCGGTCAACTATGGGGGTTCGACCTGCAGCCGCTGGATGCGCGTGCGACGCTAGTATCACACCTGATGCGCTGGCCACTGATGCCGGTGCCAGAGATTCCCCCCTTCTCGTGGCTGATGGAGCGCGGGCTGAAGCACGAGTTGAACAATATGAAGCCGACGCTTTACAAGCTGGCCAAGCTGGCCAACGCCGAGGTCATCGGCGACCTGCAGGTGGAATTCGATTGGTGTGAACGCACGTCGCCGTGCGGCCAACGACGCGGCGCGCTCATCCAAGCGTAAGCGCATGCTCTATAATCTCGCGCGCTATGAACGTCTTTCTCAGCATCGCGCAAATCCTGCTCGGCGTCGCGCTCATCGCCGGCGTGCTGTTGCAGTCAAAGGGGGAGGAGCTTGGCGGCGTGTTCGGCGGCGCACAGGGCGTATACCAAACGCGTCGCGGCCTTGATCGCGTGCTCTTCACCATCACCATCTTCATCGCCATCGCATTCTTCGCGCTTGCACTGATCAACGTCATCTTCTTCTCGGCAAACCAGTAGGTTCGGCGTCCAACGATTCCAATCTCCAACGCTTCGGCGCTCCTTCCGACCGGGCTTCCGAGATGCGAACGCTTCGGCTCCCCCTGCTCTTCATCGTACTTGGAATTGCGGGCGTCACCTTGCTGGTCTACCAGTTTGTCGCCTCGCGCGACACCGTCCTCGTCCCGGCCGCAGGCGGCACCTACATCGAAGGGGTGGTCGGCGCGCCGAAACACATCAACCCACTACTGTGCCCGTTGAATGAGGCCGACCGCGACCTGTGCAGCTTGGTGTTCAGCGGGTTGACCCGACTCAACGAGTTTGGGGAGGTCGTGCCGGACCTCGCCGAGACTTGGTCTATTGCAGACAACGGCCTTACGTATGCCTTCAAGCTGCGGCAGAATGCGCGCTGGGAAGATGGCGCGCCGGTGACGGCTGATGATGTCCTCTTCACGATCGGCCTGATCAAGCAATCGGACTTCCCCGGCCGCAAAGACATCAGCGAACTGTGGCGGCGGGTGGAAGTGACCAAGCTGGATGATTACACCGTCCAGTTTCGACTCAACCAGCCCTATGCGCCGTTCATGGACTACACGACCGTCGGCCTGTTGCCCAAGCACATCCTAGAAGGGACATCGGCGGCCAATCTGGACAAGCTGCCGTTCAATCAGCAGCCCAAAGGCAACGGGCCGTGGCGCGTGGCCGAGCTGAACACCGCCGGCGGGCGAATCTCGTCCATCACGCTGGAACCGTCCTCCACCTACTTCGGCCCTGGGCCTAAGCTCGGCCGGTTTGTGCTGCGCTACTACCCCAACACGCAGAGCTTGCTCGATGCGTTCAGAAACGGCGATGTGGACGGCATGGCCGATTTCAGCCCAACTGCCGAGGGGGCCGAGGCATCGGGATTGCCGAATGTGACGATCTACAGCATGCCCAGCGCCCGCTTTGTTGCGCTGATGATCAACTTGCGCAAGGACAACGGCGCGCTGGCGCTTACCGAGCTCCCCGTGCGCCGGGCGTTGATGCTAGCACTCGACCGAGAAGCGATCATCCGCGACGTGCTCAAGGGCCGGGGCATCCTCGCCGACACGCCGTTCATCCCCGGCACATGGGCGCACGACGCCAGCGTCAGGTCCTACAGCCGAGACCTGGAACAGGCCAAGCAACTGCTGCGCGAAGCCGGCTACGAAGTCGCCGTAGTGGCGCCGTCGAACGTCGAAGTCTGGCAAAAAGGCGGCGAGCCGATTGCCTTCACCGTGCTCACGCCGGAAGGCGGCATCTATCCGCAAGTGGCCGAAGCCGTCGCCCGGCAGTGGCGCGAATTGGGCGTACAGGTGACGGTGATTCCGGTGCGAAACATCGTGCGCAACTTCCTCGCCACCCACCAATTCCAGGTCGCCCTCACCGAAACGTTGCTGGATGGCGACCCAGACCCCTTCCCCCTTTGGCATCAGAGTCAGGCGAACGTCGGCCAGAACTTCACCGGCTGGGAAAACGCCGAGGCCAGCCAGTGGCTGGAGCAAGCACGCACAACGATCGACCGCGCGCAGCGCTTTGAGCTGTACCGGCGTTTCCAGGAGAAGTTCGTTGAGGAGCTGCCGGCCCTCATGCTCTACCATCCGACCTTCGACTACATCATCGCCTCGCGCGTGCGCAACGTGCAGGTCGCGCCGATCGTCTATCCGAGCGACCGCTTCCGCAGCCTGAACCAGTGGATGATCAACACGCGGCGGGTGCTGGCCAGCGAGGCGACCCTTCAGCCGTAAAGCCGCGCGGCACAGGATTGGGCGAAAGGATATGGCACAGAACAAGATTGTGGTGCGTGGCGCGCGTGTGCACAACCTCAAGAACATCAACGTCGAGATCCCACGCGACAAACTCGTCGTGATCACCGGCCTCAGCGGCAGCGGCAAATCGTCGCTGGCGTTCGATACCATCTTCGCCGAAGGCCAGCGCCGCTATGTGGAGAGCCTATCGGCCTACGCCCGGCAGTTCCTCGGCCAGATGGAGAAGCCGGACGTGGATCAGATCGAAGGACTCTCGCCGGCTGTCTCGATTGACCAAAAGGGCAGCAGCCACAACCCACGCTCGACCGTCGGCACCGTCACCGAGATCTACGACTATCTGCGCCTGATGTTCGCGCGCATCGGCGTGCAGTATTCGCCGGTCACCGGCCTGCCGCTCACGTCGCAGACGCCGCAGCAAATCGTTGATCAGATCGCTGCCTTGCCGCCCGGCACGCGCGTGCAAATCCTCGCCCCGCTCATCAAGGACAAGAAAGGCCATCACCAACAAGTCTTCGAAGACGTGCGCAAACAAGGCTTCGCACGCGTGCGCGTGGACGGTGAGATTCGCAGCGTGGATGAGGAGATCGAACTCGATCGCTACAGGCTGCACAACATCGAGGCGGTGGTAGATCGTCTGGTCGTGCCGGAGGCCAGAGAGCAGGGATCAAGAGTCGGGAATCAGGAGTCGGGAGTGGAGCGTGAGGCTTTGGACGAAGCACGCCGGCAGTTCCTGACGCGGCTGAACGACTCGGTGGAGACCGCGCTCAAGCTGGGCGACGGCTTCATGATCGCCATGGTATCAGAAGAGGGCCAGGCGTCCGCTTGGCGCGACATCTTCTTCAGCGAAAAGAAGGTCGATCCGGCCACCGGCAAAAGCTACCCGGATTTGGAGCCGAAGCTGTTTTCGTTCAACGCGCCGCAGGGCGCCTGTCCAGAATGCCAGGGATTGGGCAGCAAACGCGAAATTGACCCGGCGCTCATCGTGCCGAATCCCGACCTATCATTAGACGAAGGGGCCATCCACGCCAGCGGCTGGAACAGCGACGATGACGAAAGCTGGGGCCGGCAGATGCTGCGCGCCGTCTGCAAGGCATACGCCATCCCCATGCATCAACCCTGGCGACACCTCAGCCCGGCGCAGCGCGACCTGATCCTCTACGGCACCGGCGGCGAGCGCGTGCGGGTGAACTACGTCAATCACCTCGGCGAACGCCGACAATACGACATCCCCTTTGAAGGCGTGATCCCCAACTTGATGCGGCGCTATCGGGAGAGCACCAGCGATTACATCAAACAAAGCATCGAGGAAGTGATGACCTTCCGCACCTGCGAGGCCTGCGGCGGCAAACGGCTGAAGGAGGACGTGCTGTGCGTCAAAGTGGCCGGCAAGAACATCGCCGAAGTGACCGACATGAGCATCCGCGAGGCGCTGGCCTGGGTGGATTCGCTGGGCGTTGATGAGGCGGAAACCGAAAGTCGGCAGTCGGATGCGCGAAAGAACGGCAAGCCCTCCCCCGCTACGTCCGACTTCCCAGCCTTGAGCGACCGCGACAAGCAAATTGCCCGGCAGATTGTCAAAGAGATCCGCGCGCGATTACAGTTCCTGGTGGATGTCGGGCTGGACTACCTCACGCTCAGCCGCAGCGCCAACACGCTGAGCGGCGGCGAAGCCCAGCGCATCCGCCTGGCCACGCAGGTCGGCTCGCAGTTGATGGGCGTGTTGTACGTGCTGGATGAGCCTAGCATCGGCCTGCACCAACGCGACCAGCAACGCCTGATCAACACGCTGACGCGCATGCGCGACCTGGGCAATACCGTGCTCGTGGTCGAGCACGATGACGACACCATGCGCGCGGCCGACTGGATCATTGACATGGGGCCGGGCGCCGGAGAACACGGCGGCCAGGTCGTCGCCACCGGCACACCGGAGCAGATCATGAAAAACAAGGCTTCGCTTACCGGTGCCTACTTGAGCGGCCGCAAGCATATCCCCATCCCCCCTCAGCGGCGGGCCGGCAACGGCAAAAAGTTGATCATCAAGGGCGCGCGCGAAAACAACCTGAAGAACATTGACGTCGAAATTCCGCTGGGCAAATTCGTCGTCGTCACCGGCGTGAGCGGCAGCGGCAAATCCTCGCTCATCGTCGAGTGCCTCTACAAGGCGCTGGCCAACCGGCTCAACGGCGCGCTCGAACATCCCGGCGATCTGGACGACATCCTCGGGCTGGAGCACCTCGACAAAGTCATCAACATTGACCAGCAACCCATCGGGCGCACGCCGCGCAGCAACCCCGCCACTTACACCGGCCTGTGGACGCCGCTGCGCGAGCTGTTCGCCGAGCTGCCCGAAAGCAAAATCCGCGGCTACAAGAGCGGGCGCTTCTCGTTCAACGTCAAGGGCGGCCGCTGCGAAGCATGCGAAGGTCAGGGCGTGCTGCAAATCCAGATGCAGTTCATGCCCGACATCTACGTCACGTGCGACGTGTGCCACGGCACGCGCTTCAACCGCGAGACGCTGCAGGTGCGCTACAAGGGCAAGAACATCGCCGAGGTGCTGGACATGACGGTGACCGAGGCTATGGCCTTCTTCAAGGATATTCCCCCCATCGCGCGCAAGCTACAAACGCTCGAAGAGGTCGGCCTGGGCTACATCCGGCTGGGCCAGCCGGCCACCACCCTCAGCGGCGGCGAGGCGCAGCGGGTGAAGCTCAGCCGCGAGCTGAGCAAACGCTCCACCGGCCGCACGATCTACGTGCTCGATGAGCCATCGGTCGGCCTGCATCACGCCGACGTGCACAAGCTGATTCACGTGCTGGACCAATTGGTGGATGACGGCAACACCGTCGTCGTGATCGAGCACCACCTCGACATCATCAAAGTCGCCGATTGGGTGATTGACCTCGGGCCGGAAGGCGGCGAAGGCGGTGGGCGCATCGTCGCCCAGGGCACGCCGGAGCAGGTGGCCCAAGTCGCCGAGAGTTATACCGGTCGCTTCCTTGCGCGCGCGCTCGAACAAGCCGCGTTGTGGGAGGCGAAGGCACGCGCGTCGGCCAAAGCAGCGAAGCCCAAGCGGCGCAAATAGCCCCCGAAGCGCCGCAGCGCGGCCGCGCGCGCCTCACGTCACCCGCCCGCGCCGATGGAACTCCGGGCGATCCCAGGTGCGCAACTCGAGCACCTCGGCCAGGATATGCGCAGCGTCCCACACGTCCACGTAGCGCAGATAGAGCGGCGCAAAACCAAAGCGCAGGATGTCCGGCGCGCGAAAGTCGCCGATCACCCCGCGCGCAATCAGCGCCTGCATGATGGGGAAGGCGTCTGGATGTGCAAAGCAGACCTGGCTGCCCCGGCGGTCGGGCTCGCGCGGCGTGACCAGCCGTAAGCCATGCGCGGCGCACCGCGGCTCGACCTGTGCAATGAACAGATCGGTCAATGCCAGCGACTTCGCCCGGACCATCGCCATCGGCGCCTCCAGCGCGATGTCCACGCCACACTCGAGCGCCGCCAGACTGAGGACGGGCGGCGTGCCGCACAAGGCGCGGGCAATGCCCGGCGCCGGCCGATAGTCCGGCTCAAAGGCGAACGGATGCGCATGTCCCATCCAGCCGGCCAGCGGTTGGCGAAAGTCGGCTTGGTGGCGCTGCGCGACGAAGATAAACGCCGGCGCGCCTGGGCCGCCGTTCAAGT
Organism: Candidatus Roseilinea sp. NK_OTU-006; assembly: GCF_012931985.1. Taxonomy (GTDB): domain Bacteria; phylum Chloroflexota; class Anaerolineae; order J036; family Brachytrichaceae; genus JAAFGM01. The sequence goes on from NZ_JAAFGM010000013.1 coordinate 70,584, forward strand.
ACTTGTAGCCACAGCCAACGGCGAAATCAGCCTGGGCGCCGTTCAAATCCACCGGCACAGCGCCCGCCGAGTGCGCCAAATCCCAGATCGTCAACGCGCCACAGGCTTGGGCGCGTTGCGTGACCTCAGCCATATCATGCATCCGACCGGTGCGGTAGTTGACGTGGGTGAGCATCACGACCGCCGTATCGGCGCCGATCGCGTCGGCGATCTCGTCGGCTGCCGCCAGACGCAGCGTGTAACCGCCGCCCAGCAGCTCGATCAGCCCCTGCGCCATGTAAAGGTCGGTGGGGAAGTTGTCGCGCTCAGACACGATGACGCGCCGATCCGGCCGCAGCGTCAGCGCAGCAGCTAGGGCCTTAAACAGGTTGATCGAGGTCGAATCGCCCGCCACCACTTCGCCGGGTTGCGCGCCGAGCAAGCGGGCCAGCTTATCGCCGATGCGCTGCGGCAGCGCAATCCAGCCGGCGGCATTCCAGCTTCGGATCAGCCCATCGCCCCATTCGGCCGCGATCACCTGCGCCAAACGTCGCTGCGCCTCAAGCGGCAGCGGGCCGAGCGAGTTGCCGTCGAGGTAGATCACGCCTTCTGGCAAATAGAAGCGAGCGCGGAAGGCAGCTAGTGGGTCATGTGTATCCAGCGCGGCAGCCGCCGCGCGCGAGTCCGGCAAATGAGATTGCATCATACCGGCGCTAATCTAGCAGCGCAGTGGGTTGCAGGCCAAGCGCCTGCGAGGGGCATTTCGCGCGCGGGGATGAAGCGCAGGCCGGGCCTGCGCCTGCCCGTATCCAGAGCCAGGCCCGCCCATGGCGACAAGCCCACGAAAGCGACATGGTATAGTCGCGCTGCATTCAAAAACACATGCTAACACATGCTGCAATGGAGTGAAAACAAGATGTTGGGCGAACAAACCACAGAACGCACCGGCGAACTCACGCTCAAAGGCCAGCCGCTGACTGTGATCGGGCCAAAGTTGAAGCCCGGCGACAAATTCCCGGCCGTCACCCTGACGGCAACCGACTGGAGCGCCGTGGACTTAGGCACGATGCGCGGCACCGTTCGGTTGATCAGCGTGGTGCCATCGCTGGACACGGGCATCTGCGACGCGCAAACCAAGCGCTTCAACGAAGAGGCCGAGCGGTTCGGCGATAAGGTGAAAGTCATCACCATCAGCGCCGACCTTCCCTGGGCGCAGCGGCGCTGGATGAACGACGCGGAAGTGAAGAACATCACCGTGCTATCCGATCACAAGGACATGGCGTTTGGCAACGCAGCCGGCACACACGTCAAGGAGATGCGCATCGAGCAGCGCGCCATCTTCGTCGTGGATAAGGACGACACGGTGACCTATGCCGAGTACGTGCCGGAAATCGCTCAGCACCCCGACTACGACGCCGCCATCGAGGCAGTCAAGAAACTGCTCTAGGGCATGCAGGCCGTCCGCGACCTGGCCGCGAGGCTCATAGATAACGTCGAGCGCGTCATCTTCGGCAAGCGCGACGTGATCGAACTGACGGCGATCTGCTTGCTCTGCCAGGGCCACGTACTGATCGAGGACGTGCCAGGCGTTGGCAAGACGATGCTAGCCAAGGCCCTGGCACGTTCGATCGGCGGCACGTTCAAACGCATCCAGTTCACCCCCGACATGCTGCCGTCGGACGTGACGGGCGTCTCGATCTACAACCAGAAGACCGGGGAATTCGAGTTCCGCCCTGGGCCGATCATGGCGCAGATCGTGCTGGCCGACGAGATCAACCGCGCTACGCCCAAGACGCAGGCCGCCCTGCTGGAGGCCATGGAAGAACGCCAGGTGACCGTGGACGGCGTCACGCGCGAGTTGCACTCCCCCTTCCTGGTGCTGGCCACACAGAACCCGATCGAATACGAAGGCACCTTCCCGCTCCCCGAAGCACAGCTCGATCGTTTCCTCATGCGCGTCTCGCTCGGCTATCCTACGCCGGAGCAGCAAATGGCGATCCTCGACGCACAACAGTATTCCCATCCCATCGAGGACCTGGGGCAGATCACAGATGCGACCGAGTTGGTTAAGACACAGGAACTCTTGAAGTCGGTCTATTGTGACCGATTGGTCAAGCAGTACATCGTGCAACTGGTTGATGCCACGCGCGCTCATCCCGACGTGTATCTGGGCGCTAGCCCACGCGGCGCGTGGACGCTGTTTCGCACCGCGCAGGCGCGCGCGGCCGTGCATGGCCGGGACTACGTGATCCCAGATGACGTGAAAGCGCTGGCCGCAGCCACGCTCGGTCACCGTATCATCATCAGCCCGGCTGCCCGCATCAAAGGCGTGACCTCAGCCGATATTCTGGACGAGTTGCTGCGCGTCACGCCGGTGCCCGGCGCCCGCGTGAAATGACTCGCTATCGCGTCGTCTGGGTCCTCTTCCTCATTGCGCTCACCGGCGCGCTCGGCACCGGGCATAGCCTGTGGTGGACCTTCGCCGGCGCGCTCTTCACGCTAATCGTCATTCCAATCGCTTGGGCCTGGTTGAGCGTGAATTGGCTGCGCATCGCGCGCCGCACGTTTGCGCGCGTGACGCACGTCGGCGAAATTTTGGAGGAGGAGTTCAGGCTGATCAACCTCAGCCGCGTGCCCAAGCTCTGGGTCGAGGTGCGCGACCAGTCCACCCTGCCGGGGCACTACGCCAGCCGGGTAGTCAGCCTGATCGGCGGCCGGCAATGGCGTGGCTGGCGCGTGAAGACGCGCTGCGCGCAGCGCGGGCGCTACACGCTCGGTCCGCTGACCGTGCGCAGCAGCGACCCGCTGGGCATCTACCAGATGCAACGCCAGCTCGACGTTGTGCACACGATTCTCGTCTATCCCGCTACGTTCGACTTCCACGACTTCCCGTTACCGGCCACCTTCCTGACCGGCGGTGACGCATTGCGCCGGCGCACGCACTACACGACTACCAACGCCGCCGGTGTGCGCGACTACGTCACCGGCGACAGCATCAACCGCATCCACTGGCCCACCAGCGCCCGGCGTCAGCGCCTGATCGTCAAAGAATTCGAACTCGACCCGATCTCCGACATCTGGGTCGCGCTGGACCTTTTCCGCGGGGCGCAATTCGAGCTGGAGACCGGCAAGGCGGGCTCGCCCGCGGAAACATTATCGCCGCCCACAACGGAGGGCGGCGAATCGCACGCAACGATTCGACTGCCCCCACAGACCGAGGAATATGCGGTTTCGATCGCAGCGTCCATCGCGAAGCACTTTTTGCAACAGGGGCGCGTCGTCGGCCTCATCGCTCACAGCGCGCACCGCGAGGTCATCCCCGGCGAGCGCGGCGAACGCCAGCTCACCAAGATCTTGGAGACGCTCTCGGCGGTGCGCGCACACGGCGAGATTCCATTCGACCACGTGCTGAGTTTGGAGTCGGTGATGTTCGCGCGCGGGACGACGTTGATTGCCATCTCGGCTTCGCCCGATACTGCCTGGGCACGAGCGGTGCAGCAGATCGTTCACAACGGGGTCCACGTGGTCGCCGTCGTCCTCGACAGTCGATCGTTTGGGGCGGCCGAGTCTAACGACGATGTGATCGCTGCATTGGCCAACGCCGGCGCAATCGTGCGCACCGTGCAGTGCGGATCATCAATCCCGCAGGCGATTGAAGCGTGAGACGCAGCCGACGGCTGCCCACACACGCCGGCTAAGCCGAACGGGACGCACGGTCAGGCGACGGCGCGCCAATGCGCCGCAGCGCATAGCCTTGACTGCGCATGTTGGCGATGCGCCAACGTGCGTTTTGAACCGACTCAAACTTGCGACGCAAGCGGGCAATGTGCGGGCGCAGCAACCGCAGGGCGTGCTTCTTATCGGTGATGGACGGAAAGGCCGCGCGCGACATCTCTTCGTAGGTCGCCAAGCTCGGCATGCGTTGGATGAGCAGTTCAACCAAACTCAGCTCAATCGTGGAGAGCAGGATCGGCGTGTCCTCAAGGATTAACAAGCGTCGAGCCGTGTTGAGTTCCAGGCCGCTCAGCTCCTGCGTCGCGCCATTGCGCTGCGCTTTGTCGTGCAGCGCCGGTTCTTGACGCGCCGGCGCCAGGCGAACGGCACTTCGAGCCTTGTCCAGATGAGTGGTGAGCCGGCGAGCGATCTCGTCTTCGCCATCAGAGAGGGACAGGTAATCTGCAACACCTATGCGCAGGGCAGACACGACGCGCTCCACCGTCGGATTCTGGTCGAGCACCACGATCGGCGGACAAGACGGCAATCCCATCAACGTATCGGCCAGCTCAAGGGTGGCCTGATCGTTGGTGAGATCAAGCAGGATCAGGCTTACCCCCCCGGTGCTTACGCGCGACACAGCATCGCGCGCCCCCGAGGCTTGCGCCACAGGATAGCCGCGCTCCGCCATCTGTTGGGCGATTCGGTCGCTGGCTTGGCTGGCGCCGATGATTAACAGTGTCTCTCCGGTGCTATCGTGGTATGTCATTTCAGATTAACCTCTTTGATGATTACTTTTGGGACGAATATTTTATCTAACTTAAGCTCTTGTGCAAAGGTTCATTGAAACAGAACGATCGGTTAATGCGTTCGCACCCAGAATTCCGCCGGCTACAGTTAACGCGAAACTGCACTCACACAACACAAAGTGTAACGAGGTAAACAGACAACTGCGCTTGTAATTTTTATGCTGCGTCAGTAAATCTCGTCCTTGATCTCGCCGTCCGCCACCAACACCGCGCGTGTGACACGCCGAGCAAGATCTTGGTCGTGGGTGACCATCAAAATCGTTTTCCCTTCTTCAACAAGTCGGGTGAAGAGATCAAAGACCTGGTTGGCCGTCTTCGAGTCGAGGTTGCCGGTAGGCTCATCCGCCACGATGACGGGCGGATCGTTGGCCAGCGCGCGAGCAATGGCGACGCGCTGCTGTTGCCCGCCCGAAACCGCAGAGGGCAATTTGTGCGCATGTTGCGCCATATCCACATGGGCTAGGAGTTGCATAGCGCGCTCGTAACGCTCACGCGGCGCGTAGGTATGACAAAAGTCCATCGGCAGCATGACATTTTCAACCAGTGTAAGCGTTGGCAGCAATTGAAAGAACTGAAAAATCACACCTACGTGTTTGCCGCGCCAGACCGCCATCTGGCTCTCGCTCAACTGATGCACGGCCGTATCTCCCACGAAGACTTCGCCGGAGGTAGGACGGTCAATGCCCGTGATCATGTTAATCAGCGTGGATTTGCCACTGCCGCTTTTGCCGATCACGGCGACGAACTCGTGCGTGTCCACGCGCAAATTGACGCCGCGCAGGGCGTAAAACTTGCCCGCCGGCGTGTCGTAAATCTTTACCACGCGCTTCAGCTCAATGAGGTGGCAATTGCCGTGCCGGTAGGGATCTTCACAAGCCGTTTCTTCCGGCGTCTCGCGTTGAAGGATCGGCGCCCGAGTGCGATGGCGTTCTCTGAACAGCGCTAACACAAGCTGAATGGTACTGCTCAAGTTTTAGAAGACGATGAAACGGCGTTGCTGGGGAAAGAGTGGCAACGGATCAGTTAAGCGCAGGGGATGCCGCCGTTGCTGCTGAGGGATAATTCACGGGCGTACTGACTGCGATGATGAAGATCACCCGCATCTACACCGGGCCCGATGGCGAATCGCATTTTGAAGATCTCGAAATCGAGTATGTCAGCAGCGGGCCGATCGGCAAGCTATCCAACTGGCAACCCGTGACCCGGCTGGCCTTTCGCGAAACGGCAGCGGACTACGATTACGACTGGCACGTCGCCCCGCGCCGCCAGTACATCGTCATGCTCGACGGTCACATTGAGGTCGAGGTGGGCGACGGGACGAAGCGCGAGTTCCGCGGCGGAGATGTGTTGTTGGTGGAAGACACCACGGGGCGCGGCCACCGCACGCGCGAGCTGAGCGGCAAACCGCGCCGATCGCTGTTTATCGCGCTCGAGTAACTTGCAGCGCCGCCCAAGACGGTTGCAGGCTGCGGCGCGCTCGGCCGGCTTGGTTCACACCGCCGAGCACTCGCCGTTTGTCCACCCAGTCCCTCAGCCCCCTACCCTTCTTCCTCCGCGATGCACCTCATGCACCTTTCAACTCTTCGCCTTGCTTTTCGCGCTCGCGCTGTTCGCGCTCCTTCTTGCGAAAGTCCACAAAGCGGTAGCCGGTGCCGCGTTCGGTGAGGATGTATTGCGGGTGAGCCAAATCTTTCTCGATCTTTTGGCGTAGATAGGTGATATAGAGGCGCAGATATTGCGTCTCGTCGCGATACTCCCAGCCCCACACCTTGCTGAGCAACGTCTCGTGCGGCACCACCCATCCGGCGTTTTGCACCAGGTGATAGAGCAGGCGCCACTCGGTGGGGCGCAATTTGATCGGCTTGCCCTCCACGATCACCTCGCGCCGGTTGAAGTCAATCGAAAGCCGGTCATCCACCTTGATGGGCGTCTTCTCCACCATGGCCGGCAGCTCGGCGCGACGAATGACCGCCTTGATGCGCATGACCAGTTCGCGCGGGCTGAACGGCTTGGTGACGTAGTCGTCGGCGCCGAGCGAGAGTCCCCTCACCTTATCATCCTCTTCGCCCTTGGCGGTGAGCATGATGACCGGCACATTGCTCTCCTCGCGGATCATGCGCAACGTCTCGAAGCCGTCCATATCGGGCATCATCACATCGAGCAACACACAATCGGGCAGCAGCTCGCGCACTTTGCGCACCGCCTCCAGGCCGTCTTGGGCCTGCACAACCCGGAAGTTCTCCAACTCCAGGTTCATGCGGATGAAGTTGATCATGCGCGGCTCATCGTCCACCACCAGCACCAGCTTCGAGTCTTCGTTGGCCATGATGCAGCATTATAGTGGGCAAGTGCGCTACCCTCACCCTTTCATCAGCAACGGCCGGCGCATCGTTACAATCACGTCATGGCTCATCGCGACATCCCCATCGCCATCGTGAAGGGCGCAGGTGACCTGGGCACCGGCGTCGCGTATCGCTTGTGGAAGTGCGGCTTTCGCGTGCTGTGCACCGACCTGGAAAAGCCGCTGGTCATCCGGCGCACGGTCGCCTTCGCCTCAGCGCTCTACGACGGCCGCATTACGGTTGAAGGCGTACCGTGCGAGCGTGTGTTCTACGCCGACGAGGCAATCTACCTGTGGCAGCGCAACACTCTGGCCGTGATCGCCGATCCGGTCGGGCGCGTGGTCGAGTCGCTACAGCCGGAAGTCGTCGTAGATGCCATCATGGCCAAGCGCAACGTCGGCACGACGATCCATGACGCGCCCTGCGTCGTCGCGCTGGGGCCTGGATTCGTCGCCGGCGAGGACTGCCATGCGGTGATCGAAACGCAGCGCGGGCATGACCTCGGTCGCGTGATCTGGTCGGGCAGCGCCTCGCCCAATACGGGGATGCCCGGCAAAGTCGGGGGTGAGGATGCGCGGCGCGTCGTGCGCGCGCCGCGCGATGGCTTGTTCTACGGCCGGCGCGCCATCGGCGACAGCGTCGAGGAAGGCGAGGTGATCGCCCAAATCGAAGACGCGCCGGTCCATGCGCCGCTCGGCGGCGTGCTGCGCGGGCTGTTGCATGACGGCGTGCAAGTCAGCGCCGGGTTGAAAGTGGCCGATATTGACCCGCGCGGCGAGCCGCGTTACTGCTTCTCGATCAGCGACAAGGCGCTAGCCATCGCCGGCGGCGTGCTGGAGGCGGTGTTCAGCATGCGCGAGCGGTGGCAAACGGCGAACGGCAAACGGTAGGCAAGGCGGAGCCTCGCCCATTCAACGGCCATTGCGGTCGCAAGCCTTCGGATCCCCCACGATCAGGGAGACGATGAAAAGGCCGGCATCTCCGTGTATGGCGTGAAGCACGGTGGGCCGGCGGCATAGCGGATGCGCTTCGTCGTCAACTCGGCCACGCACGACCACAGCGTCGTGAGCGAGCCGGTCAGGCCACACATCGGCGCGCTCCGGTCGGCCATGATCGCCCCAGCGTAATCGAGCAACGCATCAACCGACAGGTCGGCCAGGCGCAAATCAGCGCGGCGCGCTTGTAGATTCACCTGGTTTTGCAAGAAGGCCAGCCGGCATTCCGAGTTCGCAAACGCGCGGTTGCCCTGCAGAGGACGCATATCGGGATGGCGAAAGTGGTTGGTCGCCGCACAGACGTCTTGTGCGCCCGATGCGAGGTCGTGTTCGATCACCCGCACACGGCGCGGGTCGGCCTCGATCACGAAGGCGTCGCGCGCATCGGCCAACAGGTAGTTCAGCGAGCTGAGGTGCGGGATGCGCATCAACAGGTCGCGCGCCTCGCGCGCCGTGCGGCACAGCTCCAGCGCAATGCGCAGCACCAAGTGAAACGGCACGCCGGGCTTCACCTCGTCCTCAGCCGGCGTCTCGGTCATCACAACGTGGAGCGCAGCGAACAGGCCATGGCGGTTCATCCCATCATATCGGCCACAGGGCACGCTGCCGCGCGCGCCGATGCTGGGATGAGCGCAGCAGTCCGGCGCAAAGCGAATGCGCTGCCGGCGGGCCTGTTGTGGCAAGTAGTCATAGTTGCGGCCGACGACCACGCGGTGCCCCGCTTCGCCGTCGGGTGCCGGGGTGGAGACGTACCAGACGAAAGTCGAACAGCCCTCGGCCAGCTCGCGGCCGACGGCTTGGCGCGGCGACAGTCGGGCTTTCAGGTTCACTCGGCAGCACTTTCGCCACAGCTCGCGGACGGGCAGGCGTTGCGCGTCGGCGTAGGCGTGCAGCTCGTCCACCAGGTGAGGATGAATGTCGCGCAGCACATCGTAACAGGCATCCGCGAAGCGCGCCGCCGGCGGCGGCCACCACCAGAATTGCATGCGGAAGGGCGGGTCGGCTTCGCCCAGCGCGTAACCGAGTTGCGCGTGGCTGCCCCGGAGGTCGAAGAAGCGGTAATCGGGCGCTTCGTCCCAAGGTAGCAGACCGGCAGAAAGTCCCATCCCTGCTGCGCACAAATTATCGCACCGGCCGACAGGCAAATGATCGGCGCAGCCAAAGCTTCAGGGTGAAGCTCGCCCCGCCGGCGCCGTGGAGCGCATGCACGCCATCCCGCCCGCCGGCGGCAGCGCCTTCGGCCTCGCCGCCGCCGACAGCGTGATGCACGCAGGGGCACCACTCAGTATGCAGGTGGCCCCGATCTCCTCCCCCACTCGGAGGAGGAGATCGGGGTGAAGCACGTTAAGGTCGGATCACCACCGGCAAGAAAGCAGCAGAGAGCGGCTTTTGCACAATCGGCAGGAAGGCACGATAAACTTCCACATTTACCGGGTCGGCATCGCGTACAAGCGGCGGCTCGCCGTCGGCGTAGCTGCTGATCACCACGCCATTGTTCACCGTCGGGTTGCTTAGCGCGTTGGTGTTCACCTGCGCCGTGATCGTCAGCGCGGTCGTGCTACCCGCCGGCACCAACACGTTCTCCCACACCACCGTCTGCCCGCTCTGCGCATAGCCCGGCGTCGCGCCCACCAGCGTCAGCGCCGTCACCAACGTATCTGACACGCGCACCGTCACCGACATCCCGCCGCTGTTGCTCAGCACAATCGTGTAGGTCACCAGATCGCCGATGCGCACCTGCGTCGGTGTCACCTCCTTGCGCGTGTCCACGTTGTCCAGGCTGCCTCCCAGCAGATTGTTGACCACGATGAACTGCCAGCGCGTCCCGCCGTCGGCCTGCGTGGTGTCGCCTTCGGCGTCCACCGCCGTCACCTGCCACCAATACGTCCCCGGCGCTAGCCCATTGGGCGCGTGGCTCAGGCCGGCTGTCGCCGCGTTGTTCACCACATCGCACAGGCCCCACGACCTGCCCACGCACACAAAGTAGCCGACCGCACCACTGCTCGCCGTCCAGCTCAGCAGCGGGGTGTTACCGACCAACGTGCCGCTGATCGGCGCAACCTTCTGGAACTCCGCCGGCCCGCCGCCCGGCCCAGAGCCGGCGTTGTTGGCGGTCGTGAACGCCCACCACTGCCCGCTGTCCGCCAGCAGGAACTGCCCGCCGTTGTAGGCCCACACCTGCCACCAGTACGTCCGCCCGGCCTGCGCGTTGGTCAGCGTCAGGCTGGTGGCCGGCGCAAGCACTTCAACGTGGTTCATCACGTCGCACAAGCCCGGCAGCGTGCCCACGCACACCGTGTAGCGCTGCGCGTTCGTCGCCGCGCTCCAGCTCAGCGTTGTGTTCGTCGGCACGCCCGTCGCATTGGCCGCCGGCGCGCTCTTGCCAAACGTCCCCAGCGGCGAGGCCGGGTTGTTGCCCGTCGTGAAGCGCCACCACGCCCCACTGTCCGCCAGCGTCTGGCCGCTCGCGTTCACCGCGCGCACCTGCCACCAGTACGTCGTGTCGTAGCTCAGCCCGCTCAGCGCGTAGCTCGTGCCGGCGACGCTCACCCAGCCGCCGCTGCTCGAGCAGTCGCCCGGCAACGAACCCACGCACACCTGGTAGCTCGTCGCACCGCTGGCCACGCCCCAGCTCAGGGTCGGGTTGACCGGCTGGTTGGCGGCGTTGTTCAGCGGGCTGACCTTGCCGAACGGCGCCGGCGGGTTCGGCCCGAAGCTGGGGACGGTGGTGAAGTGCCACCACGCCCCGCCGTCGGCCTGCGTGCGCCCGCCGCTGCCGTTCACCGCCCGCACCTGCCACCAATACGTCGTCGCCGCCTGCAGCACCGGCGCGTTCCAGCTCGTAGCGCCGCCCGCGCTCACCCAGTTGCCGGTCACGTCGCACAGCCCAGCTTGCGTGCCTAGGCACACTTCGTAGCTGCTCGCACCGAGCGCCGCCGTCCAGCTCAGCACCGCCGTCGCCGTCGGCACACCAATCCCGCTCTGCGGCGGCTGCAGCTTGCCGAAGGCCGCCGGCCCGTCCGGCTGCGTGGTGAACGCCCACCACTGCCCGCCGTTTGCCTGCACGCTGAAGGTGCCGCCCAGCGCCTGCACCTGCCACCAATACGTCGTCGCCGCCTGCAGCGCCGGCGTCACCACCCAACTGGTGTTGTTGCCCACGTTCACCCAGCCGCCGGTCGCCTCGCACAGCCCCGGCGCGCTGCCGATGCACACCCGGTATCCAGTCGCCCCGGTGCTCGCCGTCCAGCTCAGCGTCAGACCGGTGGTCACCACGCCCGTCGCCAAGTGTGGCGGGGACTGCTTGGCAAATTCAGCCGGCGGGAAGTCGTTCTTGGTGCTGAACTGCCACCACACCCCGCCGTTGGCCGGCGTATTCCCGGCGCCGTTCTTCGCCCGCACCTGCCAGAAGTAGTTCGTCCCAGGCGCCAGGTTGCTCAGCGTATAGCTCAGCGCACTGCCCACGTTCAGCCAAGCGTTGCCCGGCATCGCATCGCAACTGTTGACCGCCGTACCGGCGCACACCTCGTAGCTCGTCGCGCCGGCCGCCGCAAACCACTTCAGCGTCAAGCTGGCCGTCGGCAGGTTGAAGCTGCCGTTCAGCGGCGCATCCTTGCTAAATGCCGCCGGCCCGCTGCTGCTCTGCGTCACAAAGTAGAAGTCCACCCCGTTGTCGGCAAACGTCCGCGTCGCCGTCACGTTGTTGTAGGCTCGCACCTGCCAGTAATACGTCGCGCCCGGCTGCAACGTCACGCTGAACGGCAACTGGTTGATGTAACGCGCGGTATGAAGACCCACGTCTTGGAACCCACCGCCGCTCAGGTCGCACGCGCCCGGCACCGTGCCCATGCATACCTCATACCCGTCCGCCTGATCCGCGGCCGTCCACGTCAACTGCAGCACGGCCGGGTTGGTCGGCGCACCGACCGCGCCATTAACCGGGTGCGTCTTCTGGAACGGACCGGGCACGGGCGGGTTGAGCGTCTTGAAGCCCCACACCACGCTGTTGTTGGCTGGCGTGCACCCGCCCGCGTTGCACGCGCTCACCTGCCAGTAATACTGCGTGCCGTAATCCAGCCCCGTCAGCGCATAGCTGGCCACAGTCGTCGTGGTGTTGACCAGGCTGCACACGCCAATGCTGGTGCCGACGCACACGCTGTAATACGTCTCGTCGGGCGTGTCTTGCCAGGTTAGATTCACGCCCAGCGGCTGGTCGGTGGCGTTGTTCGGCGGGTTGATCTTGGTGAACGCCTGCGGCGCGTTCGGCACCGTAGTGAACGGCCACCAGGTGTTGTTGTCCGCGCCGGTGCTGCCCCCCGCGTTGTGCGCCGTCACCTGCCACACCAGCGTCGCACCCGCCGGCAGCGGCCCGGTCAGCACCGCGCTGGTCGCCGCGCTGGTCAGGCTGTAAGCACAGTCGCCCGCAAACGCCCCCACGCACACTGTGTAGCTCACCGCGCCGGTCGCCGCCTGCCACTGGAACGTCACGTTCTGCGTCGGCACGTTGGTCGCGTTGAAGCTCGGGCTGAGCTTGTTGAACGGGTCAGGCCCGTTGGGCAACGTAGTGAACGACCAGAACGCCAGCGTGCTGCCGTTGGCCGGCGTGGTGTACGTGCCGTTCGTCGCCAGCACCTGCCAGTAATACGTCGTGTTCGGCTGCAAGGGCAGATCGTTCAGCACCCGGAAGTAGGTGTTGCCCAGGCTCGTGAACTGCCCCGGCCCGCCGCCAACGATGTTGCAATTGTTGGGCGCCGTGCCCAGGCACAGCTTGTAGTCGTTTGCGTTGGCCGCTGTCGTCCACAGCAACTGCGCCGTGTTAGTGTTGACGTTGATCGCCCCGTTGCTCGGAGCAAGCTTGTTGAAGCTGCCCACCGTCGCCGCGGTCTGGAACGACCAGAAGCTGCCGCTGTTGGCCTCGGTGCAGCCGGCGCTGTTGCACGCCCGCACCTGCCAGTAATACAGCGTCCCAGCCGCCAAGCCAACAACCGAGGCGCTGGTGTTCAGGCCAACGTCCGTCCATGCGCTGCACGACGCGGTCGTGCTCACGCAGTATTCATACTTGTCCACTACGCCGCCGGCTGTGCCCCAGCTCAACGTCAGATTGGTCGGCAGGTTGGTGGCGGTGTGGTTCGGGCTGAGTTTGCTGAAGCTGCTCCCGCTCGGCGCGCTGACCACCGTGAAGTTCCAGTGCCCGCTAGGACCGTTCGCATCGGTGAACACCGTGCAGCCGCTGTCCGCGCACGCCCGCACCTGCCAGTAATACGTCGCCCCAGGCGTCAGGCCGGTCAGGTTGACGCTGGTGTTCGTCCCGTTATTCGTGCTCGGCGTGCACCCGTTCGTCGTGCTGTAGCAGTAGCGATAGTGGTTCACCCCGCTCGCCGCGCCCCACTGCAACGTCACGTTGGCCGGCTGCCCCGTCGCCCCGTTGCTCGGTGCGGTCTTGTTGAAGCTGCCCGGCGCGCTGACCACCGTGAAGTTCCAGTGGCCGCTAGGACCGTCCGCATCGGTGAACACCGTGCAGCCGCTGTCCGCGCACGCCCGCACCTGCCAGTAATACGTCGCCCCAGGCGTCAGGCCGGTCAGGTTGACGCTGGTGTTCGTCCCGTTATTCGTGCTCGGCGTGCACCCGTTCGTCGTGCTGTAGCAGTAGCGATAGTGATCGACGCCAGTGGACGGTCCCCAGCTCAGCGTTAGGTTGGCGGGTTGGTTGGTGGCATTGTTGGGTGGGTTGCTTTTACCGAATGGAGTCAAACACCCCCCCAAGCCACAGCCAGGGATGTCATTCAGGCTGATCGTCGAGCTGGTGCCTGCCGTGGCAGGCGGGACGGGATCCGGGCATGTCGCATCACCGCGCGCACCGGCGGATGCATTCACCGTCGCCGGCGAGTGAGAGAAGAAGATCCGCCCTCCCCCACCGCCGCCGCCGAATTGGTGGCAGTAATTAGACGCGTTTCCACCCTTGCCGCCCCTCGCGAAGAGACTCACCCCTGAGAGCGGGCCACTCTGCGCGACGAAGACAATGGTGCCGCCTGCACCCCCGCCACCACCAGGGTCACTGATTGTGGAACCCAGACCAGGTGCGCCCTCAGCCTCCACTGTGCCGACCCCTTGAACGCTGACCGTCCGCACCAGCACCAGGCCGCCACCTGCACCGCCAAAGGTGGGGAAATAGCCACCCGCAGTATCACCCTCGCCACTACCGCCTCCACCGCCCATCACGATGCGGCTAACACCAAACGCGCTTGGGAAGGCTGCTCCCCCAAAGCCGCCGTTGTCTATGCGATCAAAACCACCGCTATTTGATCCCCAGCCTCCTTTGCCGCCAGCGCCGCCATTGCCGCCGCCGCCGCCGCCAGAGTTGCCCAAAGTTCCGCCGCCTCCGGCATTGGCCGGGGCGCCGGTCGCCCAGCTTCCTCCTGGATATAGCTGGCTCAACGTCGCACTCATCGAAACGTTGCCTACGCGCACATCTATAGGCGTGCCCGCAAATCCCTCCCCCTTGGGTGCATGACAGTGAGTTGGGCCAGGAAAGTACGGATTGCTGACGACGTAATACAACTGACGGTGGCAAAAATACCACACGTTTCCCTCTCCACCGCCGCGATAGCCCTGACCTGTAACGCTTATCTTGCGGCCGTTCATATTGAGTGGACCGCTCACATCTAGCGCCACGATACCGCCGGTGAAGCCGTCAAAGGGCAAAGCGGTCAAATCGCCAGTAAGCGTTGCCGCAGCGCACTGCGGCACCCGCACCACCTGGAAGCGCCGCGGACCGGTTGCTGATGTCGCGTTCGCGTTCACGTAGCTGTTGACCAGCCCGTTGCTCGCCCCCTTCCCGAGGATAGTCAGCGTTCCGCCGCTCGCCCCGACGGAGTTCGAGGCGAGCACATACTCATATCGTCCAGCTACAAAGTTGGTGTTGCTGATAAAACCACTCCCTGTCAATCCCCCCGGCCCATCACCGTAGTCTGCCGTGTTGCTGTAGTTGATGTCGGCGCCCATGACCTGGATAACAAGTAGCATATCACCGGAATTGATGTTCTGGCCTGCGCCACCGGTCCGCCGTGATCCAAGCTGTATTGTGTTGCTGCCTGCGGAAGAGCTAATTGTTCCCGGCCAATAGTCATTGATAACGCCGCTCAAGGCGCTACATGTCACGCTCGGCGCGGCCGGCGCCTGGGGCGCCAGGCGCTGCGGCGCGCTGCGGGGCGACCCGGCCTGAGCCGGCGGCGGGTTCAGCGCCGCCCCGCCAAACAAACTCGCCACCAGCGCGAGCTGGGCTATAACGTGAAGCAGCACGCTTCGCGCGCCACGTCGGCGCGCTAACGAGGGGCTAAACTGAGTATCGCTTTGCATTTCAACACTCCTCGGATCTACACGGCGCACCGTGCGTCTCTCGGCTTCGTTGCTCGCCGCGTTCGCCACGAGCACACCTTCGGCATCAGAGCGTAAGCACCGCACGGCGATTTGTCAAGGGGGTTAGCCCAGGACTTTTCACAAAATACGTGTTAGAGCCTATCTCTAAACCTCGCATTTGCGCCAACAGATGATGGCGCAGGCGAAAAACAGCAGGGACAGATAATTGCTCGCCTTCTTCTCCCAGCGAATCAGCAACCGACGAAAGCGATTGAGCCATGAATGAGTCACTTCGACCACCCAGCGGCGCGACTTGCGTCGGCCCGGCTTGCGCTGGCGTTTTTTTGGGCGTTCTCCTTGTCCGGCACATG
>NZ_JAAFGM010000048.1 GCF_012931985.1 Candidatus Roseilinea sp. NK_OTU-006
CCCATGTTACGGCCACCGGCTTCCAGCCGTCCCCCAACCGTTGAGGCGATAAAGGTGTGACGCGTGCATAGTCCCATAGCGTGATGCGCAGTGTGTGTGTGATCCCCTCGTCGGTTGTCACGAGCACATCAATGTGAGTCTGACCCTGTGGGTCATCATCGAGCAGATGGAACAGGAGCGAGCGATCTGCATCGAACTGAACGCGGCGAACCTTGACGTCCGCCACTGTCTGATCGGCCATCGCTGTCGGTTCCCATTCGAGATGGTTGCCACGCTTAACGAGCTGTGAACCTCGCTGCGGTAAAGACCCGCCAACCGGCAATAACTGGTTCATCGTTTGTATCAACGACCCAACTTCGGGCGCGGTCAAGCCCTGCGGTGTTTCAAAGCTAATCGTCGGCTTCCACGCCGCGGCGATACTCAAGACTATTGCGAGAATCAGGATCCCGAGGATGAGTGCACGCTTTGTCAATACCATTTCAGTTCTTGTATAACTCCGATGCGTTGCCTGATAGTCGAGAAGGCTGGGTATGCTTTCTCGACTATCAAGCAGGTGGCATCACTTCCCGTTACTGAGCAAGTCCCAATACGGCGACGGGACACTAACCTGCACTTTATCCACGCTGACACCTTGTTTCATCGCCAACTCTTTTGCAAGAATGTGGGGCATAACATCAACAAGGTGTATGCGGGGATCGTTAGCAAGCTGTCCGAGACCCGATGCACTAGCGACAATTCGTCCTCGAATGACCGCAACACCCAACAGCCTCAGACCCCGTGAGTTAAGCTCCGCATTCAGTTCGTCCGTATTGACGATCGCTGATGGAATCGCGCGCTGTCCAATCGCATGCAGTTGATCCTTGTCATCTCTGGCTGCCAGTATGACGTGTTCTGAGGACAACCCTGTGCGATTCGATAGATCTCGCAACTCCTCCAAGGTGATGGGCTGATTGAATGTCACCTGGAGAGTCACAACCTCGGTTTGCCCATCGGCAAGCAGGTTCGATATTGCCATACGTTGAGCGGATGCATAACTCTCGCGTTGTGAGGAATCGCGGAGGTCTGGATTCACGTATACGCGCAGATAGCCGTTGGGACGAGTCTCGACGCTGTATGGGAACGGGTTCGACGACGCAATATCAGCGCGGACGGTGTTGATTGTAAAGAAACCTCCCGCAAGTCCAAGAAGACACGTTGCGATCACTGCAAACTTCTCTGGCTTTGACATTTTGAATCCTCTGCAAGCGCCAAGTGCAAGTGCTAAATTGCATCAGTTGGTGTAAAGCACCTTATCCAGCCAATCGTGGGTGGGCGAGTTATTTCGTTGATAGCTGATGTTGATCGCCCCGCTTACCCCTCGTTGGTTTTTGTAATAGAAGACTTGGAAGTAGTATTCGGTGTTGGCAACGACCGACCACGGATTGACACCTAACTCGGCCTCTTCGTAAACGAAGCGATTGCCGCAGTCGTCCCAAACCGAAATGCCATAGTTAGGCAGATTTGTGTAGAACGTGTTGTAGTTCAAGCGATCACCGCCAGGGTTATCAGCGGTGCAGTCGGCTGTCATGTCGAGCCTTGGAGAGCTGTCTGACCGCATTGCCGATAATGCACTGGAATCCCACTTTAAGTTCTGTGCAATTCCGCCCTGATAATTGGCGCTGGTTGATAACCAGTAGTAACCCAGTGGCGCTGATGTAAAGGTGCGATCCCACGCCCATGCAGTGCCAACGGCAATCAGAATAGCGCTCGCGGCCGCAGTTAGTGCGATTAACTTAGACCACACCCGACTCACCGTTGGCGGATTCCCGCGCTCGAGTGTCTTTCGTCCAAACATATGTGTTTACTCCTCTTGTTGAATTGATATGGACTATCTGTCGACGATCCGTCCCCTAATCGTCGTTGCACGCGCAACGAACCCGCCGACAGCCTATAGTCTCGACCTTAGCCGCATATCACGGTTGTGTAACAGTCATGTAACAGTTGTGTAAACGACGTAATGAGGCAGCCAAAAAATGTGGCGGGTAACCAACGAAAAACTCGGCTGAGCAGGCCGAGTTTCTCTAAACTCAAACGAGGAATCCCTTTCACCGTTCAAGGAGCGGCTGATGAGACCGCCGCCGTGACCTGACGCATGAAGTGATCAGCTGGTAGACCGGAGCACTGCTGAGAGAATGCGTCATCCGTCATCGGCGTGATTCGTCCCTCAACCAGTTTGAGTCGCGCCTGTGGTGTGCCGTTGACGATGAACTTTTGGCTGTCGGGGGCGTGCACTTGGTCGCCGCTGATGTCCTTCAAGAACAGAATGGCCTGCTCACCACGCTCGAACAGGGGATCGTCCTCCAACTGCATCGTTCGCCCATTGTAGTTTCCGCCGGTTTGCACAAGAATGATCTCCTGTCCTTCAGAAAGATCGCCCTTGATCACTTTGTCAACGCGAACGACGTGGTCAGTGAAGACAATGCCGCCGATGAACTGGTCATTGCGGATATCCTGATCGGCAAGGAAGCGGACCGGCATCGCTCCCAAAACAGTCCCTTGAATGACCGCATCCGAATCGCGCGCCATAGACGGCAAATCCGTGAAGTGCTTTGCCCAGTGCGCGGCCAGAACGATGGACTTATCACTGACGGTCTGATTCCCTGCTTGGTCCTCTGTAAGCTTAGCTTGATTGTTTGCAACAGAGAATAGCATCATAAGCAACAAAACAGGGAACAGAAGCATTGGAAGAAGTAGACGTTTCATGCTTATCCTCCTCGTAAAGATCGGTTAAGGATACAGAGCGTTCACCCCGTTGACGTCATCAGCGCGTGGATAGATGGCGCAGTAGCCCGAAGAATTCATGAGCACGCAGGACACTCTATTTTCGTGATCGAGTCCAATGCTATGTCCGAATTCATGCGCTGAGGTGTGCTGACGATTGATGAGTGGCTCGCCGTCTAACCACGTCCGATTGAGTCGAATCTCGGCTCCTGTGTATGGCGATACGTATGCGCTGGGTGCAAGAGCGGTAATGCCAATCCACCCAGTGTATCCGTAATGAGCAGCTCCTACCCAAATTCTGTAGTTGTAGGGATCATAGGTCCGATAAAGTTTGACTTTGGAATATGTTGCACTTTCCCAAGATCCCGCCGCGGCCACGATTTGATCGGAATAAGTCCCGCTCCAACCGATGTAGTAATACACGGGGAAACTAGACCATCTACCTCCATAGAGGCGATATGCATGGGCCGAACTGGCGAGAGCACCCAGGCAGACCAGCATAGCGACAATTCCGCTAAGCAGTTTTCGCATTTCGCCCCTCCATTTTGAGACAGCTCCCGTAAATCTGTTTATACGAATACAGCGTCAGCATGCATGGGCAACCTTAGTCGCACATCACGGTTGTGTAACAGTCATGTAACAGTTGTGTAAACGACGTAATGAGGCGCGAGCGTGAACTACGAAGAGTAGAGGGGGAATTCGAAGCGGAAGGTTGCGCCAGTATGCGCGCCTTCGGTCTGGCTCTCGATGATGAGCTTGCTGCGGTGCAGGCGCAGGATTTCTTCGACGATGGCCAGACCGAGGCCGCTGCCTTCAACATCGGTGCGCGCACGGTAGAGCCGACGCGTGACGTAGGGCAGATGCGCCTTGGGGATGCCCGGCCCAGTGTCACGCACTTCACAGGCGATGGCGTTCATCCCTGCTTTGAGCACAACTTCAACCCAGTCACCGGCGCGCCCATACTTGATGGCGTTATCGAGCACATTCAGGAATACCTGCCTCAGCCGATCGGCATCGCCGGGAATGAGTGGCAGGTCTCCCTCTACGCGCATGGTCAATGTGATCTGCCGCGCTTCGGCCAACGGCATCATCTGCGCCACGGCCGTTTCAGCCACCTCGATCAGATTCACCGGTCGGGTGACCGTTTCTTCAGCTTCGGTCAGGTCGAGTCGCGCCAGCTCGATGCCGGCATCAATCAGGTGATGCGCGCGGCGTGCTTCGGTGCGAATCGCCTCCAGCGCTTTGTGTCGGGCTTCGCTCGACGCTTCGAGGAGGGTTGCTACCTCGGCCTGTGTTTGAATCGTGGCGAGCGGCGTGCGGATTTCATGTGCAAGTAGGCGCAAATTCTGCTGAGCCGCGCGCCGGCGCTCGCGCAAGTCGCTCAGCTGGGCGAACAAAGCGCGACGTTGCTCGGCGTAGATGCGCCGGGTCAGCCAGCAGCCCAAGCCTAAGCCTAGTCCTACGCATAGTGTCAGTGTGCCGGCCACAGCTAAGAGAACGGCTCGCAGGTCGAAGATCATCATCGCGCGTCTCGATCCTCAGCGCTCTGTTCGGCAACCAGCTTGTAGCCGAAGCCGCGCACCGTGAGCAACCAGCGCGGTTGCGCCGGGTCGTCCTCTATCTTCTGGCGCAACCTTTGGATGTGAACATCCAGCGTGCGCGACTCGCCACCAAAGTCATAGCCCCACACCGCACGCAGAAGCGTTTCTCGCCCGAAGGCGCGCCCTGGATGGCGCAACATCAAGCGCAGCAGTTCATATTCCTTCGGCGTCAATTCCACTCGCCGGCCTTGCACCTCAACGCGGCGCTCGGCCTCCCACATCACGATCGGCCCGTTTGTTAGAGGCAGCGCAGCCACGCGCGGAACGACGCCGTCCGAGTCACGGTGGCCAAACCGCTCGACCAGGCGAAAGATCGCCTTGATTTGCGCTAGCAACGCACGTGGTTCGAAGGGCTTGGTGAGATAGACGTCCGCGCCGACCTCCAACCCGATCAGCCGATCTACCGGATCGCTACGCGCAGTCAACATCACCACCGGCGTGTAATCCGGCAGTGCACGCGCGGCCTGACACACTTCCAGCCCATCGATATCGGGCAGATTGAGATCGAGCAAGATCAAATCCGGCGAAGTCGTGGAGAGCGCCCTGATCGCGGCTCGCCCTTCAGTGAACGTCGAAGCATCGTAGCCCGCGCAACTCAGCAGCACTTGCAGGGCATCGGCAACCGCACGATCGTCCTCGACGATCCACACCCGTGGTCTGGCCATCGAGCCAAATTATCCATTGGCCAACTTGATCATCCGCGTCACGAACAGCCGCATGAACCGCTCGGCGTCCACTTCCGGCGCGACGTGCATGTTGGGCAGCCGGCCGGTCAGCCGCCAAAAGTCGGCGCAAGTGGCGGCATGCGCGGGACCATCGCCCGTCTCCACGTCCACCTACAGCGCCACCGTGGTCACCAGATCGGGAGCGAAGGCCAATGCCATGGCCAGCGCGTCGTTGATAGCACAACCCTCGATGTTCTGGGCCGTCTTGTGGTACTTGATGTAGAAACGCGTCGCATCGGCCAAGAAGCGAACGATCGGGGTGCGCACATCGGCTTGGGCCGCGATGTGCTGCATGTCCGCCTCGCGGAACAGGCACCGGTATGTCACATCCAGCGGGACGAGGGTGATCGGCAGGCCGCTGTGGAGGACGATGCGCGCGGCGTGTGGGTCGCACCATACGTTGTATTCGCCACGCAGAGGCATGTTGCCCTCATGCCGGAACGCGCCGCCCATGATGATGCAACGCCGAACGGCGGGGACGATGCGCGGCTCGCGGCGCACGGCCAGCGCGATATTGGTCAGCGGGCCGGTCGCCACCAGCGTGATCTCGCCCGGCGCAGCGAGCAGCGTTTCGATGAGAAAGTCCACAGCGTGTCCGAGCGAGTGGTTGAGCGCGCGGCATCGGTAGCTCGGCATAGCCCAGGCCACTCAAGCCATGTGGCGGGGATCAGGTCCTTGATCAGTCCACGCGCGCATCCTTGCGCCACCGGCACATGCAATGTGCCGGCCAGCGCATTGCGCGTCTCATACTCCACTAGCGCATTGCCGCCGACGGTAGTGACGCCGATGAGGTCAATCTCCGGCGAGGCACATGCCGGCAAGATCGCCAGCGCGTCGTCAATGCCCGGGTCGCAGTCAAGCAAGACGCGGGAACGGTTCATGGGTGATTGAGCGAAAGTTGCGCTCAGCCGAGGAGCGAAGCGATCAGCCCTGCCAGCACCGCGATGCCCGCGACGAGAAACCAGACGCGATTCTCGTACAGCACGTCGCGCATCGAAGGCTTGCTGGGCGTCTTCGCGGCAGTCGGTCGCGAGAGAGCTTCGGTGCTGAACAGCATGTCCCTGAATTCGGCGATGCTGGACAACGGCACGTTCCTGAACGGCAAAGAGGTGAAGGAGCCGAAGTTGCTCCAGGATAGCGACGAGATTCAGATTGCGTTGTGCGTCAAGATCGCCTTCGTCGGCAGCGACGCGACCGCGCCGCTCAACGCTCGTCCGATCAGCAAGGCCATGCGCCCGGTGGTGCGCGGCATCCGCATTGACAAAGAGAGCCGCCGCGTCTACATCGCCGAGCAGGAGCTCGAGCCGCCGCTCTCGTTGCAGCGGTATCGCCTGCTGGAGTTGCTCGTGGATGCGAACGGCGGCCTGGTCTCGCGCCAGGACATCGTCGAGCGCGTATGGGAGGGCGAGAGCGCCTATGGCGTGAGCGAGCAGGCCATTGACGCGAAGATTGATAGCGAGGTCAGCAAGATCATCTGGCGGGCCTACAGCCGGGCCAAGCAGTTGCTGACCGACAATCGCGACAAGCTGGTGGCCGTCGCCAAGGCGTTGCTCGAACGCGAAACGCTGGACGCCAATGAATTTAGAGCCGTCATCGGCTTAGCGGCGTTGCCGGCCCCTGCGCCTTCGCAGAACGGCATGCCGGCCTGAGCCGGACGGCCCACATCACGCCGATGCCGCTGCGGCGCTTCTCCGGTGAGGGGGCGCCGCAGCGCCGTTATCGCGGCCTGGAGGGATAGGCGCAGCGAGCGCCTTGGTTCGAGCGCTGGGGGGTATCCGGGGCGCGACGATCATCTTTGCTCGAACCGGCGAAAGCCCTCGCCGTATACCTCCTGCGCTTGGCCGATGACCATGAACGCCTGCGGATCCGTTTGCGCCACCAGCGCCTTGAGCACCGAGGTCTCGGCGCGGCTGATGACGACGAACAGGATCGGACGTTGCGCGCCGGTGTAAGCGCCGATCGCCGACCAGCGTGTTACGCCGCGCCCCATCCGGCGCATCACCGCCTGCGCCACTTCCTCCGGCTTCTGCGTAATGATGAACGCCGTGCGCCCGATCTGCACGCCTTCGCTAATCGTCTCGGCAGCGACGCCGCTCACATAGAGCGCGATGACAGCGTAGAGCGCCCGCTCCCAGCCAAAGATGAGGCCCGCCAGCGCGATGACGATGGCATCGGTAACAAGGTAGCTCTGGCTGAGCGGGATTGAGCGCCAGCGCACCAGCAGCAGGGCTAAGATGTCGGTGCCGCCGGTGGTGGCTTGGGCGCGAAAGACCAGGCCCATCCCAATGCCGCCGATGATGCCGCCGAACAACGTGTTCAACACGATGTCGTTCGTCACACCGCCCACGCCGGCGCGTTCGAGCAGCGCCGTCGCTCCGCCGTAGAGCACGACGGTCACTATCGTGCGGATGAGAAAGCGCCACCCGCCCAGATAGCGCATGCCCAGGACGAACAGGGGGAGGTTGAGCAGCAGCACCCAGACGCCAACGGCAAGGGCAAACGGCAGGGCGCGGCTCAGGATGAGCGCCAATCCGCTCACGCCGCCCGGAGCGAGATCGGCCGGCGCAAGGAAGACCGCGACCGAGATCGCCTGGATGATCGCGCCGACGACGATGAGGGCATAGTCGCGTGAGAGAAGGAACCAGCGATGCGAGACAAGGGACACCAAGGGCGATTGCACAGGCCAACTGTATCGCACTCTCGTCTCCAGGCTTCGTCCGCAAGCGCGTTTATTCACAACGGCCAACATGGGTAGGCGCCGGCATGGCCTGCCGCCCCGGCCGGTCTTTGTGCATGTTGCGCCTAAGCCCAACGGGAGACGCGCGCGGGCAAAATGCGGATGTTAGAATCCCATCGCGTGGAAACCAGGCTTCGCCGAGAAGCCTGGTTTCATTCGGCTATGGCAGAAACCAACAAAATCATCTATTCGATGGTGCGCGTGGGCCGCATCCACCCGCCCAACAAACAGGTGTTGCGCGATATTTCGCTCGGCTTCTATTACGGCGCGAAGATCGGCGTGCTGGGCCTCAACGGCGCCGGCAAGAGCACGCTGCTGCGCATCATGGCCGGCGTGGATCAGGACTACATCGGCGAGACTGTCCTCTCGCCCGGCTACACGCGCGGTTTATTGGAACAAGAGCCGCAGCTCGACCCGACCAAGACCGTCAAGCAGGTGGTCGAGGAAGCCGTGCAGCCGCTGGTGGACTTGATGAAACAGTATGAGGCGGTCAACGAGAAATTCGCCGAGCCTGACGCCGATTACGACAAGTTGCTCGAGGAACAATCCCGGCTTCAGGAGGAGCTGGACAAGCACGACGTTTGGACGCTGGATCAGCGGCTGGAAGTGGCGATGGATGCCCTGCGCTGTCCGCCGCCCGACACGCCGGTCAGCGTGCTCTCCGGCGGTGAGCGCCGGCGCGTGGCGCTCTGCCGGCTGCTGCTCACCGCGCCGGACATCCTGCTGCTCGACGAGCCGACGAACCACCTGGACGCCGAGTCGGTGAGCTGGCTGGAGAAACACCTGCGCGACTACAAGGGCACAGTCATCGCCGTCACCCACGACCGCTACTTCCTGGACAACGTGGCCGAGTGGATCCTCGAACTCGACCGCGGCTACGGCATCCCATGGAAGGGCAACTATTCGTCGTGGCTGGAGCAGAAGAAGAACCGGCTGGCCCTAGAAGAGAAAGCCGACCTCAAGCGCCAGCGGACGTTGGAGCGCGAGCTGGAATGGATCCGCATGTCGCCCAAGGCCCGACAGGCCAAGAGCAAAGCGCGCGTCAACGCTTATGAGAAGCTCCTCTCTCAGGAGACCGAGCGGCGCCGCGAAGATCTGGAGATCTACATTCCGCCCGGCCCGCGCTTGGGCGACGTCGTGATCGAGGCGCGGAACGTGACCAAAAGATATGGCGACCGCGTGCTCTATCAGAATCTGAGCTTCGCAGTGCCGCCCGGCGCAATCGTCGGCATCATCGGCCCGAACGGCGTGGGCAAAACGACGCTGTTCCGCATGATCATCGGGCAGGAGAAGCCGGATGCCGGCGAGATCATCGTGGGCGAGACGGTGAAGCTCGGCTATGTAGACCAGAACCGCACGCTCGATCCCAACAAGACCGTGTGGGAGGAAATCAGCGGCGGCGAGGACTTCCTCCAGCTTGGCCCGCGCAAAGTGCAAAGCCGCGCCTACGTGGCCAGCTTCAACTTCCTGGGCAGCGACCAACAGAAGAAGGTCGGCGCGCTCTCCGGCGGCGAACGCAACCGCGTTCATCTGGCGAAGATGCTGAAGGAAGGCGCCAATGTGCTCCTGCTCGACGAGCCGACTAACGACCTGGACGTGAACACCTTGCGCGCCCTGGAGGAGGCGATCGAGGCATTCGCCGGCTGCGCGCTGATCATCAGCCACGACCGCTGGTTCCTGGATCGCGTAGCCACCCACATCCTGGCGATTGAGGACGACGGCGAAGTGCGCTGGTTCGTGGGCAACGTGAGCGATTACGAGGCGGCCTATCCGCGTCCGGTGCGCCGCAAACAGCGCAAGTTGCAGTTGTGAGCCTCGCGCGTCCCGCGCAGCTCGACAAGCGCCACTCGATGATTGCCCGAATGCTCAAGCGCATCGGCTGCTGTGCGTGCGCCGCGCTCCTCCTGGCCGCGTGCAGCAGCGCGCCTCAGCCCGAGCCGACACCCGAAATCGCCGTTACGTTCTATCCGACCGCCACGCCGACGCCCGAACCCACACCGACGCCCATCCCGGTCGAGACGATCTGGATAGACCCGGCGTTGCCGACAAGCTGGCGCGAGTCGCTGGCGCAGCAGGTGAGCGACTTTGCTCGTCAAGCCGCGTCGGCACAGCGACAGGTCGCCATGACCGACAACCCGAACGCCGATGTGCGCATCAGCATAGGCGACGCCGGCGCGCCGCTCATCACCCACACCCTCGCGGTGGCTGCGCCCTTCCCCACGGTGGCCGACGGCATAGCGTCCGCCGACTTCATACGCTTCTGGCGTGGGGAGCCGGCGGCACTGGCCGGCCTCTCGGACGACGGACAGACGCCGCCGACGCTCTTCCTCGACCCGGAGACGCGCGTCGCCTTGACGCTGCTCCTCGGCCCACTGGCGGAGTCGCCGAACGTTCAAGTCGTCCCCTCCGCAGAGGTCATTTCAGCGACCTGGGCCGCTCGGCCGGCTGCGTTCGCCGTCGTGCCTTTCGACCGGCTGGAAGGACGCTGGAAGCTGCTTCAGGTGGACGGCGTCAACTTGTTCGAGCGCGAGGCCGACATGAGCGCCTATCCGTTCACGCTGCGCGTGCGCGCGCA
>NZ_JAAFGM010000014.1 GCF_012931985.1 Candidatus Roseilinea sp. NK_OTU-006
CCTTCTCCTGGCGATACAGGGCATACAACTGCTCGACGCTCTCAGCGATCTCAATCGGTTGTCGCGGTCGTCCTGTTCTCATACGCCAAGTTTATTTAGCACACCTTGACTCCGCAAGCGGTATTAGGTGGGCGCGCCGGCGCGCTTGGCGCGGTTGCGCCGGCGCACAATCGAGCCGCTGCGATGCACGCACAAGAGACAACGTGGCTGCCCCCCACATCCCCTGTTTGTCCGCCTCGCGCCCGAACCGGACAACGTGTTGGTGCTGCCGCCGCTCAGCATCGCGCGCCTGACGATGGCCTCAGGCGCTCCGGAAGGCCTGTGAGGGCTTAAGACGGCCAAAGTTGCGGTATCCTCATTCTCATGCCGATTATTCACTGGTTCCGCCGCGATCTGCGGCTGGCCGACAACACCGCGCTGAACGCGGCCGCGCGCGACAGTGAGGGCGCGGTCATCCCCACTTTTGTGCTGGATGACAACCTGTTGAAGGGGCGCGACGTAGCGCCGGTGCGCGTGCAGTTCATGCTGGAGAGTCTGCGCGCGCTGGATGACGGGCTGCGCCAGCGCGGCGCGCGACTGGTTGTGTTGCGCGGCGATCCGGCCACCGAGCTGGTTCGGCTGGCCCAGGTCACCGGTGCCTCGGCCTTGTATTTCAACCGCGATTACACGCCGGCCGCCCGCCGACGCGACAAACGGGTGGTTGCCGCGCTGCAATCGGCCGGCGTGCGCGTCGAATCCTTCAAGGACTTGGTGATCTTCGAGGAGGACGAGCTGCTGACCGCCTCTGGCCAGCCCTACACCGTGTTCACCCCCTACAAGAAAGCCTGGCTCTCGCGCATCACGCCGATCCAGCCGGAGCGCGCAGAATGGCGATTAGCGCCGCTTCCTGACCTTCCCGCCGCTATCTTTCACATTCCCGCCGCTGCCGAACTCGGCTTCACCAACACACAAGATGGCCCCCAAGGGGGCGAGCCGGAAGCCATGCGTCTGCTGATGCAGTTCAAAGACAGCGGCGCGTTGCAGGCGTATTCGACTCGGCGTGACTTCCCTGGCGTAGAGGGCACATCGCGGTTGTCGCCGCATCTGCGCTTCGGGACGATCTCGCCGCGCCAGTGCTATGCCGTCGCCCTCTCGACGCTCAGCTATGCCTTTCCGGCCAAACGCAGCTTCTCGCCGGCGGCCAGCGACGTGAAGAAAGAAGGGGCAGACGCATGGATCAGCGAGTTGATCTGGCGCGAGTTCTACATGCAAATCCTGTATCACTTCCCTCACGCCGAACGCGCTAACTTCAACCGCGCCTACGACGTCGTGCGCTGGGGCAGCGGCGACGCCGCGCTGGATGAGGCGCGCTTCGCGGCATGGTGCGAAGGGCGCACCGGATATCCGATCGTGGACGCAGCGATGCGCCAGCTCAACCGGACCGGCTGGATGCACAACCGCACCCGGATGATCGTCGCGTCTTTCCTGACCAAGGACCTGCTGCTGGACTGGCGCCTGGGTGAGCGCTACTTCATGCGCAAGCTGGTGGATGGCGACCCGGCATCCAACAACGGCGGCTGGCAGTGGGCGGCCAGCACCGGCACCGACGCCCAACCATATTTCCGCATTTTCAATCCTAAACTGCAAAGCGAGCGCTTCGACCCCGACGGCGCTTACATCAAGCGCTGGTTGCCGGAGCTGGCGCGCGTGCCGCTGGAATACATCCACGCGCCGGCGTCCATGCCGCCATTGGTGCAGGCGCAGGCCGGCTGTGTCATCGGCCGGGACTACCCCGCGCCGATCGTAGATCACGCCACGCAGAAGGAAGAGATCCTGCGCCGCTTCAAGGCGGTCAAATCTGGCTCATGATGGGTGCTGTCCCAGCCCGCGCTGCCGCATCCGTCCGATCATCCGCTTAGCACGACGATTCGTCTCCAGGGGCGGCGCCGGGGCAGCGCAGCACTTTACATCATGCGCCCCCTCTCACGCGCGGACCGGCTTCGGCGACAGTGGGGCTGACCTGAGCCTCGAATTGTGCGAAATTCTCGACGAACTTCGCAGCCAGCTCGCGCGCCTTGACATCGTAGGCCGCCTTGTCCGTCCAGGTGTTGCGCGGTTGCAACACGTCGCTGGGCACGCCGGGACAATGCTCCGGGACGTGGATACCGAACACCGGGTCGGGGCGGGTCGGCACTGCGGCCAGCGTGCCGTCCAGCGCGGCGGTCACCATCGCGCGTGTGTAGGCGATTTTTATGCGGTGGCCCACGCCATACGGCCCGCCGCTCCAGCCGGTGTTCACCAGCCACACCGTGCACTTGTGCCGATTGAGCCGTTCGGCCAACATCTCGGCGTAGAGGGTCGGGAAGTGAACCATGAACGGCGCGCCGAAGCAAGTGCTGAACGTGGCCTGCGGCTCGGTCACGCCGCGCTCGGTGCCGGCCAGTTTGGCGGTGTAACCGGAGAGGAAGAAATACACTGCCTGTTCGAGTGTCAACTTGCTGATGGGCGGCAGCACGCCGAACGCATCGGCAGTTAGGAACAGGATGTTGCGCGGATGGCCGGCTGTGCCGGTCGCCACAAAATTGGGGATGAAGTGGATCGGATACGCCGCGCGCGTGTTCTCGGTGATCTCCTCACTGTCTAAGTCAAGCTGGTGCGTGTCCGGATCCATGACCACGTTCTCCAGCACCGTGCCGAACTGACTGAGCGTAGCGTAGATCTCCGGCTCGGCCTCCTTGGACAAGCGAATCACTTTCGCATAACAACCGCCCTCGAAGTTGAACACGCCGGCGTCGCTCCAGCCGTGCTCATCGTCGCCGATGAGGGAACGATTGTGGTCGGCGGAAAGGGTCGTCTTGCCCGTGCCGCTCAGCCCGAAGAACAGCGCCGTATCGCCGGCCGGGCCGACGTTCGCCGCACAGTGCATCGGGAAGACGCCCTGCAACGGCAGCAGATAGTTCATCGCCGTGAAGATGCTCTTCTTGATCTCACCGGCGTAGCGCGTGCCGGCGATGATCACCAGGCGCTGCGCGAAGTTCAGGGCGATGACCGCCGTCGGGCCGCCGGCAGGTTTGCGCGTGCCGTGCCGCTGCGGATCGGGATGAAACTCCGGCGCGTGCAAGATGGTGAAACTCGGCTCGAAGTCGGCCAGGTCAGCCGGATACGGTCGGATGAACTGGTTGTATGCGAACAAGGTATGCCAGGCGCTCTCCGAGATCAAGCGCACGTTGAGTCGGTAGGCAGGATCGGCGCCGGCATACACGTCGCGGATGAACAGCTCCTTCGTGTTCAGGTAAGCCTTCACATCCTGCGCGAGCACTTCAAATTTGTCGGGATCGAGGGGTTGATTCACCTTGCCCCACCAGATCTTGTCCGCGCTGGACGGCTCGCGAACGACGAACTTGTCCTGGGGCGAACGGCCGGTGAAGGGGCTGGTGACCGCGAGGAAGGCGCCGCCGGCCGTCAACTGTCCTTCCCCGCGACAGATTGCGATTTCGATCGTGCGCGCCGGCGAGGGATTCCATGTCTGCCGGATGCCGGTCAGGCCGATCGCATGGATGCCGTTTTTGCTGTGGATCATGGCTGCAAGTTCTGCACATTCAGGAGAGGATGCTCCTGAGCGCCTTGAGATTCTCTGCTTTGTCGAAGATCGCCCGCACGGGGATCTCGAAGCCGGGGATCGCGATGCTGGCCAGCGTCCCCGTGCGCGATTTCATCGCCAGTTCATAGCGGCCCTGCGAAAGCACATACTGCTCCACCGTCTCGGTCTCCGGCTCGACCAGCCAGTATTCGGTCACGCCGTGCGCGGCGTAGTCCTCGAACTTGATCGTCCGGTCTATTTGCTCGGTGCTGGGCGACAGCACCTCGACGATCAGATCAGGCGCCGGGAAGCGCGTTTGGTCGCCGGTGAACAGTCGCGCCTTGGCCTCGGCAAAGTAGCAGATGTCGGGTTCGTAGTCGTTGCGCGAGAGCGAGATCATCATCTTCTCTGTGCCAGTTATGCCCATCCCACGCGCCTCGACAAACGCTGATAGCAGACGAATCAGATGCGTCACTGTTCGCGTATGGTGAAACTGAGCTGGCGAGTGCACGATGACTTCTCCGTTGATGAACTCGGCCTTTTGATCCTCGCGCACGGTCTCGTAGAACTGCTCGCGCCGGACCTGCTCCTCCTCCAGCGTCGCGGCGATCCGGTCGCGCAACTGGACGAGGCGCGGTGAACGCAGCACCGCATACAGCAGATCATCGGATGATCGCTCGGTAGCCGTCATCGCCTTTCAAAAGCACGGGCGAGCGTATCCTCGCTCGCCCATGCGCGTTGAGTTTAGATGTCCAGGTTTTGCACCTCGCGCGCGTGACGGGTGATGAACGCGCGGCGCGGCGGCACGGCGTTGCCCATCAGCATGTCGAAGGTGCGATCCGCCTCGGCAGCATCTTCGACCGTCACCCGGAGCATGGTGCGCCGCTGCGGATCCATGGTCGTCTCCCACAATTGCTCTGGATTCATCTCGCCCAACCCCTTGTAGCGCTGGGTGACGACCTCGGTCGGCTTGCTCACGTCGAGGCCGCGTTGCCTCAGCTCAGCATAGACCTTGTCGCGCTCTTCGACGCTGTAGACGTAGCGCACTTCCTTGTTGCCCTTCTTCACCTCGATGCGGAACAGCGGCGGTTGGGCGATATAGACATGGCCATGCTCGACCAGCGGCTGCATGTAGCGGAAGAAGAAGGTCAGCAGCAACGTGCGAATGTGGCTGCCGTCCACATCCGCGTCGGTCATCAACACGATGCGGTCGTAGCGCCGGTTGTCCAGGTTGAACTGGTCGCCCACGCCGGTGCCGATGGCGCTGATCAACGCTTTGATCGCGTCCGACTGCAGGATTTTGTCCAGGCGGGCGCGCTCGGTGTTCATGATCTTGCCGAATAGCGGCAGGATTGCCTGGAAGTGCCGGTCGCGGCCTTGCTTGGCCGAACCGCCAGCGCTGTCGCCCTCAACCACGAACAGCTCGCACTTGGCCGGGTCGCGCTCGGAGCAATCGGCCAGCTTGCCGGGCAGCGTGCCGCTCTCCAGCGCGCTCTTGCGCTTGACCAGCTCGGCGGCAGCTTTGGCCGCTTCGCGCGCGCGCTGCGAGATCAGACATTTCTCAATGATGGCTTTCGCTTCGCGCGGGTTCTGCTCCAGAAACTCCGTCAGCGCCTCGCGCACGACTTGCTCGACGGCCGTCTTGGCGTCGGTGTTCATCAGTTTGACTTTGGTTTGGCTCTCGAACTGCGGTTCGGGATGCTTGATGCTGACGATGGCCGTCAGGCCCTCGAGCGTGTCGCGGCTGTCGAGGTTGGGGTCTTTCTCCTTCAGGATGTTGGCCTTGCGCGCATAGTCGTTCAGGCTGCGGGTCAACGCGCTGCGGAAGCCGGTCTGGTGCGTCCCGCCGTCTGGCGTGTTGATGGTGTTGGCGAAGTAGAACTCGCTCTGGGCTGTAGCGTCGGTATATTGCATCGCAAACTCGACGCCGATGTTGCCCACTTTCTTCTCTCCGGCGATGACCGGATGCAGCGGCTCTTTGTTGCGGTTGAGGTAACGGACGAACGCGCTGATGCCGTCCTCGAAGTAGAAGGTCATCTCGCGATCCTCACGTTCGTCGCGGAACACGATCGTCACCCCGCGAGTGATAAACGCCATCTCGCGGAAGCGCTGCGCCAGCACATCGAACTTGTAGCTGTTGTCCTCGGTGAAGATCGTGTCGTCGCGCAGAAAGGTGACTTTCGTGCCGGTGTCCTTCTCCCTCGTCTTGCCGACTACCTCAACCGGGCTAGTAGGTCGCCCTTCCTTATACGACTGGCGATAGACCTTGCCGTCGCGTTTGACCTCGGCAATCAGCCACTTCGACAGCGCGTTCACCGCCTTCACGCCGACGCCGTGCAGGCCGCCGGACACCGTGTAGGCGCCCGTGCCAAACTTGCCGCCGGCGTGCAGGTTGGTCATCACCACTTCCAGCGTGCTCACCCGCTCGCCGGCCTTGTTGCGAAAGGTGGGATGAATGTCGGTTGGGATGCCGCGGCCGTTGTCCTCCACGGTCACGCTTTCGTCTTTGTGGATGGTGATCTCGATGCGGTCGCAATAGCCGGCCAGCACTTCGTCCACGCTGTTGTCCACCACCTCGTAGACCAGGTGGTGCATGGCCTTGCTGTCGGTACCGCCGACATACATGCCGGGCCGCTTGCGGATCGCTTCGAGGCCTTCGAGGACCTGAATCTGACCGGCGCCGTATTCCTGCTTGGTTGCAACCGGAGTTGTGTCTGTCATAGAGATATGCTTCGATTCGGTGAGGTGTGCGATAGAGCGCAGCGTTTATAGAGCTTCCCCAGAACATATATTCTAGCATGTGGTTTCCTCTGTACGTGGCTGAATTTCACAATCAAGGAACGCGGACTACCCAGGCGTTTACGCCGGGGCAGGTCTGTTCCATCTGCCCCGTTGGCGAATGTCCCCTGGCTATTTCGCGGCGGCGTCTAGCCCCGGCGGCAGCCCTGTTCACATCATCAGCCGCCGTGGAATGTCTATGACGCCGGCTTGAAGGCGCAACGGCAGCGCTCATTGCGCCAGACCCACCTCATCGCGAATGATCGTTTATCGCTTCGCGAAAGGACGGGCACGAAGCGCGCTCGCGCCGTCTTCCTACGCCCCATCGGTCGGAGGCACACAACGCCCAACTTGCGCCCAGGGCAGACCGTGCCAACATCCAGAGCACTATGCAGCAGTTGAACTGGCCCGTCCTCACCCGCTACGATCAGGATCATCTCACCCGCATCGCCCTGCCCATCGGCGGCATCGGCACCGGCACGGTCGCCCTGGGCGGTCGCGGCGACCTACGCGACTGGGAAGTGGTCAACCGCCCCGCCAAGGGCTTCAACCCCAAGCACACTTTCTTCGCGCTCTACGCGCGCGCCACAGGCAAACCGGGCGTCGCGCGCTGCCTGGAGGGCGCGATTGACCCGCGCGACTATGAAGGCGCGTTCGGCTGCCCGATCCCTAACCACGGCCTGCCGCGCTTCCGACGCTGCGCGTTCGAGGCCGCATACCCGCTCGGTCAGGTCGTGTTGTCCGACCCTGATGTGCCGGTGAAGGTGCGCCTGCAAGCGTTCAACCCGTTCATCCCGTGTGACGCCGAGCGCAGCGGCATCCCTGTTGCCATCCTCCGTTTTGTGCTGACGAATCGCACCGACCGGCGCGTCGTGGCAGCGGTGTGCGGCAACCTGGAGAATTTCATCGGCCAGGATGGCAGCGTCGTCGCCGATCACCGCATCAACGCAGGCGACCGAGGCGGCGCGCGCAACGTCAACGAAATGCGCACGCTTAAGCGCGCCACCGGCTGCGGACTGTTTATGCACTCGCAGGGGGTTGAACCCTCGGCCGAGCAATGGGGCACGCTGGCGCTGGTCGCGCTGACGATGCGTGGCATTACCCATCGTACGACGTGGGCCGATCTGAGCTGGGGCGATTCCCTGCTCGATTACTGGGAGGATTTCTCTGCTGATGGCGCGCTGGAGGAATGCCAAGCGGAGGTCAACCATCCTATCGGTTCGCTGTGTGTTACGCTGAGCCTCAAGCCGGGCGAGACGCGTGCGATCACGTTCCTGCTGGCATGGCACTTTCCTCACCGGCGTGGCTGGGGCTTGCGCAACGAGCCGTCGCTGACCTATGGCGCCGGCACGCGCGATCAACCCGACCGCGTGGGCAACTACTACGCCACACGATACGCCGATGCGTGGGACGTGGTCGAGCGCACGGCCGCCCAGCTCGCCGAGCTCGAAAATGACACGTTGACCTTCGTCAACGCCTTCGTCCAAAGCGACCTGCCGGCGCCGATCAAGGAAGCCGCGCTCTACAACCTCAGCACACTTCGCTCGCAGACCGCGTTCCGCATCGAGAGCGGCCACTTGATGGGCTGGGAAGGCTGCGGCGACAAAGCCGGCTGCTGCTTCGGCAGTTGTACGCACGTATGGAATTACGAGCAGGCAACCGCTTTCCTCTTCGGCGATCTGGCCAAGACGATGCGCGAGGTGGAGTTCAAGCGTGCCACGCGCAGCGATGGGCTGATGTGCTTCCGCGCCGATCTGCCGCTCGACCGCGCGACGACGTGGATTCATGCCGCTGCCGATGGGCAAATGGGTTGCCTGATGAAGCTGTACCGCGAATGGCAACTGAGCGGCGATGACGACTTCTTACGCGCGCTGTGGCCGCAAGCGCGACGCGCGCTGGAGTTCTGCTGGCGGCCGGGCGGCTGGGACGCCGACGAAGACGGCGTGATGGAAGGCTGCCAACACAACACGATGGACGTGGAGTACTACGGCCCGAATCCGCAGATGGGCACGTGGTATCTCGGCGCGTTGCGGGCGATGGAAGCGATGGCGCGCTATCTGGCCGAACATCCAACTCACGATTCACCACTTCCCTCTGGCGAAGTGAGTCGCGAGCCGGAAGTCGGGAGCGATGCGATGCGCGACACGCCCGAAGGCCTGATCGCCTTCGCCGACAAATGCCGCCGGCTGTTCGAGCAGGGCCGGGCATGGATGGACGCACATTTGTTTAACGGTGAGTACTACGAGCATGAGATCCGGCCGCCGCAGCCGGGCGACCTGATCCTCGAGGGACTGCGCGCCGGTATGGGCGCGGCAACGCCGCAGGAGCCAGAACTCCAACTCGGCGCCGGCTGCTTGGTGGATCAACTGGTCGGCCAATACTTCGCCCACGTCTGCGGCCTCGGTTATTTGCTCGATCCCCGCCACGTGCGCAAGGCGCTGCGCGCGATCATGAAGTACAACTTCCGACGTAGCTTCCACGATCACTTCAATCACCTGCGCAGCTTCGTGCTGGGCGACGAATCGGCGCTGCTGATGGCGACTTATCCGAAGGGACGCCGGCCGAAACGCCCCTTCCCCTACTTCAACGAAGTGATGACCGGCTTCGAGTACACGGCGGCCGTCGGCATGCTCTACGAAAGGCAGATCGAGAACGGCCTGAAAGTGATCGCCGCCATCCGCGCCCGCTATGACGGCGCGAAGCGCAACCCCTTCGACGAAGCCGAATGCGGGCATCACTACGCGCGGGCGATGGCGAGCTGGGCCGCCGTCCTGGCCTGGACCGGCTTCCACTACTCCGCCGTTGACGGCGTGATGACGTTCGACCCGATCGAGGGCACGCACTTCTGGTCCACCGGCCACGCCTGGGGCACATGCACCATCCGGCTGGCGAAGCACCGCGCCGAGGCCAACGTGACCCTGGAGATCCTCGGCGGCAACGTCAAACTTCATCGGTTCGTGCTGCGCGGCTTCGGCGAAGCCGCGTTCGACCATCATGAAGCAACACCCATCGCCGTCTCATCAACCACCAACCTGTAACTTGTAACCTACAGCCCGACGAGGTGAACATGATCCGAGCAAGAAACGTGCTAGGAGGCGAACTGAAGCCATGTAGCACCGCGCCGATGACCGGCTGGTATCGCGATGGTTGCTGCAACACCGGCCCGGGCGATGTCGGCCTGCACCTGGTATGCGCGCAAATGACGCGCGAGTTCTTGGAGTTCTCGCGCGCCATGGGCAACGACCTGATCACGCCGCGGCCCGAGTTCGCATTCCCCGGCCTGAAACCGGGCGACCGCTGGTGCGTGTGCGTATCGCGCTGGATCGAGGCCTATGAAGCCGGCTGCGCGCCGCTGGTGGACCTGGAAGCCACCCACATTTCCGCGCTGGAGTTTGTGGACCTGGACGTGCTGAAGGAGTACGCCCTGGACCGCGCGTGAGCGACGGGCTTACGCGATCGGCCGGCGATCATCGTTGCCCCAATCCTTCCAAGAACCATCATAGACGGCGCTATTGGCGAAGCCGGCGACGCGCAGCGCTAGCAAGCCCAGCGACGCGCTCACGCCGGCGTTGCAATATGTCACGATCTCTGGCGTGCGCCCATCTATGCCAACCTGCGCGAACTTCTCGCGCAGCAACTCCGGCGGCAACAGCGTGCCGTCCGGTGCCACGAGCGAAGCCCTGGGCACATTCACTGCGCCGGGGATATGGCCAAACCGCTTAGCGCGCGACTGCTCGCCACTGAACTCCTGTGAAGAGCGCACGTCCACCAGTTTGACCGGCGCACCGAGCGCCGCCATCACCTGATCGCCGGTGCGAATCCAAGCCGGCTGCGGGCGCGGTGTAAAGTCGGCTGGCGCGACCTCCGGGATCATCGCCGAGATCGGGCGTCCCTCTGCGATCCATTTGTTCCAACCGCCATCCAGCACGGCCACGTTCGCGTGACCGTAATAGTTCAACGCCCACCACAGCCGCGCGGCGAACATGCCGGCGGCATCATCGTATGCCACCACAAACGTGTCGTCGCCGATGCCGCATCGGCGCATCACTGCGGCGAAGCGCTCCGGCGGCGCGATGCGCGCGTGGCGCGGGTCATCCGGGTCGGTAATCTCATGCACCCAGTCCACAAAGACGGCGCCGGGGATGTGCCCCTTGAGGTAGTCGCCATAGTGGTTGAAGTAATGCGGCGGCGGCTCGTTGGGCGGCAGGACGTGGCCGCGAATGTCCACGATGCGGAGATGATCGTCGCGCAGGTGTGCGTGTAGCCAGTCGGTGGTGACGAGCGGATGTTCGGCCATGGCGGTATTATCTACGCCTGGATATTCGAACCCAAACGTGATAACAAGGAGGATCATGAGGATCGCAGTTTTAGGCGGCACCGGCAAGGAAGGGTCAGGGCTGGCCCTGCGTTGGGCGCACGCCGGACACGAGGTGATCATCGGCTCGCGCGATGCCGAGAAAGCGCGCCGCGTCGCCGAGGAGTTGAACCTGGCGCTCGGCGCCGGGCGCATCCGCGGCGCCGACAACGCCGGCGCCGCGCGCGATGCGGAAATCGTCGTGCTTACCGTGCCGTATGCCGCCCACAAAGACACCCTGGCGAACGTGAAAGACGCCGTTCAGGGCAAGGTGCTGGTGGACGTGACCGTGCCGATCAACCCAGACGACTTCACACGAGTCGCTGTGCCGCCGGGCGGCTCAGCCTCAAAGGAGGCGCAAGCCATCCTCGGCCAGGGCGTCAAGGTAGTGACAGCCTTCCAGAACATCTCGGCGACGCATCTGAAGAAGCTCGATGCCGTGATTGACTGCGACGTACTGGTGTGCGGCGACGATGATGCCGCCAAACGCATCGTCATGCAGTTGGTCGCCGATGCCGGCATGAAGGCCTGGGATGCCGGCCCGCTCGACAACGCCGTCGTCGTCGAGGGCCTGACCCCAATCTTGCTCGGCATCAACAAGCGCCACAAGGTCAAGGGCGCCGGCATCCGCATCACCGGCGCCTAGGCCCCGCGCAGCGCGCCGAGGAAGGCATCTCGCGTGACCCGCCCCACCTTGCAGCTCTTCCCGGTCGCCGGCTTACCGATCGTTCGGCCCGGCGACGACCTGGCCGCGCTGCTCGCAACCGCCATTGCGCCGCTCCGCCCCCAGGCCGGCGATGTGCTGGTGGTCACGTCCAAGGTGGTGGCCAAGGCCGAGGGGCGCTTCGTCAACCTGCGCGAAGTGACGCCCTCGGCGCGCGCCATTGAGCTTGCGACAATCGCTCAGAAAGACCCGCGCCTGGTTGAGGTGATCCTGCGTGAATCGTCGGAGGTGTCGCGCGTGGCGCCCAACGTGCTGGTCACGCGCCACCGGCTTGGCTTCGTCTCGGCCAACGCGGCGATTGACCATTCCAACGTGTCGCCTGACCCCGACGTGGTGCTGCTCATGCCGGATGATCCCGACGCGAGCGCCCGCCGCATCGCCGAGCGGCTTGGCGCAGCTTTTGGGTGCGCAATCCCGGTGGTGATCTGCGACAGCCACGGCCGGCCGCATCGCCTGGGCACCGTTGGCGTTGCCGTCGGTGTGGCCGGCATGCCCGGCGTAGAAGACTGGCGCGGGCGCGAAGACTTATTCGGCTACCGGCTCCAGCACACCGAGATCGGCTTAGCCGATATGGTGGCCAGCGCAGCGACGTTGGTGATGGGCCAGGCGGCCGAAGGCACACCGGCGGTGCTGGTGCGCGGTGTACGCTTTGCGCCGCGAGAGGGCAGCGCCGCCGAGATCATCCGGCCGGCGCATCTCGACCTGTATCACTGAGCACGGCATGAACGCCATCGCCAAGCGCCGCATGATCCGCAGCTACACCGACCGGCCGGTGTCGCGCGAAGCGGTGATTGCGCTGCTGGAGGCGGCCACGCGCGCGCCCTCGCCGCACAACCGCCAGCCCTGGCGATTCGCCGTGCTAGCCGGCGCCGCGCGCGTCCGGCTTGCGACTATGATGGGCGAGCGGCTGCGTGAGGACTTGGCGCGCGACGGCGTCGCGCCGGAGCTGATCGCGCGCGATGTGTCGCGCTCATATCAGCGCATCGCATCGGCGCCGGTCTGCATCCTCGCGTGCATGACGCTGCGCGATATGGATGTGTATCCCGACGACCGACGCAACGCCGCCGAGCGCTGGATGGCCGGACAGGCCGTCGCCGCAGCGCTGCAAAACATCCTGCTCACCGCAACCGATCTGGGCCTCGGGGCGTGCTGGATGTGCGCGCCGCTGTTTTGCCCTCAGGCGGTTGTTCAGACGCTAGGCTTACCAAGCGACTGGGAGCCGCAGGCGTTGATCACGCTCGGCTACCCTGCCGATGCCGGCAAACCGCGCGACCGACGTCGGGTGGAGGAAGTGACAATCTGGTTGGATAATTGATGTTTGGAGGCAAGGCATGGCATTCACACTTCAGTTGGGCGAAAAGGCCCCGGACTTCGAACTCCCCGCGACCGATGGGAAGACTTACCGCCTGTCCGATTTCGACGATGCGCCGGCGCTCG
This sequence comes from Candidatus Roseilinea sp. NK_OTU-006, assembly GCF_012931985.1. Lineage (GTDB taxonomy): Bacteria > Chloroflexota > Anaerolineae > J036 > Brachytrichaceae > JAAFGM01. Next base: position 12,853 of record NZ_JAAFGM010000014.1, read on the forward strand.
TCATCTTTTTCACCTGCAACCATTGTCCCTACGTCAAAGGCTCGGACGAGGTGACGCGCCAGACGGCGCTGCGCTTCATGCCGCAGGGCGTGCGCTTCGTCGCCATCAATTCGAACAGCGAGAACACCTATGCCGAGGACAGCTTCGAGCACATGGTGAAGCGGATGGAGGAACACAAGTTTCCCTGGGTGTATCTGCGCGACAAATCACAACAGGTGGCGCTGGCCTATGGGGCGCTTCGCACACCGCACTTCTACGTGTTCGACAAAGCGCGCCGACTCATCTACACGGGCCGCGGCGTAGACAACCCGCGTGAGGCCGAAAAGAGCACGGTGAACGACCTGGCCAATGCGCTCGAAGACCATTTAGCTGGCCGTCCCGTGCGCGTGCCCATCACCAACCCAATCGGCTGCAACATCAAGTGGGAAGGCCGCGAGGCGCACTGGATGCCGCCCGAAGCTTGCGACCTCGTGCCCCGTGCATGAGGTCAACCGCACGCCGGAGGCGTCACCGTCGGCCGGTTTCGCTGCGTGGCTGCAATTTGGGGGGCGCCGGCGCCGGGCCCACCGACGCTACGAGTAGACGCGCTCCTTCCAGGTCACCCCGCGCTTGAAGAACACCTGCAACGTCCCGCGCACGACGATCGCTAAGTAGATGAGCCAGCCAACCGGCGCCAGCAACGCCGTCCAAGCCGGCAGCGCATACCAGCGACGATAGCGAACGGCCCAGAAGCCGAGCACGGTCAACCCAGCCCAGGCGGCGACGGCCAGCGCGAGCCAGGCGTACGGCGTCGCTGGTTGCGCGATTGCCTGCGCGAGGCAAACGGCCAACAGCGGCCAAGGGGTCAGCAACGTCAGCGACATGCGCAACACCGCCCAGAACGCGCGCCAACCACTGGCGCGACGGCCTGCGGCGGCATGTTTGCCCAGACCTTGAACCACCTCACCCAGGCCACGATACATGCGCACGCGCAACTGGCCGAACGCCGTCGCCAGCCCAACGCGATAACCGGCTCGCCGCAGCGCTTGCGCAAGTTCGATGTCTTCGAGCACTTTGTCCTTCACCGCCGCGTGCCCACCCACCGACCAATACGCCGACGACCGCACAATCAGGCACTGACCATTGGCGATGACGGCGCCGGCCGGCGCTTCCACCGAAAGGTTCTTCTGCAACGGGAAGGCGGTGAGCGCGAATTGATAGAAGATCGGCAATACTAGTCGTTCGGACCAGGTGACCAACTCGTTGAAGGGGAAGACGCTGGCCACATCGAGCTGGTTGTGTTCGACGAACGCCATCAGCGCGCCGAGCAGCGTGGGTTGCGGCGCAGTGTCGGCATCCAGGAAGAGCAACCACTCGCCGTCCGCGTGCTGCGCCCCGTGCAGACAGGCGTTGCACTTGCCCACCCAGCCCGGCGGCAAAGGGCGCCCGCGAATCACGCGCAGCCGGCCGGCGAAGCGCGCCTCGTACTCGCGCAGGATGCGCGGCGTCGCGTCCGTTGAGCCATCATCCACGACGATCACCTCGCGCGGAGGATAGCGCTGGTCAAGCGCGCCATCCAGACAACGCGCGATGTTGCGCTCCTCGTTGCGCGCCGGGATGATCACGGAGATGCGCGTCGTGACTGGGGACACCACATCGCTGTCCAAGGCCGGCAACCGGCGGATGCGCCAGACATCGCGGGCGATGAGCAGGATGACACAGCCGCCGAGGCAGGCGGCCAGGATGAACGGCCACATTCGGACGCGACGAAAGTATAATCCCCGTCGTCCTCCAGGATGAGAGCCTAGAACAAACTTGGTCATTGCCGCCGCGCGTCCGCCGGTCGTCCGATCTGGAGTTTTCATCAATGAGCAATAATCACCTTCGCGTACTGATTGCAGACGACGAATCCATCATCCGCATGGGGCTGCGCGCCATACTGACGGAGCTGGGTCACACGGTCTACAGCGCCGCCGATGGTGTGGAAGCCGTCACCCTGGCGCACCGCGAACAGCCGGACATCGCGTTGCTCGACGTGCGCATGCCGTTCCGTGACGGCCTGGAGGTGGCTGCAGAGATCCTCAAGCAACGGCCGATCCCCATCATTATCCTCACCGCCTATAACGAAAAGGCACTGCTCGACCGGGCGACGGAACTGCCCGTCCAGGGCTATCTGATCAAGCCGGTCAAGCGCGACGACCTGCTCAGCACTATGCGCGTTGCCATCGCCACCTTCAACGAGCGCCGCAACCTGAGCGCGAAGGTAGATGAGCTGGAAGAGAAACTCACGGCGCGCAAGCTGATCGAACGCGCCAAGGGCATCTTGATGAAGGGCGGCATGGGCGAAGAAGAAGCCTATCACCACATCCAAATGACCGCGCGCTCGCGCCGCACGACGATGAGCAAGGTCGCTCAAGAAATCATTGATCGCGCGATGAAAGAGGGCTGAGTTCCTCCAACACGCGCTGCATGTCCGACGGCAGCGGCGCGCGCAGCCTCACCTCGCGTCCTGAAGCCGGTGAGACGAAAGTGAGTTCGCTCGCGTGCAGCATGTGGCGTGGCTTCAGCCGGCGCGTGAGTGCATCCTTGCGCAGCCCATACAGCGCGTCTCCCACAATGGGATGGCCGATCGAGGCGAAATGCACGCGCAACTGGTGCGTGCGCCCGGTCAGCGGATGCGCGCGCACCAGCGCGTAGCGCAGATCGGTCGTCTCATCCGGCGCGAATACCTCGACCACGCTGTACTCCGTCACGGCTTCGCGACCGCCGGGAACGATCGCCATGCGTCGGCGATGGGCGGGGTCACGCGCAATCGGACGGTGAATCACACCGTGCTCGGGGCGGACGTGACCCACACACAAGGCTAAATACGTCTTCTGGATGGCGCGCGCTTTGAACTGCGACTGCAACGCGTGTAGCGCAGCCTCATGGCGAGCGATCAACAACACGCCGCTGGTTTCTTTGTCGAGCCGATGAACGATGCCGGGGCGACGCGCGTCGCCCACCCGCTGCACTTCGGGCGCGTAGAACAGCACGGCGTTCACCACCGTCCCGCTGAGGTTGCCGGGCGCAGGATGCGCTGCGATGCCGGCCGGCTTGTTGATCGCGATCACGCTTGCGTCCTCGTAGAGAACGTCGAGGGGGATAGGCTCGGCCTGGGGCGCTTCCGGCGGCGGCGCCGGCAAATCCACCGTTATCGTCTGCCCCGGCTGAACCCGATAGTCGGCATCGTGGGCGACGCCGTCCACCTGAACACGCCCCTGCGCGATCAGGCGCTGCGCTGCGCTCCGGCTGAGCTCCGGCAGGAGTGCAGCGATGGCTTTGTCCAGGCGATCCGCTTGCGTCGCAGTCAGCGTGATGAGGCCCACGGTCACATCGCCTATCATACGCGCCGCCGGTCAAACTTTCTGCGCGAACGCGTTCAGGTCATCGGCGACGAGGCCACCGCGCGCCACGGTGAAGGAAGAATGCGCAAAAGCGAAACGCCCGCCGCTCCGCGATGGAAGCGGCGGGCGTTTCGCCCGCGTCGTGGTCTCGGCGCAACCTCAAGCCTGCACCGCTTTGACGACGGCAGCGAACGCATCGGCATCGCGCACCGCCAAATCGGCCAGGATCTTGCGATCGAGCTGCACATCGGCAGCTTTCAAAGCCTGAATAAGCTTGCTGTAGGTCGTGCCGTTTAGGCGAGCGGCTGCGTTAATGCGCGTGATCCACAGGCGGCGCAGCTCGCGACGGCGATTGCGTCGGTCGCGCGTGGCATAGGCCATCGCATGCAGGCGCGCCTCGTTGGCTTTGCGGAAGTGCTTGTGTCGCGCACCGAACTGGCCTTTGGTCGCGGCAAGCACGCGGTTGTGGCGTCGGCGTGTCTTCACGCCGCCCTTTACTCGAGCCATTTCCCTACTCCTCCTTTAAGTCGGCTGTGCTTTGCTGCTTTACTTGTTCTTCAAATATGGGGCGAGCTTGCGAATGCGCTTCTGGATGCCCTTGCCCTCTACTTCGGTCATCTCGACGAAAAGCGCCTTCACCCGCGCCGGCTTCTTGCGCCGAAAGTGGCTCTTGCCTTGGCGGGTGCGCATGAGCTTGCCGCTCCCCGTCACTTTGAAGCGCTTAGACGTGGACTTGTGCGTCTTGATCTTGCCCATGATCTCTCCCTAGCTTACCTTCACGATTTCGCCGCAGCCGAGAGACTGCGGCGAACCATCGCATTGACCTGCCGATGCTGCAACGATTGTGTAGCGTGAACCTATGGTAACTCAAATTGCTCGTTGGCGCGTTTCTGCGCCAGCTTCTCACGATTCTGACGTCGGCGCAGCTCCGCCGCTTGCGTTTTGCTCGGCAACTTGGCATCCTCAATCGCAACCCACTCGGTCGCGCGTTCGTTCAACGCCGCTTCTTCGGACTCGCTGCCCTCGGCGTCCTCGACTTCCTCGACTTCCTCCTCTTCTTCGTTATAACCCGCGGCTCGGTCGGCAGCGCGCTCGGCCTCGATGCGCTGTTGTGTTGACTTCAGATGCGCCGCCGCCAATGTCGCCGGCGTCGGCGCAATGACGGCGACCAGCGCCTTGCCTTCGAGATTCGGCGCGACTTCCACGAATCCGATGTCCGATAGCTCCTGCACAAATCGGTCGATCAGTTTGAGCGCCACATGCTGATGCGCGACCTCACGACCGCGGAAGCGCAGATTGAGCTTGACCTTGTTGCCCGCTTGGAGGAAGCGCCGCGCTGCACGAATTTTGAACGCCAGATGATGTTCGGTCGTCTTGGGGCGCAGTTGCACCCCTTTCACCTCAATCGTCTTTTGGCTTTTTCTTGCTGCGCGCTCCTTCTTCTCCCTTTCGTAGATGAAGCGCCCGTAGTCTATGATTCGACATACCGGTGGGTCGGCGTTCGGCGCAACCTCGATAAGATCCATGCACATGTTTCGCGCTAGTTCTAGCGCGTCGCGCGTGTCCACGATGCCCTTGTTTGTGCCATCCGGCATAATCACGCGCACCTGCGGCGCACGGATTTGGTTGTTGATTCGAAAGGTTTGCTGCGGCGACACTCGATTCGATCTTTGCTGCGCGATATTCTCATTCCTCCCCCGCCAAGCGGGACTTACATCGGTTGGACGCGCATTATAGCCAAGCGCCGGAGTAGTTCAAGACGGTAACCTTTCTAGGCGTCAGACGCATGTCCGCGCCCTGCCGCCAACCCCTTACGGATACAACCCGCGCGTCTGGGTTGCCTCGGCCACTCGGCCGATGCCGAGCACCAGCGCGCTGGTGCGCAGGTCCAGGTTCATGCGGATGGACTGCTCGTACACGTCGTGGAAGCTGCGCACCATGATGCGCTCCAGGCGATGGGTGACATCGTCTTCTTCCCAGAACAGTTGCTGCAGGCTTTGCACCCACTCGAAGTAACTCACGATGACGCCGCCGGCGTTGCACAAGATGTCGGGGATGACGAGCACGTTGTTCGCCATCAGGATTTCGTCGGCTTCGGGCGTGGTCGGGCCGTTTGCGCCTTCGGCCACGACGCGGGCTTTGATCCTGTCCGCGTTTGCGCGCGTGATTTGGTTTTCCGTGGCAGCCGGCACCAGCACATCACAGGGCAGCTCGAGCAATTCGGCGTTGGTGATTCTATCGCCGCCGTCGAACCCCTGCACGGTTGAATGCTCGCGCACATAGCGGCGCAGGCGCGGGATGTCCAGGCCCTTGGGGTTGTAAATGCCTCCCTCGACGTCGCTCACCGCGATCACCCTGCACCCCATTTCGTGCGCCGTCTGCGCCGTGATCGAGCCAACGTTGCCGAAGCCCTGCACGACTACGCTGATGCCGTCGAAGTCCCAACCGAAGGTGCGGTACGCTTCGCGCACGGTGAACATGATGCCCCGGCCGGTCGCCTCAAAACGCCCGGCCGAGCCGCCGATGTTAATCGGCTTGCCGGTGACGATGGCCGGCACGGAGTAGCCACGGTGCATGGAATAGGTGTCCATGATCCAGGCCATGATCTGCGGGTTCGTGCCCATGTCCGGCGCGGGGATATCGCCTTCCGGGCTAATGAACGAGGAGATTTCGGTCGTGTAACGGCGCGTCAACCCTTCCAGCTCGCGCAGCGAAAGCTCTTTGGGGTTGCACACCACGCCGCCTTTCGCGCCGCCATACGGGATGTTCACCACGGCGCATTTCCACGTCATCCACATCGCCAGCGCGCGCACCTCGTCCAGGTCAACGGTCGGCGCGTAGCGGATGCCGCCTTTCGTCGGTCCGCGCGCCGTGTTGTGGTGGACGCGATAGCCCGTAAAGCGGCGGACCTCGCCGTTGTCCATCTTCACAGGAAAGTTGACGGTGAGTTCGCGCTTGCAGGAACGCAGCGTATCGGCCAGCCCGGGATCCAGGTTGAGGATTTGGGCAGCGCGATCGAACTGGGCGAGCGCTGTCGCATACGCCCCCTCTCGCTTTTCGGTTGCCCGGCGCTGCGACGGCGGGGGGAACTCGACGCCGTTGATCTGCAGCAACGCTGAAGACGGGCGCAGCGGGTCTATGATCGTCATGGATCATCCTCCGAATGGCTTAGCATTGCATCTCAATCGCGCAGCGTTTTCTGCGGCGCGTTCGCCCATGCATCTCGGCACGGCACTTTAAGATTGTATTACATCCCGCATCATCGAAGCATCCGTGCGGCCCATCCATTGTCACGGCGCGCTGATCCCGTATACTAATGGGCGTGATGCACCTGGCTGTGCGCGACGGAAGCATCCGGCTCAATCCGCGCGATCCGCACTTCTATAACAATCCCTACCCCTACTACGACACCATGCGGCAACTGCCGCAGCCGTTCCACTGGGAAGACTTCGACCTATGGTGCTTTGCGCGCTGGGAGGATGTGAACGCCCTGCTGCGCGATCGGCGCTTCGGTCGGCAGATCACGCACCTGCGCACGCGCGAGGAGCTGGGCTGGCCGCCCATCCCAGAGGCACTGCGACCGTTCTACGACGTGGACAACGCGACGATGATCCAAATGGAGCCGCCCGAGCACACCCGGTTGCGCGGATTGGTGCAGAAAGCCTTCATGGCGCGACAAATCGAGAGCTTGCGCCCTCGCATTCAGGCGCTGTGCGATCAGCTCGTTGACGCGATGCTTGCTCAGGGAGAGGTGGACCTGCTGCCGGCCTATGCCACGCCGATCCCCGTCGTCACCATCGCCAACATGCTCGGCGTGCCGGTCGAGATGAGCGACCATCTGCTGAACTGGTCGCATGCGATGGTCGCCATGTATGAGCTGGGCCGAACCGCCGAACAGGAACGTCGAGCGGTGCAAGCCACGCAGGAGTTCTATGCCTATCTGAGTGAGCTGGTGCAGGCGCGCCGCCGCAAACCGACCGACGACCTGATCACCCGGCTGATCGAAGCCGAGGATCAGGGGAATCGGCTGACCGAACACGAGCTGATCTCCGGTTGTATGCAACTGCTGAACGCCGGCCACGAAGCCACCGTGAATGTGATCGGCAACGGCGTGTTCGCCCTGCTGACGCATCGCGACCAGTGGGAGAAGCTGGTCGCTGATCCGTCGCTGAGTCGGCTCGCCGCCGAGGAGCTGATGCGCTTCGACACGCCGTTGCATCTGTTCACCCGGTGGGTGCTGGACGACTTGAGCTGGAACGGGCACAGCTTCAAATTCGGCGACACAATCGCGCTTTTGCTCGGCGCCGCCAACCGAGACCCGCGCCGCTTTGCAAACCCCGACACGTTGGACATCACGCGCGCCGACAACCCTCACGTCTCGTTCGGCGGCGGCATCCACTTCTGCGTGGGCGCGCCGCTGGCGCGGCTGGAGCTGGATGTTGCGCTGGGCACGCTGGCGAGGCGCGTCCCGCGCCTGGAACTGCTGGAGCAGCCGGAGTATCGCAACGCCTACCACTTCCACGGGCTAAAGTCGTTGCGCGTGCGGGTGGGGGGCTAATCGAGCGGCGCAGTGCCCAGCCCCTTCATCAAAACAGGAGTAACCCCCAAAGCCGGCTACTGCGCGGGTTTGCAGTTATTTGCGTAACGTTGAGCGATCACCTCTACCCACTGAGGAAGCGCCAGAGAGCCGACGAAGGGATTGGCGAACTTGACCCGGGTCGCCAGGGGAAGATTGGGGGCGCTAAAGTAGCCGAAGCCGGCCGGGGTGGCGCGCTGCGCCTCACCTGGCGGCACGCGCAGGCTCATGGCGCTGCTCTGAGCAGCGCCTACCAAAAATCGGCCTCTCAGCGTGCCAAGCCATGTTTGGTTGTATAGCACGCGCGTAAGCGCATCTTCGCCGATGGAGGCCAAGATGTGAAACTTACAGTCTTTGGATTGCCGCACCAGCGTGGACATCTGTGTGGCGAGCCACGGTGGAGGCGTCGTGTCCTTCAGCTTGGAGAGATTGTCCAACGCCAAAATAATCGTTGGGGCATCTTGCAATTGCCCTTTATGCTCTTGACGTTGTGAGATTTCTTGATCGAGCTCAGTTAGCATCGGCTCGAGGTCCGCGATGCCCTGCGCAAACAATTTGCGGTGGGGCAGCGCGCTGATCATACTCAGCCCCTCTTCTGCGAAGTCGTCTAAATCACACATGAACAAGCGCAGGGCGTCCGGCGGATGCCATTCCGCCATCGCCACCAGCCAACTCAGTAGCAGAGTCGTCTTCCCGCCTCCGGGTGGCCCATAGATCAGGAAATGCAGCCCATCTTTCATCGGCACACGAAGCAGGCTAAGCGTGTCCGTCGTCAGCGCGATGGGAGGCTCACCTTCGCCAGGCGTTTGGCGCCCCTGCTCCAGCAGCTCACACAGGGGCAGCACCTCGGGCAAAGTGCGTATAGGGCCCGGCGTGGCGCCACGCCAGGCCGCCCGCATTCGTCCGCCTAACGCGCGGAGCAGCTCAGTCTGCTCCGCTTCAGACTCCGTGCGCACAGGCAGCGCGGTCTGGAACTCTAAGGGTGGACTGCGGCGCACAAGACCACGACCGGGTAGCGCCGCCGGACGAATCGCCGCGCGTCCAACGATGGAGGCGTAGTCGCCGGGGTCAGTTTGTTGGAAGGTGACCGTCAGCGCCGCATTGCTGCTGATGCGCGGCTTAATGGACGTCGCGCTGCCGCCGACGATCACGAAGTGAATTCCCTGCCCGGCGCACTCACGCATCAACTGCTCGAGTTGCGTCTCCTGCTCAGGATGTGCTTCCGCAAAGGTTGGGTAGCCGTCTATCAGAACTACAACGGCTGGCAGAGCGGGATGCGACGGATCACGCTGGCGAAGCTCTAGATAAGCGCGGAAGTTGGATACGCCGACCTGGTTAAAATGCTGCCGACGGCGCTCTGCCTCTGCCTGCAACCATCTGAAGAGACGAACGACTTTCTCCGTCTCACCGCGAGCGATGACATCTGCGGTATGCGGGAATTCGCGGAGCACACTCAGCGCGCGCGCGCCAAAGTCGAGCGCGTATAGATGAATTTCCTCCGGCGTGTGATCCATGGCTAGGCTAAGCGCCAGGGTCAGCAGGAAAGTGGTTTTGCCGCTGCTCGGCATACCATAGACCAGCAGATGAGTCGGTGGATCGTCGAGAGGAATGTATAAGCGCTCTTGCCGGCGTTCGCGCGGATCATCCATGAGGCCAACCAGCGGGCTGAGCCAGCGCCGAGCAGGCCGCCACTCTTGCTTAGACTCATCCCAGCCCGAGTCCGCGGGATAGAACAGCGGCTTGACCCGTAGCTGATCGTGCGCTTTGTCCAGCAACGCAAGCGGCTCTTCTCTCGGATCTGGCAACGGCGGAATCCAGATCGAGTCCACCTTCCTTAGTTTGAGTTGCTGAGCGGTGTCACAGATGTGACTCACCAACGCGACCAGTTGCGTCTGCTCGGGCGCCTTTGAGCGCACGGCGTCGGGCATATTCAGCCGCCTACGCCGGCCATTGAGCTCAACTTCAAAGACTGGTTCCGGCAAGCCGGCGCCGCCCTCGATGTATGGCGCATTGGCATATGCAGCTTGGAAGCGAAGGAAAAGCTCGCCACTACCCACCTGCAGATAGGCCTGTCCTGAGCGCGTCAGCCGGGCGGCATCAGGACGCTTGAGCATTTCGTTGCTGTCGGATGGGCTTTCGACGCGCAGACAGATGCGAAAGCGCGAGTTGCTCCAGATTTGCTCGTTGACGACGCCGCTCGGCTTCTGGGTGGCAAGAATCAGGTGCACGCCCAGGCTGCGCCCGACCCGAGCCGTGCGTACGAGCTGACGGATGAACTCGGGTTGATTCTGCGCTAGCTCGGCGAACTCATCCACGATGATCACCAGGCGAGGCAACGGCGGCAGGTTCCGATCCTGCGCGCAGTGGCGCTGATAATCGTCTATGTAATTCACCCCGATCGTCTGAAAGCGCTCTTGTCGGCGCTGGATTTCGCTCTGCAGCGCGAGCAGCGCGCGCTGAGACAAGCTCTCGTCGGCGAGATTAGTGATGATCCCCGCGACGTGTGGCATGTCTCTAAAGACATCGGCCGTGCCGCCGCCCTTGTAGTCCACTAGTAAGAACGAGAGCACCTGAGGACTAAAGTGAGCGGCCAGCGACGCGATCAACGACTGGAGTAGCTCGCTCTTGCCCGAGCCGGTTGCGCCGGCAACCAAGCCGTGCGGCCCATGGCTGGGTTGTCCACGAGGATCATCGCGATCGTGCAGATTCAGGTGCACAAGATTGCCGCTCTCATCGCGCCCGATCGGCACTGCTAGCGTCTGCGAGTTGCGCTCGAACGGCCGATTGCGTTGCCAGGCTCTAGCGACGTCAATGTCCCGCACACTATAGATGCGCTGCGACTGACTCTCCCAGAGCTGGAAGAGAGTCACCGTTTCGCCTGGGGATTCAGCGCCTCCTTCCTCCGACTGCTGCTCCCAGAAGCGCATCAGCAACTCGGCAAAAACTTCCATAGGGCCTGGCTCAGGGGCCGAATCTGGACGCAGATCGGTTGCCGCCATAGGCTGAACGCGGCGTAGGATCGCTTTTTGGGGGCTACATTCGACGATCCAATTGCACTCTCGCGGCAGTGAGTCGGATGAGCTGGCCATGGCTATCAAATGGACGTTGGGCCGGCTGGCAACCAGCCGGCGCAGTATTTCATTAGCGCTAGGAACTGCGTCCAGATCAACCAAGATCACGACATGCGGTTGCAAACCGGCTTCTTGCTCGGACGCGCTAGGAGTCGCGAATGCGCGACACAGTTCATCTACGCGCTCCGCTATGTCGCGCGCAGTTGCTGCGAGCAGACAGTGTGAGCGTCCCGGTGTCCAGACGTGGGGCAACCAACGCAACCATCGCCAGTGCCAACCTTGAGTATCGTTGAGAGGCAACGCGCCGGCAACATACACGCTACCCGGCCCGTGCAAGGCAGCGATTTGGGCAATCCAACCAGCAGCCATGGGCTGCACATCGCGCGGCGCTCCGATGAGGCCAACGATGTTGAGCGTAGACACCGGCAGCACCACCGGCGCATTGCTGACAGACCGAGCCTGCGCTTTGACCCTCTGGGCCTCGTTGAAGAGATCATCCTGCGGCTGGTTCGGATCCGGCTCCTGAAGCTTGACCTCGACCGGCGCATGCAACGTGCCCAATCCACAGCGCAAGACCAGGAAATCCCCATGGCGCGTATCCCGCTGCCACAGAGCCGCTTCGCGGCGCATCACAATTTGATAGCACTCGATCGGCGATGGAAATCGCGCAAGGCGCTGCCTGACGTGCGCATCCAGCAGATCTTTCAGCTCGGCCTCGCAGCGGTTGAGGTAGCCTAAATAGCGCTCACGTCGTTCGGTCGCGGTCTGCTCATATTGTTGCTGCTGAAAACGATAGTTCAGCCAGCTTGTGAGCACCGACATGAGCATGAAGCCCACCATAGCGAAGTTCATCAGTAGCTGGGCAGGAGCCACCGCGCTGGTCAGCGCAACTAGCAACATGGCGATCGCAGACAACCCCATGAACACGCCGGGTAACAGCAACAGCATGAGGTTGATCGCCGGCGGCGCAGGCGGCGGCGAAGGTGGCCGAATCTCGAACTCGGTCTTCAGAGTGGACTCGGCAAACGGGGAGTGTTGTGGCGTGGAACTCATGGGCTGTGAAGACTAACTTGGTTGTCCTGATCTACAACGATGAGATACCGATGGTCATGACTGAGCAGCACACTGCGCAGGCCGGATACTGGCTTGCGGCTGTCGCACAACTCAAGCGACCGTCCAACGTCATTCACCTGCCAGGTCTGCACACTGCCATCGGCCAAACCCACCCACGCCTTGTGTGACTTGGCATCGTAGGCCATCGAGACCGGCCGGCTCGCGGGCTGTTCTACCCTCAGGATTGTTGGCTCACGCTTGTTGAGGGCCACCCAGACCCACGTCATCGGTTCGGCAAACAGGATCAGCGCCCCGCTTGTATCTGCTTCCTCGACGGTCGCAGCACCGACGATGTGAGCCGCTGTGTCCAGCTTAGTCTCGAAGACCGGCTTTGTATCGTCGAGATGCCGGATTTCTAACGCCGCGTTGGCATATAGCTGCAAGCAATATTGGTCGTCGAGCCAGTGCAACAAACGTACCGGCTTGCCGATGGACGGTAGCTCTTGCGCTGGCTCAAGGTCGGGCACGCGAAACCAATACACATTGCCCTCTTCTGTGCCCGCTGCGGCTGTCGTCCGATTGAGCGCTAAGCTTGTGATGGCGGACCGCAGGCGACGATTTGCCTGACCATACCAACCCGTATCGTTAAACTCCCAAAGGGCAATTTGCGCATTTTTTAGAGCACAAAGGATGAACGAATCACATGTCGCCAGCTTGAGGATAGGGAGTGTTACAACAGGCGACTCCTGCCAGCTCTGCTTTTCAGCATCCCATAGACGCACCCCCCACTCGCCCGAAACGGCGAGCGCGCGCCCCCCTAGAACCCACGCGGCACCACTGGGCACGCCGATTGGAGCGGCCGGTGCCGGCTGAGGCGACGCCGGTTCACGCTCAAGCTTCAAGTACAACTCCAAGGGCCGACCGGGCTGGATCGAGGCGCATACCTTACCCACGCGTTCGTTCTCCGCTAACAGGATTCCGTCGCAACGCAGCTCGTATCTTGCGCTCGCTTCGGGTGACTCGACAGGGGCAAAAACGTGTCCAACAGCTTCGGCGAGTCGTCCGATGGATAGATCGGCAGGCGCTTCGACCAGCCGCTCTTTGCCTGCATATACCACGCGCACCAGAATACGTCGAGCCATGCTTACAGCGCCTAAGAGGAATTATGGCCTCTAAACTCAAAGTTAAGAGGAGATTGCGCGTTATGCCAGAACGTAGATCATTTCGCCGTCAGGTGTGATCGCGATACTGCGCAATCGTCGTCCAAGCCTCTGCCACGAGACGAGCACGCCGCGATTGACTGCGTCTTCGATAGCATCGCTGATCACAGGCAGGTCTGACGCGCCAATGCTGACAACGATAATGCTGGGAATACCATCCGGCGCTGTCAACCAAACAACCATACTCACCGGCTGGCTCCAGAACACGCGCAATCCTAGCTCCACGCGGTTAGTAGTCGGGCCAAGCACCACGTCAGAGACGGTCATCAAGCCGAAGGTGACATGTTCGGCTGCCGCTCCGGCGATGCGCTGCGCCTCAGACCGAGAAAGGCGATTCTCCACACCCGCAGCAGGCAGAGACCAGGTTTGCTCCGCGCTGAGATAGCCCTCCAGGCGATCGGCGACAATCATCGCCAATATCAAGCATGCGCAGATGAGCAAAAGCGCTGCCGCACCCACAGCGGCCAGCAGCGGCAACACGAAGCGGCGCGCCGCTTGCTGCAGAGCGCGCTCGAGCTGTCGAGCAGGCAACCAGACGATTGCTCGCTCGATCGCTTCGCGCATTTCACGAGCGCTCTGAAAGCGATAGAGGGGATTCTTTGCCGTGGCCCGCGCGATCACGTTGAGCGTCTCCGCTGAAACCTGGCGGACTAAAGGCGGAAGTGATGCGGTAGCATGCAAGCGAACAAGTTCGCTTGGTGATTCGCTCTCAAAAGGGGGCGCGCCCGCTAACATCTCGTAGAGCACGATCCCTAGCCCGTAGATATCACTGCGCACATCGGCACGTCCCTGCGCCTGCTCCGGCGCCGCATACTTAGGTGTCCCAAGCACAAGCAACTGGCCGGCTGCGCCTGCGGGAATCACGGCCTCTTCGACGTTCTCGGCAACGCTAAAGTCGGCGAGCTTCGCCGCACCGCGCGTGGCCATAAACAAAATGTTGCTCGGCTTGATGTCGCGATGAATAATGCCTTCTGCATGAACATATTCCAATGCGCTGGCGACACATCGCGCGACCCTTAATGCATCCCGCTCACTCATGCGTTGGTTTCGCTTTTTGAGATCGGCAAGGCGCTGCTGCAATGTGCCGCCGGCCGCGTACGGCATAATGATGATGTAAGTGTCATCGCTCAACTGCCCCGCGTCCAGCACTTCAATGAGATTCGGGTGATGCAGGCGCTGCATCAGCTCGGCTTCACGCACAAGCGCGCGGGCCAGGTTCTGACTGGTTTGTGACACAGGGCGGAACAGTTTGATCGCTACGCGCTGCTTCCCTCGCCGACCCTCATACACCTCGCTCATCCCGCCGGTGGCGATCTGCCGAATGAGCGCGATCCCGCGCGCTTCGAGTAACTGCGCCACAACTGGTGAAGGAGAAGGAGCAGGGACCTGACTCATGCTCGTGCGCTCTTCTAGCAAGGAATGCCAGCCGTGCCTTTGAAGCACAGCCGCCACGTTTTACCTCCACTGATAACGCGGGCCTGCACGGCGGGTTCAGCGGTTAGAAAGGCGGCCACTTCAACGCTGGCCGTTTGGCCGGGGAGAATCGGACTATAGCTGCCATACAACAAACATGTGTTGAGTGGACTGCCCTGATTGAAGAGCTTCACCGACCAGTTCGTCAAGGCTGTTTTGCCGACGTTCCGAATGGTCAAGGAGACTTTATAGCGCCATACAGGCTGACGGTCATTGAACTGGCTGCAGCCATCGGCGCTGGTAGGCATCCCCCAGCGTTCTTGACCGCTTACCCCCCTCAGCTCTAAGATTGCGCCGGGCTGGGGTGTTGGTGTCTCAGGCGGCGTTTGCGCCAACTCCTCTTGCGCCGGTTGGGCATCAGGTATAGGCGTCACCGTGGAAACCGACGATGCGTATGCTGGTGTCGGAGGCCACGCGAGCGTCACAGTCGCCTGTGGATTTCGTATCCTATCCCTGTCCATGGCTATCGGTATGAGCGCCGAAGCTTCTGTTGTTTGGACCGACGCGGTGCCTGCCCGAGTCTCTCGCGGCGTTACGGTGACAAAGGGCGGTAGCCCCGTAGGGATCGCCCGCTCCATCATGGGGGCGTCCTCGCTCCCTCTGCTCAGCGCGAGCCATGCACCGCTCGCCAACGCAACAACCAGCGCTAGCGCCGCCAGCAACCCGCCTAGCGCCGCCAGCGGCCTGCCTGTCGCCGCCCGCGCCTTGCTCTGTCGCCCAGTCTGCCCATTAACCGCTTCTTCCAACCGCTGTGCGAATTCGCTGGCCGTCTTCCACCGCTTGTCCGGCGCATTCGCCATCGCTCGCATCACTACGTCCGAGACCGGACGCGGCACCGCGCGGTTCACTTTGTGAAGCGGGCGTATGGGTTGCTCCACTGTGCGATCCGCTGGCTCCAGCACATCGCGTGGCGGCCGCCCACACAGCGCAAAATATGCCACCGCGCCCAGCGCATACACGTCGGCGCTAGGCGCCGCCGGCGTTTTACCCTTCCATTGCTCCGGCGCGCAATACAACGGGGTGCCCTCTTTAGCCATCCCGCGCATCCCGATGCGCCTCGCCAGGCTAAAATCTATAAGCACTGCTTGAAGATTTGCTTGTTGGTTGTGGTTGTCCAGCATGATGATGTTCGCCGGCGTCACGTCGCGATGCACGATGCTCTTCTCGTGCAGCGCCTTCAGCGCCTCGGCTATCTGGGTGACGATCTGACAAACCTCAGCGGGGGGCAGCGCACAACGCTGCCGGTTCACACGAGCTTCGAGACTCTCGCCGTCCAACCAGGGCATCGTGTAATACAGCTCATTAGCGTCGCTATACTCTAGGACGCTAACAATGTTCGGATGCTTGACCCCCAAGAGCAGATTGAGCTCTCGACGAAAGTTTTTCGCTGTGGCTTCGTCCGAGCTGACCGGCCGTTTCAGCGCAACCCGTCTATTTTGCTGATCGTACGCAATACACACTTCGTTCAAACGGCCTTGCCAGATTATCCTATCAATGTTGTATTTATTCGGCATAGCCTCTCTAATTCGGTAGAAGCTGAACAAACAGAACTATGGCATCGGCGTCGGCGTTGCAGGATCAGCCGAAGGTGGAGGAGTAGTAGGTTCAGGCAAAGGTGTCGGTGTGTCCGGTACAGGCACCGGTGTGGTGGGCGCGGGTAACTGTGTTGGCGTCGGCGGCGAGGGTGGGGGCGGTTGCACCGACTCAGGTGGTTGAGCCGCGGGAGGCGCCGCAGGAGAAGTCGGTTGCGGGCTCGGCGAAGCTGTGAGCGTGGGAGTGCGCACAGCCGTCGGCGTCGCCGGATTTCTCGTAGGCGTGGGCACCAGCGCAGCGAGCGTCGCCGTCGTCCGTGGTGATAAGCCGCCGGCTGCCTTGTCAGTCGCGCTTGACGTGGGGGAGGTGGGCGCTTGCCCGCTATCCAAACCGCTCGGCATCAACTTGCTGCCGGGCAGGGGGCTGGCTACGCTGGTCGGCGAGCTGGGGCGAGGCAGCGGTTCAGCGCTGTCGGTAGCAGTAATTAGGCTCCACAATGCGACGCCTAAGATAATCAGCAGCGCAGTGCCTCCTACAATCCGGGTCAACCGAAACAACGGTTTGCCCGCGAAAGGGAGCGCGATCGCGGGCACGCCGTAATCGAGCACTGCGGCTGTGACGTTATCTTTAACGTCTGGGCTGCGCGCTGCCTGCGCAACAAGGAGCTCCGCCGCCTGCTGCGCAGACGCTGGCCGATTCAACACCTGCTCGATCTGTTCCTCGCTTAGCGCGGTGTATAGCCCATCCGTACACAGCAGTATGCGATCGCCGGGCCTGAGCAACTCTAGGCGATGGTCCAGTTGCCCGTTCGCAGCGGGGCCTAATGACCGCGTGATGATGTTGCGATAGCTAACACGGGCGACATCACTCATCGCGATGAGTCCCCGATTGGCGTCTTCAACAACGGTGCTGTGATCACTGGTCAGGAGGCGCAAGCGACCTCCTCGGAAGATGTATGCGCGACTATCACCCGCGTAGGCGATATAGAGACGGTCGCCTTGGACACAGGCAGCGACGATCGTCGTCGCCATCTGAGGCTGATGGCGATGCTCAGCGATCTGGAGAATTGCTTCATTCGCCTGGCCAATCGCCCACTCCAGACGTTCACGAGGCGAAGTGGGGCCGTCGCTGCGATAGAAAGCGTCTTGGCTTGCCGATGCGGCAACCTGCGCAGCTTCGCCCCCGCCGGCAGCGCCACCTACGCCATCGCAGACAACCACCAGCACACCGAATTGGCGCTTATTCTGCTCAGCGGCGTTCGGCAAGCTGTAGCTATCCTGGTTGTCGGGGCGTGGCCCACGGTTCGTATGCGCCCCCCACTGCAGAGATACATACCTCTGCGCCCTGTCCGCTTGCGAACCGGAATGACCAGCAGTCAGGACGATCGTCTTATTGGCCGAATTCATGTTTACTATCTCCTGTGCTAGCGCTCACCGAGCTGGCTGCCAGCCTAGCGCACAACTTTGAAACGAATTTCAGCAGGGCTTGCTAGACCGACGAAGTGCAATCGCACAATGTAGCTTGTGTTCGGTCGAAGTCCGCCAAAAGCGCTCGCATCAAGACGGATATAGCCTCGTGTCTGCTCCGGCAGCATCGTCCGCGGCCTGGCGGTGTAGCCTCGGCGCATCGTTTCCACGAGCCGGAGCTGAGCGCTTGGCGGATCCCAGCTCACGTAAATTGCCTGCTGTCGAGTGAACTCACTCATTGCATAAGCGCACCGCTCCTGCGAGTAATTAAAGTCTTTCTCGGAGCAAACAGTAGCAACCGGCACAACAGCAAGCGTCGCCGTCGGTTGCGGCAGTGGAGCGTTGAGGCGCAGCTCGGGTGCAGGCGGCGTTGTAGCAGCAGCGCCGTCCGGCGCGCTGCCCTGGACGAAGCCGTCAGATGAAGGCGCGAACTGCGATGCGCCGCTGTGCGCCGGTGGCAAGCCTGGGCTGCCGAGCAAATTGTTCGCCCGTGCGCCGATCAGCACAATCAATGCGATCAACAAAGCAACGACAACAGCAGCAACGCCCAGGTATCTTGTGGATAAATCTTCCTTCCGAAGGGCAATGACCAAAGCGGTGGCGTTATCGCCAGCATCACGTTCATGAGCAGCTTCCACAAGGCGTCGGGCCAGTGACTTCGGCGGAGTCCGAGCGATAAGCCACTCCATCTGCGCCGCAGGTAAGGCTGACCAGACGCCGTCAGTACAAGCGACGACAACGTCACCTGGCTCAATCGGGTGCTCACACACATCCGGCTCTACTTGAGGCTCAGGCCCAACGGCGCGTAGCAAGACATGGCGCATCGCTCCCCCCCAATCGGCTTCCTCTCCGGCTGCAACAGTCCACGAGTGATCTCGAGTCAGCGCTTGCAGGCGCCCCCGCCGCCAGAGATATACGCGCACGTCGCCGACATGCGCGATGGTCAGCGTATTTTGGTTCAGCACGCCCGCTGCGAGCGCACAACCCACCTGACCGCCCTTCAACTCATCTGGCTGGCCGGTATGTGTTGCATGCGCATGAATGTCTGCATTAGCCCGAGCAATCGCCAAACGAAGTCTTTCAGCGGCCGATTGCGTCGCTGCGGAAGCAGGCTGGGTATGCAGCGCGTCGGCGATGATGCGAGTCGCTGTTTGAGCCGCCCACCTACCATCTCGCCCGCCCCCCATACCATCGGCGACGACGAAACCAAGCTCCTCTCTGGACGAGATGGATTCACCGCACCAGTAGGCGTCCTGGTTCTCATCGCGATTGCCAATCGCAGAATAAGCGCTGCTCGACCGCTTGAGCAACTTGTGAGCGCTTGATGACGCACAACGGCGGCTTGCCATGACCTGAATCAAGGTTTGACCTCCGTTTCAATATTGGCAAATGTGATGCGGTCACCGGGGCGCACCTCGACGCGTTCGCTACTGCGCAATTTTCGGCCATTAAGAAAGGTGCCCGAGCTTGAGCCAAGATCGGTGAGGAAGACCGTGTCGTTCTCGAGGGTAAATTCGGCGTGCTTGCGTGAGATGTGCGGGCTGTTGAGCTGAATGAAGGTCTGGCTACCGTCAGGCTCTCTGCCCACGCGCACGCGCTCGGCGCCTTGGATGCCGATAGGGAACAGCCGGCCGCGCTGTTCCCCGCCAAGGATCTCTAACCGGTACTTGCCTTGCGGAAGCACAACTGTCAGGTTGCTTGCCCGCTCTGCCGACGGCGACAAGATCACCTGAGTGGGATCGGTTGAAGATACGGCGAGCGACCGCGCCGGCTCATACGATGACACCACCACGTTGTTGTTGACAGGCTCAACAACCGTCGCATCGAAGGCGCGGCGACGAGAGATCGCATAAACCGCAACCGATGCGATCACGACCAGAACCGCCAGGCTGCCGACGACCAACCAGGGTATGGTTCGGCCTGCAGGAAGGGGCTGCGTATTCC
Source organism: Candidatus Roseilinea sp. NK_OTU-006 (assembly GCF_012931985.1). Classification (GTDB taxonomy): domain Bacteria; phylum Chloroflexota; class Anaerolineae; order J036; family Brachytrichaceae; genus JAAFGM01. The sequence continues at coordinate 32,554 of NZ_JAAFGM010000014.1, forward strand.
CGCCCCCCAGAAAGTTCCCAGACGTTGGGCGAGATGAGACCGTAAAAGCAAACTCCTGCTCATCACGGTTCTCGGACGTGTCAGGCACGCCGTAGGCGCGCACGATGAGCTTATGAGTTTCCTCACTCTTCAGGCGCTCCGTATCCAAGTCAACCGCGAAGGGCGGTTGCCGCGCCGTGAGCACGTTGCCGCTGTCGTCCACTTCGAACTCGACGCGCGAGATGGCGCGTGCGCGAACCTGAGCTTCTAAGCGCACGCTCGGCTTGGGTAAAGGCTGACTGACGTCTACCGGCTGCCCTGCACTATCGCTCACGGCGATGCTGATGATCTGCGGCCGCACGGGCGGACGCGCCGTGATGACGGCCACAGCGCCGGTCTGGGTCGCGTTGGGCAAGGTGAGGCGCACCCCGAGGGGATACTGCGCATTGTCGGGCGCTAACTTAGCCTGTAAGGCTAAGCGATACTGGGTCTTTAGCAGGCGGCGTATTTCTTCCAGGGCTTGCTGAAGTTGCTCGGCGTTATCAACACGCTGAAAGGTCGCCTCCGTCTCAAACACCACTCGTTTGAGGTACTCCTCCGCCTGCGATGCCCCGACGGCAATGGCGAAGAGCGGCGTGCGGTCGCTCACCGCGCGCGCGATCGTATCTTCAGCCTTAAACGTGCGGCTGCTGCCCTGGTCGCGCCCGTCACTAATAATCACCACTGCGCGGCGAGCTATGGTCGTCTGGTCGGCGATAAGGAGCGCTTTATACACAGCATCGTAGAGCGGCGTAGCCTGTCTGGCTGTCGCCCGACGAATAATGTTGCGCACCAAGTTGCGATCCGTCGTCGCCAAAGACTCGCGCGCCTCGCTGAGGGACAAGTTGCGCGGGTCGTTGCCGATCTCAACCGGGCCGCTCACGACCAGAATCCCGACCGCATCGCGCTGCGATTCGGGAATCTGCTGATCGGTGATGGCCAAGTCCCGCATAAAGGTGTCAATGCCGATGCGCACCTGCTCCGCCGCTCCCCCCAAGGCGCTGCTGAAATCCACGACTAAGATGAGTCCAACCGGGACAGCGCCTTCGATACTCTCTTGCCAGGTCAGTCCTTCAAAGGTGTCTGTGCGGTCGGCCAGCCGAACGTTCACCTGCTCCTGGCTGATGCCTCGCAGGGGCACATTCGTTTTATTGCCGAACACCGTCGCGGTGCAGGTGATGGTTGGATAGTCGTCATCGTCGCAGATCAACTGCAGCGTGTCGCGTTCACCGATTGTCTGACTGTAGGCCGCATTCGGGATGAATGTCCAAACGACACTCATCGCAGCCGCGATGCGCAAAGCAATTGCTCTCATACCCTTGCCTCTACAGAACTGTCAGCGTTGTCTTGCCGATGCGAATCCGATCGCCTTTGCCGAGCAGAGTCGGCTCATCCAGGAGTGTGTCATCAATGTAGATTAACAAGGACTTCTGGGCTGGCGGTTCGATTCTCCAGAAACCGTCCTGCTGATAAACGAAGCGTCCGTGCTCGCGACGCGAGATAGCGCTATCGTCAGGCGCGATCAGCTCGCGCGTGATATGCATCTGAGGCGGAGCGATTGTCAACACTGTGCCGTCGGACCGCTGTAACTTCAGAGGCTCGTTGAACTGTGATCCGGCAAAGGCGCGTTGAACCGATTGACTGGCGAGGCTGCCAAGATGAAACGATTCTTTGTAACCAAATGCCCGAGCCATCTCCAAGGCATCTTTGAAGCGCTCCTGAGGTCGCTTGTTCAGCGCTCGCAGGATCGCCGTCTCGATATCGTCGGGGATATCCGGCACAAGCTCCCTCGGCCTGGGCGGTGGGAGGCGGATGTGGGCCTTAACAAGGTCCTCATAATTCCCCTGCTCATACACGAACGGCGGACGACCGGTAAACAGATGAAAAGCAATGACCCCTAGCGAATACAGGTCGCTTTGTGGGCACAACTGAGTCGGGTCGCACCGGGCGTGCTCGGGCGAAAAGTAGGTCGGGGTTCCGATCAACATGCCATATTGAGTGATGGTTGGATGATGATCGTAGCGCGCCAATCCAAAATCGATCAGCTTACAGCGCTTCTTCTCGTCAAACATCACGTTGTTTGGCGACAAATCGCGGTGGATAATCCCATTTTTGTGAAGAAAATACAGCCCATGGCAGATCTCACCGATCACGCGCACGCGCGAGTCGAGATCGGTCAACTGCGACATCATGTCGCTCAACTTTTTGCCGGGGATAAACTCCTCCACCAAATATGCCGGATCGCTGTCTGCGTTTCCATCTAGCAATCGCACGCAGTGAGGATGAGATAGCGCTAGTCCTAGATGCAGCCAATCGCGTATCTTGCGGCGCATATACTGCTGTACTCGAACGTCCGTTTGGACCGTGAGCACTTTGAGCGCCACGGTTTGGTTGTTTCTGAGATCGGTGGCGCGATAGACGGTCATGAATCCGCCCCTGCCCACTTTCGGGCCGATTTCGTAGCGCCCCAGCCTAGAGAGACTGTTTTGATTGGGCACGCTTGAATGAGGGGAAGCAGGCGCAGGCGGCACAACGCCGTTGCTATTTGCCAACGCGAAGACCGTTCGCCCGATGCGAAAGCGATCGCCGGGCGCAAGCAACTTTTGGAAGATGCGCCGACCGTCATCACTGTAAACGCCATTCATACTTCGATTGTCGACTAGCATGAGCTTGGTGTCGCTGCTTTCCTCGACTGCGATATACGCATGGTGGCGGGAGACGGTTGGTTCATTCTTCAGGTGCACCGCGCATGAGTCACTGCGCCCAATGTAGAACGGTGTTCGATTGATGTGGAATGCCTTGCCCTTGTGCTCACCTTCCAGAACAACCAGCTTGTAGATGGGTCGGACGAGTCTGAAGCCGCGCCGTGCAGCAGTAATCCTGATCAGGCGCGCAATGAGGACGGCCAGCACGAGCAACAACGCGCCGATGAGCAAAAAGGGAAGCAACTCGTCCATCATGGGCATCGCAGCCGGCTAAACGCCTGCTTAGCCAACGCTCTGTGCAAGCGTCGGCTAAGCAGGTCACGTGAACGGCACTATCGTCCATCAGAGACGATGGTGCTCTGGGCAATGATTTTGGCCTTGTTCTCCGCTTCCTCAATCTCCTGGGCAGTGCGCCGCAGCGCTTCGCTAATCTCGCGCAGCATCGGTGGCGTGTCCTTCAGCTTGTTCTGGCAATTGTGCAACTCTGGCATGAACGCCGCCTCGGCAGCTCCTTCCCAGCAGGCAAGCAAATCCTCCATCTGCCTGTTGAGATTCGCGAGAATAATCTCGATGTCAGACGCCCGCATCCGGAAGTCCTCGGACGCTGCGCGCATCTCCGAATAGGTTATGCGAATCTGTGCCATAGGTCTGTCCTCCTGTCGCCCTAACTGTGATCTGGATACTCACGATTTAGTAGTTGTCGGAAGTGATGATGGTTGACATCTGAGCACGCATACGCTCCTCGGCGGCGCGAATCTCATCGGCGATGCGAGTGAGCGCCGTGGCAATCTCCTGCAGCATCCTGGGCGTATCGGCGAGCTTGCGCCGGCAAGATTCCCACTCCTGCCTGAAGGCTTGCTCGGCTATGCCGTCCCAGCTCGCATCGAGCTGGTTGATGCGCCCTTCAAGCGCGCGCAGGATATCCCCGATCTCACCTGCCTGCTGCCCAAAGGCCCCGGCGACGCGATACATTGTTTGGTAGTCAATTCGAATCCTGTCCATGCCTTTCCTCCTGTGTTTGTTGGATGTGCGGCTGCGCTCAGTTTCGCGCTACACCCCTAAGATATTTGAACTCGCCTCGTCTTGCTTGATGTCGGGCGGAGAATTTTCTCCGGCAGGTGCCTGACCGGCCTGGCTCAAAGCCTGCTTGACCTGGTCGAACCAGACCGACAACAGATTGGCGCTCTGTGCCGGCGTGAGCTGGTAGGCCGGCAGCACCTGATCGGTTTGGCCCATCGGAAACCACCACAAGACGTCTGCGCCGCGGACGAACCGCCATCCAGAAAGCTGGAGATTGACGCCGTGATCGCTCATGGCGACCAGGGCAACTTCGCCGCGGGTGCCAGCGTGGTTCAGCGCTTGCACCAGTGCGCGAGCGCCGGCAGATTCGAAGCCGGCCGCGACCAGATTGATAACAGCATCGTCCGGGCTGGCGCCGGCTTGCTCGAGGATGCGGGCGAACAAAGCTAGGGTGATCCGCGCAGCCGGCCCCGGCAACTCACCTCCCTCCGGCGCCGGCAACCCTAGCCGCTCGGCAAGCCGGAGCATCGCCTCGTCGCGCGCGTGCAGCCAGAAGTCATAAACCACCTCATGGCGCCTCTCCTGCACGACTACACTGCCGTTCGCCAAGTAAAGCGCGCCCGCAGCGGTCGAACAGGCGTATTGGAAGAACAGCGGCGCGTCTGCTATCCGGGCGAACAAGTCACGCAAAGCCGGCAGCGGCTGCACGCCATCCTTCGCCGGGGTCTCCTCGAGCAGCCCACGGGCCAACAGCGTGTGTCCTGCGGTGGTCAAACGTTGTTCAAGGAGGGGGCGCTGGTCTACCTGTTCGCCCATGTCTGTGCGCAACAGAAGATGCGCAGCGCGCGGGTTTCCCTGCAAGGCCCACAAGTAGGCCAGCTCTTCGAGGGCAAAAGTATAGAGCGGCTTCATCGCCAAACCTCCCAAGATCGTGATGGGCGAGCAGAACCCGTGTTTGGATTGAAAAGTTGATCCAAATCGCGACTGAGGGGCTCGACCAAATCATGGACATCGTTCACGATTTTCTGCGTAGTTGCCGTCAGGTTCGACTTGAATGAGTCTATGTGAGTATCAAGAAAGTTGATCGTCGTTTCATTGTCTATTGCCCGCGACACCACTTCCCCTACAACGTAGGACGTGACAAGCTTCGCCGCCCCCATGCCAACCGCGTACCAAAGTGGCGCGCCAATCGGACAGATCGCGGTCAGCACGGCAGTCACGCCGATACCTGCTAAATGGCCAGCAGCTACGCTGACGACAGGGGCTGCGGCTTTGACAATTATTGCTGCCTCACGCTTATCCGTAAAATCCGGGGCCGTTGCTGCTTGATAGACGCCTATTGGAACATCTTGTAATAAAGAGAGAACTAATCCGGAACGCCCTGTTAATGCGCGCGATCCCAGTCCCAGGCCCAGGCCGCCAAGGCTAACTAGGGCACCCGTAGTGTCGCCTTTCGACAGCGATTCCCCCACCCACATCAGATGCGGGATTGCATCGAGAAGCGCTAAAGGCCTGGCCACTTTGTAGAGATCTACTGTCGTCAACCTATGCACGAAATCGCGCTGGTTTTTGGCGACACCACCCAAAATGCCCAACGCATCAGGGCTGATCTGTCCGTATAAAATGCTAAAGGTTAGATAACCGCCGCTATTCATCTTTATTTCGCTTATGTTTAAAAGCCCGAGTGAGAACAATAATCGGCCGAGATCAAGCAAGTCACCGGCAACTTCGGCCAGCGATGGAGGGTTAGAATTACCGCCGCCAGAGCTGCTTTCCGGGCAGCGGAAAATCGCAGCCGCACGACGATCGGCATCTTCTAGTGCGTCAGCCGTGAGGCGCAGCGCCGTAGCCAGCTCGGCGCATATCTGCTGCGAACGGCTTAGCTCGGCAAACGCGCGCCGGCACAACGCCGCCACGTCTGACTCCGCAACAAAGTCATTTGCCTCAGAAAGCTCGCACCAGCGTTGGCGCAACACATCTGCGGCACGCTCAATCCGACCGCCATGCTGTTCGATTAGGCTGGCCGCTTGGCGCAGATCACCTAGACTGACAAATAACGGCGGCGCGCTAGACATAAGCTATCTTTTTGCTCCTCCTGATGCGCGAATTCAAGCCTCTTCGCGTAAGAGTCTAGAGTGGTTTGACCGTTCTTGCTAGACGTTTCGCGGAGAGTCTTCTTAGCTGGGGCGTAATAGCAGCAGAGTGCAGGTCAAGACCTGGCGCCGCGACCGAGGCGCAAACCGTCTCCTGTCGGCTGAGGCTTAGGGCGGGTGTGCAACACATAGCCCTCGTGGTAACCCTCGATGTATCGTTTGCCATCCTGACCAGTCTGATCCGTGATCTTCTTGCGCACGCGCTTGACCAGCTCCTGGACATTGCTGCTGTTACCAACGCCATTGAAGATGTGCTTAATGATCTCGTCGTTGCTACAGTGCTTCCCCCGCACTGCTTCCAGCAACCGCACCAGCCTGATCTCCTGATCGGAGAGTTCGAGTCGTTTTTGACCTATCCAGACCTCGCCCGAATTGAGCACGCGCAGTTGGTCTTCCGGATAATTGGCGACAACCGTGGTGTGGCTCTCCGTCAGGAACGTCGTCTCATCACTGCCGCGATTGACGATGACGATTGTGTGATCAAGCATCAAGCCAATACACACCCGGTCGCCATGACATAGCTTGACGCGCTTTCCCTTGACCAACTGACCGTTGACGCGCGTGCCGTTTCGGCTTTGATCTTGGAGATACCAATCTCCCCCCTCGTAGATTAACAGTGCATGCTGTCGCGAGACCGTCTGATCAGATAGTTGTATCCTTGCGGCTTTATCGCGTCCGATCAAGCAGGGTGTGTGCTCATCCTCGATCTCATAGGATAGCCCCCTGTTGCTGAGTGGAACTAAAGTTAATCTCGACCGATATGCCATACCCGCCTCCTGCTCAGCCATCTTGCCGCTGTTCTATTCAGTTAAGCGCGTCAAAGTAAAAAAATATCATTACCTACACGCGCCGTTATTTTATAGAACTTCCGCTTCAGCGGGAGTAAAAGCCTGGCGCGGCCAGTTCCGCTCGCAAAGAATCGCTCAACAAATCCTGTTTGGTTTGGTAAATTGTCTTTCTAGGTGACCTGGCTTTCATCTTCAAAGAAAGCCAGGCTTGATAGCAGCAAGCAATGTGGTTTTGTTGTGAACGCGCGTTGCAACACCGGCACTTTTCGGTTCCGGTTGGCTGCTTGAGCCTCCGATGCCGTGCTTCGACCTGCCGGCGCACGTCGCTCGCTTCTTGGGCGGCTGCGTGGTCAACGTCTCATCTGGGCAATTGGCAATCACCCGGTCAACGTCGCCATGTGTGGCCAACACCGTGAATATTCGCACGTTGAAGGGGACTTCGTTCAGCCTGACCATCACCCCATGTTCCAGACGCTCCGTCGCCCATTCCATCTCATCCCGACGGAGCCGACCGCCTTCTTTCCTCGAACTGACCATCCGGTTGCTATTCCGAGTCGTGGGGAAGTCAACCCCAGATCGCTCGCAAACGCGGTCTATCGGCTTGCAACGTCGTCCCTACGTCCCCGGCCGGATCACCTTTCGGCGCAGCACGTCCAACACCTGCAGCGCCGTCAAATTGCGCTGGTTGTAGCCGTATTGCAGATAGTCCGGTGTGAACCACGCGCTGCGGTTATCGCCGGGGTAGTTGTAGTGGAAGCCATCGCCGATAGTGCCGCCGTTGGGCAGGCGCTGCACCACCTGGCGCAGGTTCAGCAGCGGAACTTGATACTCGCTTGCCAACTGAGCGATCTTGCCGTTGATGTAGCCATAGGGCGCGCTGTTGTCGCGCGATTCCAGGTCGTCGGCTTTGGTGATCAGCACGGGGATCACACCCATCTTGATCGAAATCTCGATGATCCGGCGATAGTTGCTCTCGAAGTCCTGCCAGGTGTGCTGGTCGCCGGTGCCGAGCAGGATGAGCGCGACGCTGGGGCGAGTCCGGTTGTATTCGCATTCCAGCGGCGACTGGCCGTTGCAGTAGGCCGGCGCATACGCGGGATCGAGCACCTTGGCGGTGTTGAAGCCGCCGGCCGCTGCCGGGCTGTCGTGGGCGAATGAGCCGCGAAAAAAGTCCAGCGTGGGTTGCAAATAAGCGTAGTTACCTAAGTTGTAGTTGCCCCAATCAAACGGCTTGAGGAAGGCCGGATGCTGCGAGTTGCTATCGCCGACCACCGAGAAGGCGTTGGGACGGTTGCCGCGCGCCTGGCCGACCTGAAAGATTTGATAGACGCGCGGCGAAATGTCGGATAGGTACGGGTATTCGAGCGGGCCGGCTGCGGCTTCGGGGGGCGATGGCGCGTCCAAAGCCGGCGAGGTCGGCAGCGTCATCGCGCCGCCGATGCTCACATAGCGCGCGTCCACATAGCCCTCCGTGCCGTTGGGCGTGATCACCTTCAACCAGTTTTGTCCGGCCACCTGGCCGAGGATCTTCAGCGCGGTGTTCGGCCCCAAGCGCGTGATGACGCGGCTCTCGTAGCTTGGGCCGGCGCGCAGGCGCAACCCACCGGCATCGGGCAGCACCTGCCCCATCACGAAGTAAGCGGGCGCCGGCGCCGGCGGCTGAGCCCACGTCGCGGTCGGTCGTGGCCGCGGCGGTGGGACGAAATCCACGCCCGGGATATTGATGACTTGCCCGAGCGAGAGAAAATCGGGATTGATGCCGGGGTTCGCAGCGATGATCGGATCGAGCGTGGCGAAGCCGAAGCGGATGGCGATGTCCCACAGCGTATCGTTCGGCTGCACGACGTATTGCGTCGCGCGCGGCGTGGGCGTCGGCTCAATGGTCGGCGTCTCGGTAGGCGCGGCAATTTGCGGCATGAGCCTGGGCGTCGGAAGCGGCCGCGTTGGGTAGAGGGTCACCGCGATGGCGCCGGGCGGCGCAGGCGCAGCGCGGCGCAGCGCCTGCGCGATGAGTGCTGCGCCGGTGAACGCAAGCAGGGCAAACAGCAGGGCGACCGCCGGTGGCGGCGTGCGCGGACTGCGCGGACGCGGCTGCATCGCGCGCATTGTATCGAACCCCCGCGGCCAGTGATACGATGCGCGCCATGCGCAAGACAAACAGGACAATCGCAGTGGCCCTGGGGTTGAGCATCGCGCTGGTCGCCTGCGGTGGTGCGCCCGCCGGTGATCCAGCTCAGCGCATCGAAGCGTATCTGCAGGCGCGCGTGAAGGGCGAAGTGGAACGCATGATCGCCCTCTCGTGCGCAGCCTGGGAACCCAACGCCCGCCTAGAAGCGACCTCGATCCAGGGGCGCAGCCCATCGCTGGACGCGCTTGCCTGTCGAACCGATGCAACCGAGGGGGACACGGCGTTGATCACTTGCACCGGCAGAATTATCACCAACTACGACGGCGAGCGCCGCGAATTCAACCTGGCCGAGCGTCAGTTCAAGGCGATCCAAGAAGGCGGCGAGTGGCGGATGTGCGGGTATCGCGCTATCTGACTGCCCGTAACACCGCGTCCAGCGTCTGCAGCGTCACCAGGTTGCGCATGGTAAAGCCATAGCGCAGGTGTTCGGACGAAAAGACATCCACGCGACCATCCGGCGGCACGCTGAGGCGCGTCGCGTCCTGAGGGTCCACGCCCTGGTTGGGCAACGCGGCCAGCGCGCGATTCAGGTTGATCAGAGGCGCGCCGTAGTCCTGCGCCACCTTTACCACAATCTGGTTGAGCTGCCGAGTCTTGGCGGGGTTTTCCGGCCGCGTGGGGAAGGTGTTCAAGATGGGGATGACGCCGGCGTCGAGCGTCTGGCTGATGATCGTGCGCAGGTAGAAGTCGTAGGTCGCCAGGTCGGTCGTGTTCACGTCGTTGGTGCCGAACATGACGATGGCGAAGGCCGGCTTGGAGACGCGAAACTCGCACTGCAGCGGCGACTCGTCGGCGGCGCACCAATCGGGATTCGACCACGTTGGGTCGAGCGGGCCGGCCACGTTAAAGCCGCCGGCCGCGGCCAGGCTGGGAGTGGCGAACGAGTCCTTATCCCACGGACGGACGCCGTTGGCCCGCGCCGGAGCGCCCAGGAAATGCTCGAGCGTCGGTTTGAGCGCCGCGTAGTCGCCCAATTCGTAACGCCCGGCGCTGAACGGCGCCAGGAAATACTCGTTCTCGGTCATGCAATCGCCGAGCTTGGCGAGCACGCGCGGATGGTTGCCTCTGGCCAGGCCGGCCCGGTAGATCGCGCGCAGCGACTCCGCCATCGTCGGCGTGATCTCCGGCAGCACCGGCAGGGCATCCACGTCAATGTCGCGTGTGCTGGCCGGGTCGAACCGGCCGAAGACCGGCGGCGCAGGGCGACGCAGCGGGTCGGGGCGGGCGTCTTGTGCGGGCCCGCAGGCCACCAGCAGCGCGCCGGCCATCGCTGCCAGGGCAACTTTCGCGGTCACGGGCGCGATTTTAACGCGCCGGTGACATCGTAGATAATCGCGCGCATGAATGAGCGCTCCATCACATTCCTGAAGCGACTCCTCGGCGTGCCCGGTCCATCGGGCGACGAAGTCGGCCCGGCGCGAGTCTGGCGTGAAGAGGCCATGACCTTCGCCGACGAAGTGCGCGCCGACGTGCGCGGTAATTCATACGCCGTGTTGAACGGCGCGGAAGGCGCGCCGCGCGTGCTGTTGGCCGGCCACATAGACGAGATCGGCTTGATGATCACCCACGTGGATGACGAAGGTTACCTATGGTTCGCGCCGATCGGCGGCTGGGACCCGCAGGTGCTGGTGGGCCAGCGCGTGCGCTTGCTCGGCAAGCAAGGCGATGTGCTCGGCGTGATCGGCAAAAAGGCCATCCACCTCATCAGGCCGGACGAGCGCGACAAGGCCAGCAAGATTGAGGATTTGTGGATCGACATCGGCGCAAGGAACCGTGACGAGGCGCTGGCACACGTGCGGGTGGGCACGGCCGGCGTCATTGACGCGCCGGTCTACGACTTTCCCAACGGGCGCATCGTCTCTCGCAGCATTGACAACCGCATCGGCGCGTTCACCGTGCTGGAAGCGTTGCGCTTGCTGGCGCAAGCGCGCCCGGTGGCGACGGTCGCCGCAGTGGCGACGGTGCAGGAGGAGATTACCTTCGCCGGCGCATATACCTCGGCCTTCTCGTTCGCGCCACAGGCGGCCATCGTCGTGGATGTGACCCATGCCACCGACCATCCCGACGCAAACAAGCGGCGCTCCGGCGACGTGAAGCTGGGGGGCGGGCCGGTCCTCTCGCGCGGGTCGGCGGGCAGCCCGGTCGTGTTCGACATGCTGGTTGGCTTGGCCGAACGCGAGGGCATCCCCTACGCCGTGGAGGCCAATCCGCGCGCCACCGGCACCGACGCCGACGCGATTCACCTCTCGCGCGGCGGCGTGGCGACCGGCATCATCTCCATCCCCAACCGCTACATGCACTCGCCGAACGAGATGATCGCGCTGAGCGACGTGGAAAACGCAGCGAAGCTGATCGCTGCGTTTGTGCGAGAGATGGCGCCGCAGACCGACTTCACACCGCGCTAGCGCCCCGGGGTACTCAACGCCTCGTCGTCGGCACGCCGCCGGCGTTGCCCGTGGCGCGCACGTAGCGCGCTGAGATCCAGGCCGGTTGCCCGCCAAACTCGATCTGCCACCACAGACCATCGGCGCTGCGCCCGATGATCGGCGCCGACTGGCGCGCGAACATCCGGCCGAGGATGTCGAAGGTCAGGTCGGGGCCGCTGCGCACGTTCACCACGTTGCCGGCCGGGATGACGATGCGCGGTGAGTCGGGATTGGGCGGCGCTCGCCCTTCATCGCCTTCCGCAGCCATCGCCGAGGAGTAGCCTTTGACTTGCACCACGTCCTTGTTCACCCAAGCCAGCCGACCGGTGCGCGGCATCTGGAACTGCAGCCAGTTGCCGTCCACGCTGCGGCCGAGGATCTCGCTGCTGAACCCGCCGCGCAACTGGCCCAGTCTGCGCGAACGTAGAGTCGGCGCGCTACGGATGTTGACGATGTCGCCCGGCGGCACCAGGAAGGTGGGCGGGGCGACCGCCGGTGGCGCCGGCGGGGTCGTGGCTGCGGCCGCCGGGTCGAGCAGCGCCGTTGCGGTGATCACCACAGCGGCTTGCTGGTTGAGCGACTCAACCACTGCTTGTGCGATGTGCGCGGTGTCGGTGACGACGACCGAAGTCTGCAATAGCTGCAATGCTTCCGCCGCGGAGGCCACCTGCGGTTTGATCGGTTGGCTGCCCGTCGCCGCCAGCGACTTGGCGTAGTAGCAGGTGTTGAAATCGGGCCCCACGATGACGGTGAAGCGCGGCCCGCTCGGGTTCGGCTCGGCGACGACGTGCCGTGAGTTGATGTTAAACGTGCGCAGCAAGAGCGGCAGCGCGCTACCCTTCTTAGTCGTCGTGTGGTCAATCACCCTGGTGTGCGCGTAGCGCTGCCCAGCCGGCTGGATGGCCGTCACGACGAAGCCCAGCTCTTTCAGGCGATCCGCTGCCGCCAAGGCAAAACCTGGGTCGCCGACGCCGTCCAGCACTTCGATCGGGATGCCGTCGTTGATGCGCTGGTTGAGGGCGACGTTCAGAGCCTTCTGGATGTAGTCCAGCCGGTCGTTCCAGTTTCTTGGCGCACCCTCCAGTGCGGCGCCGTTCGCGTCATAGCCCATCAAGTAGCGGCTACGCACGACCGCATCACCCATTCGGTCAATCATCATGGCGTAGCGCAGGATGCTTTCCAGCGTCAAATCGGTTTCGACGTCGTTGCGCACGGTGTTGTAGAGCTCGGTAAGCTTGGTGAGCGAGCCGACTTGGCGGGCCCTAGCCAGCAGGGCGCGCACGATGCGTTGCTCGCGCCGGCCGCGGTCCACGTCGCCGCCGGGGATGTTGTAGCGCGCACGCACGTAGGCCAGCGCTTGCAAGCCGTTCAACCTGTACACGCCGGGCTTGGGCAGATCTAAGCGCAGCAACGGCACACGCGAGCCAGCCGGCCACACCTCGCCGGTGAACGTATCCACGTAGTCCCTCGCCACAATGCTGCCGCCCATGTAATAGGGGTCGCGCGGGAAGTCATGCCGGATGGGGCAAGTGACGATCACATCCACGCCCCCCAGCGCATCTACAGCGCGCACCAGCCCGGCGAAGTTCACCATGGCGTAGTTGGCAACGTCCAGGCCGAAGTTGTAGCGGATGGTTTCTTTGAAGAGATCCGGGCCGCCCAGGGCGTAAGCCTGGTTGACCTTTCTGACGCCAACGCCGGGGATGTACACCGACGTGTCGCGCGGGATCGAGAGCAGGGTGACGACCGGCGCATCGGGGTTGACGCTGGCAATGATGATGACGTCGGTGTTCATGAAACCGCGATCCGGCCGCTTATCCGTGCCGAGCAAGGCGATGTTGAACGCACCGGGCGGCAGCACGATCTTGCGCGCCGGCGGTGGGATAGGTATCGGCGTCGGAGTAGGGAAATTGGGCGGTTGTTGGTCCTGCGCGTGCGCCGCGCTGAGCGCCGGGGCAGTGACGCCTAACAACAAGATGATCAGGAGTACGCCGACAAGCCCGCGGGGCGCGTGAGTCCACTTCATCATCAATTGCGGCGAAGCATTGCTTAACGAGAAGCGATAAAAAGGCCCGAAGCGACAAGACAGCGATGCGGTTGAATTACAGGCCCCTCCTATCCTCTCTTCTCCTCTCTTCTGGGAATTGCCCTGCCATTCTCACCCGGACTTGTTTCTATGTCAACCGCGCACGATGGCGCGAACGCGGGTCAACTCTGTTACATGCGCTGGAGCAGATTGCTGCAATGTGCATCGTGCCGACTCGACAAGGCTTCATGAAGTTCGTTGAGAAAGATGGACGGAACGGTGATGGGACAAACTGGCGGGCGCCGGATACGGCAAGTGTGCTGGGATGCTGCGCACGGTAGGCTTCACGCATTTCTCGCAGCCGCGCTGCTTGGAGCAGATGTGCATGAGGATAGGGTTGTCGCGAAGGAAGAGCAGTCGCTGCTAAAATGGACGCTGCGAACAAATTCAGGTGAGCGGAAAGCGGAGAACGTGGAAAGACGTGGACGTGGAACGTGGAAAAGGGTATTGACAAGTCGGCGGCAAAGTAGTAATATCGGCACGCTCGAATTAAGGCAACTTAACAACTAAAGAGTGGCAAAGAGATTCGAGAACAGTCGCGAGTTTGGGTCACTCGTCAAAACCTCGTAGCCCTCAGGCTACAAATTTTTACGGAGAGTTTGATCCTGGCTCAGGATGAACGCTGGCGGCGTGCCTAACCCATGCAAGTCGAACGCTCCCGCAAGGGAGAGTGGCGGACGGGTGAGTAACACGTAGAAATCTACCTCGCCGGAGGGAATAACCCCTCGAAAGAGAGGCTAATACCCAAAAGGATCCGCAAGGATCAGAGTCCGCAAGGGCCTGGCGAGAGGAGTCTGCGGCCCATCAGCTTGTTGGTGGGGTAATGGCCTACCAAGGCTACGACGGGTAGGGGGTCTGAGAGGATGATCCCCCACACTGGAACTGAAACACGGTCCAGACGCCTACGGGTGGCAGCAGGGAGGAATATTGGACAATGGGGGAAACCCTGATCCAGCAACGCCGCGTGAGGGATGAAGACCTTCGGGTTGTAAACCTCTTTTCAGGGAGACGAGCAAGGACGGTATCCCTGGAATAAGCCACGGCTAACTACGTGCCAGCAGCCGCGGTAATACGTAGGTGGCGAGCGTTATCCGGATTTACTGGGCGTAAAGCGCTTGTAGGCGGCTCTGTAAGTTGGACGTGAAAGCTCCGGGCTTAACTCGGAGAGGCCGTTCAATACTGCAGGGCTAGAGGATGTCAGAGGAAGGTGGAATTCCTGGTGTAGCGGTGAAATGCGTAGATATCAGGAGGAACACCCGTGGCGAAGGCGGCCTTCTGGGGCATTCCTGACGCTGAGAAGCGAAAGCTAGGGGAGCAAACAGGATTAGAAACCCTGGTAGTCCTAGCCGTAAACGATGGATGCTAGGTGTTGGCGGATTGAACCCCGCCAGTGCCGAAGCTAACGCGTTAAGCATCCCGCCTGGGAAGTACGGCCGCAAGGTTGAAACTCAAAGGAATTGACGGGGACCCGCACAAGCAGCGGAGCGTGTGGTTTAATTCGATGCTACACGAAGAACCTTACCCGGGCTTGACATGCTCGTGGTAGTGAACCGAAAGGGGAACGACCCGCAAGGGAGCGAGCACAGGTGTTGCATGGCTGTCGTCAGCTCGTGTCGTGAGATGTTGGCTTAAGTGCCTTAACGAGCGCAACCCCTGCTGCCAGTTACACGTGTCTGGCGGGACTGCCGGCCACAAGCCGGAGGAAGGCGGGGATGACGTCAAGTCAGCATGGCCTTTATGTCCGGGGCTACACACACGCTACAATGGGTAGGAACAATGGGTCGCCAAGCCGTGAGGCGGAGCTAATCCTCGAAAACTACCCTCAGTTCAGATTGCAGGCTGCAACCCGCCTGCATGAAGTCGGAGTTGCTAGTAACCGCGCGTCAGCCATAGTGCGGTGAATACGTTCCCGGGTCTTGTACACACCGCCCGTCACACTATGGGAGCCGGCAACACCTGAAGCCGGTAGCCTAACCGCAAGGAGGGCGCCGTCAAAGGTGGGGCTGGTGACTGGAGTGAAGTCGTAACAAGGTAGCTGTACGGGAACGTGCGGCTGGATCACCTCCTTTTACTAGGGAAAATCCCTAATATAAACGCGGCCGTTACGGTGTGGGCCGCGACCAAACTCGGTCCCGGGTTTCTTTGCCACTTTTTAGTTGCTGAGGTGCGCGCATGCGAGCCGCAGCGAGAGGGCGATTAGCTCAGTTGGTTAGAGCATCCCTCTGATAAGGGGAAGGTCTCAAGTTCGAGTCTTGAATCGCCCACCTTACTTCGGGTGATTCGAACCGAGTCCTCGGAGTCGGCGGGGACTTAGCTCAGCTGGGAGAGCATCCGCTTTGCAAGCGGGAGGTCAGGGGTTCGAATCCCCTAGTCTCCACAGTCGGCGGTTAGAGACTGGCGATCGAGCCGGTCGCCAGTCTCCAGTCTCCGACTGGAGCGGCACCTTAAAAACTGAATAGGACGCGCAAGCGCGTGAGCGTCACGCGCGAGCGAAGCATGATGTAGCGCAGTGGAGCGATGAACAATCGCCCAATGCGGGAGATTCAATTTCTCCGCCTCATGTGAGAGCAAGCTACTAAGGGTGCATGGTGGATGCCTTGGCGCCAAATGCCGATGAAGGACGCGAATCACTGCGATAAGCCTCGGGGAGCCGTGATTAGGCGCTAGACCCGGGGGTCTCCGAATGGGGAAACCCGCCTGGTGAAGAACCAGGCACCTCACACTGAATCCATAGGTGTGATGGAGGGAACCGCCCGAACTGAAACATCTTAGTAGGGCGAGGAAAAGAGAGTATTCCGAAAGTAGTGGCGAGCGAAATCGGAACAGCCCAAACCGGCCGGCTTGCCGGCCGGGGTTGTAGGACCTCAATGTAGGACCGCGTAGCCTAGTCGAACTGTTCAGGAAAGTCAGACCATAGAGGGTGATAGTCCCGTAGACGAAAGGTGAAACGGCCGAGAGGGATCCTGAGTAGCACCGTACACGCTAACACGGTGTGAATCCGCGGAGCCCACTCCGCAAGGCTAAATACATTTGGCGACCGATAGTGAACCAGTACCGTGAGGGAAAGGTGGGAAGCACCCCGACAAGGGGAGTAGCAGAACCTGAAACCGTGCACCTACAAGCAGTCGGAGGGCTATCCCTTCCCAGGGATGCCTGACGGCGTGCCTCTTGGAGAATGAATCGGCGAGTTAATGTCTGTCGCAAGGTTAAGGCAGTGACAGCCGGAGCCGTAGGGAAACCGAGTCTGAATAGGGCGTTGAGTGGCAGGCATTAGACCCGAAACGGGATGAGCTACTCATGGCCAGGGTGAAGCGAGAGTAATATCTCGTGGAGGCCCGAACTCGTTAGGGCTGCAAAACTATGAGATGAGCTGTGAGTAGAGGTGATATGCCAATCGAATCCCGAGATAGCTGGTTCTCCCCGAAATAACTTTAGGGTTAGCCCTGATCGTTCAGTAACGGAGGTAGAGCACTGAACGGGCTAGGGGCCGTCAGGCTACCAAACCCGATCAAACTCCGAATGCCGTTACTCCACAGATCAGGAGTCGGGCTACGGGTGATGAGATTCGTGGCCGAGAGGGAAACAACCCAGACCGCCATCTAAGGCCCTCAAGTGCATGCTCAGTGGGAAACGATGTGGGACTGTTCAGACAGCCAGGAGGTTAGCTTAGAAGCAGCTATCCTTTAAAAAGTGCGTAATAGCTTACTGGTCAAACGGTCCTGCGCGGAAAATTTAGCGGGGCTAAGCATGCCGCCGAAGATACGGATCCGCAAGGATGGTAGGGGAGCGTTCTGCGAGCGTCGAAGCCGTACGGTGACGAGCGGTGGAGCGAGCAGAAGTGAGAATGCCGATATGAGTAGCGCAAATCACGTGAGAACCGTGATCGCCGTATGCCTAAGGTTTCCGATGCAAGGTCAGTCCGCATCGGGTTAGTCGGGCCTAAGCCGAGGCTGAAAAGCGTAGGTGATGGACAATCGGTCAACATTCCGATACCGGCATAGGGTGCGATGGAGTGACGCAGAATGGTAGACGAGCCAGACCGTTGGTCGTTCTGGTGCGAACGTCGTAGGGAGATGAGGCGGCCAGGCAAATCCGGTCGCTGATCCTGAAAGCGAAGCGGGTCCCCAAGCCTAAGTCGTCGAGCCAAGCTGCCAAGAAAACCTTCTAAGCATAACCCTATGTCGCCCGTACCGCAAACCGACACTGGTAGGCGAGGAGAGGATCCTAAGGCGAACGAGAGAACCCTCGTTAAGGAACTAGGCAAAATGTACCCGTAACTTCGGGAGAAGGGTAGCCTGCGGAGACGATGTCATTCGATGTCCTCTCCGTGGGCCGCAGATGAGAGGCTCTAGCGACTGGTTAACTAAACCACAGGTCTCTGCGAAGTCGTAAGACGACGTATAGGGGCTGACACCTGCCCAGTGCCGGAAGGTTAAAGGGAGCGGTCAGCGCAAGCGAAGCTGCGAACTGAAGCCCCGGTGAACGGCGGCGGTAACTATAACCGTCCTAAGGTTCAAGCGCGAGCCTTAGTAAAACCGAACTATATGCGGGAAACTCCTCAACAGCCGCTCAGTACTCACGAGCACATGCTCGACAGTCAAAAGCTGACGGACATGGGGACGATCCGCAGGAAAGGCTTCCAAGGAGAATCTATGGAAGAATCCTCAGAGACTTTACGTTCGGTCTCGCGAACGAAGCTGGAGTCGCAATGGGTCGTGGGATTCGTTGACGGCGAAGGGTGTTTCGATGTGGGCATCACCCCACATCTGGAGATGCCGACGGGCTTTCAGGTGTTACCTGAATTCACCGTCGTGCAGCATGAGCGTGACATACAGATTCTGTATTCCCTCAAGGCTTTCTTCGGATGTGGTGTGGTGCGCCGAAACCACGATCGGCGGATGGCGTTTCGTGTAAGCGGACTCAAACCGTTGAAAGCGCGTGTGATCCCCTTCTTCGAGCGCCACCCCCTGAAGACCAAGAAGCGCATTGACTTCATGCGATTCCGCAAAGTCGTGCTGCTCATGGAACGTGGAGAACACCTGACGCCTGAAGGTCTCGAACGGATCCGCGCCATCGCGGCTCAGATGAACACACGGCGAGAAAGATAAAGTCCGGCTCCTCTGGAAACAGAGTGAGGTGAACCGAGCGAAATTCCTTGTCAGGTAAGTTCTGACCCGCACGAATGGTGTAACGACTGGAGCACTGTCTCAACGAGGGACTCGGCGAAATTGAACTAGTGGTGAAGATGCCATTTACCCGCACCTGGACAAAAAGACCCCGTGGAGCTTTACTGTACCCTGGCATTGCGCTAGGACTTCGTCTGTGTAGGATAGGTGGGAGGCTTTGAAGCTGGGGCGCTAGCCTCGGTGGAGCCGACGGTGAAATACCACCCTGACGGAGTTTTGGCCCTAACCGCGCGCCATGCATCTGGCCGCGAGACAGTGCCAGGCGGGCAGTTTGACTGGGGTGGTCGCCTCCTAAAAGGTAACGGAGGCGCCCAAAGGTTCCCTCAGGCTGAATGGAAACCAGCCGTTGAGTGCAAAGGCATAAGGGAGCTTGACTGCAAGACAAACACGTCGAGCAGGGACGAAAGTCGGGCTTAGTGATCCCACGATGCTGAGTGGAAAGGTCGTGGCAATCGGATAAAAGCTACCCCGGGGATAACAGGCTAGTGAGGCCCAAGCGTCCACAGCGACGGCCTCGCTCGGCACCTCGATGTCGGCTCGGCGCATCCTGGGGCTGGATAAGGTCCCAAGGGTCGGCCTGTTCGGCCGTTAAAGCGTTACGTGAGCTGGGTTCAAACCGTCGTGAGACAGGTTGGTCTCTATCCGGTGTGGGCGTAGGGGATTTGAGAGGAGCTGTCCCTAGTACGAGAGGACCGGGATGGACGCACCGCTGGTGTGCCAGTTGTTCCGCCAGGAGCATCGCTGGGTAGCCATGTGCGGCAGGGATAACCGCTGAAAGCATCTAAGTGGGAAACCCGCCTCAAGATGAGATCCCCCTGAAGGCCGCGAGAAGACGACTCGCTTGATAGGTGAGCGGTGTAAGCGCCGCAAGGCGTTTAGCCAACTCATACTAATGGCCGTCTGGCTTGTTTCTCACATGACGCAGAGAAATCGAACTTCTCGCATGAGCTCCCATCGTGCTCGCCCCCAACATCGCGTCCTATTCAGTTTTTAGGGTGTCGCTCGCAACGAAGAGTCTTCTGGTGATTGGAGCGACGAGGTCACACCCGGTCCCATCCCGAACCCGGAAGTTAAGCTCGTCAGCGCCGATGGTAGTACGTGGGCGACTGCGTGCAAGAGTAGGTCATTGCCAGAAGACTCTTCGACTCTTTTTCTGGCCTCCCGTCGGGTCGCCCTCGTAGTCGAGCTGTCGGGTTGATCTCGTTGCAATGATGCGCCCGTATAAGTATCTCGACGTCGTGGTCGGCACGTTCGTCGCTGTGCTCATCATCAGTAACCTGGCCTCGTCGGCCAAGATCGTCACGCTCGGCCCGTTCACCTTCGACGGCGGCACGTTGCTCTTCCCACTGAGCTACATCTTCGGCGACGTGCTGACCGAGGTGTATGGCTACTCGGCTTCGCGGCGGGTCATTTGGATCGGCTTCATCGCTGCTGCACTCTTCAGCCTGACGGTTTGGCTTGTCGGCTTGTTGCCGGGCGAAGCAGAATGGTCGAGCCGCGTCGGCATGGGAGCGTATAACGCTGTGCTTGGCAGCACACCGCGCATTGTGCTTGCTTCGCTCATCGCCTACTGGGCCGGCGCATTCTCCAACGCCTTCGTGTTGGCCCGTATGAAAGTCATGACGCAGGGGCGCTGGCTATGGACGCGCACCATCGGCTCAACGATTGTCGGTCAAGCCGTAGATACCTTGCTCTTTGTGATGGTTGCGTTCGCCGGCGCGATGAGCGCGGAGGTGTTGTGGGATATCGTTGCGTCGAACTACGTCTTCAAGGTCGGCATCGAGGTGCTGTTCACACCGGTGACCTATGTGTTCGTCGGCCGGCTCAAGCGCGCCGAGGGTGTGGATGCCTACGACGCACAGACCGACTTCAACCCCTTTCGCATTGCGATAGATCGCGCATAGCCGCCTTAATCCGAATCGCGTCGGATCAGGGGGAAGATCAACCGGCGATTCAGGAGGATCGTCGTAGCGGTTTTGCCGAGAATGGGCGACGGCAGCCCGTTGAAGCGAAGATAGGCCTGGTGCGTGATCGGGCCGGGCAGCGCCGCACTGACGGTCAGTGACACGGTGAGCGTGGCCGACGGCGCGAGGCTGGGGAAAGTCCAGGAAATGACGTTGCCGCTCACTATCCCCGGCGGCTCGGACGAGATGAGCGTCAAGGTCGTCGGCAGGCTGCTCGAGATGACAACGCCGGTGCGCGTGATCGGCGTGATGTTGGTCGCGCTGATGACGACTGTGAAAGGCTGGTTCACAGGCACAAAAGCAGGCGCTGTCACGACGGGCGCGCTCAACGCAACGTTCACGGCAGCGAGTGCATCCACCAGGCCGTAGCCGTAAGTGTTGTTGGGCCAGGCCGAGCCCGGCACGCCCCCGCACGTTTCACTGCTGGTAAGTGGTCGTGCTGTGGAGCGCAAGAGCATTTCGGTCGTCTCGACTTCGCCGCGCAGGTCGGGGACGGCTGACCACAGCAGCGCCACGACGCCGGCGACATGGGGGGCAGCCATGCTGGTGCCGCTGGAGAAGCCGTAGCTGTTCGTCGAAGACGACCACGCCGAACGCACGCCGACGCCAGGCGCGACGATATCCGGTTTGATGCGCCCGGTGAGCCACGAGGGGCCGCGGCTGCTGAAGCCGGCGATGGCGTCGCTGCCGTTTGTCGCGCCGATCGTAAACGCCTGATCCAGCGTGGCCGGCGCGAGCCTCACCGTTTCGCAGCTCGGGCCGCTGTTGCCCGCCGATGCGATCACCATGATGCCTGCATTGCGCAGCGCCTGGGTTGCGGTGACGAGCGCAGTGGGCACGTCGCAACCGATCTCGCCGTAAGCTGGATCGCAAGCCCAGGAATTGCTGGTGATGTCGGCGCTGCGGTCAGGGTCGGGGAAATTGCCGTTCACATCGGTTGGCGCGAGCGCGAACTGAAAGCAAGCGATGTAGCGCGCCACGCTGCCGATGCCGCTTGGGCCGGCCATGTTGCGACAGGCGATCCATTGGGCGCCGGGAGCGACGCCGATCTGGTTGCCCATCCCGTCATCGCCGACCGCGGTGCCGGTGGTGTGCGTGCCATGTCCGTTCAGATCCACCGGCGTAAGCGAGGGTGGATTGCCGTCTTCGGGTGCAGCGTCAAACCAGTGATAGTCGTGGGTGACGGTGACGCCGTTCCAGCCGCGGTAGTGGAGTTTGAGCGCATCGTGATCCCAGCGCACCCCGGTGTCTAGGTTGGCGACGACGATACCCTGGCCGGTGTACCCCATGGCCCAGACTTGTGGCGCGTTTACCCGCTGGACACCCCATTCGATTGTAGTTGGAGAATAAGGAAAGGTCAGCGTAGCGTAAGATTTCGGGCGCCAGTGCTGGGTCTGATTATTGACAAGACCGCGCGTTCGCTCGTCCAGGTCAACGTGGATGACGTCGCTCCGCGTTCCCAGCCAACGCAGCGTCGGTCGGTCTACGCGCCGGACGACGATTTGGTTGGTGATCCATAGGGAGAAGAAGTCGAGGCCGCGCGCGGCGAGGTCGGCACGCAGTCGCGCCTGAGCGCGCTCGGCGTGCGTTTGCAGCGCTCGGACGACGAAGCGGGTCTTCTCGCGCTTTGTGCGCAATGCGCGAGAGGGTGAAAGGTCGGGGTAGCCGGGCAGTGTGACGATTACATCGGCAACGGCACCTCGAACCGCAGTCGCTGCCCAGGCTCGGGCTGAGACGCTGGGCGGCGGTTCGGGTAACGCGGGCAACCGCCAGGCCGTGAGCATGGCCAGGCAGAGCGCCGAGGTGATGAAGAGACGGAAGCGCTTCACCGATAAGGAATTCTATACCTGGCCGGTTGCCTTTGCCAGGCAAAAGGGCGCGCTGCCGGAAAGGCAAGCGCAGGTTGTGACGCCCACGCGACTCCGCGCCACCGCCGCGTGGTTCAGTCGCGCCACCACACCTCCAAGCGCGGCCGGCCAGCAGTGTTCCAATCCCCAGTATCCGACGAGACAAAGTATTTGCCGGTGTGGTAATCGGAGTCGGCGCTGTAGAGCGCCAGGCGCAGCGGCTCGCCGCGCGCGTAGGCCGTGGCGACGGCATAGGATACATTCCACACCCGCGGCACACCCGGCCAGCCGGGGAAGTTGATAATGGGCGGCACCCACGCACCGCCAACGTTCTCCTCGAAGGGCGGGGCGTTGTTCCAGGTGAGGGTGTGCTCTTGCCAAGCGCCGTTTACCAGCAATACTTGAATCCACGAGGATGGCGCTGATGCTCCGCCTGAATTACCGAACTGGTACAAGGTGAGCGTAGCCGAGAGGATCGTCTTGCCGGGCGGGATGGCCGTCAACGGAAAAGTGATGAAGTACTTGGAAAAGCATGGCCAATCGGCCACATCCGATTGGTTCTGAATGTTGAAATCGGGCGCGCTGCCGTAATTGGCGTTGGCCCATTGCGGCCAGATGTAGGCATCATTGCCCGGGCATTGGTTGCTGCTTGTACCGCCCACGTCGGCATCGGGCACCAACGGGCTGGTCTGTGTAGGGCGGCGGATGAGGGCATAGCCGCTCGGCGTGCCGATTGTGGCATATGCGGGCAGCCCAAAGCGTAACCACCCCCAACACTGCGGCGTGTCCGGCGCCATGGCCGAAGGCCAGCGCTGATCGGCCAGCGGCGGGCCGACCTGGGCGTCGCGGTCGTGCAAGATGGCGGCAATGCGCCATTGCGTTCCCAATGCCGGCGGGCCGCTTAAGCCGAGGCTGCTAAATGGAATGGTGAACCCCATCGCCCAGCCGCGGTCGGTATCGCTGTTGTCGTTGAGCGCATTGCCGCGCCAGCCGGGTACAGCCTGAAAGGATGCGCTCACCGCCTGCCAGCCCGACCCGTTGCCGCGGTAGGCGGCACGATAGGCCGGATCAGGATCGCCGGAGAGCTGCGCCACAAAGCGCCACGAGGAAGCAGAGAGCACACTGCCGCCGGCGGTGTCAATCAGCAGCGTCACGGCATCCCACTGGGTCAAAGTGCCCGGCGCGGGTGCGGTGTCGTGCCACAGATGGCGGTCGAACACGGCAAAGTACACGTAGAGCTGTGCGTTGTTGTAGCCCGCGCGGATGTCGGCGTAGTTGCTATCGGGCGAGAGCTGGCCGAACCAGGCAATCGCCGTTTGCGCAAAAGGAATCGCGGCGTTGCCGAAGCCGGGGATGTTGATGCGCGGCGAGCGCGCCCCGCCGCAGCTCGGCCCCTGCACAATCGGGAGAAAGAGCGTGGTGCCCTGGCCGCGCACCGATTGTGCGCCGGCGAGCATCAGCAGCGCTGCCAAGAATGCGCCGTAATGGCGTAGGCGAGACATCTGTGACACACTATCGAATCTGTTGAACCTGTTGGGGCTTGGCGACGCGAATCGCCGGGTCGCCCTGATACCAGCCGATCGTCCCCACAATCGCCACCCACTGGCCGACGCGATACATCTGCTCCGGCGGAGCGGGGAAGTTGCGCCAGTGCTCGCGGGCGATGATCGCCTTGAAGCTGCCCTGATGCGGGTTGCTGAAGCCGAGCAACACTTGCTTGCCGTTGTTGAACACGTAGCGCAGCGCGCCGGTCACCGTCACCGTCTGGCCGGCCCAAGCGCGCGCTTCGGCATAGTCTATTGTGGATTTCGGATTTGAGATTTGGGATTGCAGATATGGCGATGGGGTGTTGACGGTGCGATGGACATCGCGCACGTGATCTGCAGATTGCGCCATGGGCATCTGCGGGTTGCCGCTGGTGAGCGCCACGATCGCGCCATCGGCGCTGCGGAAGTAGAGGGCATCGTTGCTCACCACCCAGGTGGCGTACTCGCTCCAGTACTGGTCGTACACCGAACCCTGACCGTAGTAGATGTAGAAGCCGAAGTCGTAGGGGCGCGTGTTGTACAGGCCAGCGGCGCAGTAGTGCGTGGCGGCATTGAAGGTGCATCCGCCGACATCCTGCGACGTGGCTACGGTCGAGAGGCGCTGCGAGGTGATCTTGTTGCTGAAGCTGCCGCGCACGTCGGAGCGGTCGAGGATGCGCAACGCGAAGCCGGCCTCCCAGTGGCCGCCAAACAGGTAGTCGCCGGCCACGCTGACGTTGGGCTGCTCGTCGGTGAGCAGGTAAGGGTTGCTATCACCGGGCGGCCAGTCGAAGGCGATGAAACGCACGTCGCCGGCCTGCAAACCGCTCACCGTGCTGCTGTCCAGCACCATCTCGCCAAAGTGCGAATCCCAGCGCTCGTCGTACGCATGTTTGGCGCGAATGATGATGTACACCACGTCTTTGCCGCTGGGCAGGCGCTTAACCACCGGCTGCGGCCCCATCGGCAGGTAATCGTTGTCGCCGTAGCCGCCATGCCCCACGTTGGCGATGAAGGGGACGCCGCCATCGTCCAGGTCCAGCGCAAACAGCGCGCGGTGGCAAGGGTTATCCTGCAACAACTGGCGCATGCCGGCATTGGTCTGTGGCCAGTCTATCCACAACCGTTGCCAGGGCAGGCGCACCTTGACCAGCACATAGCCGGCGTTCTCGGCCACCACCGGCCAGCCGTAACGGAACTGGGTTGGGTCGCCGAAGTTGCATCCGGCAGGCACGGGCCGGCTGGCCCACTGTTGCCCGCCGTCGCTGTTGCGGATGGCGCGCACGAACAGGTCTGGCTCGGTGGCGACAAAGATCAGGTCTCGCGAGGGCGAGTAGGCCGGCGGCACGGCCACCGTGAGCGTGCTGGCGACGGTGTGGGTCCAGACGCCCTGCAGGGTGAGCTTGTTCACGGCATGGACGCGCCGGCCCATCGCAAACACGACACGGTCGCCGAACAGGGCCGGCGGCAACGGCAATGCATTGGCCTGGTCGGTGATGAACTGGGCAAGCACTGTGCCGTCGGAGGCGCGCAGTTTATACAGCCGGCCGTTGGCCGAGACGACAAAGACGGATTGCGTGTCGGGGTCGTAGGCGACGGTGGAGCGCACATCGCCGATGCCGTTGCGCTGCCAGAGCTGCTGGCCGGTGGTTTCGCTGAGGGCAAACACGCCGTCGTTGCCGGCGGCGATATATACTCGCCCCTCGCCGGTAACCGGCTGGACATTGCGTGGCAGCGTGCCCCCGGTGGTCACTTTACTCACGCCGCCGCTGGGCGACACGCCGTTCCAAATCCAGCGCAGCTTCCAAGGGTAGGCCGGCGCTTGCGGCGCATAGCCGGTGCGCTGAGCGTCGTGGGCGTGCTGGTTCCATTCGGTGATCGCGCCGCCGCTCTTTAGTGTCAGAGGCAGGTAAAGCAGCGATGGGGTAGGTGTTGCCTGAGCTGGAGCAACAGCGGAGGCATCCCTCATCACGATGCGGAACCCCAACAGGACCGAAAAGACCAATAAGGCCAGCAGGCTGATTTTCTTCATTTGTTCTTGCCCATTATCACGTGTTCGTGGTAGACCGTGACACAGGCTCCAGCCCGCGCGCCTGTAACGCGCTGTCGCAGGTCGTAGCACCGGCTTTAGCCGGCGTGCCCATCGCTTGCAACAGGCTGGAGTTCTGCGTCATGCCGCGCGCCTGTAACGCGCTGTCGCAGGTCGTAGCACCGGCTTTAGCCGGCGTGCCCATCGCTTGCAACAGGCTGGAGTTCTGCGTCATGCCGCGCGCCTGTAACAGGCTGTCGCAGGTCGTAGCACCGGCTTTAGCCGGCGTGCCCATCGCTTGCAACAGGCCGGAGTTCTGCATCATGCCGCGCGCCTGTAACGCGCTGTCGCAGGTCGTAGCATCGGCTTTAGCCGGCGTGCCCATCGCTTGCAACAGGCTGGAGTTCTGCGTCATGCCGCGCGCCTGTAACAGGCTGTCGCAGGTCGTAGCATCGGCTTTAGCCGGCGTGCCCATCGCTTGCAACAGGCTGGAGTTCTGCGTCATGCCGCGCGCCTGTAACGCGCTGTCGCAGGTCGTAGCACCGGCTTTAGCCGGCGTGCCCATCGCTCGCAACAGGCCGGAGTTCTGCGTCATGCCGCGCGCCTGTAACAGGCTGTCGCAGGTCGTAGCATCGGCTTTAGCCGGCGTGCCCATTGCTCGCAACAGGCCGGAGTTCTGCGTCATGCCGCGCGCCTGTAACAGGCTGTCGCAGGTCGTAGCATCGGCTTTAGCCGGCGTGCCCATTGCTCGCAACAGGCCGGAGTTCTGCGTCATGCCGCGCGCCTGTAACAGGCTGTCGCAGGTCGTAGCAGGCTGAAGCCTGCGTTACGTCTCTGCAACATAGGTGAAAGGCCAATCGTCTGCATGTTTTACCAGGCCGGCTTTGACGGGGTTGTTGATGATGTAGGCAATGATGCGCTCACATTCTTTTTTGTCTCGAACCACGTGATCGTAACTCTCCGGGTTCCAGAATGGTCCACTGCGGCCTAACATCTGATTACAAAATCGCGCCGTGCGACCCTTGAGCAAGCGCAAGGCATGGTTCAAGGGTGTGTGGTGTTGGCCTGAAGCCAGGCGCGGCGGATCAGGGATACCCTGTAAGTCGAGTAGGAGGTGGACATGGTTGCTCATGATGCAATAGGCTAACAGGGCATAGTGCGTCGGATGCAAGGCGCGGATCTCACGAGCGACGACGTTTGCCAGGCATGGGTCAGCAAGCCAATGAGGTCCGCTGGCGGCTTGGTCGAGAGCGGCATCGTAGCGGGCAAAGATTTGCTTTTGGAGTTTGTAGATTTCCTCACCCAGGAGTTGACCTTGAAGACGCTGCCGTAGCAAGGTCTCTTCTTGTTCGTATGCTTGCCGCAGGCGTTCGAGAACCTGCTGCGGCAGACTGCCCGCCAGGCGAAAAGTGACAAAGTATGTGGCATCCGGCGGATGGTAGTGTGGCAAGTTACGACGGTAAAACGTCTCGCTCATGAGCGAACTCTTAGCTTGTTGGCGACGCCACAGACTGTAACACGAGCTTCAGCTTCAGCCTTTTACAGGCTTCACAGGCTCAAGCCTGGGTTACGCCCGTGCTACGTTGCAGTGGCGCAGGCTGAAGCCTGGATTACGTTGTGCTCAAAAACGTTTCACAAGGGCGTCGTAAACCGGCCCGTTGTTCGGCCCGCCCACCCGGCGCTGGCCGTGGCTCGGCCCGCCGGAGGCGCCGGAGCTATCCAGCACCGTCGTCCCGCTGCCCTCGTCAAAGTGATATAAGCCCACGGTGTTTGCGTCCGGCGCAAAGGGCGCGCTAGGCGGCGTGAACGCCCCCGTGTAACGCACCACGTTCGACATGCGCACTTCATCCACCCATCCGCTGAACGACGGATACGTGTTCGGGTCGTAGTCGTGCTTCTCCGCGCCGATCACCAGATACGGCTCGTTGGGCCAGGGCACGCTGCGCCCCACGCGATACGAGATGTTGCCCGCCGGCCCGTTGTAGCTGCGCGACAGCGCGCCGTTGATGAAGATGCGCATTTCGCCGGTCGTGCGGCGGGTGACGGCGATGTGGTGCCACTGGTTGGCCGCCAGGGTGGTCGTGCTGCAAATGCTGTAGCCGGCGCTGCCGTTGTGCACGCCGAAGGCAATCCGTCCGCCGTAGAGCGAGACGCCAAAGTCGCCGTAGTCGGGCGCGCCGAAGATGTCGCGGTCGAAGATGATGTTGCCGTTGATCCAGGCGTCCTCGCCCTCGTTGCACGTGCCGCTGGTGTTCTCGCCGGGGGCGAAGCGCAACCAAAACTCCAGCGTGAAGTCGGCAGCGCCGATGTTGACCGGCAACGAGACGCCGAGCGTGTTGCTCATGGGGATTTTGACGCGATCAATGTCGCCGCTGCCGGTGCCGAAGAAACGCAACGCATATGTCGCGCCGGCTGGGGTGTTGGTCGGCGTCGGGGTGGGCGTTGGGGTGTTGGTTGGCGTCGGCGTGGGCGTGGGCGTGTTCGTCGGCGTCGGGGTCGGCGTAGGTGTGGGCGTCGGCCCGGCCGCGTCATGCTGCACAATCGGCAGCCAGGCGCGCGGCGTGAGCGTTGTATCTGCGGCGGCGGCCCAGACGCGCCTGGCATCCATGAGCGGCGGGCCGGCGGAGGCCGGTTGGGCCGGCCAGGCGCGATCCGCCATCGCTGCGACGAACAACGCAGCGCACACCAGCCAAGAACTTATCAGGACAAAGCCCACTTGTGCGCGAATCTTCATGGCCAGCCCCTGTCTTCATCGGCCCAACATGCCGGCGCCAAAGCACACAGCGATTTGAGCGGCAAACGAGTGATGATTCACTGTTGTGTGTTGCCACATCTTACTCGCTCTCGCTCCTTTTGGTGTAAGGGTGACATTGCGAAGATCGGTTTTGCAGCACAGACCAAACGGGGCGGATAAGAGACATCCGCCCCGTTTGGTGGGCACGCCTTATTTATTGCATCGGGTGTAACACAACAGGCAGATACACACGCGGCGTCAGCTCTGGTGGACGCATGGCAATCGGTATGAAGGCGCGCCACGGCATGATCTCGACCTCGCCTGCCTGACGGGTCAACGCGGTGTTGCGGTAGCTCACCTGCATCGCGTTGACCACCGTGTAGGACTGGGCCAGCGACGTATTCGCCCCAGCGCGCACCGTCACCGTCATCACTACCTGCTCGCCAGGCGGCACGCTCACGTTCTGCCACACCAGCACACCGCCGCTAGTCGCGTCTGGCGTCGGAGAGGCTGCTTCCAACGTCAGCCGTCCGTCCAGCACGTCGGTCACCGTGGCCGTCGCGGTCACGTTCCCGCTGTTGCTCAGCGTCAAGGTGTAGGTGATCAGCTCGCCCACCCGCGCCATCGCTGCACTGCCGACCTTGGCCGTCTCGATATTGTCCAAGTCGGGCCGGTCCTCACTGTCGCACGGCAAGTCCCAACACTCCACCGGCCTATCCGGCCCCAAGTTGTCCGCCGTCCAGGTAAAGCTGTTGACCACAGTCCCGGTGGCGCTCACCACAACGGCATATACTGTGACCTCCACCGACTGGCCGGCCGGCAAGCTGGCGCAGCTCACCTGAACCGTGTTGCCGGCGCTATTGTCAACGCAGCCGCTCGGCACGCTGACACTGCTCAGTTGTAACTGTGATGGCAGCACGTCGGTGATCAGCAAGTTCGTCAGCGCCACGCCGGTCTGGTTGGTCACCGCCAACGTGTAGGTCACCGGCGCATTCTCGCTCAGTTCACCCACGCCCAGCTTGCGCCCGGTGCTGCCCCGCTGTGGATCGCTGCTGCCGCACGGCGCATTCGCGCAGTCGTTCGACACATTATCGGGCAACGGCCATTGCTCCGCCGTCCAACGGAAGCGGTTGACCAACGTCTGCCCTGCCGCCTCGGGTTGCACATGCGCAGTAAAGACCACGCGGGCTGTGTCGCCTGCAGACAACGCAGCACACAGTATCTGCACTGTGTTGCCCGTGCTCTGATCGGTGCACCCGGCGCTCACGCTCTCCACCGCTACCAACACCAGACCGGCCGGCAAGCTGTCGGTGATGCGCACGTTGGTCAGCGTGATCGCATTGGTGTTGGTCACCGTGAGCGTGTAGCGCACGGTGTCGCCCACATACAGCCCGCCGTTGTCGGTCGCGTCCTCAGCCACTTTGTCGGCCTGCAACGGCCCAATCGGCGGCTCCGGAGGCCAGTAGGGATCGTCGTTGTCACACGGCGCATTCACACATCCACCCGGCAGGTTGCCATTGCCTTGATCGCTGCTCCACGTAAACGTGTTGGTGATTGTCTGGCCGGCGGCAGAGGCATTGACCGTCGCCGTAATCACCACGACCACACCCGCCGATGGTGCTACCTCAGGGCACAGCACAGCAGCCGTGTTCCCGCTGCTCTGGTCGGTGCAGGTCGCCGGCGGCTGTACACCAGCCAGCGTGAGCTGGATCGGCAACACATCGGTGATCCGCACGTTGGTCTGCGTAATGGCCATGGTGTTGGTGAAGCGCAGGGTATAGCGCAGCGTGTCGCCTGTGAAGAACCCATCGTTGCTGGTGATGTCCTCGCCTCGCTTGTTCAGCCGCGCCTTTGGCTCCGGCTGAGCGCTGCCGCACGGGGCGTTGACACAACTGCCGCCCGGCTGCTCGCCGGCCAACTCATCCGCACTCCACGTAAAGGTATTCGTAATGTTTTGCCCCGCCGCCGTCACCGTCGCCGTGAACACCACCCGCATCGCTTGGCCAGACCCCAGCGCCGGACACAAACCCAGCACCACGCCGCTCGACTCCCCGGCGTTGCACCCCGCCGGCGTCACCGATTCGATGCCGTTGAACTGCAGACCCACCGGCAGCACGTCGGTGATGCGCACGTTGGTCAGCGTGATCCCTGTGTTGTTCGTCACCGCCAGCGTGTAGCGCACCGCGTCGCCCACGTACAACCCGCCGTTCGCATCCAGGTCTTCGCTCACCTTCGCCACCGGCGTGGCGTCGTTCTGCGCGCGATAGCCATACCGAACATGACCGGCCAGCGGCGCCACCACGTTCACCGCCTGCACATACGCCTGCCACCCCGGCGCCACCAGCGCCTGCCCGCTAAGCTGCGGCGCCGTCACCACCCACGTCCCGGAGATCAGCCCTGTGAACGTCACGTAGCCGGCCGCGTTCGTCGTGCCCACCAGCACGCTCACCCCGTTGCTGGCCGTCACCGCCTGGCCGGCAAACAGGCTCGCCGTCGCTGCCGGGTTGTCCGCGTTGTACAGCCGCACCACCATTCCCCCGCGGCCATCTGCAATCTCCGAGCAGCGCAGCACAAACGCCGCCCCGCCCGAACCACCCGCCGGCACCGTCACCGCCACCGGGTTGACATTGCCGGGCGCCACCAACTCCAGCCCCGCATCCATCAGCGTCACCGTATACACCCCAGGCTGGCTCACCTCTGTCGCCCAGCCGCCCCCGCCATCGGTCGCTTCCAGCGTGTTCAGCCCAGGCCCTTCTACCATGAACGGCGCCAGCGGGAACGGCTGTCCATCCTCGCACTGCGCATCCACCCACAGATACTGTGTGTCCTGGTTGCCGATGTAGCGCAGCCCAAAGTGAATGTCTGTGAAGTCGCTGCCGATCACCGCCAGCCGCCGCCGTTGATCCGGAGTCGTCCGCACATAGCCGGCCGGCGTCTCGATGCTGACCGTGTAATACCCGGTCGCCTCCAGCCCACCAAAGCTGTAGTTCCCCAGCGCGTCGGTCGTGGTGGTGCTGATCGCGCTCGTCGGCTGCGTCAGCGTCACCGGCACCGCTGCCACGCCGCTCTCGCCCCCATACTGCCCCAGCGGCGCCACGTCGCTATACACCCGCCCCGCAAACACCGATGTGGAATCCACGCTGAACGGGTAGCTCGCGCTCGCCGCGCTCTGGTTGCCCGCCCGGTCAATCGCCACCACCCGCGCGATGTAATTGCCATCGTCCAGCGCCACATTCACCGTCCCGTTTGTCGTCGGCGCCGTCACGTCATACTGCGTCACCATGCTGTTGTCCGGGCGCAGGATGAACACCCGATATGTCTGCACCCCAGACCCAGTGGCCGGCTCGCCCGGATCGGCGCTTGCGCTCCAGGTCACGTTCGGCGTGCGGCTGTTGGCCGGCCCCACGCTCAACACCGCCGGCGCGTTTGGCGCCACCGTGTCGTAGAAGAACGTTGCATCGTCGGTTGTCCCGCCTGGATCGGCCTCGACGTTGCCCGCCTCGTCCGTCACCTTCGACGCCACATACCAGCGCCCCTGCCCCGGCGGCGTCCAGCTCATGCCGTTGCTCAGCGCGCCGCTGTCCGTCCACGGATCGGTTGGGCCGGCGCGGCGCAGCAAGCGCACCACGCTGAACGGGCTGCCGCCGTCGCCGGTGGGCGCGTAGAACAGTTGCGGCGGCGTGTTGCGGTATTCCGGCGTAATCGCCCCGATCGCCGTGGCCGGCGCCTGCGTGTCGCGCTGGATGGTCACCGTGTTGCTGTTCCCGCTCACGTTGCCGGCGTTGTCCACCGCGCGCGCCACAATCGTCGTCCCATGCCCGTAGCCGCTCACATTGCTCGGACACGCGCCCCACGCCCCGCCGTTGATGCTGCACTGGATCGCGCTCACGCCAGACGGCCCGTTGTCCCCATTGTTCCCCACGTTCAGCGTGCTCGGATTCCAGCTCCCCGCACTGAACCCACTCAGGCTCAGACTCGGCGCGTTGGGCGCAGCGCTGTCGCGGTTGTAGGGCGAATAAGAGTAGTTCACGCACGTGTTGTTCCGGTTACACGCCGTGCCGCTCACCGTTTGCCCCCCCTGGTTAGGGTTCAATGTGTGACCATAGTTCTGCGAGGCAGACCCATTCGGCATCAACGCTTCGTTGTCGGTGCAGGTCACCGTCACGCTCGTGTTGCCGCTCACCCATGATCCTGGATTCGGAGCAGGGCTGACCGTGCATGTCGGCGCAGTTGTGTCTGGGTTGTAGTTCACCGATGCGCCGCCCAGCCGGCGATATCCATTGCTCCCTTCGTTCAACCCAAACAAGGCTTGGAAGTAACGCGCGCGTGGCGCACCGGGGATGCTCAACGTCCCATCGCTGTTGCATGTGCCCAGGTAGCTCCAGCCTGGCGCAGCGCTGTCCCAGATTCGATAATACACATCCAAGTTGCCGGCGCCACTGCCGTAGGTTTGCACCCCTGAGCAGGTAACCGATGTCCACTGCGCGCCGAAACCGCCATCTATCACCGAGCTGGCATATTGGCCCGAACTAGTGGCTGCGGCCGAGTTGAGATTTTTCAGGTAATTGAGCGTCATCTGAGTAGCCGAGGTTTGTCCGCCATAGGCATTCACATTGACCAGATATCCGGAGCCAACCAGCAGCGTGCCGGCCGGAGCTGTGCCGACGTATTGCTCCATCTTAGTACCGCCGTAAGCATCCCAGTCATTGACCACAGCGTTAGCGCAACGAACATAGCCATCTACGCTGCCATTCCCATTGACTGCCAGACGGTAAGCAACACCATATGTTGCGTAATTCGGGCAGGCATCCACTGGAGCAGACGCTTGAACTAAACCTCCTGCATCCCAACGCATGCGGGCTTGCACCAATCCGGCGTTTGGCACCATCACCTCTACCGCCACCCATCGTGCTGGGGAAAGATGCACCTGATTGACTCCAAAGACGGTAATGGATCCATTGCCAAGGATCAAGTCTCCAGTATTTAACCGATACTGTAGAACGAGATTGGGCGTTCCCAGAATCGAGACGCCCGTTGCGCCACCCAAACATCCGCCAAAACAGGCTGCTGCGTTGTATGCTGTTGAAAAGTGCCATCCGGTTTGACCGCTGGGCGGCGAGTAAATCCGCAAGGCGCCACCGGTGAACTGTACCGATCCACCTGAGATATTCGTTGCCCGCCAGGAGTTGCTGCCGCCCCCTTGCAGCGCCTGGATGTTCAAGTCTGGCGCAGGAATGCCGTTCCCAAACAGGAAAGTTTGAGGGGCAAGCACGCGTGCGCTGCCTGAGCCACCCCAGATTGTCTCCAGGTAGCCGCTCACCACAGAGCCGCCCGGATACAACGTGGCCGACGCCGCCGGCGCCTGGGGCGCCGAGAGCGCCGGCCGGGCCGGCGTCGCGCCCCACACACTGGCCAGCAGCACCCCGCCGGCCAACACTAAACCCAATCGTCGTCGCGTTTGCATTGCTTTTACCTCCTTCGGCATATCTAGCCTGTTCTTAGCAGCGCAACCGCTGCACATCTTTGAGCGATGGCCCGCCTGCGCAGCCATCACGCGACAATCTAATACCTTCAGGCGTGGCAGCGCAAGGTCACAAATAGGACAAAATCAGGGCCAAAACCGGACATCGTCAATTCGATTCCCCTTGTCACCCACAGGCATACGTTAGGGCTGCCTAAACTGCGACGGTCGCAATGTGTTGCGCCCCCATGCCTGCACAATCACTGTCATCGTGGCGTTCGGCACTTCGGTGTAGTTGGCCGGGTCCGGCCCAAACAGATAATTCATTGCCTTGCTGCCCCAGGTTCGCCACGGCTCCCAGGTCGAGTCCCACACCCAGATCGCATAATTCATGCCGCGCCGCTCGAAGTCATCCATCTGGTCGCGCATAAAGTCCGCTGCGCCCGGCGACCAGCGTGACACCCCAAATTCGCTCACGGTTTGCGGACCTGGATGCTGCGCAGCAAATGTGTCCAGCCGGCTGAAATAGTTCGCTATCCATCCCCAGTTGAACGTGTCCGGCTGGTTGTCCCAGTCCACATCAAACACACCTGGGTAAGGCCGGTTCGCGCCGACCGGTTGGTGCGTGTACAAAAACGGCATGTACTGATGCACCGCATACACCACGCGGGTCGCCGTCACCGGCTGCAAATATGGCAACCAAAACACCGACCCCCAGCCCATCCCGCTCAACAGAATGGGCGTATCGGCGTCCACTTCGCGAATCGCCTGCACAATGGGCCGGTGCATGCGGTTCCAGTCATACGTCGTCTCGGCATACTGCGGATAGAACTGCTGCGGATCGTAGATGTCCAACGCCACTTCATCCGCGTTCGGCTCCACCATGATCTCGTAGCCCGCCACCACCGGATGTCCCCGATAGCGTTGGGCCGTGTGCCGCCACATCTGCACCCAAGCATCCTGCGCCGCTTGGTTAGTCCATACATCTTCGATCAGCAACTCCGGCGGATACCACACCCCGGCGCCGTCGCGGTAAAACGTGAAGTCGCTGCGCCCCGGCCCGGTACGAAAGGCAATCACCGCAAACAGATCGGCCAGCCGCGCTTGCTCTAGCAGTTGATCCAGATGCGTCTGCGCATTGACATCGAGCTGATAGGGCGGGCGCTCGGTGAACAGGCCGGGCACCGACAGCACCACATAGTTCGCGCCCAACTGCGCCAGGCGGTTAAAGTCTTGCTGGGAATAGGGCGGGCCGATGTAGCCATCCCCCAGATAGTTTTGGTCCAGGGCAGGCACGCGAATGCGTTGCCAAATGTCCGCGCCGCGCAGTTGCGCGCCGTTCGTCCACAACGCCCACTTGTTCAACACAGGCCGCGTGTCGGTGACGGCAGCCCCAACCAGCGGCGCCCACGCGCGCGGCACGACAGTCGGTCCCTGGGCCGGCCCGGCGCGCCCCGCCTGCACAGTGGACGACGCGTTTGCCATCAGCGACGCGCCGGCTGCTGTGCTACATGCTGCCAGCACCAGTGACACCAAAATCAGTATGTTCTTCATCTTCACGTCCGGAATAACACGTTGGGTTTGAGCAAGCCAACTCATGCGATAAAAAATATGCTGTCAAATAGCGTGCAGAATGTCCAGCGCATTTTGCTCACAGTTTGATCACAATTTGCACTCAGGCGTTGCCCCCTCGCCGACGCGCCGCGGCAACGAATGGTTTCCCCTCGTGCGCGGCGTATGTCCCCCACTTCTCAGGATATTGGTCTACAATGAGTGTCGTGCGGGGATGACTGATTGCGCCAACAAAATGGCCACAAACCATACGACGCACCGCAAGACCCTGCCAAGACGCTCCGGCGCAGAAGATGCCGTAGAGGACATCTATGGGCGCAAATCGCTGCGTCGCTTGCTGCGCGCGTGGCACAACCCGGCCGAACTCAATGCGCATCCGCTGGCGCGCAGCCCAATTGTTGCTCAACGCCGGCAGGCACGCGGAGAAGACGCCCCAACTGCTCTGCGTGGAATCGTGCTGGAAGCGATTGCACGTCTGCGGCCGGCCGGCGCACCCACCACACCCCCTGACCGCGCCTGGCGCGGCTATATCGCACTGACCGAACACTATCTGGAAGGTCGCGCGCTTGAGGACGTGGCGCGCATGTTGTGCGTCGAGGCAGTCAGTTGCCGGCGCGCGTTACAACAAGCGCTCGACGCGCTGGGCGATCTGTTGCGCAGGGCGGATGCGCCATCCCCGGCCGGCCCACTCAATACCGCCCCGGCCCCGCACGGGCCGTTCGTCGGGCGCCAGGCGCTGCTTGAACTGGCCGACTCGCTGCTGACGTTTGGATGCCGCCGGCTGGCGTTTCACGGTCTGCCGGGCAGCGGCAAAAGCGCCTTGCTGGCGCATCTCGCGAGCGCCCCCTTTCTCAGGAAGCACTATCCCGACGGCGTGCTGTGGGCTACCCTTGGCCCACAACCAGACCTATCGGCAATCCTGACAGAGTGGGGCCAAGCGCTTGGCGTCGGCCTGCACGACCTCGAACACTCCAAGACGCCGCACCAAGGCGCGCAAATCGTGCGTCAGGCGCTCGGCACACGGCGGTTGGCATTGGCGCTCAATGATGTCTGGGACATGGCGCACGTCGAGCCGCTGCTCGTGGGCAACGCGCAATGTGTTTACTTGCTCTCCACCACACTGCCCGAACTGGCCGTCAATTTCGCCGAGGCGCGCGGGTGTATCGCTATACCTGATCTGAGCTTGGAAGACAGTCTGTTACTGCTGGACAATCTTGCGCCCGGCTTGCTGGCCGACCACTACGACGACATGCGCGCGCTGGCCGAAGCATGCGGTGGGTTACCGCTGGCGCTCACCCTGGTCGGGCACTATCTGCGGCACGAATCTCACGCCGGCCAGCCGCGCCGCGTGGCAGCCGCGCTGAAGGCCCTGCGCGACGCGAAGGCACGCCTGGCCTTGCGCCTACCGTTGGGCACAGATCGTCTGACAGCAGGCAACGCCTCACTGAGCGAAAGCATTGCGCTGAGCGTGTCCATTCTGCCCGAGGCGCACCGTCAAGGACTTCTGGCTCTGTGTGAATTGCCGGCCAAACCAGCCGTCTTTGATGAAGAGACAGCCCTGAGTGTGTTGCGCGCGGTCATCGCCGACACCCCATCAGCCCTGGCTACCCTTGACCGATTGGTGGATAGCGGCTTGATCCAGCATGACAACGGTTCTTACAGCATTCACGCGGCCATCCGCGACTGGCGCTTGGTCGAGCCACACGCAGCCCAGGCGCACATCAGCGAGCGCGCCCGCCGCGCGCTGGTTGAACACACCATGCGCGTGGTGTACTCGCCGGCTCAATGCCCGCTGACCCCCGCACAATGGACAGCCGCCCTGACCGCTGCTCAGATATCTGTTGACCTGGACTGGCCCGAGGCAGCCGCGCACTTCTGTCAGACATTGTTCGACTGCCTCGATCGACGTGGGGTGCGCGCGCTGGCTGAGCGCCTGCTGAATGTGGCCGAACGGCAGCTCCACTTACACGGGCCGGCCGAGCGCTGCCAGCTTGATATTCAGCGCGGACGGGTGTTGCTTTGGCATCATGACGTGGCCGGCGCGATTGCACAGCTTCAACAAACGGTTGAATATGCCCGCTCTGAAGCGCCGCAGGCGCTGCCGACTGCGCTGGCAACACTGGCGCAGGCGCATTGGCTGGCCGGCAACGCCCGGCAAACCGTAGAAATCTGTGATCAGGCGCTTGACTTGACTCCCTCCCCGGACCAGGCTGCGTTGCGCTTACAGATTCTACACACACGCACAGCCGCCTTGGGCCAGCTCGGCCGCCATGACGAGGTCGAATCCACTCTCGTGCAAAGCGCGAGTTTGGCCCACGCGCTTGGGCAGCCGGTGGCAGAGATCAACGCACTGCTTAATCTGGGTGCTTTGCTGCGGCAGCGCAATGACCACGATGAGGCCAGCCGGCATCTGCAGGCCGGCCTGGCCCTGGCGCGACAGATTGACTTTCGCGATCGCATCGCCTACGCGCTCATCGCGCTGGGTGTGATCGCCGTGGACAAACACGACTACGCACAAGCCCAGGCCTACTACGAGGAGGCGCGCGCGATTGCCCATGATCTGGCCAGTTTGCACAACCTGACGCTGGTGGAACACGCGCTCGGTGTATTGAACATGCGGCAGAAACGCTGGGAACAAGCACACAGCCATCTGCTTCAGGCGCTTCAACTGGCTGAGCAAAACAGGCTGACCTGGCACAAGGCCAGCGTGCGAGTCGAGTTGGGCGAGTGCTGCCTGGCACAGGGCCAGATCGCCGAGGCCGGCGCAATCTTTGCACACGGCCTGGAAATTGCCGGGCAGAATTACTACCCAGATTTGGCTGCGCTTCACCGCTTTGGGCTGGCGCGCGTTCAGGCCTATCAGGGTGATTGGGTCGAGGCGGGCCGGCTTGCCCAGCTTAGCCTGAGCGACCTTCGCACGCTCGAACACTATCGCGCCGACGAAGTGGCCGGCTGGCTGGAGGCGCTTCAGCACCCTGAGACACGCCAGCCGCACGCCGTTTTGCCCAACAGCGAACCTTCTACTCCGGCTTGAAAAGAGCAAAGGGCGGTCATGCACGACCGCCCTTTGAACCCCAACGCGCGTCCCAACGCATGGGAAACGGGCACGCACAAGGCGCGCCCCAACAACGCAACGCACCCTTACGGTCTCATCACCGCCGGCACATACGCCCGCCACGGCGCGACGTCCACCGCCGGCGCGCTGCGCGTGATCTCACCATCGTGCGCGCCGATGGTCACGCTGTTGTTCAGCACGTAGCCGCCCGGCAGCGGCCCGCTGCCCGCCCGCACCGTCACCGTCAGCACCACCGTGCCGCCGGCCGGCACCACCACATTGCTCCACACCAGCGTCTGCCCGCTCTGCGCGTAGCCCGGCGTCGCGCTCAGCAGCGTCGCGCTCACCGCCAGCGTGTCCGTCACCCGCGCCGTCACCGGCAGGCTGCCGCT